>NZ_UWNY01000006.1 GCF_900604285.1 Varibaculum vaginae
TTAAGCTCACCCTCAAGACCATTCAAAGTCGCCTGGGCGTTATTGAGCTGAATCTGCCAATTCTTCGTTCGAGAATCATTTTCCCCAAAACTGGTAGCCGAGTTATCAAGAGCGCTCTTAAGGGTCTGGATCTTGGCTTTTTGCGCCTCAATCTCTTTGCCCAAAACCTGGTTACGAGAAGTCAACGCTGAAGCTGACTTATCGTTCTTATCGAACTGAGAAGCCACCAACTTCATCTCGGATCCCAAAACCCGCATCTCACGATTAATGTCCGTGATCGCGCGCTTAAACTCCCGCTCACCCTCAAGGCCAATCTTCAAACCAAAAGATGAATCAGCCATGGGAGGGATCCTTTCACAAATAATGTCAAATACACTTGACGTAAAGTGTCTTTGACATTAGGGTGGTGGTTGTTAGAGCAGATTAGGAGAATGTATGGAGCCCATCGTGGAAGAGGTAACTACCAAACGACCGGCGTGGGGGTATGTGCGCAAAACGAAGATTCCAGCGATCTTCCCGGCGGTGCCCGTAGGGGCGTTACTGGCGATTGGTGCCGCCGTGTTCAAGGTGGCGGCCAATCCGACTGGCCCGTACCGATGGGCGGCGGTGGCGATACTCGCAGCCTGTTTGGCCGGTCCTCTCATCGCCTTGGTGTGGATGCTAATCGTTGACCGCTCAAGTCTGCCGGGGGCGACCGCCCATCCAGAACAAGCCGTGGAGCACCACTGGCACTCGCTCGCAGCCACGAATACTTTCCTAATCACCATCGCAGCAGCAGGCATCGGCGCAGCAGTAACATCAGGTAACGTCTCATTCGTGTTGGCAGGAATTGTCGTGTTCGAATTCCTTGTCTACGGGGTTTCCTATTTGTGGGCGAAACACAGGTAAGTCGTGAAAAACAATCTCGTCACGCTCCGCAAACAGGCCGGCTGGTCACAAGAAAAACTCGCCGAACTACTCGGAGTCAGCCGCCAAACCGTGATCTCCATCGAAAAAGGCCGCTTCGACCCCTCCCTGCCCTTAGCCTTTACTATCGCGAAAACCTTCAACTGCAAGATTGAAGACATCTTCACCCCAGACGACGCCTAGACCCCTTCAGGTACCACATCATCAATAAACCAGATGCGTTTCGGCTGGGCTCTGCCGGTTTCGATGCGCCAACAATCCACCAGGTCCAATAGTTCACCGAATATGGTCAGTTCGATTTGCCTGCGGGTCAGTCCCAGGTGGGCGAGCCCGATATAGGTCAGGCGGGTAAAAATTGCCTCATCACTATCTATTAGGTGTCCTTTTTCCTGGTTTGCCCTTTTGGGTCTGGGGCCTCGGTCATGATTGCTCGCCGGGTGCCGCGTTGGAGTGCCTGGGCGATAGCCTCCCGATAGTCAGCTAAATCTGCAGGCACAGTTAGTAACTCCACCGCTTCTGCGGTCAGCTCTGGGCGCTTATCGTCTGGATGGGTGAGGTTGTGTATTTGTACGGACTGGTTAGCGAGCAGGGCGATGAGCCAGATTACCTCACCGAGCGACTTATCCATATCTTCGCTAGTTTCCAGGGCTTGACCTAAATGTTCTAGCCCTCCGTAACGTTGAGCTATCAGGCGGGTCGCGCGGGTAGTCAGGACGAGTTCGTATTCTTGACCTGCGATAGTGATTGTCGCGCTTTTTAAAGAGCTGCTGGTCGGTCTGGTTTGGGTTTTCGCTGGCATGGCTTACCTGCTGTTCTAGTTGTTTGTCGGTTTAATACTGGTTGTAGCGGCAGGCTCATACACCTGGGTGTACCAGCCAGTAATGGTTTCAGGCTTTACACCGACCGCTCCTTCGGTGACTTCGGCTTTCCACGGGTGCTTACCGGTAGCGTCTGGTTTGTTACGGCGCAGGATCGTTCCCTCAATACTCGGGGTAGAGAACGTGATCGAATCAGCTTTGGTCGCCAGCGTGGTTCCCGGCAGAGCAAATTTGACGCGGTAAAGCCAAAAATACTGGTACTTCCCGTTAGAGCGTGCAGCTCTAAAACCAATAGCCACGGGTGCGCCACCATCCTCAGAAGTGCTGATAAGTACCCCGTTCGCGTCCAGTCTCGCACCAGTTAAAGCAGCTGCAGCCTCAGCCCCGAGATCATCAACCCCAAGAGTGAGGGTTCCAGATTTGAATTCCTTGACAATCTCGGATGCCCCGTCATCGGCATACAAAATAGCCTCAGCCACCTCCACAGACAATTCTGCAGATATTGCTTTAGCGAGCGGTTTAGGTGTGGCATAGGTTTCCTCACCGCTGGTGGGATCTTCGCTAATGCTCGCGTAGTAGAGCTTGTCTAAACCAATAGTTGCCATGATATTTCCTTTCTGTTGGATCCTCGTTTTGAGGGGTGAAATGCTTTTCTCGGTTATTCATATGGTTAGGTGTGTGTGAACGAGGGGCGTGGTTGTGATTGCGCGTGGTAAAGCGGTAGAGCTTTTTCTGGTCGATGGAACCCCAGGTGGTATGGCTACTGCGGGGATAGCGGATTGGACGGGGATCCTCACCTCTGCACGCCGCGATCAACTTTCCCAGCTTTATAAGCGAGAGGAAG
>NZ_UWNY01000005.1 GCF_900604285.1 Varibaculum vaginae
GCGGTAGAGCTTTTTCTGGTCGATGGAACCCCAGGTGGTATGGCTACTGCGGGGATAGCGGATTGGACGGGGATCCTCACCTCTGCACGCCGCGATCAACTTTCCCAGCTTTATAAGCGAGAGGAAGACAATAGTGGAAGATTTCGTCGGCCTCTTTCTTCACGTTGATGTTCATCGAAGAAGTAAGCCAGAAGTCGAGATGGAGGTTTCCTCTTCGTCCATACGCAATAGGGTGAGCTCAGTCTTCTCAATATAGGCAGCGGATTCCTGGGAGAAGCCTGTGTGCTGTGAAGAGCGATAGCTAGTTCATTGGTAGTGCAGTATTTGATGTAGTCGTA
Organism: Varibaculum vaginae; assembly: GCF_900604285.1. Taxonomy (GTDB): domain Bacteria; phylum Actinomycetota; class Actinomycetes; order Actinomycetales; family Actinomycetaceae; genus Varibaculum; species Varibaculum vaginae. Next base: position 339 of record NZ_UWNY01000005.1, read on the forward strand.
CCAGTTGTTTGGGAAGCTCCGGATATAGTGGATTTTCGTGTATTTATTGGAAAATCGCAGAAAATAGAGGGAGAGGCTGAAAAGGGTCTGCTCTTAGTTGGATGTCTTGCGATTTTGGGCAATATTTTATGCGTATTGATGAGTTCTCTTGCTCACGGGTTCGTTAGGCGTTTTCACGAGGCAAGATCGCTATCTCTAAACCGGCGAGTACGACTTCTATGATGATTTCAAAGTATTCCTGACTCATGCGGTCTTCATTTTTCGGGTTGGCTAGCGGAATTAAGTAGCCCTGGATTATGTCGGCCAGCGTTGTGGAGCAGGCAGCTAGGGGCTGAAGTTGGGTAATCATTTGACCTAGGTCGTGGCGCTGTTCCTGCTTGGTTGGGCTGCGCAAGTTGCGAGCAGTAATGCTCCACAGCATCGTGTTGATGATAATTGAGTATGCGATGTGAATGTACTTGCTAAAACCAGCGTCCCGTAGTTTTTCGTAAGCCACCTCCAAGATTGGTATCAACGCGTCGTTCATATGTCCATACATCAGTTTGTCGGTGACTCCGGGGAATTCAAGAAAGACGGGCCTGATATTTTTTGCTAGGGAGATGAACCAATCTTTCCATTCTAGCTGCTCGTCCGGTAGCTCGATTGTGCTAGTGATTTCGCCTATTACAGAAGCGGTAATGGCGTCACGGTTTTGGTAATGGTGGTAGATGACAGAGGGAACTACTCCCAGACGCTGTGCAAGGTCGCGAATCGACCATTTTTCTAGACCGCACTCTCGGGTCAGTTCCATTGCGGTGTACATGATCTTTTCTTGCGTCAGCCAGGCGCGTCTACCCGTGTTTACCCGCTTGTCTTTATTTCCCACGAAAACAGCATACCCTCAACCTCGACAATACTAGAACATTGTTCTAGTATTGTTTCAGCTTGATTGGTAGTTCACTTTGGAAAGGATGTTTTAATGTGCGCCACTAATGAACGAAACGAGAAAGTCGAATCAAAAATAACGGGACTGTTTCCCTTGTTTTTGACGGTTTTACTGGCATATATGGGGCAGATGATTCTTAATCCAATTCTGGCTCCGCTATCGCGCGAAATCGGGTTGAAGGAATGGCACATTGGCGCCACCATTTCGTTAGCAGCCATAATGTTTTCTCTTACCTCCACCAGGTGGGGGCGGGTCTCATTGCGATGGGGATCTCGGCGTATCTTGCTTATTGGCATGCTTGCCGGAATCCTGGCTCTAAGTGGATTCGCTATGGTGGTGTGGCTAGGATTCAAGGGTCTGCTCACCGGCATAGCGTTGATCATAGGAGTAGTCATAACTAGGGGCGTGCTGTACGGCGGTGCCATCGCATCAGTTTCCCCAGCCGCGCAAACTTACGTTGTGACTCATACCTACAATGAGACGCAACGGGTAAAAGGTCTGGGAGTCTTGGGTGCTGCACAAGGATTCTCGTCTATTCTTGGAGCCTTATTGGGCGGCAGCCTTGCAGCTATAGGAGGTTTCATGATGCCCTTGCTGGTGATGCCTCTGGTCATGCTTTTGGGCGTTGCCGTTTTGCTGCTAACATTCAAACCCACAGGTGGCGAAGAAAAAGTCGCCCAACCGGCAAAAGTTTCCTATTTTGATTCAAGAGTATTCGTGTTCCTGGCTTGCGGTTTCCTAATGTTTACCGCTTTTTCTACCGTGGCTACACTTTTCGGCTTTTTACTGCAGGATGTTTTGAAGCTAGCGGCCGGTGCCACAGCAGGGCTCACCGCTTTGTGCATGTCAATAATGGGTGTGGTGATGATACTGGCGCAGGCCTTGGTGGCTCCAAGGTTAAACTGGGGTGCTAAAAAACTCTTTAGAAGAGGATTAATAATCGTTCTTCTCGGGTTACTACTCTTGGTTTATCCACTAAATCTTGGACTGTTCATCGTGGCCAGTATCTTGACAGGCTTTGGTCTAGGCCTGGCGATGCCTGGCTACAACACGGCGCCTACTTTGCAAATGAAGCCCGAAGAGCAAGGTGGGCTGGCCGGGTTGATTAATGCTAACAATGGTGCAGCCTATGTAGTGGCACCGATAGCCTCCACCGCACTTTACGGACTCTCTCCGTGGCTACCAATGACATGTTGCACAGTCCTGATAGCTGCGGCAATTTTGCTGAGTTTTTACCATCCCGAGTTCCGCAAATAATCTCTTTATGATTAGAAGCAAAAACCATAAAAATCCCTGCTAAAGCGGTGTTCATTTCAGCAGAACTATGATGTCTAGTCGCTACGAGATTCAAACAAACTCAAACCTCTCAAAACCCCATGCAAACACGGGGCATTCAGCTCAATCGCTTGTAATGGTGTGTATATTCTTCTTGGTAATGACCCTGAAGCTATTGAGAACACGTGGTGCTATATAGGTAAGACTGAAAACTTTGTAGAGCGCTTACGCGATCATGACAAAAAGAAGCCGCAGTGGGAAAAGGTCGTTATTATTGCGAGCTTGCAGCGGTCTTTTAACGAGGGGCATTGGGGTTATTTAGAAGCCC
>NZ_UWNY01000004.1 GCF_900604285.1 Varibaculum vaginae
GCCCAACTAGCTATGCACGGTAAAAGTGCTGCCCCTCCCGGGCCGCCGCCTCCTGTAAGTGAGCATCCTTGTTTAAAGCCCGCTGCCCCTTGTGGTCGGCGGGTTGTTGATTTATACGCCCTTTTAACCAACCAACCCCATTAACTATGAGAGGAAATATTCCATTATGACTACTGTTACTGATTTGTATACCCGGCGTGCCCAAACCTGGAATAAGGCTAAGAAGTTTCTAGATGAGCGGCGCGATAGCGAGACTGGCTGTCTAAACGCCGAAGATGACGCGGCCTACGCCAAAATGGAAGCTGAGATTGAGGCACTTAGCGGCGAGATTGCTCGATGTGAGTGAGCCGAACGCCTAGAAAACACTCTTGCCAAGGCGACCTGTAATCCCATCACTTACGCTCCTGGAAGCGGTATGGGCGAAGACAGTAAGGTCAAGCCTGCCCGTGCTACAGCTTCCTACAAGCGGGCGTTTTGGGATGCGATGCGGCTTAACACCTCCCCCATGGAAGTAAGGAATGCGCTAAGTGAGGGGGTGGATTCTGAGGGCGGATACCTAGTGCCTGACGAGTTTGAACGCACCCTAGTGCAGTCTTTAGCTGACCAAAACATCATGCGAAGCCTCGCCAAGGTTATTCAGACCACTAGCGGGGATCGTAAGATCCCGGTCGTGTCTACCCATGGCACCGCTACCTGGCTGGATGAGGGCAAGCCATACAACGAATCCGATGAAGCCTTCACCCAAATCTCCCTGTCGGCGTTCAAGCTGGGTACCTTCCTGAAAATCAGTGAAGAACTGCTCAACGATGCAGCGTTTAACGTTGAACAATACCTAGCGAGCGAGTTTGCTCGCCGTATTGGGGCTGCTGAAGAAGAAGCCTTTCTGGTTGGCGATGGTAAAGGTAAACCCACCGGTATCTTCAACCCCACCGGCGGCGCAGACTTAGGCGTGACCAGCGCCAAGCCTACCGATATTAGCGCTGATGAACTTATCGATCTGCACTATAGTTTGCGCGCCCCGTACCGGGCGCGTGCGGTGTGGCTGATGAATGATGCAACAGTAAAGACCGTGCGCAAGCTCAAGGATGGTAACGGGCAGTACCTGTGGCAGCCAGCCCTGACTGCTGGAACCCCGGACATGATCCTTGGCCGACCCGTCTACACCAGTGTTTTTGCACCTGAGGTCAAAGCGGGGGCGCGCACAGTAGCGTTCGGTGACCTCGGTTTTTATTGGATTGCTGACCGGCAAGGCCGCTCCTTCAAACGCTTAAACGAGCTATTTGCAACCACCGGGCAGATCGGGTTCCTCGCCTCCCAACGCCTAGACGGCAAGCTCGTCTTGCCCGAAGCGATCAAGGTGCTTACCCAGAAGACCGCCGGGTAAACCATAAAAATAGTTAGGAGGTGGCAGCCATGAAAACAGACGAACTCGTGGCTTTAGTCAAGCAGAATCTACTGGTCGACCATAGCGAGGATGATTCTTTGATTGCCTCGGTTGTTTTGGCTGCCATCTCCTATGCCACCGCTTACCAACATCTGCCCGAGGGCTACTACCAAACGCAGCCCATGTCGCAGGCAACCCGACAAGGCATTATCATGCTCGCCACCCATTTCTACGAATCCAGAGATGGAGCAACCGCCGGATTTTGGGCAGACAAAACCGATGCTGCCCGCGCCGTGTGGAACGCAGTCAACACCCTGCTACGCCTGGATCGGGACTGGAAAATCTAACGAAAGGCGCGCCTGATGGCAACGCTAGGCAAAATGAGCGAGCACATCGACTTGATACAGCCAATGGTTACTAAAGACGCTGCCGGGTTCGCCACGACTCGTGATGAGGTTATTGCTTCGGTGCGCGCATATATGGAGGTGCGTCATGCTTCACCGGCTTGGGTCAACCGCGCCGCCTACACCAAAGCAGACCTGTTATTTAGGATCCGAGCAATACCCGGCGTAAAAATAACCGAGGCGATGGAAATCAGCTCCGCACGTGGCAGGTGTGTTATTGATGCTGTCGAATACCTCGGCCGCTATGTCGAGATTTTGGCTCACCGCACCGAAGCAGAAGGAGCACTCTGATGGCTCGCGTACAAATCAAGCTTCCCAACGATTTCATTGACGCACTCGACTCAGCCAGCAACATTCTTGATAACTCCGCTGAGCAAGTACTTAAAGCCGGGGCTAACATAGTGGAGCCGCGTATGCGTTCTAACCTTTCTGCCGCCATCGGCAGCTCAACGAAACAGCCCTCCCGTTCTACCGGTCAGCTCGCCAAAGCGCTAGGAACCGCGCCAGTAAAAGTCAATAGCCGCGGAGACTACAACGTTAAAGTTGGTTTCGCCGAGAACCGAGACGATGGTAGAGCTAACGCACTAATCGCTAACGTTCTTGAACACGGGCGCTCCAACCAGCCCGCTAGACCCTTCCTAGCCCCTACGCGTTCACAAACCAGGCGAGCCGCAATAGCCGCAATGAAACAAACCCTGGCCGCGCGAATCCAGCAGGTGAAACCATGAGCGGGCTTTTAGAAAACCTAAGCCACATCGCTAAACAACTTGGGCTCGCCTATGCAGTCAGCTGCTACACCGATTCCCCAGCCCCAGACACGTATCTAGTCTTCACCCCGTTAACAGATTCTTTCGAGATCTTCGCCGACAACACCCCAGGCGTCGAAATAGAAGAAGCCCGAATCAGCCTGTTCACAAAAACCAACTACTTGGCACTAAGAGACCAGATCACGAAAGCTCTAATTAGCGCTCGCCTAGTTATTACAGCCAGGCGCTATATCGGATACGAGGACGATACCGGCTACCACCACTATTCAATCGACATCGCGGATTATTCGCCGACTACTTTCTAGGAGTTATTGGTTTCTTCCCAGGCTCCATAATTTTGTCCCTCATCATTGACCCAGCGAGCTCTACCATTGGCGGTGGTACCTAACACTATGGCAGCTGCGGCAGAAGGAGAAGTAAAAGCAATATCCCGGGTGACCACGCCGCAATCATTGTCTATGCGGATTGATCCATCACTAACTAGCTTTTGGTGACGACTAGCTATAGCCGCATACGAATTAACCGTTGCCTGGCTTCTGGCTTTACTGGTTTCCCAGCTAGCAACCACGATTGACCCCTTGAGGAGGAAAAACTCTCCATCGATAAGCTGCATCGAGGCATCGATCCGATCTCTTTGTCTATGTAGATGAAAAACAGGTGAAGAAACTATCTGAGCGTTATCTGGTTGCACAGTATTTTCTGGGGAACGCAAAACGTTGACCCCCAGGATCGGCAAAATCAGCTTCATATTGTCTAAGAAAGACTCTGCAGATGCTCGTTGCGCTTCAGAAAGCTTCCTAACCCGAGGAGTTTGTTTGTTATCAGGCATAGAACAGCGCTCAGCATTCTTAGCGATTTCAACCAGACGGGCTTCTAAATAACCCCAATGCCCCTCGTTAAAAGACCGCTGCAAGCTCGCAATAATAACGACCTTTTCCCACTGCGGCTTCTTTTTGTCATGATCGCGTAAGCGCTCTACAAAGTTTTCAGTCTT
>NZ_UWNY01000003.1 GCF_900604285.1 Varibaculum vaginae
TTAAAAGGGCGTATAAATCAACAACCCGCCGACCACAAGGGGCAGCGGGCTTTAAACAAGGATGCTCACTTACAGGAGGCGGCGGCCCGGGAGGGGCAGCACTTTTACCGTGCATAGCTAGTTGGGCAACAAGTTGTTGCTCTGAAACCTTTCTGGAAAACACCACGCCGCGCTCATTTTTTGCTCGCCCCGGTGGTTTCTTGCTCGCGGATTCTTCATCCTCGCCATCACCAGGATCATCACCCTTGTCAGGATTGGCCTTATCGGGCTCATTGCCACCGTGGACGCCGCCATAGCAATCACAGATGCCGCCGATGCCGCGATCCCGTCAATATTCACCGTGACTTTACCGGGATAATCCAGCAGCATGTTATAGATACGAGCAGCTGCCACTACGTCACCGCCAGGCGAATTCAACCAGATAGTGACCGGCTCAGACCCCGCGTTTAACTCGGAGGCAAAAACCGCTGGGGTTATGTCATCATCTAGCCATGATTCCTCAGCAATAACCCCGTTAATACGCAAAACCCTTTCACCCCCATCACTGTCCGGGCTGGTTTCCTGTGGGGTTAGCCAGTTCCAAAAACGCTTCATATGTTTTCCTTTCGAATGTGGGAAGATTGATTAATGAACTACAACAAGACACCCGCGCAGCAGTGGGATGGAGTGCGTGAGCTCCATGACCAACTCGCAGCCGGAAATCAGGGCTACAGATTGGTGCCCCCTAGCAAGAACAAAGACGGAGTCACGGCTCTCGGTTCGATCAACTACGCCGACTGGCTCTGGGAAGGGATCTGGGATGGCATCAACCTGTTAAAAAACCACCTCAACGGAGACTGGGAACCGTACTACCACGACTTGGACGACTTCCCAACCGAGACAATCCCACAGGCCAGCATTGGTGAACTAACCGCGTGGTTTATCCTGTTTGGTAACCGCGAGCGCATCAATGAGGGTCTCATCTCCTCTGCGGTTGATGACGGCACGATTCTCGCCCTCTCCAAACGGTTCCTCGAGCTCGTCGACAGACCCACCTTCTAGCCCGATTCCCCTTGCGGCAGCGTAAGCACCGGCCATATCAAGCGGCAGCATGTTCCCATTAACCAGGTAGAGATCCCCGCCGTCTGCCGCCTCGATCCGGTCAAGGTTTTCTAACTCGCGGATGTCGTTGGCGCTCATCCACCCGTTTTGGCGAGCCACCGCATAGCCCTCCATCCGAGACTGATAATCGCCTCGCAGTAGGCCCTCGACATTGTACTTCACAAACAACTGCTGCTTTTCACGCGGGTTCAACAGAGTTTTCGTGATGGCTTGTTCCCAGCGAATCACCCACGGGTCAAGCGTGTACTTCACGAACTCTAAAGACTGCTGTTCAATATTGGAAAACGAGGATTTTTCCAGGTCACCAATCATGTGGGGCGGAATACGAAAAATACGGGCGATCTCATTGAGCTGAAACTTTCGTGTTTCTAAAAATTGTGCCTGCTCCGGGCTTACCGAGATCGGCGTGTACTTCATGCCCTCTTCAAGCACCGCAACTTTGTTGCCGTTACGAGCGCCACCAAACGTTGCCTGCCAAGACTCACGCACCCGAGAAGGATCCTTGATCGTGCCAGGATGCTCTAACACACCGCCAGGAGCCGCACCATTAGCAAAAAACGACGCTCCGTAATCCTCGGTAGCCTGCGCGAGTCCGATAGCGTTTTTTGCCATCGCGATCGGGGAATAACCAACCAACCCATCAAAACCAAGACCTGGAACATGAAGCACATCATTAGGGGTAGGCCGAATGGTTTGGTACTCTCCTGCGGGTTCGTCCCAGCTGGTTTGGTACTCGTAATACAAAGCCTTGCTGTCCAGATCCCTGCCTACGCTCATCCGATTCGGCTGCAAAGGATACAGACCAATGACTTCGCCCAGTCCGTTGCGCACTACCTGAGCGAACGCATTACCCCACAACAACAAATGCGTCATCAAAGTTTCGCGGAACACGAAGCTCGTCATCTCAGGGTTAGGTTCATCGTGAAGCAGGCGGTACAAACCATGATCGATCGCTTTTTCTTTACCACCGCCGTCCTTATAGCGGTATACGTGCAGTGGTAGCCCGGCTATAGCTTCAGCCAGGATCCTCACGCACGAATACACGGCGGTCATTTGCATCGCGCTTCGCTCGGTCACCGGACGGCCAGAGGAAGTGGGGCCGAACAGGAACGAATACGACGAGCAAATCGTATGGTTCTCGGTTTGGCGGGTTTTGAGGCGCAGCCAGTTCAGAAATCCCATGTGTCCTTCTACTTTCGATTTAAACTGTTGGGGTGGATAAGGGGTTTCGGCAGGCGTGGCAGAGTGGCGAGTTGGTATTTCCCGCGGCTCCTTCGCAAACTGGCCAGCGGTGGTTTCTATGTACGCCGGTGAATCCAGCGAATAGTCGAGACCTTGTGTTTATTGGGATTAACCCATCGAGTGCGACGCGATTTGCTGCTCAGAAACTGGGTGGTGATCCAACAACCGAAATGGTTCTGAAGTCTTTCCACCTCGGCGAAGATGGATCTCCGCTCGGCTGGCGTTCAATGACGATCCTGAACCTGCTCCCTTTGATTGGGCAGCCTCGTGATCTGCCTTGTTGGTATAGCGATACTGGCCGCCAGAAGATTCTGGATTCCATCGACATTACCCGTCAGATACTGAGAGTGATTCTCCCGAAATGCCACTGTGTTCATCTGATGTGGGGTACCCCCAATGACAAGAATTTCCCGTGGAAAAGCACAGTGCTCAAACAACTAATACCCGAGATCGACTTGCTTATTCCTGCCGATCACCAGGTTCAGGCGTACCTATCCAAGAGCGGACATCCACTGCATCCAGGGTTCGGCGGGCTTGCCCATTGGCGAGGCAAACAACCCCACGACGCATACCACCTGCTACAACACCAGTAACCCGCGCTGATCGTAGACCGATCCTGTTGATGTTCCTGTGCCGCAGCGGATGGCCCGGTCGAGAGCCATGATGGTGGCTACTACGCCGTCAATCTTCTCCGTAGACTTCTGCTTATCCGGCTTAATGTTGCCTGCCGGGTCGGTGCGCACGTGAATGTTATCGACCATCCAGGCCAGCACCGGGTGCCCACCATGGGTCAGCTTGCCTTCCAACGCCAGCTTCATCAGTTCCTTGGATGGTGGGGACATGTCTTTAAAACCTTGCCCGAAAGGCACCACCGTGAAACCAGCATCCTCAAGGTTTTGGCTCATTTGGACCGCACCCCACCGGTCGAAAGCGATCTCTCGGATATTAAACCGGGTGCCAAGATCCTCAATGAACTTCTCGATATACCCGTAGTGCACCACGTTGCCCTCGGTCGTCTCCAGGAATCCTTGACTGTTCCACAGGTCGTCGGGGACGTGATCGCGGGCTACCCTAAGTTTCAGGTTGTCTTCGGGAATCCAAAACCAGGGCGCGACCGTGTATTTGTCATCGTCCCCGTAGGGTGGGAATACGAGAACAAAAGCAGTGATATCGGTGGTGGATGCCAGGTCCAGCCCGCCGTAACAAACCCGGCCTTCTAACTCATCCAAGTGGACTGGACCATCGTTCTTGTTCCAGGTATTCATAGGCATCCACCGCACAGACTGTTTGACCCACTGGTTCAAACGCAACTGTCTGAAAGTGTTTTCCTCAGCTGAATTCTGTCGAGCACTATTACAAGCGTCCACTTAGACGTCGGATTTGATAAGTACCCTTTTGCGTTAGCGAGTATCGCTTAGGGGGGGGGAAATCGTTTGCGTTAGCGGGTTTGGGTTTTGCGTTACCCAGTATCGTGTTTTTCCTGTTCGGATAGGATTTTGGGGTTTAACTCGCTAATGGAGATGAAACATGTGCCTATCTGGCCCGGCGCTAACGGTGGGGCAGTGGTGTTGGTTCTAGGTTAGTAAACTTAGAACGATATTGAGTTATTTCCCCTTCTCCTTTTGAAACCCAATCGCTAACTGACCTTTTTCTGGAATGGATTTACAGTTAAGTTTTGTATCCTCGGAAACGGCGCGGTCAAACTCCGCTACCAGGAATAATGCGGCTCCGGAACTTGATGGAAGATTGAAATGTGAATCATGGTCGCTAAAGCTATCGCTGCCGAGTTTGCATTGAGTGAAGTCATAACCGGTCTCGAGTAAGTCACGAGAAGCGAAAAGGTAAAGAGGTTCCTTATTTGCATATGTAGTGTCAAGCTGGTCGCCGCTCTTTAACTCGTCGTATACCCAGGAAGAATTTATCGCAAATTCTTCCTGCTCAGAATCAATTTTTTTATCAAGGAGAACAAAAATAGCAACGATTATTAAAGTGAGCAATAACACGCCTGCAATAAGTGCCACTATCCGTATGGACGTATTTTTTGCCATGATTCAACGCTCCTAACGTGTTGCCCTCTATGTATTGAGATGCTCAAAGTTTAGTAAATCGAGGCGTAAAAAATAAATACCCAGACATAAAGAGTTAACAATTAGTTTTCTGCGATAAAAGTATTGTCCCATCGTAAAAATTGCCTGATTGCACGTTAGTTAGGAATAAGGGTATACCCTTCTGCGAGTGTAACCTTCGCGCTGGCAGCTGTGTGGTCGATCAGGGTGTTCCATTGACAGGATTGGAAGTGCTCGATGGGTTTGTTAGCTAGCTGGGTTGCGGGGCGGATAAACCAATATCTAGCATTCGCAGATAGATAGCCGTAAGTTGCTTGTGGTAGCCTCATGTCAATCGTTTAGCCCGCTGTTACCTTTGGTTGCAGGCGGGCTGGATTTCTTTCTGCCAGTAAGGGAATGCGGATGGCTGTTCGGAACCCGCCCGCAAACATTGATTAGCAGATTGAATTTTTGGGTGTTAACCCGGTAGTAGCCCGTAGACTGAAAATGAAACGAGAAAAGAGCCTAGCAGCGCTTACGTCTGCTAGAGCCCTCTTAGACGTGGTGGGAGACTTGGTTTCCAATCCGCGCGAGCGGTGGCGGTCTATAAACTCTTTCAGTTTGGCGTGAACGCGTTGCATGGTTCCTCCGCGCGCGTGTCGGAGTGGAAGCGGGAGATGGTGGTAGAAAGCTTACTAAGGGTTATTCCTGTGCAACACCGTATATCTTCCAGGCGGGACTTAAATCCAAATTCGTCTCAAAAGTTTCGGGTATACTAAATTTAATGTTCCGATACCCGAAATTTTAGGAGTAATGAATATGGATAACATTGACAAGATCCTCAGCGATGCGGGGCTGGAAAATCCCGCAGTAGCTGAGTATGTAGCGCACTGGGCCGGAATTACCGAACCCGCTGCGATCGAAGTTATTTCCGCAAAGGATGACGACCGGCTCATCGCCGAAGGCTTAGCCACTGGTGAAATTGCGTCTGCGGGCGATGGACTCTACTACTCCCGCTCCTACTACAAGGATACTGCGCGCAGCGAGGAACGCACCGTCGTCGCCACCCATAATCCGCAAGAAGCCGGAATCTACAACAACTGGCACGACGCCACGGAAGTAACTGCCCGGCAGCTGGAAAGTATGAAGGGCGCCTCCCGAGGTAAAACAATGTATGTGGTGCCCTACCTGATGGCACCGCCGAAATCACCGCTAGAAAAGTGGGCTCGTGGGGTGGAACTTACCGACAACCTCACCGTGGTTCTTCATATGATCCGCATGGCTCGGGTTGGCGTAGAATACTTGAACAATTTGGAAAATCCGGAAGAATTCGTGCACGCAGTGCACGTGACCGGCGACCTGGAGAACCTGGGGCAGGGCACCGATAAGGATAAGCGCCTGTTTGCCACGGTGGCAGACGAACGCACAATTTTGCACTTTGGTTCCTCCTACGGCGGCAACGCGCTGCTCGGAAAGATTGCCCACGGTCTGCGCCAAGCTTCTTACGACGGCTGGGCTTCCGGGGAATTCCTTTCCGAACAGTTCATGTTGATCGGGATTAAGGATAAGCTCAAGGGGCGCACCTACTACGTGTGTGGCGGTTTCCCCTCAGCTTCCGGTAAAACCAACCTCGCGATGATGCTAGCCCCGGATGCCTTGGGCGACCGCTACGAAGTTTACTTCTACGGCGATGACATCGTGTGGCTTCACGTTGGCGAAGACGGCAAGATTTACGGCATGAATCCCGAATACGGCGCGTTCGGAGTGGCAAAGGACACCAACTGGAAGTCTAATCCCACCGCCATGGCCTCCATCAAGGAAGGCTCTAAGACGCTCTTCACCAACGTCGCTTACAATCCCGAAACCCAAGAGCTGTGGTGGGAAGGTAAGACCCCGGATTACCCCGAAGATGTTACTGGCTGGCTGGATTGGAAGGGCGAAAAGATTTCCGACCGCCCGGCCGATCGGCAGCGCTCCGAGGCCAAGGGCGACGAGTGGGCACACCCCAATTCCCGCTTCACCACGTCTTTGGCTAACGTGCCCAACGTGGCTCCCGACTACGAAGAGCCGCAGGGAGTGCCAATCGACGCCATCATCTTTGGCGGGCGAGTAAAGGACAGGGAGCCGCTTATCCGGGCAATCACCGACCTAGCCGAGGGTGTTTACGACGGTTTGACTCTGGGAGCCCAGGCCACTTTCGCGGCCGAGGGTAAGGAGGGAGTACTGCGTTACGATCCGATGTCGATGCGCCCCTTCATGTCCTACCCTGAAGGGGACTACGCGGCCCACTGGTTGAAGATAATTGGTTCCGCGAAGGAACAGCCCATTTTTGCGCACGTGAACTGGTTCCAGCGCGATCCGGAAGACGGCCACTTCCTCTGGCCTGGCTACCGTGACAACTTGCGGGCGCTGCTTTGGCTGCTAGATATTAAGGAAGGACGCGCTGAGGGCGTGCAAACGCCGGTAGGTATTTTGCCGAAAAAAGAAGAGTTGAATCTGGATGGTTTCGAAGGTGACGACGCAGATTTGGATAAGCTACTCTCCATTGACGCCGAACTGTGGAAGAAAGAGATGGGCTACCGCCGCGAACATCTTGCACAGTTCAAGAATCTACCTGAACCAATCTGGGCTGCGCATGAGCGTATAGAGCAGGCGCTTAACGCCTAATCGGTCACCTGGTTTTGCATTAGTGACGGGGGGATTTCCTCCAGGCGGGTTAATTCCAGCGGGTAGCTATGGCTCCTGCTAGAGTTAACCCGCCACTTTTATCGCATGTATCGCACCGTATCAGCCCGTAGTATTCTCCGAGCCGTCGTCCTGATGTGGTCGTATTTTCTGAATCACTAGGTCTTGGACAAATATTAAGTCTTGGCGGGCTAAAGTCATCCGCTTTCAGGGTAAGCCCGAAACCGTACACAATCTTATCTCGTATTAAGGTGTTGGCGTAACGTTTAAGCACGATCGTTTCAAACGAATCATCATCCCAAGGCTACGGATCTGTCAGAGCGCTGCCCAGAGCAATGCTGAAGTCTTCAAACCTAAACTCGTGTAAGAATGTGTTGATGAGCGCAAAGTTGTAAGTGATGACGTTTCTTCCGCTTCAATTTTCATTGCGCCCATGCTGATCTTTTCAACGAATCCGCGCTGATTTACGGGGTAGCTTATTCACTGCTGGCAGTAATAGCTAACCAGATTGGCAGCTTTATTCACTCAAAACCTCATAGCATCAGCAGTCTCCGTGAATCATAAACTGAGCTCGCCTCTGAGGGTGCCGCATCTTATTGCCCCATCCAACGCCACGATGGTGGCGACTACTCCGTTGATTTTCTCGGTGGATTTTTGTTTGTCAGGCTCGATATTCCCCGCAACTGGTATACGCAGATAGATATTACTTAGCCTGATGTTTGCGCGCACGTATTGGTTATCGAATCCGATGCCTAGGCCTCAACTTAGACGTCGGATTTGATAAGTACCCTTTTGCGTTAGCGAGTATCGCTTAGAGGGGCGAAAAATCGTTTGCGTTAACGTGTTTGGGTTTTGCGTTACCCAGTATCGTGTTTTCCCTGTTCGGATAGGATTTTGGGGTTTAACTCGCTAACGGATGGCAGGTGGCGTTCGCTCCCGTGCTTGCTATGGTGGTTCTATTTCTATTTTTGAATCGGATCTATTTGCGCCCCGTGTTTGGCTTTTAGTCGAGTTCTACTCGGTTGTATACGTAGGTGGCGGTGAAAAGTAGCGCAATGATTAGCAATAGGCTGCTGGTGATTGGCCAGACACAAGGTGCCTCGAGTGTGTTTTGAGCGAGGTTGTTGATTACGGGGGAGAGGCCAAGGGGAGTTTTGTTGCCCTCCTGGATAAATATCGCTGACATCGTTATTAGTAGGTAGGCTCCGAATCCGGCCGCAAGCGGCATGCCGATGCCTGGTTTAAAAGTGGCTGCGACCGTTTGTATTGCGTGAATGAGAATGATTTGTAGTGCCCATACCAAACTAGCCAATATGATCGGGGCGGGATTAGCGCCTGGGAATAACAGTGATGTTCCTGCCCAAGCCAGGGTAGCGCTGAAGACTGCAATGAATAGGGTAGATATCCAGCTGCTGATAGCAAAGCTGATGAGGTAGTGAGAGCGCTGCACGCTACCAGGGAAAATAAAAGGAATGTCACCATTGCCGGTAAGCACACTGCAACGAAAAGAGTTCATTGCAACGAGGATTACGCTAAGAATTTGGGTAAGGTTCTTTATCCATCCCGCGTAGGCTTGCTGCCAGGAAGGTTCTGGTAGTGACTGTATTAGCGTGGTTGCTTCTGATCCGGCCAGAAATCTGATGATTCGCGGCGTGTATTGGGTAAACAATCCTTGGGTGAGAGCAAGGATAACGAATACCCCGCCTATAATCCATGTGCCATAGGAGCGTAGGAGCCAGACAGCTTGATAGCGCCAGATCAATCTGAAACTCGAGGTATTCACGATTTTTTACCGCCGTCCTTAGTTAGTTTGGTGAAAAGTTCATCTAAGCCGGTAACGGTGGGGTGAATCTTTGCGGCAGAGTCGAGGCTGTAGATAGCCTCCGCCACGGCGGTGGCAACGTCTGAACGCACCGTGACATCAAGGGTAACGTGTTTAGTTTGCTGATTGACCAGCTCGCCTAACTGTCCTTGAGCGAGTAGGCTACCGCGATGCAAGATCCCCACATGGGTAGAGACTTTTGCAACATCGGTGAGAATGTGGGAGGAAAATACTATCGTTACCTGCCCGGTTAACTCGCGTAGTAGCCCCAGAACATCTGCTCGCCCGATCGGGTCAAGAGCGCTGGTTGGTTCGTCTATCAGTAGTAGTTTCGGGGCAGTAACGAGTGCTGCTGCTATTCCCATTCGTTGCTTCATGCCTCTAGAAAAGGAGCCGATTCTTCCGGGGGCTTTGTCGAGGTTAACCAGATTGAGTAGTTCGTCACTTCTTTCGGCTGCCAGGTCTGGGGAGATTCCACCAAGGCGGGCGAGAGTGATGAGCGCATCTTTGGCTCTAAGCCAGGGGCTAATCTGGGGGACATCAGTCAGGTAAGACACGCCAGGGATCGGTTTGACCGGAAGTTTGCCCCGGCTAACTCCCAGCACGGTGGCGCTGCCACTACTGGCTCCGGCCAGTCCTGCAAGGATCCTCATGGTGGTGGTTTTGCCAGCCCCGTTCGCTCCCACAAACCCATAACAGGATCCGGTAGGAACTCGAAGGTTTATGTTGTTTAGTACTTGGTGTTTACCGAAGGTTTTGGACAAATCTTTAGTACAGACCGCTAAATCCATGTTCATTCCTTCGGATATAGCTTGCTTACCACTGAACTCGCATCAACCTGGTGATGCTTGGCTGTAGCTTTCTGTTCATATTCACGCTGTACCTTAAGCTGTCTTTGTTCGTGAAAGTACATAACCAAAAAGACGATTGGCCCAATCACTTGGCCAAAGAAGATAACCAAGAGCCACAGTAGGCGATTTAAACCGGCAATGTGAGTTCGCTTATCGCGCAGCAAGCAAATCAAAGACCAGACCACTGCTACCAGTTGCACTCCTATAAGGATGCAAACTCCTATTAATGCTGGGGTCGGCAAATCCAACAGTTTATCTATAGGGTTCATTACTTCGCTCCTGAATTGTGTAGCCGGGTTTTTACCCTGGCTAACGCGGTTTTTACATAAGCGAGTTGGCAAGCGCCAGCAACGAGGGGCCATAAAGCAACAATGGGCACCATCGACCGGCGGCTCATTTTTTGCTTGTCGCCAGCCCGGCGCATTGCTGCAAGCCAGGCTATGGACATGGCTTCAACGCCCATCAGATCGGCCTGATTAGCCAAACGCACGGCATCTTCGGATTCTGGGTCATCGCGTCGAAAGACCTGTGGCGCTAGCGCGGCAACGGTCGTTAAAACCACTGGAGCTAGCGCAGCCTGTCTGCCGGTAATAAATCTTTGGGATCCTCCGCGTGTTGAGCGTTGGAGGAGAACCTGTTCTTTGCGGCTGAGCAGTACCGCCAAGAACGCAACCCCAATCCCACCGGCAACAGTGGTGAGCTTAATGCCGCGCTTTAGACGCGTGGGGACATAGCTAGCCAAGTCAGGTAGAGAATCATCGGGTCGAATTAGTCCTAAACGCACCCCAACAGCACCCAGATTGACGTCCCAACCAAGTCCGTATTTTCTAGGAATGAACAAGCGCGGATTCTCTGGTTCAAAACCATCCAGCGCAGCATCAGAGCGCCCCAACCACAGTCCGGAGACAGGTATTCCCAAAACTCGCGCCTGCCCTTCTGTGTCCTTACCGAACCACTTCATTACCGTATTCCTTTCTGTGTTGTTCGCTTCACAGCACAATCAAGCGCCTCCCACTCACGGCGCATCTGCAATAAGCGATTCTTCCCAGGGTTTGCGAGCTTATAAATCTTCCTCGGTGGCCCTACCGGAGACTCCTGCCAAGCCGTAACTACCAACCCTGACTTACGTAGGCGCGCGAGCAGCGGATATAACGTACCCGTAGAAATCTCCAACCCTGCTTCCTCGCGAAAACGCTCTACAAGCTGCCCCCCGTAAGAAGGATGAGACGAAAGCAATCCCAGGACAATCAGTTCAACCGCGCCCTTGCGTAGTTGTGACTCAGACACAACCCCTCCTTGCTTAACCATGTTCCTTGTATAGCATACTACCGGGCGTGAGAAAATATATTTAATAGCTACTTTTCCAAGTGGCTTTTTCATTGCGGCCAAGGTTAGGAAGAGAAAGGAAATAGCTGGCTAGTAGGGTAGTGGCACGCTGATTTTGGTGCGGAATCTAAAATAAATCCAGTCTGGTTTGCACTGAAGTTTCCTGATTTTCCACCTATCTCTACTCTTGGAAGGAAATCAGGAGAATCCATCAGGGAATAAACTACCAATCCACCAAACTCCAGAACCGACAGTAGAATCGGCATACAGCTATCGATGGGTGTTATTTTGCGTTGCGGAGCGCTCGGTCACCGAACGTCAGCCACTTTAGTTCTGAAGACGAAATCATAGGGTGCGTAAAACCTGCTAATTCTTTGCTGAGTGTTCTAGTTAGCTATTTTTCACTCCCTGGATAACTCCATTGAGCTCGTGCGAAAATAGCTGTATGACTAAGACCAGTCCTTCGCATCTGCCCGTGTTAGGCGTAGGCCCGTTGTATGTTTCGGGTATTTTCGCTGTGACGATTGTAGCGAGTATTTTTAATTTTTTAGGCTGGATCGCAAGTGGAACTATCGTTACTGGCCGGGTGCGTAGCCTCATGATTGTGGCGGGGCTGATTATTATTATGCTTGCCGTAATCGTGTGGGTTTTAGCGGTTTTCGGCTCTCACATGGTAGAAAATGTTAAAACTGGTCAGCTTATGACTAGCGGGATTTATGCGTGGGTTAGACATCCCGTATATTCATCCTTTCTACTATTAAATTGCGGCATACTGCTTACCGAAGTGAACTGGTGGCTACTAGCCCTGCCGTTCATATATTGGGTGGCATTGACTATTTTGATGAAATGTACTGAAGAACGCTGGTTAGAAAATGAATTCGGGGATGAGTATACCCAATACGCTGCTCGCGTTAATCGCATCTTTCCCTGGCCGCCTCGCAGTATCCACTAAGCTCGCGAATTGTAAACAGATTCCGGGTTTGGTCAGTTGTAAAGCCTATAACTCAATCTAAAGTCATTATGAGTGATACCAAATAGTAGCGGTTTTACAGGTGATTCCTAAAAGCTGCGACTGTGTAAAACAACAAAAATGTGACACCAAGACACGAAATGTTAATAATATGTCCTACAGCCTAGATATTTAAATGAGACTCTAAACAAGTAAAATTTGAACGGATGGATTATGGTCGCAGGCCTAAATGAAGCACAATTTAACGTCCTTTATGCTTTTTATCGGTGCTCGGAATCACAAAAACCAAGTCAAGTGCAATCATTAACTGGCCTGCCGTTAGCAACGCTGAATTCTACAGTTAAAGAATTGGAAGCATGGGGCTATCTGGCTGAACAGCAGATAACAGTGGCTGGAAAGGAGGCTTTAGCGCCTTACGCGGTTGACAATGCGGTAATCATGGCTGCTGGACTATCCTCCCGTTTTGCGCCGATTTCTTATGAGCGCCCCAAAGGTATGCTCAAGGTACGGGGTGAAGTACTCATTGAACGCCAAATTGAGCAGCTCCATGAAGCTGGAATTACCGACATAATGGTGGTTGTCGGGTACCGGAAGGAATACTTTTTCTATTTGGCTAAAAAGTACGGGGTTAAGATTGTAGTTAACCCTGAATACGCCTCCCGCAACAATAACGGTTCTCTATGGCTGGTGCGGGACAAACTTGCCAATACCTACGTATGTTCCTCCGATAACTATTTCACTGAAAATCCCTTCGAATCGCACGTTTACCGGGCTTATTACTCAGCTCAACATGTACCAGGTGAAACTGATGAGTGGTGCCTACAAACCGATAGTGATGGGCTGATAACCGGAGTAACTATCGGAGGACGAGACGCCTGGATTATGCTCGGGCATGTATATTTTGATCGTGAATTCTCGCGGAAATTTGTCAAGATACTCGAAAATGTCTACCACCTTTCGGAAACGGTTCCAAAACTTTGGGAACAAATCTATGTTGACCACCTAAATACCTTGCCTATGGGGGTTCGCAAGTATCCCGAAGGAGTAATTAACGAATTTGATTCAGTAGATGAGCTCCGCTCATTTGATCCATTATTTATGGAAAATGTGGATTCAGAAATTTTTGAAAACATTAAGAAAACCCTTGGGTGCGATGTTAACGATATTCAGGATATCTACCCCTTGAAACAGGGGATTACTAATCTTTCCTGTCATTTTTCCGTTAATGGGAGCGAGTTTGTCTATCGTCACCCGGGCGTAGGGACAGATAAGATTATGGATCGTCAGGCAGAAAGTGAAGCTTTGAACTTGGCGAGGGAACTGGGACTTGACTCAACGTTCCTAGCGTCTGATCCGGTTAAAGGATGGAAGATTTCTCGCTTTATTCCGAATTGTCGAAACCTTGATGTGAGTAATCCAGGGGAACTGCGCAGAGCCATGAGGATGTCGAGGCAACTTCATGAAAGTGGCAAAATGCTGACGCGTAAATTTGATTTTGTCGCTGAAGGTTTACGTTATGAAAATATTTTTAAACAATATGCTCCGATTGAAATTCCTGGATACGAGGAACTTCGGGAAAAAATATTACGATTAAAACGCCATACAGACGCCGATAATTTCCCTATCGTTCCCAGCCATAATGATTTTTCTAATTTGAATTTTCTGGTGTCTTCCGAGGGTGATTTAGATCTTATTGATTGGGAATATGCAGGAATGTCAGATATTGCTGCAGATTTCGGCACCATGGTGGTTTCCACCGTTGACCTTAACCATGAACTAGCGGATCAAGCGCTCGAGTATTATTTTGACCGCCCTCCGTCTTTAGCCGAGCATCGTCACTTTTGGTCACATGTGGTGTTTGCTGGCTGGTGTTGGTATCTCTGGTCCCTTGTTAAAGAAGCTGAAGGAGATAACATCGGCGAATGGCTCTACCTCTACTATTCATATGCGACTGAACAAATCAATGACCTACTAGCCGCCTATGAAAGAGACCCTAGGGAAAGGTATTAGCCTCCGATAGGCAGAGCTTTGCTCTTTTCGAATGTTGTATGTTCAGCCTAGTGGCGTAACCTCTTGACGGGTAGCCCGTAAGTTCTCTTCCCGGCGTAAGCTGCAAACAGCCATACCTGCGATCCCTAACAAGCAAGCTAGAATCGCAATCTGGCCAAATAAGGTTCCTGTTTGAGGCAGACCGGCAGCCTTCCCAACCTGAGCAGGTTCTGTTTTCTTACCCGAGGCAATCTTAGCCGCCGGCTGCTCGGCAGGGCGCTTGCCAGAGGTATCTGTGGGTTTAATGGAGGGCTGGTTTCCAGACTGGTTATCAGCGCATATGCGGATTTCCTGGTCGGTCATATTCCGCGATTGACTCTCAGTTTTTTCTTTCGCATTAGCAGTATCTAAAATCCATTCATGTTTATTGCTATCCCATTTATGAGGGGTGGTGGTGATGGTACGACTTTGAGATATCTTATGATCGGCACAATTTTTTGCGCCCTGGTTATGGTTATCGATCCATTTAGAAGTATCAACTTTAGCTGCCGGTTGCTCTGGGCGAGCCTTTACATTGAGAATTCCCGCGGTAAATTCTAGTGAATATGCTCCGGCTACCGCGTCTTTAAGTTTTAAAGTTCCTTGCGTAATTGCAACCTGTCCCACCGGGGTATCTGCCCCATAATCAGCGCTGAGGGTACCGGTGAGCAAATCTTTGCTATGAGTCGTATCCACCCGGTAATCCAATACTGGCAGTGGTTCGCCTTGCCAAACCTGTGCCGGAGTTGCCGTTACTTTTACTATTTCATTAGGGCGAATCAAATAGGTGGCATCATCTACGATTTTGTCTTTAACCAAATCCAACATGGCAGAAACTGTTTGCCCGTCACCCGGGGTAGCGTTCAACACCGTGCCATCGTCAACATTACGAATATGATAAGGGCCGGCTATAAACTTGAACCAGCTAGAGATATTACGCTTTAAAGCAGCGCCTTTGATCCGTACGCTCGTGCGCCCCTCAGTAGAGAAAACGTCTGCGATGGTCTCTACCTCAACCTGGCTAATATCCCAGCCAGATACGTCCAAATTTTCTATGCTGCTGGCTCCGGCAAACATGTTGTGCATATTGGTAACTTGGTTGGTCTTCCACTTTGACACATCTGGTTTCGCTGCAGTGGCCGCAGCAAAAACACTTTCCATCTTGGTGACCTGGCTGGTATCCCATTTGGCGACATCTGGGGTGGCAGCAGTAGCTCCGTTGAACATGTCGCTCAAGTCGGTGACTTGGCTGGTATCCCAGTTTGATACATCTGGATTAGCCGATTTTGCGTTCTGGAACATGCCGCTCAGATTAGTAACCTGTTCGGTTTTCCATTTGGAGGTGTTCGGGTTCGCGGTGATAGCTCCTTTAAACATGCGGCTCATGTTGGTTACTTGGCTGGTGTTCCAGTTAGAGGTGTTCGGGTTCGCGACTTTCGCACCCTGGAACATTCCATTCATTCTGGTGACTTTGCTGGTATTCCACTTTGCAGTATCGGGATTAGCTGCTTCTGTAGCGCCGAACATTACACTCATATTGGTGACCTGGCTGGTATTCCACTTTGCAGTATCGGGGTTTGCCGCTGGCGCTTTATAGAACATGGCGCTCATATCGGTGACGTTTTCGGTGTTCCAGTTAGAGGTGTTCGGGTTCGCGGCCGCAGCCGTATGGAACATTCCGTTCGTAGTGGTGAGCATGCTGGTATCCCACTTAGAAGTATCTGGATTAGCTGCTTTGGTGGCGCCGAACATGCCGCTCATACTGGTTACTTGGCTGGTATCCCAGTTAGAGGTATTCGGGTTTGCCAGCGTCGCCTTATAGAACATATGGCTCATCGTGGTGACTTTGCCAGTGTTGATACCAGTATCCGGAAGGTTGATGCTGGCCTTGTCGCAGTGGGAAAATAGGAAGCTGGAATCTTGTGGGAAATCTATGGTGGTACCCGGATCAGGAATAAATTTTATTTCCACAGGTTGCGGTTCGGCTGGCTTTGCGTTGCCGTTTGCGTCTTTAACAGTTCCGCAGAATCTACTATTGGGTTCATTGTGGGTGGCCGGAGTTTTAGACATCCATTTGGCTCGATCTAGTTGGCCATGCCCGCTGACAGTCAGGATCTTGGCTCTCGGATCCCAGGAGGCAGTGAGGTTATCTCCTACACTGGTCGTTTCGGTATCTGCTGCATAAGCTACTGCAACTCCTAAAGAAGTTAAAAATAGGCTGGCAACAGCAAAAATAGTGCCCATAATAAACAGGAGACGAGAAGTAGTAGCTTCCCTATAATTTGATGTATACCTCATGATTTCTCCCAAATCCTCCAGTGGATTCATCAATGCCAAATCACTATAAAAAATAATTGGCATTAATCTCTAGACTTTTTCCTTAAATATTGAAGTAATCGCCATTGCAACGACCTCTAACCGGAAAATGCTTGCAAATAATTCCGTGCATGCTACCTACCTGTTCTGAACTATTGTGCGGCTATTTTCCATCCAGAGGCCGCCTGACGCTCATCCCAAAAATCTCGGTAAATCCCCTGGCAATTTACAAGTTCATTGTGGGTACCAATCTGAGCCACTTGCCCTTGATTATCTAGAACCACAATCTGGTCAGCCCGAGTAATCGTGTGGAGTTTATGCGCGATTACCAACATGGTGGATTGGCGACGTAATACTTCGAAAGAGCGCAGCAGATTTGCTTCGTTCTCGGCATCCAGAGCGCTGGTAGCTTCATCGAAGAGTACAATCGGAGCATTTTTTAATATAGCGCGAGCAATCGAAACCCGTTGGCGTTCCCCTCCTGATAATGCGCAGCCACCTTCACCAACGTTTGTATCCCAACCATCGGGAAGTCGGCTGACAATATCGTTGACACCTGCTAGTTCTGCCGCATGTAGTAGAGCCTCTTTGCTCGCATTGGAGTTACCGATACGGATATTGGCTTCCAAAGTGTCATCGAAAAGATAGACATCTTGGAAAACCATTGAAATCTGGCTCATTAAATCTTCAGTAGTTAATTCTCTGACATCTTGGCCTCCAACGAGTACTGCACCCGAGTTTACATCCCAAAAACGACAAATTAAGCGGGCAATAGTGGTTTTACCTGCGCCCGAAGGACCAACAAGTGCGGTCATAGTGTGGGGAGCGACGGTGAAACTGACTTTGTTTAGCACCTGTTTATCGTTCCCGTAAGAAAAATCAACCTCTCGAAGCTCAACTTGGTGGGGTAGTGGTTGGGCTAGCGAAGTCTCTGGCTCGGGCAGAGGGCGCGCATCTAGTACTTCGTTAATAGTCGCCATTGTCGGGCCAACCGTCAGTAACCCGGTTCGGCAATCAGAAATCGTGGAAAGGTAATGAGTGATTTCCAGGCTTATCCCAATAACCGCCACCACTGCTAGGGGAGCCAAACTTCCAGCAAAAGCAAGATGGACACTGGAAATAATCATTACCACGCAAATTGTTTGCGAGGCAATGCCGCCGAGGAAATTTCCGATGCATTCTACCCATAGTTTGCGAGCGGACCTGCGGCGATTTTCTGCTAAAGCCGTGGCCATTTGGGGGTAAGTCGTCTGATCACATGCACGGAGCATGGCTTGGCAGGTAGAAAATTCTACGATCCGATCAGCTAGTTCAGTTGCCGCCGGTGCTGCGTAGGCGCTGGCGGCACTGTCTAGGTAGGTTAGTGCCCACATCAGGATCAGGTAACAGATTAGGCATAACGCAAAGATTGACCCCAGGATGGGGTACCACCAGAGTAGGCCAGCAAGCAGTGTCAGCAAAGTGACGGTGGCGGCAGACAGTTCCGTGAGTAAGTGGGCACTTAGATTGCCGAGCTCATTGACAGTAGCGGCTCCTAGGCGGGATAAACGCCCGGTAGTATCGGTGGAGAACCATCCCAGGGGCAGTTTTGCCAATTGATCCCCGACGCGGCGATGGACAGTACGCATCACCGAAAAGGCACCTTCGTAGGAGAACCTATCTCGTATGTAGATACTGATCGCCCCGATAATCGCCGTGACCAGCAGGGTTAAAATCCAGGTGTTAACGTTATTAGTAGTTTCTTCTTGCCTGCTAGCCCAGGTATTTGCGAGCTGAATTAGCGCCAGTAAGCCTACCCCCTGGGCAATGCCGCTGATGATGCGAGCTACCCAGCTGATATTTCTGCTGTGATTTTGCGAGTTGGCGCTGAGTCTGAAACTCGTTCGAATTATGTCGATAGCTCCCATTGACTTATCCATTTTAGTTTCGTCCTCCTTCCGTAAGTTCAACATTCGATGCCGACCATAGGCGACGATAGAGTTCTTCATATTGAAGCTTCTGGTGATCACCACAGGCCACCAGCTGCCCTTTATCTAGTAGGACAATTTGATCGACGTTCTTTACCGAATCTGGACGGTGATCGATAACCAGAACCGTACGTCCGGCCATTAGATGGTTTATAGCTTTTTGGATTTGAGCTTCACATTCCGGATCCACCATGGCTGCTGCCTCATCCAATATGAGTATCGGCGCATCCAATAGTAAGGTTCTGGCGATCGCAATTCGCTGAGCTTGCCCTCCTGACAGCTTCAAATCTTCTCCGACAACAGTGTCATATCCTTTAGGTAGTGCCATGATTTCCTCATGAATCTGCGCCTGGCGAGCAACGCTAACAATCTCGGCCTCGTCTGCGTCGGGTCTACCTATAGAAATATTTTCACGGATGGAAGCCCGCAATAGTTGCGCATCTTGGAGCACGAATCCCAGGTGACGATAGAGATCGCTTCTACTCAGTTCTTTAAGATTGACTCCACCGATTAGCACTGTGCCGGTATCAGGATCTAGGAAACGAGCAGCCAATTTGGCCAGGGTGGTTTTCCCGGCCCCTGATGGCCCCATGAGAGCGGTTACTGTACCAGGAGCACAACGTAAGGAAACATTATCCAAAGCTAGGGTATGGCCATAGCTGAGCGATACATTTTTAAATTCGATGCTTGCGTCTTGGGGTAAAGACAGTGATTGGTCTGGGCAGGAGAGGGAGTTTACCCTAAGAAGATCAAGAATCCTTTTGGCTGCGGCACCTGCTAACTGGTAATTCCAAGCAAGCTGGGTTACCAGGTTAATTGACGAGGGCAGTGCGATGGCAATTAAACAACCGGCAACTACTTCTACCGGACTAACCCAATGCTCGGAGACGAACCAGGGGCCGACAATCCCAAATAAGAGAACTATCAATGGGGTAGAGGTGAGGGCGGTGGTCAAGGAAGCCGCATGCACCATTGGCCGATTCCATTCCTCCATATAGTCACAGGCTTCATTGGCGCTGTGAGCATATTTGCGGTGTGCTTTTCCGGTGATCCCAAAAGTCTTAACCACCTGGATGCCTTTTACGAACTCCACCATTGCGGAGGAAACCTGATCAAGTTTTGCATCAAGTTCTAAGGATTTATCGCTCATTCCCCGCATCATCACCGCGTAGGCAATGATGTAAATCGGTACCGTAACAATTACTAAAAGTCCGAGTCTTAAATCAATAGTGAAGGTATAACCCGCGCAAAATATGGGCACTAGGGTGGCAATCAGCGAATCTACGGGGCGGTGTGCTACCAGCACATGTAGATTCTTTACATCGTCTTGCAGCACTTTACGCACATGCCCAGAAGTGTTATCGCTAAACCAAGTTAAAGGAGCTTGCCCCAGAAAACGAATAATCTTTTGCTGAATACTTGCGGATAGGCGATTATCTGCAATATGGGTAACTAACAAGCCCACAAAATAGGCGAGCAGCCCTCCGCAAAATGTTCCGATTAACACCTTTACCCAAAATATGATGACGCTTTGGTTGGGGGATGCGCCATTGCCCAATGAGGTTAGGAGTTCGTTGCCGATTCCCACCAAAGCAACGAAAGGAAAAACTCGCAAAATAGCGGAGATAACCGCCATTACTTGACCAACCCGGAGCGCCATTTGCACGGGAGCTAAGAGTTCTCGTAATGCGGCTTTACCTTGCTTGCTGCTCAGCTTGATATTTTCCGCTGAATCTTTTCCTGGTTCGCTAACTTGGTGATCAGTCACTTGGCTTCCTCTTTCAATGTTTCTCTTGGTCAGGTGCGGTAAGTTGCATGCTCATCTCGCTATCGAGAGGCTGGAGCATTAACTGATAATCGGCAACTTCATTGATGAACTCCAGGTCGTGGCTAATGATTAGGATTGCTTCGTTCTTGGCAGCTAGTGAGCGAATCTGAGAACTAATCGATAGTAGGTGCTGGTAGTCAACCCCCGAAGTGGGTTCATCGAATACGTAAAGCTCTGCCTCGCTCGCCAGGGCGTTCGCAATTACGAGACGCTGTTTTTGTCCCCCGGAAAGAGTCATCGGGTGTCGTTCGGAAAGCCCTTGCAACCCCAGATCACCTAGAAGTGCCTGCACCTGCTCATCGCTAAGATTGTCATTTCCTAGTACGACCTCTCCCGCTACCGTTTCGGCAAATAGCTGCCGGTTTACATCTTGCATGACTAGTACGCTGCGTTTTTGTCTTTCGGCTGCCCGGCAAGATTTGCCGCTAAAACTAATATCGCTGCCTCCTTCCGGGTGAGCTAACCCGATGAGGGTGCGTGCGAGAGTAGTTTTGCCCGCTCCGTTTGGACCGACTAACGCTACTACTTTTCCCTTCGGTAGACATAGGGAAGGAATATTGAGGACGCGGTGTTTGCCGTAACTGAACCTTAAATTTTTTGCGGTGATACCGTCCGCCTGCTGATCAGGAGGAGTGTTAACGCACATTTCTGGTTTTTCCAGGGTGCGCAACCCTAGCTCTTTACGCTGTTTAGAGGACAAACTAAAAAACTCGTCCGCAGTATATAAATGCTGGATTCGTCCTTTACCCATGATCGCGACTTGATCTGCGAGACCTTTTAGAGGGTAAACGCGGTGCTCGGCTACTACCAGGGTCCAGCCCGCGCTTTTTAATCTTTGTAAGACTTCGCTGAATGCGGAGATTGCTTCAGGGGAAAGGTTAGAGGTGGGCTCGTCTAAAAGTAGGATTTGCTGCGGTCCGGCCACTGCTGCCGCGCAAGCAACCAGCTGCAATTCACCTCCGGAGAGCTTACGTAACTCTTTGCCTAGCAGTCGCTGAATGCCCCAGGTGTTTACAGCTTCCGCGATCCGGTTAGCGGTTGTTTGGGCACTGTCACCGGCATTTTCGCTCGCGAATGCTAACTCTTCTAGTACATTTGCTGTAAAAAATTGGGAACGGGGATTTTGAAAAACTGTCCCGGCGGTACGCCCTAATTCTTGGATATCTGTTTGCACGGTATCGAGACCGGCAAGGGTGGTGCGTCCGCTGAGATTACCCTTATAAAGTTCGGGTATTAAACCGTTCAGAAGTTTTAAGAGGGTCGACTTGCCTGCTCCGGAAGGACCGGTGATTAAGGTACAAGATCCTGTAGGGAAATCGAGGTTGATATCGCTGACTGCGCTAACGTGAGCTGATGAGGTTTCTTCTTCTGGGTTGAACTGGTAATCGAAGGAGACATGGTCGATTGAGGTTCTCATTTGAATCCGCCCGAGAGTATAGCTAGATGATCTGAGTAGGGGATGAGAGCAATCAGGGCAATTAGCGTCAATATCCAGAGGGCGTCTCGTAGGTTAAATCGAAGCTGTTTCAAAGTGCTTGGGCAAATATTGGATCCTAAACCACGAACCATGCCGGCGGCAGTCATTTCATCAGCGGTTCGCGCGCAGGATGCCAGTAAGGGCACTAAAACCATTTCTAGAAAATGGAGGGGATGTAAGAGGGCGCGCCATCCCATTTGTAATCCCCGCAGGGACATTGCTTCTCTTACTGCGCGGTATTCCCGAAATACTGTCGGTATGAATCGTAATAGCACTACCAGGGGAACGGTTACAGCTAACGGTATGCGTAAGCTGCGAAGACCAGCTACGAGTTCTCCGGGGACGATAGTTTTAATCGCGTAACCTGCCAGACCGCCAACAGTGCAGAGCTTTATCATCCAATAGCCTAAAACCATTAGGAATGCGGTGAGGGCACTTGGCCAGATTCTGGGGAAAAGATAGATACAAGCGATCCAGGTTCCTTCCACGGCAAGGAAACCTAGCGCCCATGAATAGCAGCGCGACAATAGTAAAGCCAAGAGCGCAATAGCGGCTACCAGGAAAGTGATCACTATGGGTAGTCGCGACATTACCAGGGCATTTAATACAAATATAACCAGTATTACGGTGCGCGGATCTGGTCGGGAATGTCGTTGGTTAGCTGCTAAGATTTCAGCGCTGGTGACCTGATCCTGGTGATAGCTTGCTGCTGATCCGGGGGTGCTAGTTTGGCATTGAAGACTCATTACTTTGCGATGCCAGCTTTACGGAAGTGCCGCGCCATTAGAGAATTTCCGAAGACTCCGCCGATAAGCCCGAGAACGAAAATTCCCACGCCCCAGGCCACAATCATCCATGGTGACAAGAACCAGCGTAATGAATCTGCATAGGCGGTCCCCATAGAGTTGGCAATATATTTGTAGTAGCCCTGTGCGTCAATGAATACGGGGAACCAGGGCACCACGTACCATACGGACATGACAGCGTATCCTAGAACTCGGAAAGCTGCTGAGTTTTTCGCAAAGAGGAAGTCTGCGGCTAGTCCCAGTAAGGGTGTAAGTAGGGCAGTAACCCAGGGGTGCCCGGTAATTACCATTAAAATCCCGACTAGTAGTCCCATTAATGTCAGGGCGCCAATCTTGGGTACCCGCGACTTAAATAGCATTACTACGGCGCCGTTAGCGATAAGTCCCAAGGCATAGCCCACGAACATCATTGCTGGATTGATAATACCGAGCATTCCGGTGGCGAAAACTAGCACAAAATAGATTGCGGTGAAAACGCCAATGTTGATGAAGTCTCGTGTTTTCATTAGATAAACCTCTTTGAATTAATGCATTAGGTAAGCCTTGCCTAATATAGGGTAGCCTGGGTGCCCCCTCATGAGTCAAATAGTTTCCGGGTAATCTACCCGACATTAAGGGAGAGGCATGAAGAAATGCGATATATCGAATAGTTATTCCACGGGTGACTAGCCTAGTGGTGAATTGGCTATTCTACGGGGAGCTGAGAACCTGGCATCAGGGTCGCGGGTTATCGATAGGGTGTCGTTTAGAATTGGCTTTTGCGCTACCTATAGGCGGGGAGAAAGGCGAGCGAACTTTTCTACCTGCTTTGCGCTACCGTAAATCTGTACTTGGTCGCCCTCGGTAAGTTCGATGTCCTGTAGTACCGGTTGCCATTGATTTTGACGCAAAACCGCCACTATTTTTACCCCGTGTCGGTTCCAGAGGTCAACCTCATTTAGAGGGCCGGCCGCCGACTTGGGGAGGATGGTTCTGACCATTGCGGTTCCAGCAGATAGTTCAACGTAGTCAATATTTACCCCGCGTACCAAGTGAGCCACCCGGCGCCCCATCGCTACTTCGGGGTGGACGATATGGGGAACCCCAATCTGCTCTAAAATACGTCCGTGAGCAGTGCCGGAGGATTTTGCCCACAGGTTTTTCACCCCCATATCGGTAAGCAAAGAACAAGCCAAGATGGAAGCCTCTACGTGGGGGCCGCCGATACCGACTACTACTCCGTCGCAATCGGCTACTCCTAGTTCAGTAATCGAGGCAATATCGGTGGCGTCAGTTTGAGCCACCTGGCTCAAGATGCCGTTATTGCGATTTACTATCGTCTCGTTTAAATCAATGCCGATAACCGCGGCATAGTCGGACATTAACTCGCGCGCAACCGCAGAACCGAAACGTCCTAAACCGAGAACCGCGTATGTAGGTTTTGCGAAGTTAACCAATGATCGGCCTTTCTGTGGGGAAGGAAATGTTGGAGGCGCTAGGGGCGAAGGCAAGGGCAGTAGCCACTGTAATCGGGCCTAGGCGTCCAATAATCATCAAAGTTATCAGGATTAGTTGCGAAGGATTGTTAAGTTGCGGTGTTATTCCCGTAGATAATCCCACGGTACCAAACGCTGAAAGTACTTCAAATAGAGTTTCCGACAAAGTGAACTGGGTTAAAAACAGGATGGCAATGGTGGCGGTAGCGGTCAAGATAAAGGCCAGCACCACAACAGCTACCGCTTGGTGGGCAACCTCCGGCGAGATACTTTTCCCAAAGACCACTGCTTGACGTCGACCGCGAATAACCGCAGCTACCACAGCTAAAAGGGCAAACATGGTAGTGATTTTAATACCGCCCGCGGTTCCGGCCGGTCCGGCTCCGATAAACATGAAAGTATCCATGGCGAACAAAGTAGATTCGTGCATCTGACCGATATCAATTGAGTTAAAGCCGGTAGTGCGGGTTTGTACCGCTTGGAAAATCCCGGCAAGAATCGCATCTGCACTTGGAAGCTTGCCCAGGGTTTTGGGGTTGTGCCACTCGAAAGCCGTCACCACCAGGGAAGAAAACAGTAACAATCCTGTACTGCCTGCTAACACCATCCGTGAGTGCAAAGACCAGCTGTAGGGTTTGAGAGGGCAAGTGCGCAGTTCAAAGAGGACAGGGAACCCTAGACCTCCGATAATGATTGCTACCATTAGGGGCAGGCAGATTCCCCAGTCACCTACGAAAGATGACAGATTATCGGAATAGAGCGCGAATCCTGCGTTATTAAAAGCTGATACCGCATGAAATATTCCATGCCAGAGGGCACGGGGTGGGGAATATCCTAAGGAAAGGAAGCGAATCGTTAGGGGAATCGCGGTGAATAGCTCAATCAATAGGGAAACGGCTAGAACACGTCGCAGTAGGGTGCTTATTCTGCCAGTTCCACTGCGCCGCTCGGCTGCGGAAGCCAGGTTAGTGCTGTGATTTTCTCGGCGAACAACCGCTTGGGCAAGTACCGCCGCAAAGCTCATCACTCCAAAGCCGCCCACTTGGATGAGCGTCAGGATTACAATTTTTCCAAAATCTGTCCAGTAGGTGGCGGTATCTACAATGGTCAGCCCAGTAACGCATAAAGCAGAAGTTGCAGTAAATAGTGCCGGAAGCAGCGGCAATCCCCCGACATGTACAGTTGAAAGTGGCAACATCAATAGGCAGGTTCCTATCAGTAGGGCAATGAGGAACCCGGACAAGATAACCGCCGCATAGTTAAAGTAATGGCGTTGTGTTCTAGCCACGAAGTGCATCCTACGCAGCATTACTGCATCCTGCAAATAAAAGGTTGCCAAAGGAATAAATAGGCTATTTTCACAGGTAAATAGGAAAAAGAATAATTCTTCTGAAGTGTTTTCACATGGTTTTCTAGTCTCGTCTGCAGGGTGAGGGGGATGGGACTTTTTTCCTCGTATTACTTTTAGCTCGCCCGGCAAGATATTCTGGGGATGCCAGTTAATGCCGAAATGGACTTTATCCTGGAAACAGGTCGAAATACTGCTACCGCAAGTGGGGAAGATGAATAGAAAAACCGCAAATCTTTGCCTGATCGGCGTTATCGTCGCTCTGATCCTGGGGATGGCGTTTTTATCTCCCCTGGCTCAGGCTGCTGGTGACGAGGAGGAAGACACCGCCGCCCTCTATGCGACTATCTATACTCGGGCTAACTGTACCGATTTAGAAATCCAAGAAGGCACTGGCTGGTTCGCTGACTCCTACGAGGTCGAGGGGGACGACGTTACCTCGGACAAAACCTTAGAAAATGGGTTGCGAAAATGCGAGATTGAATTCGCCCTCGACGCCGCAGATTATCCCATAGGCAAGCAAATAACTTTTTCGGTAAAGAAAGGTTTTTCGCAGGTAGGGGAGTCGGTAAAAGTCAAGGTTGCGGCGGGCTCTGATGGTACCCCGGAAATGCGGATGACTTTTAAAGAAAAAATCTCGGCGCGCTACGAGATTGCCATGATCGATGAAGCCGGTAAAGCCCTTGCGGGTACTGCCGAATCCTTTGAACTTCTACTCTATGACCCGGTTAGGAAGAAAAATGAGGCGGTTACGGTCACGAAGGATTCTGCTGGTTACGGTTTCCTAAAAACGGTAGCTTATGACGATAACGGCAAGTTCGCTCCAAGCTTGCTGGTTCCGGCAACGCAAGCAGATTTTCCGACCGTTACCTTGAAAGATGGTGGGCGGAAAACCTTGTATTCGGTGCAAAAAGTATCGGCCAAGGGTGAGGGGTTCCAGCTGGTGTTAAAGCCGCTAAAGCTGGTGAACCAGACTTATCACGTGACTATTAAGCGTCCCCTAGAGGTGCTAGGGAAAAATGATATTTGGAAGTTTAATATCGGGGGTAAGCCCGATGCCCAGGCTGAAAAACAGCTTTTATTGCCTACGGCTAGCGGTGATTATTCCTTCGATATTAAAGCCACTGGAGTTCCAGAAGGGGCGACACTGTCTTTACCTAGCCTGCCGAATTCCTACATATATTATGCGATTGCGGAGCAAAAATTTGATTCGGCAACTAATACTTTGACGGTTACCATTGGGAAAAAGGTATATGTCCTGACTTCAAATATTGAAAGCGTCAAGTATGACTCTTTTGCAACTTCCTATGCGAAAGCCGGGTTTACTTTAGGGCTCTATGACCAGCGCGGGAAGCTGGTCGCAAAATCTACTGCCACCAAAACCGCCTATGATTTTCCGGCAAGTTTGTTTAAGGCGGTAACCCCAGGGGACTATACGGTTCGGATTGAGGACGCGGCGCCAGCCTTCATAAAAGACTACGACCTGTCCCTACATTACGGAGTTCGCTTGGCCAAAGACGGGCGCCTAACTATGGGGATGCTGCAGGCCAACAGTGATAATGAAGTGTGGGCTAATCCTTATGGTGGTACCGATGAGCGCTTTAGCGATGACGCTAGCTCTCGCGCTTTGCTTGGTTACAAGACGCCGCTGTTATTACTGGTACCGAAAAAACCAAGTTTTGCCAAAGTGATTGACCAGGCCAAGTATCCGATTGGTGAGGATGGGAAGAAAGCCTATGCCAGTAAGGGAGACGTAATCGACTACAAGATTAACGCGAAGATCCCGGGAGACCACCGCCTGGTGGTGGCGTATGGCAAATATGTGGAGATGGGATTTAAGAATAAGGTCACGGTAGTCGATAAACTCGATCAACGCTTAGAGCTGGTTCCTGGATCCCTCAAAGTAATGGAGGGCGAAGAAGTAGCTCCCGACTTTACAGCTAGTTATGATCCGGGTACTCGGGAGATTAGGCTGCTAGATAACGCTAAAACCCAGGTAGCAGAGTTTGGTTTTAATAAGGCGATTAAGATTCCTGCGGAACGAAAACTCGCTATCAAGTTCCAGGTTAAGCTGAAAAACTTGGGGGATCAGCCGATTTATAATCGGATTCCTGATTCGGAAACCGAGATTATCCCTTACCTGGATTTACTGGTTAAAAAACACTGGGAGGGCGGGCTTGACCTGCTTAAAGATATCGATATACGCGATTACATCGATAACTTCAAAGTGGAAACCTGGCAAAGAAAGAAGAAAATAGCGACCGAGCCGGTGCGGAGGTACCTGCGGGTCGATAGTTTTAAGCAAGGAGAGGGCAAAGACTTCCAATTTGTCCTCGAGAAGTTACCGAAATATACGCCAGCAGACGTAGAGAAGAAACCCGAAGAGCGGGTACCACTTACCTATAAAGTGACAGAGAACTTGCCGGAAGAGCTTGCGGGCAAGTTTAAAGTCAGCCAAGTCGCCCAAGCCGAGCAAAACGATGGGGTTAACCTGGTGTCCTTCACTAACACTTTCCTGCCGCCCCCGCCCCCGGTGACTCCCCCTTCCACTCCGCCGGTAACTCCACCAGTAACGCCTCCGGTGACTCCACCTACAACCCCGCCAGTGCCAGAGGAAGTCGTCCATACGGGTAGTGGTGCAGCTTCGCTTTTGGGGATTTGCGTCCTGGGGGTAGCGCTAGGAGGCATAATTATCATGCGTCGCCGCTACCTTTAGGGAGAAAGGTTGTTCGCAATATAAGTGGGAGCTATTACGGTAATCGCAGTTTTCAGGCGAGCGGTCGCGGGTTTCTTAGTACCGTTAATCCGCTGAACGGTTTATGGCTTTCGGGGTGAGGATGCGCAGCCAGCTGGGAAGAGTAATCGCGATTAGGATTAGCGCAACCGCAAGCACCCCTAGCCAGCCGAACTGTTCGTGTTGTACGAGGGCTCCTAATATTGCGGCTACCGCCGGGTTTAATGCTGATAGTAGTCCGGTAATCTCTGCCGATACTCGTGCCTGAGCAACTGGTTGAAAAGTAAAACCAAAAACCGTGCACACCACTACTAACACTGCTAGCATGCCCCATTGTGCCGAAGAAGAAGGTAAATGCGGGGATTCTAAAAATAAACTTGCGATGCTAGCTAGCAGTGCTAGCGTACCCAGCTGAATAATGCCGACCGCGAATCCTTCTGCGGGGCTGTGGGTTAATCGATCAGTCACGATGATGGTTACTGCGTAACAGATGGCTGACAGGAGAGCGATCAACAGCCCGGCAGAGAGATTTCCTCCGGGCAGCGTCAGCATCCCCACGCCGGTAACCGCCAGGAAAGCCGATAGCAGCATTACGAGATTCGGGCGTCCCCTGGATAAAGCGGCAGTTGCAAGCGGCACCATCACAATGCTGGTATGTTCGGTGAGCGCTACCGAACCGGTATCTGCCATGGTTAAAGCGGTAAGCTCTAACGACATCACCAGGAAATACAAGAATCCAATTAGGGATCCTGCTAGCCATACTTTTCGGCTCGTGCGATAGAGGTGGCGAGCAAACAACGCAGCCAGTACCAGGAAAGCAATCCCAAAACGCAGCGCCAAAACGTTAAAAGTGCTCATGGTTTCTAATAGCAATTTACTGAATATAAACGAAGTGCCACGAGCCATCATCACCAGAGCTAACAGTATTTCCAGTCCGCGCCTATTCGTTTTCTTCATCTTTCCCACCCTATCAACGAAGCAATTGGCGCAGACTTAAAGGTTCTACTTTTGAAATAACCACTGTTCCTAGGGGAGTGTGAGTTTCAAAAGGCGGTACCGTATTGAAGTTTGGTGAGGGCACTGGATTACCCGCTGGCAAATGTCTCGCAGCTGCTTGGGTTACGGCTCATCGCTGGCAACCCCAAACGGCATTTGCGCGTCTAACATCCAGCTTTCGGGCAGGTCGAACATTTGCTGCACCGTGTGGTTAATTGCTGGATTATAGTGCTGCAGGGAAGCGCCGATTCTGCAAAAGTTCCAAGGTCTTCATAGTTATTCCTTTCCTCTGTCGCCTCTTTATTTTCTAGGAAAAGCCTTCTTTTTCGCTCTAGGGAACGCGAAAAAATCAGCTACCGGCGCATATAAGTGCCCCCGCTATGATGTCTAGTTCTTATCGTTATTTTCCATTAACAGGGAACTAGCAAGTTCAGTTAGGGAGCCAGAAGATTTAACGATTGAAGTAAAGAGGTCGCGCTTGCGCGCTTGCAGTTGGGAGACTTTTTCTTCGATGGTTCCTTTAGCCACTAGGCGGTAGACATTGACTGGACGTTCTTGCCCAATACGGTGAGCGCGATCGATTGCCTGCTCTTCGACTGCCGGGTTCCACCACGGATCCATCACAAAGACATAGTCGGCGGCAGTCAAAGTAAGCCCCGTGCCCCCTGCCCGCAGCGAAATCAAGAAAGCTTGCGCGTCTCCCTCAGAAAACTCCTTCACAACCTGGTCGCGCTGCCGAGTAGACCCATCCAGATAGGCGGTTTTTATTCCCGCTTGCTCCAAAGCCTCTTTAATTAACTTTAAATAGGAGGTGAACTGGGAAAATACTAATGCTTTATGGCCGGGTATTGCCTGCAACTGTTCCACCAGGGCGTTAGTTTTCGCGCTGGTTATTCCTGCACGTCCTCCCACCAGACGTAGATCTAAGCTGGCTCGCCGTAGCGCTGTCAGTGCCGCCAAAATCGACATCCGATCCCCAGATTGCAACAACCCGCTAACCTGGTGGCGCGCCTGGGTTTCTAGTTCTCGATAGGCGGCGCTATGTCCCGGCTCTAAATCAACCCGCAAAACCTGTTCAATCTTCGGGGGTAAATCTGGTGCCACCTCAGCTTTAGTGCGTCGCAACATGTAGGGAGCAACCAGTGAACGCACCTGGCTAAGCCCGCGCAGCTGCAGAGCAGCAAACTGTTCCCGCGAAAGCAACGTGCCTGGTTGCGCCAAAGATAAAATCGCATGTAAATCGGCTAAAGAATTCTCTAGGGGAGTGCCAGTAGCACAAATCGTCCACTCGCGGCGCAAATCTGCCAGGACGCGCCACGCTTGGGTACGCGGATTCTTTACCAGCTGCGCCTCGTCACAAATCACCCCTTGCCACTGAAACTGCAAAAATGCCTCTGCATGACGACGCAGCAACCCGTAGGAGGTAATCACTAAATCTGCCCCGCTAAAGCCTTCCTCAATCTCGGTGCCGCTACGCAGTGCCCGCACCTCTATCTCGGGATAAAAACGCTGTGCTTGGGACTCCCAAACATTAATTACCGACGTAGGAGCTACTACCAACACCGGGTTCGAGGTGGGTAAGGATTTAATCGCTGCTAAAATCTGCAGGGTTTTTCCTAATCCCATTTCATCAGCAAGTACCGCACCCGGTCCAATGGATAGTTGCGCCAGCAGCCAAGACACACCCGTGTGTTGATATTCACGCAGTTTAGCGGTATGCGGTGGAGCTATCGGCGGTAACTTCAGTTTGCGTGCCTTCCACGCTTCTATGCCGCGCACCTGCGCCTGCGTACCTTCCAGGATCTGGGCGAGATCAATAATCGCCGGGTGGATACCACGCCGATTAAGGCTAGCTCGCTCACAAAGCAGCGTCAGGTGATCCAGATCAGCTTCACTGAGATACGTATCGGCATCGATAAGCCCGCCCTGCTTGCGAATCTGGGCAAGTTCGGAGGACGTAAAGTCACGTTCACCTAAACGTAAAACTACTTTCGGGGTGAACCAACCGTAAGTGTTGGGGGATAAATCCACGATGATTTTCCCGCCCCTTTCTAAAAATGAACGGGGAATACCTTGGCGGCTAACCTCTAAAATGTGACCGTCAAAAACGGTTTCCAACTCATCCAATAGCTGGTTAATGCGGTGAGCCGGGCAAGAAAGAAAACTATCAAAAGTAAAAACTCCTTCTTGGCGGCGCAACCATTTAGTTACCTGGGTTTTCAGCTCTGCAATTTGGTCAGGCAGAGCACTGGTTTCAATCTTTTGTCCCGCAAGCTCACGCATTCCGCGCAAATGAATGCGGTAAAGATCCTCTGCCCGGGAAGTTCCCACTTCTAGCAGGTAGCGATAATTGGGGAACTCGAAACTGTCATCCAAAGAATAAACCGGGAAACTTTCGGTTAGGCGCGGAAAATCTTGTAACAAAAAATCCGCTAAATCCGCTGGCGGTACGCGCACCGGTTTTGCCCCCAACACCCGGTTGAGCGCTCCGAAGCGATCATCCCACAGGGCAAAACACCCCAGTTCCGCGCTGGCTACCAGTTCAAGACCGGCCGCTACGCAGGTAGCGGCCACTGTGCGCCCAGCCGGATCGTTGCCGGCAGAAAAATCAATCCCAAAACGCAGCGCCACGTCCCCCGGGGCGGAGATGTCTAGGAAAGGACACGCCAGAATCGGGGAAAACCGCAAAGGAGTGAGGGGCTCAGTGCCGAGCGCAAAAGAAAATCCTGCGCGCGCTAAAGTGCGAATAGCAGAGGATACCTGCGCGGCATCCTCCGAGGACAACCGCAGAGGAGCCTGTTCTAATAGCCCGGCCACCTGCCGTAGGCAGCTCAGCTGTGCCCTATCTAAACCGGCCGAAACCGACTCCCATTTAGTTTGGCAAAGGTCACGCCAACTGGCGCGATTGCGAGTCCAAGTTCCAGAAACCTCTCGGCGTAAAGGATGGAAACTGCCATCCATCTCGATACAAATCCCTAGGTCAGCTCCAGGAGCTATCTGGGGATGCGGGGAGGTGAACATCGCGCCTGCAAGGCGGCGCCACACCGGTTCCTGGGTATTGTTACTCACGCGTTCCTCCTTGGCTCATCCTTTCTACTTTAGCAAGGACGCTATGCTTGGCTCTATGAAGATTGTGCGATTTCGGATAGATGCCAACCCTATTTATGGAGCTTTAGAGGATGACAGTGAGCGGATAGTCGCCCTCAAAGGTGATCCCTTATTCCAAAAGGTGGAACCTTCTGGACAGCTCTATAACTTAGAAGAGGCGCGGTTACTGTCTCCGGTTATTCCCCGCTCAAAAGCAGTCAGCTGCTGCGCAAATCTGGCTGGATCAGCAGGAGGAGTAGGGCAGTGGCCCCAGGTGGCGATTAAACCCAATACTTCGGTGATTGGACCAGATGATCCTGTCGCTATTCCTGCTTGGGGAGGTAGCACGGCACGCGCCTTTGTGGGGCTAGCAGCAGTCGCTAAAACTATTTGTAAAAATGTCACCCCCGAGCAAGTGGGATCGCTAATCGCCGGCTGGACTATCGGGATAGACTTTGCGAGCGAAGGGGAAGACATCAGTTTTTCTCAAGGTAGGGCTTGGGATACTTCTGCCGTGATAGGTCCGTGGATTGTGGTTGACCCTGGTTTTAATCCCGATGATGTCACCATTAGTGCTAACGTTTCCGAGCAAGAGGTAGCCAGGGCTAACAGCGGCGAGTTTCCTGTAAAAGCCGCAGAGGTATTCGCTAAAGTGAGCGCCATGATGACCCTGCTACCCGGGGACGTGGTAATCGTAGGCGGAATCGAATTACCGCAATCACTGCGTGCCGGACAGCACCTAGAAACTACTATCACCGGGGTGGGGCAGATGGAAAATATGGTGGTTAGCGCAGGAGGTGGCGAATAACGAACCCAGGTTCGAGAATCCGGGCGGACGCGAAGTAGAATCAAGGGGAACTAACGATTTTACGCAAGGAGATTTTAGGTATGAATCCGGATGCTACTTCCCCTATTCGGGTGCGGTTTTGCCCTTCACCCACTGGTACCCCGCATGTGGGAATGGTGCGTACCTGCCTATTTAACTGGGCATATGCGCGCCATACTGGGGGAACTTTCGTTTTCCGGATCGAGGACACCGACGCGAAACGTGACTCGGAAGAATCCTTCCAGCAAATTCTAGAGTCTTTACGTTGGCTGGGTCTAGATTGGGACGAAGGCGTCGGCAAAGGCGGTCCCTACGGTCCCTACCGGCAAAGCGAACGTATGGATATCTATAAAGAGGTAGCAGATAAGCTGCTTGCCGGGGGGTATGCCTACGAATCCTATTCCACTCCCGAGGAAATCGAGGCGCGTCATAAAGCTGCTGGACGTAACCCGCATCTGGGCTACGACGGCTATGACCGCAATCTTACGGAAGAACAAATCGCCGCTTTCCGCGCGGAGGGGCGCCAACCGGTTCTACGGATGCGGATGCCCGATGAAGACATTACTTTCCATGACCTGGTGCGTGGAGACATTACTTTCCAAGCCGGTTCTGTTCCGGACTATGTGATTGTGCGCGGCGGTGGCGATCCCCTCTACACCCTGGTAAACCCGGTAGATGACGCCCTGATGCATATTACCCATGTGCTGCGCGGCGAAGACCTACTTGCATCCACCCCTCGCCAAATTGTGCTCTACCGTGCCCTTATCGAGTTGGGGATCGCAGATCAGATCCCTCAGTTCGCGCACTTGCCCTATGTAATGGGGGAGGGCAACAAGAAACTGTCTAAGCGGGATCCCGAATCAAATCTGCTTTTACACCGGGAAAACGGAATGATCCCCGAAGGATTAGTGAACTATTTAGCCCTCCTAGGGTGGTCTTTATCTGCAGATCGGGATGTGTTTAGTAAAGAAGAAATGATCGCAGCCTTCGATATCGAGGACGTCAACCCCAATCCGGCGCGTTTTGACTCTAAGAAGGCTCTGGCGATTAACGCTGACCATATTCGGTTGCTGCAAACCGGTGATTTCACTGAGCGGATTGTTCCGTACCTGCACGCCGGAGGATACGTGAGCGCGGACAAGCTAGGTGATTTAACCGATAAAGAAAAACAACTTTTGGAAGCTGCCGCTCCGCTCGCTCAAAGCCGATTGCAGGTACTTTCCCAAGCCAAG
Organism: Varibaculum vaginae; assembly: GCF_900604285.1. Lineage (GTDB taxonomy): Bacteria > Actinomycetota > Actinomycetes > Actinomycetales > Actinomycetaceae > Varibaculum > Varibaculum vaginae. The sequence continues at coordinate 34,163 of NZ_UWNY01000003.1, forward strand.
AGCCTGCTAGGGTTCCTGTTTATCGCTGATGACGAGGTCGAATATCAAGAAAAACCGCTCCGTAAACTTAAAGATAATGCCCCTCAGGTACTAGCCGCCGCGGCTAAGGTAGTAGCAGACCTACCGGCAGGCAAAGTTGGCGAGGTTGGCACTATTGGGGATCCACAGGCAGTTAAAGCCGCTATGAGCCAGGTAATGGTCGAAGAGATGGGGTTGAAGCCACGCGTTGCTTTCCAGCCGCTATTTATGGCGATTACTGGTTCTAACGTATCGATCCCGGTGTTTGATTCCATTGGAATTTTGGGTAAGGACTCCACCATTAAGCGTCTACGTAAACTAGAAAACCGTCTAGAACAGGCGTAACGTCAGGTGATTAGTCACACAAGGAAATTATTTGAAGCTGCCTAAGTGCCTGCGTTAGAGTAGATGACTGCAGCCCGGCGCAAGCCAAGGTTTGCAGCCCATGGGGTATGGTGTAATCGGTAACACAGCTGATTCTGGTTCAGCCATTCTAGGTTCAAGTCCTGGTACCCCAGCGAAAATGGGAACCTGTTGGTTCTTATTTCAGGCCCCCATAGTCTAGAGGCCTAGGACACCGCCCTCTCACGGCGTAGACACGGGTTCGAATCCCGTTGGGGGTACCACTGGTACTTTTCCTTACTAATCTGAAATCTTAACTATAACTGGTGCATGCAAGATTTTATTTAGTCCCAAGGTGAAAACTTTCGTCAATGCTAAAGTGATAGCCATGTCTGGAAAAATTGTTGCGACTCGTGGAATGCGAGACTTTTTACCCACCGAAAAAACTTGGCGCGAACGCGTCCTTAGCGTCTTGCGTGAAACCTATACCTCTCTGGGGTTCATGGAAATAGAAACCCCGGCCCTGGAACCAATCGAGCGGCTCCAGTCAGGGCAAGGTGGGGAAAACGAGAAAATGATTTTCCAGGTGATGCGGCGAGGTATGGATCCACAAGCAGGCGTTTTGCCCGCTGAAGCAGTGGATTTGGGGCTGCGCTACGACTTAACTCTTCCCTTAACCCGCTACTTTGCCAGCCACCAGGCAGAGCTGCCCAACGTGTTCCGCGCTTTCCAGACTGGGCCAGTGTGGCGCGCGGAGCGCCCACAGAAGGGGCGTTTCCGCCAGTTCAACCAGGTGGATATTGATATTTTGGGAGAGGCTTCTTTTAGCGCGGAAGTCGAAATTATCGTGACGATGTGGAACGCGATTGGCAAACTGGGACTAGATAAAGATTCCACGATTTTGCTTAATGATCGCCGGTTCCTGCGGGAGTTAATGAAAGCGGCCGGGGTAGCGGAAGAAAAGCACGATAGCGCCTTTATCACCCTAGATAAGCTGGAAAAAATCGGGGAAGAAGGAGTTATCAAAGAGCTAGTCGGGCAAGAAATTGCCAGCGACTCCCAAGCCAAATCCCTAGTAGAGGCAGTAGGTAGTATCGCCGAGCTGGAACTGGGCAGTGACGTGGAAACTGTGAATGTTCCCGCGCTAGGCGCCGAATTGCCGCTCTTTGAGCTGGGGGCAATTGCCTCTCAGGTAAGGGAAATCGCTCCGGATATAAAGATTTCGTTCACCCCTACTTTGGTGCGTGGCATGGGGTATTACACTGGCCCGATTTTCGAGGTATCCCATACGGCCTCTGGCTCCTCGATTTGTGGAGGCGGACGCTATGACGGGGTGGTAGGGCGCTGGCTCGGACGTGATGTTCCCGCAGTCGGTTTCAGTTTCGGTTTTGAACGGATCGTGGATCTAGTATCCCTTCCCCAGGAAGGGCAGCAGCTAAAGGTAGCGCTAGCCTATCAAAAGCCGCGTGAAGCCCTAGCAGCGTTGCATCTACGCGAAGGGCTGCTGGCAGCCGGTGCCTCCAACGCTGGCCTGTTGAAGGCACCGCGCAAAATGTCAGCAGGATTCTTCGAGCAGGCAGCCTCCCTGGGATATAACCGGGTGCTCTTGCCTAGCCGTTACCTAGAGGCTGCTGAACAGGATGCCCCGGACTTTGCAGCTTTGCTGCAGCAGGCACGCGTCCTCGAAAATTAAAAACCTGGGCGTGAAGGCGCCTGGGAGCTACGTGAGCGGGCATCTAGATAATCTAGCTAACTTAGTGGGGGCAACGTCCTCCTTTAGCTAGCGACTAAGGTAGAACCGCCAGGTAGCGTTATATCTTAGTTCGACATCTTGCCCTGAGCTTTTAAATGCCGTACCCGGATTTGCAGGGAGATCGCAGCGAGAATCACTGAAGCGAAGGTTCCCATTAACACTCCCAGGGAGCCGGCTTGGGTAAGCTCGGCATCCCCTCTGAAGGCCAGGTGGGAAATCAGCAACGCTACTGTGAAACCGATTCCGGCAGTTATCGAAACCGGGAGCACATCCCGCAAACCCACGCCTTTCCCTAAGGTGAGGGGAGTCAGTTTCGTAAAAATAGTCACAGAACCGAAGATTCCTAGCACTTTTCCAATCGGCATTGCCAGCATCACTGAGAGCGCAATCGGGTGGGTGATCACGTGGAAGGGGCCGCCTGCCACATCCACCACATTTACCCCGGCAGCGAAGAAAGCGAAGATCGGCACTGCCAGTCCCGCGCTAAAGGGATTGACTGCTTCCGTGAGACGTTCGGTTTCCGGCGTGGTCTCGCCGGCGCGCTGTTTAGCGGGAACTGTCATCCCCAACAGCACCCCGGAGATAGTGGCATGCACCCCGGAATCAAACATGAAGTACCAGGTAACAATGCCGAGGGGGATTAAGATCCACCAGCGTCCCCACCGTTTTTGCGCGAGGAAACCGAAAAGTGCGGCGCACACAAATGCCGCCAGCAGGGAAATAAATTTCATTCCGGTGGCGTAGAATATGGCGATTACTAGAATTCCGCCGAGGTCATCCGCAACTGCCAGGGTTAGCAGGAAGGTGCGGGCGGCTAGGGGAAGTCCGCGTCCGAAAATCTGCAAAATAGCCACTGCAAATGCTATATCGGTTGCGGTGGGGATTGCCCAGCCGTGCCAGGCGTTATCTCCCGAAATTGCGGTGCCTAGGAGAAAAACACAGGCAGGCCCAATCATGCCAAAGACGGCTGCAATAATCGGCATGGCTGCCACTTTAATGTTGTGGAGGGATCCCACCGCGAACTCTTGTTTTAGTTCCAGACCGACGGTGAAGAAGAACAGGGTGAGAATCCCATCTTGCGCCCACTCGTGTACTGCTAGACGTAATCCCAGGGATTCTGGCCCGAACTCTAAGTTAGAAAGCGTCATATAGCCTTCTCGAATTGGGGAGGGAGCATTGGCTAAAAGCAGAGCAAAGAGGGCAGCCAAGACCAAAATCATCCCGGCTACAATGTCGTTAGCTAATACTCGTTTTATGGAGGTAATCACCCCATGAGGAGATTCTTCGCTGTAATCCTTGGGGGAAGGAGCCGCTAAATCCTGGTAGTCGGGGGGACTGACCAGTTCTTCCACCTCTTTCTCGAGGGGGAAATAATGGATATTTCGCTTGGCGTCCTTTTCTGCGGATTCTTTGTTGTCATCTCCATGTTTTTCACGCATGAAACCATGCTAGCGTTTATTCGTTTCGACAATCTTGGATGCCTAAGGTTTAATATGGAGTGGCGCTTTACAAAAGGTGTTCACTTTTGGTAAAACAAACTTGGCTGTTGCGCGTTGCGCACACCGGGGAAAGTAAAACTTCCTGTTAAAGCCCCCGTAGCCCAATCGGTAGAGGCAGCTGACTTAAAATCAGTCCAGTGTCGGTTCGAGTCCGACCGGGGGTACCGTCCATGATTTTTGCGGCACTCATCCAGAAAATTTTAAGAAACTTTAGCTATTAATTTATTTAGTGGCGCTGCTTCCAGCTCTGGCATTTGCCGGTGGCTGACTATACAGTTACTAAACGGAAGCGGCTGGTAACTGAAGAAAGAGAGATTCAGATGGCTAATCCGGTTATGAATCAAGTGGGCGAGCAGATGCGTCGCACTCCCGCCGGTTATCCCGAAATGCCTGGCTACCAGGTGGGAGGGGATGCACGTTCCGCTTATTCGACCTATCCACAATCCGCTACCCCCGGTGTTGACTCCCAACCTGCTTTTGCGCAAGCCCAGCATATGGGGGCTTCGCAGACTGTTTCTCGTCCTATGACCTTGGATGACGTGCTGGTGCGTACTGGTTTGAGCTTCGGAGTAATGGTACTGGCAGCTGCAGCTTTGTGGTTTTGGGGAGTGAGTGACCTAGCGGCGAATGCGGGAACTATGCTCACTATTTCCTCGGTTTCCGCCCTAGTAGCTTTCGCATTAGTTTTGATACATTCTTTCCGTCGTAAACCTTCGGCGACAATTACCTTGGGTTATTCCTTTTTTGAGGGACTGTTTATCGGTGGTATTTCCGCATTCTTTGAATATACTTACCCCGGGATTGTTATCCAGGCATTGATCGGCACTGCTGCGGTTTTTGCTACCTGTCTGGTGTTGTTTAAGTCGGGGCTGGTGCGGGTGAACTCCAAGTTCATGAAAATCATGCTGTTGGGTGTGGTATCGATCCTTGTATATCGGCTTCTGGCGATGGTTTTAGCGATGGTTACTCCCGCCAGCGCTTTCGGCAATATGGATCAAATCACTCTCTTTGGACTGCCACTGGGGTTGCTGGTGGGCTTATTTGCGGTGATTTTCGGAGCTATGTCGCTGATTTCTGATTTCGATATGGTGCGCGAGGGCGTGCGTTTGGGAGCAGATAAAGACATGGCTTGGAGCTGTGCTCTGGGAATCATGGTTACGGTGGTTTGGCTCTATATCGAAATTTTGCGCATCATTGCGATTCTTCGCGATAACTAACCAGATAACTAGCTAGAAAACTTTGCTTTGGGGCGACTACTATAAGCTGTAGTCGCCCCGAAGTCTTTTTTAGGAAGGAACCTAACTGTGCCGGTGATTGTAAGAACCCCGACTTTGGTTGATGCTGCCGGCGCGGCTATGGCACACCACCGGATATTAATCGAAACTATTGGCAGTCAGGCTCCGGACAGCTTTTGGCAACACCACAGTGAAGAAGCACTCCTTAGTTACTGGCATCAGCAAATTTTGCAGACTAAGGGACGCCGTATAGCTTTTGCTTCCCGGGGGAGGCAAGTCGTGGGTATGGCCTATGTAACTGCTTCTCCCGAAAACGATCATCAGTTAGGACCGGCGCCTCGTGCCCTGGATATTGCGTTCTTTGGGATTATCCGTCAGTTTTATTCCCCGGATCTAGCTCAGAGGCTGTTGGACTACGTACTAGATGCTGATACTCCTGCCCAAGCCTGGGTGTTACGTTCAGACCAGGTTAAACGCCGTTTTTTGCGGGTAAATGGTTTTACTTTGGATGGGCTTAGCCTAATCGACGAAGAGTCTGGGGAGACAATTTCCCGGATGACTCGTTAGTTAGTAGCTTTTGGGAAATGTTATCTCTGGATTAGGCTAAGTAAGATCCGTCACGCTCTTAGCGAGTGATTTACTTGGCAATTGCCGGGCACTGCTAGGGTTGAGTTATGAATTCTCGTCTCGAACGATTTTCACAAGCAGGTCGCCGGTTTCTTAGTGCTCTTTCTAGGGAGCAATCAGGTTCCAGTTCTGTTCCAGCATTGAACGGATCCTATAACCAGGATTTAGTGGATTTGAAACCTAATAGTGAACCGGTTACCGAAAAAGAAGCGGTGCCGCTAACTTTGCGGGTGGCTGCGGATTGGTCTTGGCGCCTGTTAGTGGTGGCCGCCGCTTTCGGTGGGTTCCTGTATGTAGCGGCGAAATTCCAGGTAATTGTGGTTCCGGTAGCGATTGCCGTGCTCCTTTCGGTGCTATTTGAGCCGGTGTTGCGCATTTTCTACGTGAAATTACATTTGCCACGAACTCTGGCGGCTGCGCTTACCTTGATCATTGGGTTGGGGATTGTAACTGCTATGATTTCGGTCTCCAGTACCCAATTGGCTAGCGAACTTCCTAATCTAATTGCCCATACGAAAGAGGGCGTGGATGAGGGTATTCACTGGCTAGCTACCGGTCCGCTAAAGATGGATACCGAGACGGCTACCCGATTGTGGGAGCAAGCCCAGGATCAGATCCAAAGCTATGCCCGCAAGAATGCTTCTTGGCTGGCATCTAATGCTTTAGGGACTATGTCTGCGGTGGCGGGAGCCTTCACCGGGGCGCTGACCGCGCTGTTTTGCCTATTTTTCTTCCTTAAAGATGGGCGTAAAATTTGGCAGTGGTTTTTGCGGTTGACTCCGCGTTCGGCGCGTCATCCCTTAAATGAGGCGGCGATTCGCGGCTGGGTCACCCTCGGTGCCTATACTCGCACCCAGTGCCTGGTAGCGGCGATTGATGCCGTGGGTATTGGGGGCGGTGCCTATGTGATTGGGGTTCCGCTCGCGATTCCCCTAGCTATTTTGGTGTTCTTGGCCTCCTTCGTACCGATTTTGGGAGCGATCCTCTCGGGAATGATGGCGGTAGCGATTGCCCTGGTAGATAAGGGATTCACCACGGCGATTGTAATGCTGGTTATTATTTTGGTGGTTCAGCAGGTGGAATCGAATCTGCTGCAACCGGCATTAATGTCTAATGCGGTTAGTCTGCATCCGGTGGCGGTGCTGCTGGCGGTGGCCGGCGGCGGCGCTTCGATGGGGATCGTGGGTGCGATTTTCGCGGTTCCGATCCTAGCTTTCTTGAACACTACCGTGCTGTACCTACGTGGATATGACAGTTTTATTCGGCTAAATTACCAGAAGGATCGTCCCGGAGGGTCTCCCGGCTCGCTCGATAAGGAACTAGCGGAGGCGGCTCGCCCCAGTGCACAGAACTTGGCGGAGGCGCGTGAGGCCAAGGCTGCTGCGGAAGAGGACGGGGATCGGCATACGGCTAAAGACCATGCGGAACAGGCAGAACAGGTGCAAAGAGAGATTCAAGATACCCTGTCCGAGTTTGCAGCAGCGGATCCGAATCAGATTTTGCCGGGGGATGCCAAAACTGATTTCGAGGTAGGCGCACAGACTAAGATTCAGAAGGTGGCCGAGGCCGAACGTGCCTCCCGGCAAGAGGAACAGGACGCTGACTCGCCAGCCGAAAAATCTAAGCGTGTGGACGAGCAGGAATAGTTCTTATTTGCCCATGCGGCGCTCGCGGAGAGCGAAGTCGCGCAGGGCTCGGTAGAAGTCGATTTTGCGGAAGTCGGGCCAGAAGGCTTCACAGAAGTAGTATTCCGAATGGGTGGACTGCCACATCAAGAATCCAGATAACCGCTGTTCACCCGAGGTGCGAATAACTAGATCTGGGTCAGGCTGGCCGGCCGTATAAACGTGGGAAGTAATTTCGTCTACGGATAGTTCTTGAGCTACGGTTTCTAAGTCCGCGCCCGCCTGGGCTTTTTCTAGTAGTAACTGCCGGACGGCCTCGGTAATTTCTTCGCGTCCACCATAGCCGACTGCGATATTCACGGTTAGGGGAGAGTCTTGGCATGAATCTGCCACTGCCTCGCGTAGGCGGGTTTGTACCGGATCCGGTAATAGGGAAAGATTGCCGAGTAAGCGCAGGTGCCAGCGATCCAAAGAAGCGATTTGCTCTACCACTCCGCAAATAATGTCAAATAGTTTCGTCAGTTCGTCTCCGGAGCGCCGCAGATTATCAGTGGATAGCATCCAGAGAGTTACTACCGGGATTCCGACTTCTTCGCTCCATCCTAAAAATTCGAGGGCTTTATCGGCGCCTACTTTGTGTCCGGTTTCAGATTGCGCCCCTACCTGGTGTGCCCAACGCCGATTCCCATCGAGAATTACCCCTACGTGGCGCGGCAAAGATTCGGTGGGTAGTGCCTTTTCCAGATTGCGGGCGTAGAGGCGATAGACCAGGTCAGTAAGGTGAGTCAAGCTTTCTCCTTTAGGTTTAATAGTTGGATTTTACTCCTCCGGCGAGCTGTTGACAGTATTTATCCCTTACAATTACCGTAGGTTGCAGACAGGCACCCTACCGTAGCTTTTGGAGCTGGGGTGGGTTTTATTCGACCTGAGGAGGACGGATGGCTCCTGATGACGGAAGATATGTGCAGGTGAAAACTCGGGTAAAGGAATCTTTCTATGCTTTACCGAAACCAAAATTGCGCGGTTGGATTCATACAGTTACTGCTCCGCTTTCGCTGGTGGCTTCAATTGTGTTGATTTGTTTAGCAGATACGACCGGTAAACGCTGGGCTTGCACTGTTTATCTGGTGTGTTCGCTCTTGCTTTTCGGGGTGTCCGCGCTTTATCACCGAATTAATTGGGGTAGACGCGCGTTTAAAGTTATGCGTCGTCTTGACCATTGCAATATTTTTCTTTTGATTGCGGGGTCTTATACTCCGATAGCGGTTTCGCTGCTACCTTATCCGCAGGTTAGAAATCTTTTGCTACTGGTATGGCTGGGTGCCTTGGCGGGGATCCTGCTTTCGATATTTTGGCCAGGCGCTCCGCGTTGGCTTTATGTTCCTATCTATATTTTGTTGGGCTGGGTTGCCCTTGGCTATATGGGGTCGCTGCGCCAAGCTGGGGGATTGGCGCTTATCTGGCTGCTGGTAGCGGGGGGACTGAGCTATTCGATAGGGGCAGTGTTTTATGGGCTGCGTTGGCCGGGCAGGAATGCCCGCTACTTTGGCTATCACGAGATTTTCCATGCGGGTACGGTGGCGGGGTGGACCTGTATTTGTATCGCCGCCTATTTCGCGGTGCTGGTTTGACCTGTGCTTTTGTTTGCTAGCAGTTATTAGCTTTTGTAATAGCAACTTTGGCGGCAATTTGTTACACTGATACCTGCTGTTTTACTGACCGCGCTCAGCGTGGTCAGTCTTTTATTTCTGAGCTGAGGAGAAAACGATGGCAGATAAAACCTGGATGACCCAGGAATCCTATGACCGTCTAAAAGAAGAGCTACGCCATCTCCAAGAAGTAGAGCGTCCCGCAATTGCCCGCCGAATTGATGAAGCCCGCCAGGAGGGCGACTTGAAAGAAAATGGCGGTTACCATGCGGCACGGGAACAGCAGTCCTGGAATGAAACCCGGATTTTGCAGTTAAAGGAAATTATTGAGAACGCCGAGGTGGGTGAGTCTCCGGCCGATGATGGCATCGTGGAACCAGGCATGGTAGTGAAGGCTACTCTAGGTCGGCGGGAAGTGAAGTTCCTGATGGGTTCGCGCGAGGCTAGCCCCGATGTGGATATGGATGTCTATTCCCCGGATGCTCCCCTGGGGCAGGCAATTATGGGGCATAAGGTGGGCGATACCGTAGATTATCTGGCTCCTAACGGCAAGAATATTAAGGTAGAGCTGCTGGAAGTTACCCCTTTCGAATAGGGGAAACCCTGGTTAAATAACCCTTTTGAACACCCTGGTTCCGGTGCTATTTTCAGCTTTTTGAGTCCTCTGAGCGCTTGAGGGCACATCCATTAATGTACTATCATTGTTAAAGATGTGTTGAAGCTGGATGGCTGCCTTATGGGGCGGTTGCCCTGTTATATGGGAGTTTAGGTTTGACTAGTAGGGTGCTGAGTAGGCGGTTAGTGGCTTCGCTATCAGGGTTAGGGCTTTTGTTGTCCACTTTGTTGGTGGTGGTTCCGCTTACGGCATCGGCGAAATCGCAGTCGGTTAAGGCTTCTTCGGTATCTGCTGCTTCCCAGTCGGGGATGGCTAAGGCGGTGCGTTCTGGGCAGCGGGTTGCGGGGCTGCTTAGTTTGCAGGATTTGTCGGCGGGGGTGCCGCAGGAGCTGCGTAGCCCGGCTCCGCTGGGGCAGGGGGCGCCTCTGAGCGACCCTCGTTTTACTTATAACGGAACGGAAATCACCGGTCTGACTGCTAAGGGTAAGGAAGAACTCAAAAAGAAGCATGACCTGACCATCCCTGATGGCACCACCAAGATCGCGGCGGAGGTGTTTTCGGGGCAGGAACTCACTCAGGTCACTTTGCCGGCTTCGGTGACTGAGGTCGCGGACCGGGCATTTTACGATAACCAGATTGCGGAACTTAGTGCGCCGGGATTGAAAACTATTGGGGCGGGCGCGTTTCAGAGGAATAAGCTCAAGGTTTTTGAGTCTTCGACGGTGGAGGAAATCGGTGATGGCGCGTTTACTAATAACCAGCTGGAAACGCTAAAGATTACTGATGAGCGTCCGGATGATACCAGTAATCCGCCTAAGCGCTTGACTAAGATTTCGGATAACGCTTTCCGTGACAACCAGCTGAAAACGGTGGAGTTACCTCGGTATGTGACCGAGATCGGGGCTAGTGCTTTTGCCAACAACCAGCTCTCGGGAATCACCCTTCCGCCCAACTTGCAGAAGGTAGGGCAGGAAGCCTTTAGTGGCAACCGAATTGACAAGGTGCAGGTTCCTAAAACTGTTACTGATTTTGGTTCGGAGGTTTTTGCCAATAATCGGCGTTGGGTGATCCTAGAGAAGGCTGAGGGGGAATCTAAGCTCCCGGATGCGGTTTCTTCCCAAAAGTACGATTCTGGTTTTGGGCAGGTGGCTGCGGAGGACGCGGTCTCGATCACCATTAAATATGTGGAGGAAGGCTCCGGTAAGCCTTTGCGTGGCCGGCAGATTTTGCAAAGTGAGTTTACTGAACCGGACGGGGTCTATTTCGCGGGTAAAGAAAACACGATTAAGGCACCGGAATTTGCTGGCTATGAGGCTACGGAAACCTCTAAAAAGTTCACGCCGGAAAAGGGTGCGAAGAATGAGGTTACTTTTACCTATAAGAAAACCGATTTTTCTCCCACTATCAGCGGAGAGATAAACAAGCATATTCCACATGGTGATGACGGTTCTGCAAAGGCCCTATTTAAGGGAGTGACCGCGAAAGACACCGATGGTAAGGATATTACAGAAAGTCTAAAGGTTTCTCCCGAAAAAATTGATACCAGTGTGCAAGATGCCGTTTACGACATTTACTACACTGCCACTGATTCTAAGGGTCGCACTAAGACTGTTAAAGGCAAGGTCGCGGTAGGCCCGGACTGGCCAGAGCAAATTATTTGTCCGGGTTGGCAGGTAAAAGATTTCACCTACAACGGGGGAACTATTACCGGGTTTAGTTCTAGTGGTAAAGAAAAGCACGAGAGAGGAGATACTAAAAAGGAGTGGTGTTGGCCGACCTTTGGGGACAAGGGGCAGCCGATCACAGAGATTGGTGATTATAATTTTAGTAGTAGTAAATTGACTTCCCCGCTGACCAAGCTCCCGGAGTCTTGGGGATCGATTACCAGGATCGGATCAGGTGCATTTTCTGGGCAGCAGATAACTTCACTTCCTAAGTCTTGGGAAAGAGTTACCGATATTGGATCAGCAGCTTTTCATGGCAATCAGCTGACAAAGCTGCCAGATTCATGGGGCTCAATTGAAACTCTGAATGATGATGTTTTCACGTTTAACAAGTTGACGCGACTTCCGGATTCTTGGGGGAAGATTACCAAAATTGGGAAAGAAGTCTTTTGGTCTAACCAGCTGCAGTCGATTCCAAAATCTTGGGAGAAAATTACTGAGATCGGAACATGGGCGTTCTGGTCCAACAAGTTGCAGTCCCTTCCGGATTCTTGGGGAAATGTCTCGAAGCTGGGAGGGAACGCCTTTGCTGATAACCAGCTGACGTCCCTGCCAAACTCTTGGGGCAAGATTACCTCGTTGCCCTCTGGGGTGTTTAGCAGTAATAAGCTAGTTTCTCTACCAGCTGTCTGGGAGCCGATTAACGATATCGGAGACAGCGCATTTAGTAGTAACAAGCTGACTAGGCTGCCGGATTCTTGGGGAAATGTCTCGAAGCTGGGAGAGAACGCTTTTTCTAGCAATCAAATTACTTCTTTACCTCTTTACTGGGGCAAGATTACCTCCTTACCCAATTTTGTCTTTGCAAGTAACAAGATTGCCTCGCTACCTGTCTGGGGGTCGGTTAAAACTATAGGTAGATATGCATTCTCGGAGAATAAACTGGTTAGTCTTCCGGAATCTTGGGAGGATGTTGCCAGCGTTGGAGTGGGAGCGTTTTATAATAATCAGTTAGAGGTTCTTCCGAAACATTGGGGGAAAATCAACGAAGTAGCAGAGCTGACGTTTGCACGTAACCAGTTGAGATCGCTTCCGGCTTCTTGGGGGAAAATTACTAAAATCGGTGAAAAGGCTTTTAATGATAATCAGATAACCGCTTTGCCGGATTCCTGGGGCAAAGTAAATACTCTAGGGAAAGAAGTTTTTTACCAAAATCAAATAACTAAAATAGATGCTCCCTGGGGGCTGATAACGTATATTCCCTATAATGCTTTTGCTACGAATAAAATCACTTCCCTGCCGCAGAGTTGGGGCAAGATTACCAGCCTGGGAGACAACGCTTTCCAGGGAAATAGACTACGTTCATTACCGGCTTCCTGGGGAGAAGTTGCAGAACTGGGAAGACAAACCTTTGATACCAATCAGTTGCTTGCACTACCAAAAACTTGGGGGAAAATTACCGAGATTCCATATTATTGTTTCTCTGATAATAAGCTGCGTTCCCTTCCCGAGGATTGGGGGGAAGTAAAAGAGATTGGTGACAATGCTTTTTCACTTAACCGTATTTTAACCCAGATTCCGGACAACTGGGGAAAGGTAGAGTTGCTTGGCGGCGCCGTTTTTGCCAATGCGGATAATCTGAAGAAGATTCCGGATTCCTGGGGCAAGGTTAGGAAAATTGAGGGAGGTGTTTTTGCTGATACCAAGGTTCGCGCTCCAGTTTTCACAGTTCCTGAGGAAGAACTGGAAAGAACCGTAAAAATGCTGACAGCTGATCGTGACTTTCGAGACAATATATTGTACGTCCCCGGCCCGCTGTATTTGCGGCCGGAATCGGGTAAGAATCCTGCGGGAGTAGCCTCCGTTCCCGGAAAGATCATTATTTTGGTGGACACGCGGGTTAAAGCAGAATATGTCGATGAAAATGGTAATCCCCTCCATGAGCCCACCGACCAGGTAATCGATACTGCTAATGGGGCGCATGAGTACGATGTCGTACCTCCCCTGATTGAGGGATATTCGCTGCCGGCGGTGCAGACCGTTCCCTTAGACGGGATAGATAAAAATCTTAAGTTCGTGTATAAGCCGATACCAGCCGAACTCAAGAATAAAACCTATGCTTATTTGGGGCTAGTGGGGCGGTTAATGAATGAACCCAAGGATGGGGACGGTAATTACCCGGCTTCGGATACTTTGCGGGAGCAAATTGGTAATAAGCTGCGCACTGACCTTACCTATGGGGGAGATGCGCAGGCGACTTTGCAGAACGGAACTATCCGGATAACTTTCGATTCCGAAAAGGTAGAGTTCGTGGAAGCAGGGATCTCGCCCGGTTCCTCCTTTACTTCCGCAAAGGTAGTCGCCCCCGGGGTCTTGGATGTGAAAGTTAAACCCAAGTTTGGTGGTGATACAGGAGTTACGATTCCGATTCACTGGCGTTTAAAGAAACGGGTGACGCCCGCGGATGGTTCTTTTCCGCTTAAAGCCACGTTGCTAGAAAAGGTCGGCGATGGTCTTTTCCCGGTGAAGCCGGCTGCTAGTTCTCAGACCGGTCCGGTTAATTTGGAAGGCTATTACCTGATGCCCCAGTTCGAAAAGACTGTGGGCTGTTACCGTTCAACCTGTCGCAACTACACGCAAGATGATAAGGGCAATGTGGCAGAAAGCGGGGAAAATGCGGTTACCTTTACCTTCGGAATTCCCGGGGGATTATTCCGGAACGTTAAGGGTATTACCATTACTGATCAGCTACCGGTCTATACCAAGGCGGACGGTAGCCAGGCGCGTGCCCAGTTCAATCCGAAAGAGAATGATCTGAAGTGGACGCAAAACGGTGATCAGATTATTTATCGTGACCCAGAGCGGACGATTTTTTCTGAGGATGCTTCTTTAGCGAGCGTGCGTTTGCATTTCCCGGGGGCGAAGCAAAAAACCCGAATAAATAATGATGCTAGTTATGTGCTTACTCCCCATGAAGCCGGCCCCAACGAGGCTCCGATTACCGGGCAGGCGACAACGGACTTTGTGTTTTATAAACCAGTAGAAACTAATCCCACAGGTACCGCCCTGGATAAAAAAGCGGACGGACCGTATTGGCGGTATGGGCAGGCAGTATTATTCGATACGGCGAACGGACGCCAGCAGGAAATCGACTGGACTATTAATACCCTCAACACCACCTCCACCTCCGGGGTAGTTAATGTTGAGGACAGGGAGCTGGATAGGCGCCTGTACTATACGGCGGTTACTCCCGATCCTTTCTTCGTGGGCGGGAAGTTAGAAATCCTTAGTCCCACCGGGGCAAAAGATCAGTACAAAGTGCTTTATTCTATAGATATTTCCGCTGCGGGCAGGATAGAGCTGCCGGAGGAGCTTACCCAGAAGTACTCGAATATTTGGTTGCGCTGGACCAGTAGAGTCCAGGCGGAGCCCGGGCGTAAGACTGTTACCAGGATACATACTCGTTTGCGGGATAGCGCCCAGCAGCTATGCAAAACCCAGAAGCAGGATAGTTGCGGGGGGCCGTTATCTAACCAGGCGCGTTCTGGGGAAAAGATCACGACTGCGCAAATCGAGGTGTATCCGGAAGGAAAGACCATCAAGGCTCTCAAACGTAACACCTATGAAACCAAAACTGTAACCGGAAAGACTGGTGTCTATACGGTGGGAGCCCAGGTAGAAACTGATTATGGGGAACCGCTGACTTCGTTCCAGTTAGTGGATGTGTTGCCGCCAGGTCTGGATTTGCAAAATGTTGCTATGACCCAGGCTTTTGCCTCGCTGCCGGGCGCGGGTTACGAGATTGTTAGTAATTGGAATAACACCGGGCGGACTGCAGTGGTTTTCCGGGCGAATCAGGTGTCTGACCCGCGTGATGTTTATATGGTGGGGCAGTTAGAAACCTACGTTTCCAATCGGGTTGCAGACGGGGACATGGTTAATGATGCGTTTGCACGCGCAGACGGGAAGATTAGGGAGTACTTGAATCCAACAGAAAAGGATCCGGATCCTGTGGCCGGGCCAGGAATCTGGTCGAAAGCCGCTAATACCACTCAGGTATCGGCAGGTAGTGAAGTTTATGTTCGTAAGCTGATTCGACAAAGCAAGAAAAATGCTACCTGGGGGGGAAAGATCGAGACCGCAGCGGGAGTCCCGTTTGATTACCAGTTGCGGGTATCATACGGCAAACAGGCAGAAACTAACCCGATAATCTACGATTTGTTACCGGTGGCAGGTACTCCTGCCCGTGAAGGTTCTACTTTGAATAACCAGTATGACTCTACGCGAAATATCAGTATTGAGATGGCGGACGGAAAGACCCCGTCAAAGTGGACAATCCAATATACCTGTGACCAGGGTTTAACTAAGGAGCAGCTACCCGGCGCTAACTGGCAGAATGATGATGCTTGTGGGCAGGTTACAGCTCTGAAGTTTGCTAGTACTGCCCAGCAGGAAGCTCGCAGTGAAGTGCGGATTACGGTACCGATGATTGCCGGCCCTAAAGGGGCGGATCCGCGCTCACAAGAAAACTTTGGTAAACAGGGGATCAACGATTTCTTGTACTACTCGGGTACCCGTCCCTCCGAGCTGTACTCTAACTCGGTAATCAATACCCTGGTTCCTCCACCTTCCAATATCGTTTTGAAAAAGACCGGGTACGGTAGGAGCAGCTATACCCAGCAAGACGGCAAGATTGGCTATACTCTCACCGAAAAACCGTTGGCGGGGGCTAAGTTTGGTTTATTTAATAAAGAGGGCGTGCTGCAGGCAACCACGCTTTCGGATCAGGATGGGAAAGTTGAATTCCGGGAGGTTAAGGCGCGGCCTGGTTGGGTAGTGCGCGAGCTGGAGGCTCCCGATGGGTACATAATTTCTGCTACCGGGTTTACGTTGCAAGCTGCGCATTTCAGCGATAAAAACTTCAATAAGCAGCGGAAAGCCTATGAGATTAAGTTAGGGACGGTTAAGAACTTTAGCCGCTGGGAGCCGATTGAGCCGGTTAAAGGAAAAGTCTCTTTCAAGAAAGTAGATGCAAACGGCAATCCCTTGGCCGGTATCGAGTTCACGGTCACTCCGCAACCGGTACAACAATTTAAGCGTGACGAACAGGGCAGACCGATTCGTGATTATTCAGGAAAATATGAGCTAGAAGAGGATCCTTATGTTCCTAATTCGCCGGCGATTACGGTGCGTTCTAATACCGATGGCGAGGTTAGGTTCGTTAATCTTCCGGCGGGGAAGTGGCAGCTGACTGAGGGTAAGACCCCTGGTTTGGTGCAGCCGATTAAGCCGATTGATTTTACGATTACTCGTTGTTCAAAGTCAGAGTGTACTCCTACCCGCGGGCTGGATTTAAAGCTTGGTGATGATGGGGTGCTGAAGAATGATAAGGGCCGGGTGGAACTGGTTAAGCTGGGCGTGCGGGGCATGGACCGTAAGGGTAAAAGCTTTGGTCAGTGGCAGCGCGGTGATGGAGTAGTTACCGGGGGCGCGACCTTCAAACTGTATAAGGGGACCATAGGTGACCCTAATCCGAGGGAGTTCACTACTGCTACTGATGGTCAAAAGAATGTTATTTTGGATGATCTGGAGTTAAACCAGGTTTATACCTTGCAGGAGGTTAAGGCTCCTAATGGGTATATTTTGAACCAAGCTTTGCTGCAGTTCCAGATTAATACTGCCGGTGAACTGCTAGACGCGTTAGGTCAAAAGCTGGCGGTGCAGGATTTGTTGGCGGTTCCCAACGAGCAGGAGAAACAAAAATCTTCGTTGTTGATTACCAAGGTCGATCCTGAGGCGGAGACCGGCAGTAAGGCGATAGCGGATACGGAGTTTACTTTCTATAAGCAAAACCAGGATGGATCCTGGCCAGTAGGCCCGTGCGATCCTGCCACTACGGATGAGCACGGGAAGTTTGAGTTTAAGGCGCCGTGCGTAACCGCTAAAACTAATCAGGCAGGCCAGATTGAGTTCGTGGGTCTTACCGGCGGCCTATATAAGGCGGAAGAAACCAAGCCTAGCAGTGGTTATTATCTGACTAATGGGGTGGCTAAGACTTTCCCCGTTGATGATTACAATCAGCAGACGCTGACTTGGACAGTAGATAATAGTCGTTCCCGGTTGCAGGTTTTCAAGTTTGAGCCTCTGGTGAAAGGGGTTAGCGAAGATGCTGCCGATATGGTGGTGTCCGAGAATAAAGATCGGGGAGCGGTTAAACGGCCTGCCCAAGTCGCCGGTTCCTTCGATGTGGTGATTCCGCTTGCGCGCGCGAAGTTCACTTTGTTCGACTCAGATGGGAAAACCCCGTTAGCGGCTGATTTGGAAACCAATCGTGAGGGCATAGTTGAGGTACCCGCAAAAGTTAATCTGGATGCGGATAAGACCTATGTTTTGAAAGAAACGAAGGCTCCTGACGGTTATATCGCTAAGTCGAATCCGATATCGGTGAAAATATCTGATTATGCCCTGCTTAAAGGGTTCACCGGGTTAGTGACTATGGAAGTGCCTAACACTAAGAACACCGGTAGTGTCACGGTTTCTAAGCTGGCTAAGGAGACTGGTAAAGCTTTGGCGGGGGCAAAGTTTACCCTTACCGGCCCAGACGGTACTAAGAAGGAAATGACTACCAACAAGGTAGGGTTGGCTACCTTTACCGGTCTTACTTTCGGTGCCGAATACACGCTGGAAGAGACTCAGGCACCTGACCGTTACCGGAAAGATGCTAAACCCATTCCGGTTAAGGTTACCGGGGATAACCCGGTGATTACGGTGGTGCGCTATAACGAGTTGGCAGAAGTAGAAATCGAGCTAAACAAGAAAGATGACGCGAATAAATCGATGGAGGGCGTGGTCTTTGAACTTAGCCAAGAAGGCGCGAGTACCCCTCCTGAAACTTTGATTACCGGCACGGACGGTAAAAAGAAATTCAAGGTGTTCCCGGGGCAAACCTATGTGCTAACAGAGATCAGCACCAACCCGGGATATGCCCTGTTGCCGCAGCCGGTGAAGTTTGAGGTAGCCGGGGACGGGAAAGTGACCGTTATCAGCGGCAAGGGTGATGTAAACACGGTTAGTGGCGGGGATAAATCCCTGACCGTCACTAACTACCCGGAAGGCAAACTCCCACTCGCCGGATACGCCGGATCGCTAGAAATGCTCCTGCTCGGCTGCCTAGTTCTAGCAGTGGCTATGGTAATCACCCTGGCCGAAAGAAGAAGAAAATAACCAGCAGCCAGTAGCTCCCCACCCCAGGCAACAGGGGTAGGGAGTGGAGTTCGCCCTCGCGTAAGAGTAATAACGTGGGTGTGCTGATTCTGCATTTGGCTAAAAGCTAGGGGTAGCGGCGGAACCCGCTGGTTACTCTACCTTCACCCAACGCCGCGCAGCCGGAGAAGTAATCGCCAAGATTGCCAGCACCGATAGGGTAGTGGAAGTAATCCACAGGGGAGTACCAGACGCGCCCTCAATCCCCAAAGACTCCATCATGCGCACAAATATCGTTGCCGTAAGTACCAACAGCAAGCCTAGGCGCATCCATTTTTGGTGAGATAAAGTTCCCACGATTAGCGCCGTCAGTAACACCGCTAACGCCATGAAACCGTAGCCCGCCAGGCGAGTCTGGTAAAAAGAAAAGCCCAAATCATCAGCGTATTTCGGGTTCGCAGCCAAGATATAACCAACAACCGCCAGTTCCAGGGCGTGCAACGCGGTTAAAGTAATCCCGCAAGCCAACGAAGTTGCCGGCACCTCGCGGTCACGCAGTAGCCGGCGCTTCTTTTTCTTTTCTGTCTGTTCGCGGGAAGAACGCAAATACCCTTTGTGTTGCAAAGCCAAGTTTTCGTGCGGATTTATGTGTTCTTCGCTTACCAGGTTGGCTTCAATCACCGGCAAGCTACCATCGGTTTGCACCCGGTCACCTCCGCCATTGCGCGAGTGATAGGCGCTGGTAGCATCGGGAATCACCTCCACCTCTACGCTGGTGCAGGCTTCGCGGACGGTATCCACTACATGGTCACGCTCAATATCGATGTTCTCATCAATCTTGTGAGTGATTTGCAAAGTAAACAGCGATAAGCCGACTGCTTTATCGAAAGTTGCCGCCGCCAGCCAATCAACCTGGAGTCCTCCCGGCAGTTTCCATCCCTCGGGAACTTTCCAAAAACGCACATGGTGCCGCTTACTGGGATTACCGTCTACCTCTTGTTGATAGGCAAAATCTTGTTTCCTGCCAAAAAGATAGAGCGGAGAAACCGGAGCCGCCGGATAAGAGCGTTTAAAAACACTGGCCAAAACAATTTTCCAAGAAGAAGAAAGCGTGATCTCGTCAGCCAGCGTCCAACCGGCTGCCTGCATCGCCAGGTGAATATCATCATCTTCCCCCAGCCAAGCCAGGTTAATGGGATCCCCCAAAATCCCATCCCCAGTTTTAGAACGCCCAATGTAATAATCCGGAACATAGAGCGAAGACATTATTTGATGCAGACGCGGCAGCGCCAGATAAGCCAAGAGTACCCAGAAAAATGTTAAATAAACCAGAATCACCAGAGAAAGCTGGAAACCATGTTTTAGCAGGATCCAAGCCAGACGCACGGTTAGAACCGCGGCGATTACCACAAAAATATAATCTATTACCTGGTAGGCAGTCAGGGGAGCGGAGCGGTGATAGCCCAGCTTATGCCCCAACTCAAAAGGCAGGTGCTCGCCAGTTGCGGTGTCTTTGTCGGTAGCAGAATCTTTGTCGAAAGTTGCTAAGGACCCCGCGTCTGCGCCCTCCGATAGCTGTTCCTTAACCCCGGTGGCAAGCGCCGGATCGTCCTCGCTGGTAGTCATGACTATTCCGATTGTTTAGCCTGTTCCAAACGTTGCTTGGCCTCATCCAAGAAGGATTGACAGTGGCTCGCGAGTTGTTCCCCGCGCTCCCACACCTTTAAAGATTCCTCGAGTCCCAGCTTGCCCGACTCTAACTGGGCAATCGCGGCTACCAATTGTTCGCGCGCCTGCTCATAGGAAAGTTCTGCCACCGGAACTTCTATGTTTTCTTCACTCATCATTGCCTCCTAAGCTTTTTTCTGATTCGTACCAAAAACCTTGGTTACTGCGGTGCCATCAGCGAAAATCGCCTCCAGCAGATCGCCTTTACTTACCTGCGATACCGAATTAATCACCCCACCGGCAGGTGAGCGCAAAATACTGTAGCCACGCTCTAAAATCCCCTGGGGAGAATAGGCGATCAAAGCATCGCGCCATCCGCGCAGGGAAGTAAGTTGGTTTTCCAGCTGGGTTTCAAAACGAAAACGCAGCCGTTGACCCTCTAGTGCCAAAGAATGTTCCTGAGCCGCAATAACCGCGCTAGGATCGGCCAGGACCGGGCGGGCACGCAACTGGGCTAACTTCCCTAAATGTTGATCTAAGAGAGCGAGCATCTGGGTGCGCAAACGAGAGCGGGCGCCCTGGACCCCCAACAATTCCTCCTGTAAATCCGGGACAATTCTCCGCGCCGCATCGGTGGGGGTAGAGGCCCGATAGTCAGCCACAAAATCTAGCAGGGGCGCATCCTCCTCATGCCCGATGGCAGAAACTAGGGGGGTGCGTGCCGCCGCCGCTGCCCGCACTAAAGATTCTTCAGAAAATGGCAGCAGATCTTCGACTGCGCCGCCGCCGCGGGAAATCACAATCACCTCTACCTGGGGGAGGGCGTCCAGTTCGGCTAGCGCCTTACTTACCTCGCCGGCGCAAGTGGGGCCTTGGACTGCTACTTCCCGCACCTCGAACTCGGCTAGTGGCCAGCGTGCCAAAGAATTCACCATTACGTCCTGTTTGGCTTTAGCGTTGCGCCCTACAATCAAACCGATTTTGCGGGGAATCACCGGCAGCGGCTGCTTGTTTTCCTGAGCAAATAGACCCTCTGCGGCCAGTTTCTTACGCAGTGCCTCAATCTGGGCAAGCAGGTTGCCCACCCCGACTGCATGGATCTCCTTAGCCATCAGCGAAAGAGAACCCGAGCCCTCATAAAAATCGGGTTTGGCATACACAACAACTTGCGCGCCCTCGGAAAAATCTGCCCCCACCGAGTCCAGAACCGTGGGCCAACACTTCACCGTCATCGAAGTACTTTGGTTAGTGTCCCGCAGAACAAAGAAAGCCATGCGCGCGCCCGGACGGCGTTTATATTCCACGACTTGTCCGCTCACCCACAGCGGCGACATTCGGTTCACATATTTCTTGATATTAGCGGTCAGCAAAGACAGCGGCCACGGGTTATCCCGAGTGGTTTGGGCAGCCGTAGGAGCCAGCGGGGTTTGTGAACCCTGAGGATTTGTGTGCACCGCTTCATTCTACCCGCAGGTACTAGTCGGCCTTCTCACCGGTTCGGCGGGAAACAAAATACCTGGGTAGGATAGGGACGTGGCAACGAAGAAAGTACTCTTGGCATCCCCGCGCGGTTACTGCGCGGGAGTCGATCGCGCGGTCGACGTAGTAGAAAAAGCCTTAGCGCTCTATGGAGCCCCAGTTTATGTGCGTAAAGAAATCGTGCACAACAAGTTCGTGGTCGAACAGTTAAGTGCCAAAGGTGCTCGTTTTGTAACCGAACTCGATGAAGTCCCCACCGGAGCGCGAGTGGTGTTTTCCGCCCACGGAGTATCGCCCCTGGTGCGAGAAGAAGCTGAGCGGCGGGGACTAAAAACTGTCGATGCCACCTGTCCGCTGGTGACCAAAGTGCACCGCGAAGCCCTGCGTTTTGCCAAAGCTGACTATGACATTGTGTTGGTAGGACACGAAGGACATGAGGAAGTTGAAGGCACCCAAGGGGAAGCTCCCGACCATATCCAAGTAGTAGGCGATCCCGAAAGCGTAAACCAAGTGCAGGTGCGAGACCGCGAAAAAGTGGTGTGGCTATCGCAAACGACTTTAAGCCTCGATGAAACCCGAGAAACCGTAGAACGACTGCGGAAACGATTCCCAGAATTGAGTGATCCCCCCAGTGAAGATATTTGTTTCGCCACTCAAAACCGGCAGGGGGCTGTAAAAAAGATTGCAGAACGAGCCCAGGTGGTAGTGGTAGTGGGCTCAGCTAATTCCTCGAACTCGGTGCGACTAAAAGAAGTAGCCGAAGTAGGCGGGGCTCAGCGCGCCTATCGCATAGATAAAGCCTCCGAAATGGATGCGGCCTGGTTTGACGGGGTTAAAACCGTGGGGCTAACTTCTGGAGCGTCCGTGCCAGAAGTGCTGGTGAAAGAAGTTTTAGCGCAGCTAGCGCAATGGGGTTTTGAGGACGTAGAGGAAGTGGAAACCGAGCGGGAAACAGTAACCTTCGCTTTGCCTTTGCCCCTGCGTAAAGAACTCAAAGAAGCCGGGATGATAAAGACCGACAACCGTCGGCGCACCAACGATCCGGGGCACACCTGTTAGAGGTAATCGTGCTGACCTCACTATCCTTCGTTACCCTCTTTTGCCTAGTAGCTGTCGTCTTGCTGCTTGCTTTGCCGCAAATAATTCGCAAACCGGGGCGTTATATACGCTCGGTTTTGGCGGTCTTATTGATAGCCGTCATCCAGGTGGTAGCAGTCGGCTTGCTGGTTAACTTGCCGATGCAATACGTGTCCACCCCCTCTGAGCTGTGGCGTATGGTTAACAATCAGCAAGACACCAAAGTGAGAATCAGTGATACCCAGCGGGGATCAAACATAGTCGCAAAGGAATCTGGGAAAGCAGGCAAACGCGTACCCGCTGCCTCAGAAAAAATAAATCCCTTGACCTCGCCGGCCTTGCCGGGACAAGAAGAATGGATACCTAGTTTTAAACCCCTGACAAAGGGTCGGCAGTTAACGGTTTTTTCCGGGCCAAAATCTGGGGTAAAAGAGCAGGTTGTCGTGTGGACGCCGGAGGGGTATGATCCTGCCGATAAAACCACCACCTATAACGTTTTAGAGTTTATCCACGGATATCCGGGATCTCCGGTATCGGTCGCCCTTGCCCTCGATTTTTCTAATAATCTGCAAACGGCAATTGATAGCGGAGAGGTCGCTCCCACCATTGTGGTTATTCCGGAAGGAAACGTTGGGCTTAAAGCTCCTACCTGTGCTGATGTGAAAAATGGGGTACGAACCGCCACCTGGCTCAGCTTCGATATTCCCAAAATGGTGCGCTCTAGCTTCCCTAATGTATCTGATAAACGAAAAGACTGGATGATTACAGGGAACTCCTCTGGAGCTTATTGCAGTGCCCGCTTAGGGATTCTCTACGGGGACGTTTTTGGAACTAGTGCAGTGCTTTCCGGCTATGATCAACCCATTGTGGGATCTTGGGGAGGAAGTAACAGTGCTGGATTCCATGACAATACCCTTTCGGTACTGATGGGGGGAAAACGTCCCTGGACAGTAAATATGTATGTTGCTGGGGCGCGGCTAGATAAAGATTCTTTACAATTAGCGAAAACATTCTCGCAGGCCTCCTTTAAACCAGGCGACCGGATACAACTGAGTATCACCCGCAAAGGCGGACATAATTGGGCTACCTGGCGTGAACAAATGCCAGAACTTTATCGCTGGTGGCAAGAGATACGCACCAGTGCTACTCCTAAGGCTGCCCAGATTAAAGGCGTGGATTCGACGCTGACTCCAGATGCCGGGCCGGGAATATTTTCCCTCATGGGGTCGGGAACTATTGCGTTTGCAGCTGTGCTGGCGATCTTGGGGTTGGCGGCGTTGATTTACCGGGTACCGAAAGTCATGAAAACTGGCACTCGCTCCGCCTATTTACTCTCCCTCGGGGGATCGATAGCAGCGATGCTTATGGTGATAATCGCAGTGCTACTCCCGATAAACCGCTTGGGGGAGTTCTATACTTCGTTGGCAGAGATCGTGCAGACCCTTACCGGGGTAGGATAACGGGAGTCGCTTCGAGGCAAGCCTAGCGAGGGTGTACTCGGGAACCGCCTATTTTCACGGCCAGATTTCCTGCCGCTTTCGCCCTTCGATAGGGTAGAGACGTGGCTTTAACAATTGGGATTGCAGGATTACCGAACGTAGGTAAATCAACTTTGTTCAATGCGCTCACCCGCGCAACCGTACTCGCCGCGAATTATCCGTTCGCCACTATCGACCCTAACGTGGGGGTAGTGCCGCTGCCGGATCCGCGATTGAAAAAACTGGCGGAAATGTTCCAATCTGCGAAAACTGTGCCCGCCACGGTTTCTTTCGTAGATATTGCGGGAATCGTGAAAGGCGCTTCCCAAGGGGAAGGGCTCGGTAACCAATTCCTAGCCAATATTCGGGAAGCCGACGCGATCTGCCAAGTTACCCGGGTGTTCAGCGACCCCGATGTGGTGCACGTAGATGGCAAGATTGATCCCGCCTCCGATATTGAAACTATCTCTACCGAGCTAATCCTGGCCGACCTGCAGACTCTAGAAAAAGCCGTTCCGCGGCTAGAGAAGGAAATTCGCGGGCGTAAAACCCCGCCGGAAGTGTTAGCGGAAGTAAAGAAAGCGCAGGCAATATTAGAGGACGGCCAGCTGCTATCAGCGCATAAAGAGCTGGATAAAGAGTTGCTAAAAGAATTCCAGTTGATGACCGCGAAACCGTTTATCTATGTGTTCAATATGGATGCCGAGCAGGTGCTGGATCAAGACCAGCGCCGCGAACTCGAAAAGCTGGTAGCGCCGGCGAAAGCCATCTTCTTAGATGCCCAGTTCGAGGCCGATCTAGTGGAACTAGACGAAGAGGACGCCCGGGAAATGCTGGAAGAATCCGGGCAAAGCGAATCCGGCCTCGACCAGTTAGCCCGGGTAGGTTTCGATACTTTAGGGCTGCAAACCTATCTGACTGCCGGGGAAAAAGAATCCCGTGCCTGGACGATTCATAAAGGTTGGACTGCCCCCCAAGCTGCCGGGGTAATCCACAGTGATTTCGAACGCGGATTTATTAAAGCCGAGATTATTGGTTTTGACGAGTTAGTGGAACTCGGGTCGATCCACGCTGCCCGCGAGGCCGGAAAACTGCGTCAAGAAGGCAAAGAATATGTGATGCAAGACGGAGACGTAGTCGAATTCAAATTTAACGTCTAGCGTTAATAACGGAATGCGTTATACTATTTAGATGATTCGATCGTTCGGCGACAAAGAAACGGAGCGGCTGTGGAATCGACAGCCGGTGCGTTCTCTTGACCCGCGAATCCAGCGGACTGCGCTGCGTAAACTACGTCAAGTCGGTGCTGCAGCTTGCCTAGAAGATTTGCGGGTTCCACCGGGAAACCGGCTAGAAGCGCTCAAGGGCGACCGGTCAGGACAATTTAGCATCAGGATTAACGACCAGTGGAGGATATGTTTCGTGTGGACGTCCTCCGGTCCTGAGGAGGTGGAGATTGTTGACTACCACTGAAAAGTTAGCTCCTATTCACCCCGGTGAAGTACTCAGTGAAGACTTTCTTACTGAAATGGGGCTTAGCCAGAATAAACTAGCTGTCTCAATTGGAGTGCCGCCACGGCGCATAAATGAAATTGTGCACGGCAAAAGAGGGATGAGCGCGGACACCGCCCTGCGTCTTTCGCGCTTCTTTGGAACTTCTGCTGAGTTTTGGTTGAATCTACAAACTCGCTACGAACTTGATCTTGCCAGTGACCGCTCAGCGGCTGAACTTGACCAGATAAAACCCCTGCAAGTGGCGTAGAGGGACGGTTAGAGGGCGTACGCTCTGCCCCTGATAAATCCAGGTATTACAGATCAAATGGTGATGCTCATATCCGCTGGTTAACTTTGTTCAAGTCGCGCCAGATTAATTCTTGCTGTCGTACGGTGTTTCGGATAAGCAAATCACCGGGTGAATTAGCGGTTCAATAAGAGCAATCTCTGAAAAGTGCTTAGTAAATTGTCTGAAAAGTGCTCAATGAATTGCTTGAAAAGTGCTAAATTCTTGTTTCCTGTTGCTCTGGAAACGGGAACTGGCTAGGCGATTTCTCCGATGATTACATTCCACTGATGTACTTTGCGATCAGTAATGAAACCGGCCAAGAAGAAGGGATCTTCCGCTAAAGAGCCCAGGGCGTCCTCGGCGGATTCGGCTGCTACCGCGATGAGCGCGCCCGGATGGGGATCATTAACCCAGGAGCCCACCAGTTTCACAATGCCTTGATCGTGCAGGGCGCGCAGATGGGCGCGATGGTCAGGGCGCACCTCATCCATTTTTGCGGCTGCGGCGGGATCATAAAAATATTCAATAGCGAATAAAGCCATAAAAGATCACTCCTAAAAATAAACTGTGCTTCTATTATCACCCTGACGTATCCCGCCGAGGGAAATAACTTTCCTGCAGGTGGCAGTCAGGTAAAAACGCATGCGCCCTCTAAAATAAAAGCATGGATGAAATCGAGCAGGCGAGCAGGGCATATCTAGATCACCTGGCGATTGAACGCGGATTGTCGAACAACACTGTCGGTTCCTACCGGCGCGACCTGGCGCGTTACCACGAATATTTAGCCGGTGCCAGTGTTCATACTTTAACTGAAATCACCCCAGACCTTTTGCGCGCGTTTTTGCAGGCAGCCGCAGCCGGAGAAGACGGTAAAAACCCCTTAGCAGCCTCTTCTATCGCCCGGATGATGGCTTCCCTACGCGGATTCCATGGGTTTACGGTAAACGAGCGCTTAAGCGGCACTGACCCTACCGAAAGCCTAGAAAATCCTCGCTTGGCGCGACCGCTACCCAAAGCACTCACGATTCCACAAACTCGTGCCCTACTCGAAGCCTTCAGTGGGGAAGACCCAGCTTCTTTACGCTCGCGGGCGCTGCTAGAAACCCTGTATGCTTCGGGAGCTAGGGTGAGCGAAGTGTGCTCCCTGGACGTGGATGATTTAGGGGTTTTGCCTGGTAGCGAGGCAGAAGATTTAGGAGAGAATCCGATTACCCTGGTGACTGTAAGCGGCAAAGGCAGTAAGCAGCGCCTGGTGCCGTTAGGAGAATACGCGGTCAAGGCCTTAGACGCCTATCTGGTGCGCTCTCGCCCTGGGCTCGCGCAAAAAGGCCAGGGCAGCTCGGCACTGTTTTTAAATTTGCGGGGAGGGCGGCTATCGCGGCAAAGCGCCTGGAATATTATTCGCGAGGCCGCAGAAAAAGCGGGGATAAAAACCCCGATCTCCCCCCACAGCCTGCGACATTCCTTCGCCACCCACATGTTAGAGGGCGGAGCGGACGTCAGGGTAGTGCAAGAGCTACTCGGTCACGTGAATGTAACTACCACCCAGATATATACCAAGGTCACCGCGACTTTGTTGCGCGAGGTTTACCAAGAGACCCATCCGCGTGCTCGGTAGTGGTTGGTAGCTGTGCCGGGGTTGTGCGTTGCGTGGGGCTCAGATTTTTCCTCCTGCCCAAAGTCTGGAAAATACTGACGTATTTTCCAGACTTTATGCCCACCGCACCTACTCGGATAAAATCTGAGCCCCATTCACTAGAGCCCCGCACCAACTAAGAAAAAATAATTTCCTTATTGTGTGCCGCTGCTCGAATCAGGTCGTAGTGCCACATCTCCAAAAGTTAGTTAGGATACCTGGAAGATTGTGGCTGTATTCAAATCTCTATCTACGTGGTTATTGTCGCTTGTATTTTTTATGCGCGTAGCCAGGTGTACATTTCTCATGCTATTGGGCAGGGGATAAAAGGCTACGAGAATGCCGCTTGGTAACATTTTTTCTCAGGTTGTCATATCGTTATAAGGGTGAGCGATATTCAACCCGGTTTGATACCCCTGCCAACTCCGAAAGACGCGGAGTTCCCCGCGCCCGCGTGCTTACAGTCCCACGGGCCTGCGCGGATCATTGCCATGTGCAACCAAAAAGGTGGGGTCGGAAAGACTACCACCACCATTAACTTGGCTGCTTCTTTGGCAGAGTATGGGCGCAAAGTACTGATCGTTGATTTCGATCCCCAAGGCGCTGCCACCGCTGGGCTGGGGGTAAATGGTAACGATCTAGACGCCACTATCTACAATGTGCTCCTTGACCGCAATGTCTCCCTAGAGCAGGTAATCCACCCTACCGCCATTGAAGGTATGGATCTGGTGCCAGCCAATATCGATCTTTCCGCTGCCGAGATTCAGATGGTTAACGAGGTCGCCCGGGAAATGGCGCTTGCTCGCGCCCTCCATTCGGTAGCCGATAAGTATGATGTAATTTTGATTGACTGTCAGCCCTCCCTGGGGCTGCTGACAGTTAACGCCCTGACTGCGGCGCACGGGGTGATGATCCCCATGGAAACCGAGTTCTTTGCCTTGCGAGGGGTGGCGCTGTTGGTAGAAACCATTGAGAAAGTACGCGACCGCCTAAATCCGAAACTAAAGATAGATGGGATTTTGGCAACTATGGTTGATACCCGCACCCTGCATTCGCGTGAAGTCATGGAACGCCTACAAGAAGCTTTCGGAGATCGGGTCTATCAGACGGTGATTCGCCGTACTGTAAAGTTTCCTGATGCCTCGGTAGCCACTGAACCGATAACTACTTTTGCGCCTTCCCATCCGGGAGCCGCAGCTTATCGCCAGTTGGCGCGTGAGGTTATTGCCCGTGGTGACGCCGCCTAACTCGCCGGCAGTTTCGGATAACCCGCAAGCGGCAGGAGGGGAGGACACTGGGCTGTTTCCTCCCGAGTTAGTCGGAAATGCGGAGCCGGGGAAAGCGCCCCCCTTTGAACTGGAATTAGAAGTATTTTCCGGGCCGCTAGATTTACTGCTCACCTTGATTATCAAGAATAAACTGGATATTACCGAGGTGGCATTAGCGCAGGTAACTGATGATTTTATTGCCTATATGCAGGCGTTTCCGGACTTGTCTCAAGCCTCCCAGTTCCTAGAAATTGCGGCTACTTTGCTAAATATTAAAGCCAGTCAGCTATTGCCTGGAGAAGAAACTGAGGAACTAGATCCAGAATATTTAGAGGCGCGCGACCTGCTGTTTTCTCGACTTTTGCAATACCGTGCTTATAAGGAAGTGGCAGAGTTTTTGCGTGAGCGCATCGGGGAAGGGCAGGCCTACTATCCGCGGGAAGTTCCCCTGCCCGCCAAGTTTGCTCGCCTTTTGCCGCCGCTGCGGGTGGATTTCACCCCCGAAGATTTAGCCCGCGCGGCAGCCGAAGCCTTTACCCGCCGCCCTCCTCAAGTATCTCTTTCCCATCTGCACTTGCCGCAAGCCTCCCTGGCAGAGCAAGCCCAAATCGTGGTTGCCGAGCTAAAACGGCACGGCAAAGCTAGTTTTAGCGAGCTTACCCGTTCCGCCAAAAACCCCACCGAAATAGTCACCCGTTTCTTAGCTTTACTGGAGCTTTATCGGCGCCGTTGCGTGGAATTTACCCAAGAAAACGCGCTGGAAGAACTTTATGTGACCCTAGAAACCAGCGAAATTCCCGACTTTACCAACTTTATTTTTGATGAATATGGAGCCGCAGATGACTAACTCCTCCGATGAACAGCTATTGGCCGCCCTTGAAGCCATCTTGATCGTAGCCAGCGAGCCACTAAGCCCCGAGGAACTCGCGCCGCGCCTACAAAGCACTCCTCAGCAAGTAAAGGTGGCTTTAGAGCAACTGCGCGCCGAATATGCGGGCGAAACTGCTCGTCCTCACGGATTTGTTTTACGTAACGTGGCCGGAGGCTGGCGTCTATATTCCGCCCCCGCCCAAGAAGAAATCGTTGCCAACTTCCTCACCCAAGGGGGAACCTCCCATCTCTCAAATCCCGCTTTAGAAACCCTGGCCGTAATCGCTTATCGACAGCCAGTTTCTCGTTCAGTGATTGCCGGCATTAGGGGAGTGAGCGTAGATGGAGTGGTACGTACCCTGTTGGCACACGATTTAATTCAAGAAGTTGAAAAAGCAGAGTCTGGGGCGATTCTCTACGGCACCACCACCAGTTTCTTAGAACGCATGGGGCTAGCTAGCCTAGATGAACTCCCACCGCTGGCTCCCCATCTACCCGGAAGTGAAGAACTAGACGAGTTAGAAGCCCGGCTCAAAGAATAATTTGTCGCCGCGATAGGATGAGGGCAGTTAAGAAATAAAACCCAATAGGAGAAGCCAAGTTGACTGATCTTAGTTCCTATCAGGAAAGCGATGAGGGAACCGACCGCCAGGGGCGCCGGGCAGATAAGATTCCTCTAGCTCCAATGCCTCCGCGGCGCAAAGACCCCCAGGTTCCCGTGCTAAAACCACAAACCATCACAGAAAGTGGTAAAGAAGAACGGCTGCAAAAAGTCTTGGCAGCCGCTGGGGTGGCATCTCGGCGTGCCTGCGAAAAACTGATCGTTTCCGGGCGGGTAAAAGTCAACGGGAAAGTAGTGCGTGAACTAGGCACCAAAGTTGATCCCGATCAGGTGATGCTGCATGTAGACGGGCAGCTAGTGATGATCGATGATTCTCGAGTCACCATCGCCCTAAATAAACCCACTGGGGTGGAATCTTCTCTTCGCGGTGCCCCTCACGACCTCACCCAATTTTTAACCGACTACCGGGAAAGGCTGTTCCATGTGGGTCGGTTGGATGTGGATACTTCCGGGCTCTTACTGCTAACTAACGATGGGGAACTGGCCAATCGCCTTACCCATCCCTCATGGGAAGTATCAAAAACCTATTTAGCCACCGTGAAAGGTAAGTTTACTGGGAAAACAGCGCAACAATTGCGGTCTGGGATCATGCTTGAGGATGGGTTTGCCCAGGCTGACCGGGTTTCTATCCGAGGTAACCACGGGGGATTAACTCTGGTGGAAATTGAGCTACATCTGGGACGTAACCGGATTGTGCGCCGGATGTTTGCAGAAGTAGGAGCCCCGGTGATGGAACTATCCCGCATTGCGCATGGCACTGTGAAACTGGGGACTCTGCCCCTAGGGGCAACCCGTCGGCTTTCAAAACCGGAGCTAAGCGTATTGATGCAGAGCGTAGATCTTTAGGTTGGAAAACATGGATAACACCAAAACAAATACCGGGAAAACACAGGTAGGAACTACTGGACCAGTGTTGATTATCGGTGCCGGATTGTTGGGGGCATCGTTGGGGATGCGTCTGAGCAAACTGGGAGTGCCAGTATTTTTACGAGATATTTATCCGGTAGTTAGTGCGCTAGCTTGCGATATGGGTGCAGGTCAAAAATGGGAGGAGGGCGGCTCCGACCCTGCACTGGTAATCGTAGCCACTCCGCCAGATGTGGCTGCTGATCAGGTAATTGCCGCGCTAAAAGAGTTTCCCTCCGCCCTCGTTACCGATGTGGCCTCGGTAAAAAGCGTAATTTTAGAGGAAGTTGCGGCGGCGGGTGCTGATCTTTCGCGCTATATCGGTTCACATCCGATGGCGGGGCGGGAACGCTCTGGGACGGCTTTTGCCCGTGAAGACCTGTTTGAATCTCGCCCCTGGGTGGTGGTACCCAACCAGGAAACCGACCCAGGTGCGGTTTTGGCGATGCGCAGTCTCGCTTTAGATGTCGGTTCCCTACCGCTGCAATTAGATGCGCAAACCCATGACCAATCGGTGGCGTTAGTTTCCCATGTTCCCCAATTGGTATCTTCTCTGTTGGCCGCACAGTTAGCGAAGGCGCTACCAGAATCTTTAGGGCTTTCAGGGCAAGGGCTGCGGGATACTACCCGAATTGCGTCCTCCGATCCTGCTCTTTGGGCGGCAATCATCGCCGGTAATGCGGAATATGTGGGAAAAGTATTGCGGGGATTTGCCGATGATATGCAACAAGTTTTGCACGCCCTCGAGCATCCCGGAGTGGATATTCCTTCCCCTAGCTTGGTGGGAGCGGTAACTTTGGCGATGCGGCAAGGTAACCTAGGTGCGGCGCGTATCCCAGGTAAACACGGGGGAGCACCCCGGCGCTACCAGGAAGTAATGGTTAAGGTTCCCGATAAGCCAGGAACTCTAGGCCAGCTTTTCCTTGCTGTCGGGGAAACCGGTACCAATATCGAAGATTTAGAACTGGAACACTCCCCGGGGGCCGCTTTCGGGGTAGCGAGGCTAGCGATTGACCCTAACTCCGCAGCTTCGCTGGCAGAAAAACTTCAGGTAAAAGGCTGGGAAATTGTATCGGTCTAGGAAGAAAACAATAATTAATAGTAGGGAAGCTGTCCAAAATCTTAACAGATAGCATATTATCGACAGGTGTAGGCTGCTTTTAGGCAACCAAAATTAATGCTTTCGGAAGGGTGCAAACGCTATGTCAGGTGACGGTTCACAATATATCGGTCAGCAAATACTAGGAGCTGGCCTGGTAATCGCCATTGATGGCCCCAGCGGGGCAGGCAAATCGACTATTGCCCGCTTATCCGCGGCAGAATTGGGGACTAACTTTTTAGATACCGGTGCTATGTATCGCGCCTTAACCTGGTATGCCCTCCAGCAAGGCACGGATCTTAATGATCCAGCGGCGCTGGCTATGCTCGCCTATTCGATTCCCATGCAGGTAGAAGCAGTAGCGCATGCCCCGCGTATTCTCATCGAGGGACGGGATGTATCCCGTTTGCTTCGCGGGGAAGAAATAAATCGGGCAGTAAGCCAGGTTAGTGCGGTTCCGGGGGTGCGTGAACAGATGATTGCTCGTCAGCGCCAAATTATTCAAGCTGCCAAAGCCTCTGGAAGAGGGATTGTGGCTGAAGGGCGCGATATCACTACCGTGGTTGCTCCGGATGCAGATGTCAAGATTCTCTTGACTGCCTCTCCGCAAGTGCGTGAGCAACGCCGCGCCCAGCAGCAGGGGGCAGGCAGCGATTCGGTGATACAGCGGGATCTGGCAGACTCGCAAGTAAATAACTTCACTACTCCCGCACCCGGAGTTGAGTTACTGGATTCCTCCGATCTTAATCAAGAAGAGACCATGGAAGCCGTAGTTGCGATTGTGGGGCGGGCTTTCCATGCTCGTCAGGGCTAAGGTTTCGCCAAAGCCCCCTGCTCTCACCTAAACTTGAGGGCGTGAGTGAAGATTTAAAGCCCGCAGATTCGGCCAATAGCCTTAACGAAATTCAGCTACAAGACGATGACTACGAATTGTTGGAGGCTGAAAACCCCACCGAACAGCACCCTGATTTAGGTTCTTTACCGGTAGTGGCCGTCATTGGGCGTCCTAATGTTGGTAAGTCAACCCTGGTTAACCGGATTTTGGGGCGGCGTGCGGCGGTAGTGCAAGATCAACCGGGAGTGACCCGTGATCGCGTGCGTTACCCGGCTCAATGGGCGGGAACAGATTTTCAATTACTAGATACCGGCGGTTGGGAACTGGGGGTTAAAGGGCTGGATCAGATGGTAGCTGCCCAAGCCGAAGCCTCAATCCAACTAGCTGATGTGGTGCTATTTGTCGCCGATGCGCAAGTGGGCGCTACCGACACCGATATGCAGATAGCGCGCATACTGCAACGCTGTGATAAACCGGTCGTTTTAGTCGCGAATAAAGTTGATTCCGAGCGCGGAGAGGCGGATGCAACCGCCCTGTGGTCACTAGGTTTAGGGGAACCCTTCCCCCTATCGGCCTTGCATGGCCTCGGTAGCGGCGATTTACTAGACAAACTGGTGGCGCTGTTACCGGAAAAATCCCAGTATTCAAAGGAGCTTATGCCGGGAAGTCCCGGAAGGGTGGCACTGATTGGGCGCCCGAATGTTGGCAAATCTTCCTTGCTTAATGCCTTGGCAGGTTCGCAGCGGGTGGTGGTAAATGATTTGGCGGGTACTACTCGCGATCCGGTAGACGAGGTAATCGAGATCGCCGGGGTGCCCTGGACCTTTGTGGATACCGCCGGGATTCGCCGCCGGATGCTAAAGAGTAGGGGCGCCGACTTTTATGCCTCGCTACGTACTCAGGCAGCGATTGAGGAAGCGGATGTGGCCATGGTCTTGCTAGATGCTTCTCAAGAACTCGCTAGTGCTGATATCAGAATCATCGAGCAAGTAATTTCCGCTGGTAGAGCCTTAGTGTTGGTAAACAATAAATGGGATTTACTGGACGAGGAACGTCGTCATGACTTAGAACGCGAATGGGAAATACAACTTTCCCACTTGGATTGGGCTCCCCGAATTAATCTTTCTGCTAAAACTGCTTGGCATACTAATCGAATTCAAGGGGCTCTAGCGCAAGCGCTTGCTGGTTGGCGAACCCGGATTTCTACCAGTGAACTAAATAGTTTTCTGGGGAGACTGGTGGCTGAGCATCCCCATCCGGTGCGGGGTGGAAAACAGCCGCGGATTATGTTCGCCACCCAGGTCTCGGCGGCTCCACCCCGGTTCGTGTTCTTCACTACCGGATTCTTAGATCCCTCTTATCGCCGCTTTATCGAACATCGTTTGCGGGAACAATATGGTTTTACCGGCAGCCCCATTCAGATTTCAGTACGGGTACGCGAGCGCCGCAAGCGTTCCTAACTTTCAGAAAACAGCCCCTGGAAAACTTTCTGGCGTCCGCTAACGGGTATTCCTAGCTGCTAGAGATAGAGAGGACGTATCCTGGTTCTTCAACCCTTCGTCTGGGAAGGATAAATCCTATTTATAAGCTATTAGTGTGGAGTTTCATAAATAAATTTTCTCGGGAAGTTCCAGGGCGAGAAGCTAATAATACTTGAGATTAGTCCGGGCTTGCGGGGGATTAAAAATAACGGGTAAACCCCTGGTAGCGTGGAGGGATAATCCCTTATCGGTACCTCGAGTGGGACTCGAACCCACATGTCCGGTGAAGGACGGCGGATTTTGAATCCGCTGCGTCTACCAATTCCGCCATCGAGGCTTTCTCGTAACACTGTAAAGCGTGACGGGTTTCAGTCTAATATAGATATGTGGCAACTTCGAAATCTAATGCAAAGAAAGAACAGAGCGCGGCGCGTAAAGTGCTGGTAGCTGAGGATGAAACCCTGATTCGACTGGATATTGTGGAAACCCTCACTGAAGCTGGCTATGAGGTAGTAGCGGAAGCCGGGGACGGGGAAGCTGCCTATCAGGCGGCACTTGAATACCAACCTGACCTGTGTGTTATGGATGTGAAAATGCCGAAGATGGACGGGATTACCGCCGCGGAGAAGATTTTGAAAGAGATCTCTTGTGCAGTAGTGATGCTTACCGCATTTTCGCAAAAAGAGTTGGTGGAGCGGGCGCGCGACGCTGGCGCCATGGCCTATGTGGTCAAGCCTTTCACCCCTGCAGAGCTTTTGCCCGCGGTAGAAATTGCGGTTTCCCGTCACCACGAGATCCAATCTCTGGAAAATGAAGTGGCAGACTTGCAGGATCGGTTTGAAACCCGCAAATTGGTTGACCGTGCTAAAGGGCTGTTGATGGAGAATATGGAAATGAGCGAACCGGAAGCCTTCCGCTGGATTCAAACTACCTCCATGAATCGGCGCTTAAGTATGCGCGAGGTAGCCGAGGCAGTTATCGATCAGGTGGGCTAAGTCTCCCAGCAACGAGTAAATCTCCCTGGTAAGTCAGGGGTGGCTCTATCGCTTAGGATCATTCCGGGGAGGATTAGATGGTCGAAAAGAAAACTCTGCTAGTAATCGACGGGCATTCCGCGGCTTTTCGCGCGTTCTACGCTCTAGAACCCGAAAATTTCCGTACTGAAGAGGGACAATACACCAATGCGGTGTTCGGGTTCTTGCGGATGCTAGTGAAAATGCTACAAGAGGAACGACCAGATTATTTGGCAGTGGCGTTTGATGTTTCCCGTCATTCTTTTCGCACCGATGAATACCCGGAATATAAGGCAGGACGCAAACCGACTCCACCAGAGTTTTTAGGGCAAGTTGAGCTGATTAAAGAAGCTCTGCGTCACCTGGGGGTCACTACTTTAGAACAAGAGAATATCGAGGCCGATGATATCTTAGCCACTCTCGCCACCCGGGGGCAGGCTGCAGGAATGCAAGTACTGGTAGCCAGTGGAGATCGCGATACTTTCCAGCTATCTAGCGATAACGTAACGGTACTATATCCTTCGCGTTCGATCACCGATCTAAAAAGAATGACTCCCCAGGCTGTCCAAGAAAAATACGGAGTGCCTCCATGCCGCTACCCGGAGATTGCCGCCTTGGTGGGGGAAAAAGCAGATAATCTGCCTGGTGTTCCCGGGGTAGGGGAGAAAACTGCGGCTGCCTGGATAAATAAATATGATGGTTTGGCGGGAGTAATTGCCCGTGCCGCTGATATTGGCGGCAAGCGCGGGGAAG
The DNA here is from genome assembly GCF_900604285.1 of Varibaculum vaginae. Taxonomy (GTDB): domain Bacteria; phylum Actinomycetota; class Actinomycetes; order Actinomycetales; family Actinomycetaceae; genus Varibaculum; species Varibaculum vaginae. Next base: position 70,362 of record NZ_UWNY01000003.1, read on the forward strand.
ATTTGCGTGCCCATCTAGACGATGTTAAACGTAACCGGAGACTGAATGCCCTGCTGACTGACCTGGATTTAGGGGTAGAAGTTAAGGAACTTACCTTTGGGAAAGCCGATGCTGAGCAGTTGGAGAGGCTGCTAGACAAGTTGCAAATTGGGCAAGGAACTCGCGAGGCTCTAGCTAGCATTCCTGCCTTTGAACTGGGGGCAGTGGAAAGCGTGAAACCCCTGGAAGTTAAACTTATTGCCCAAAATAAGGTTGCTAACTGGATAGAGGGTCTTTCCAACTCTGTAGGAATCATAGTCGAGGGGGTCTATACTCCTGGGGCGGGCGAAGCGGAGCAAATTACTTTAGCCAGTGGCGATGAAGCAGCCAGTATTAATTTGATTGATGGTACCGCGGATGAAATATCGGCTTTGGAACGTCTATTAGAAAAACCTGATAAAGCCGTGTTTCACAATTGGAAGAGTGCCTGGCATGCCTTAAAAGGAGCTGGTTTCCAGCTAGGGATGCCCGCCTGGGATACCGAAATTGGGGGATATCTGATTGATCCTTCTGCCCGCTCCTACGATATTGAACTTTTGAGTGGAAAAATGTTGGGACGTCCTCTGGCAGTGGAGGAAACCGCAGTTAGCGGACAGACTACCCTAGATTTTTCTGGTAACTCTCACACAAAAACTGCACAGGTGGCGGTGGCACTACCGGAGATTGCCGGGGCTGAGCAGAATAAATTAGCCGCGGGTAGTGCTGAACACCTCTGGTTAGAGATGGAACGGCCGATTGCCGAGATTCTAGCTCGAATGGAAGACACCGGAATTGCGGTTTCGGATCAGGTGTTAGGGGATTTAGGGAACGATTTAAGACGTCAAACCGAGGACGCTATGCAGGCGGCCAGGAACGAGGTAGATCGACCAGAGTTGAATCTATCTAGCCCGAAACAGCTGCAAGAAGTCTTATTTGAGCAGTTAGGGATGCCCAAGACTAAGAAAACTCGTACCGGTTTCACTACGAACGCGGATGCCTTGGAATGGCTTTTTAGTAAAACCCACCATCCTTTCCTGCAATACTTGTTGGCGCACCGGGATTCCATAAAACTCTTACAAACTGTGGAGGGGCTACAAAAGGCGGTGCAAGCCGATGGCCGGATTCACACCACTTTTAAACAAACTGTAACTGCCACAGGCAGGCTTTCCTCTGCCGATCCCAATCTACAAAATATTCCGGTACGTTCGGATGCTGGGCAACGTATCCGGGAGGCTTTTGTTAGCGGATCCGGTTTTGAGAATTTGATGAGCGTGGACTATTCCCAAATTGAGATGCGGGTGATGGCGCACATGTCGGGCGATAAAGATCTGATTGCCGCCATTAGCACCGGTGAAGATCTGCACCGCACTATGGCTGCCATGATTTTCGGGATTCCATCTGAACAGGTTGATGACCAGATGCGCTCAAAGGTTAAGGCTACTTCCTACGGTTTGGCTTACGGTTTATCGGCCTATGGATTGGCGAATCAGCTGCGTATCCCGCAACCGGAAGCCGAAAAGCTGATGGAAAGTTATTTTCAGCGTTTCGGGAAAGTACGCAGCTATTTGCGCGAAATTGTGGAGCAGGCGCGTGAGCGCGGCTACACCGAAACTATGCAGGGGAGACGGCGACGCCTACCTGATTTGAAGAGCCGAAATCACACCTTGCGACGGATGGCTGAACGCGCTGCCCTTAATGCTCCGATCCAGGGTACGGCTGCCGATTTGATGAAACAAGCAATGATTCGAGTAGATGAGCAGCTAAGAGCACACAAACTTAGTTCTCGGGTACTGTTGCAGATTCATGACGAGTTAATTTTAGAGGTTGCAGCCGGGGAAGAAACCCAGCTGCGCGCGCTAGTCGAGGATGCTATGTGTCATGCTGCAGAGTTAGCAGTTCCCCTGGTGGTCGGTATTGGGGTGGGTGAAAATTGGCGCAGTGCTGCCCACTAGTGGAATACCTGTTGCGGTAAAAGTAAGAGCGTTAGGAAGGTAGCTGCTCGCCCACACGGTCTAAAAACACTGTGTAATCGGATACAATTTGCGTAAATCTGCGCTGCAAGGGCTTTTGAGTTGGAGCTAAAAGGGTTTTTGCTGATAGGCTCAACAAGGCTGCTTAAAACAGTAGCCAAATTGTCCATATTGTCTATTAAGTCCGTTTTGGAGAAATTATCTCTATGACCACCTCTAATGAGCAACTAGAGCAAGTTGCCGTAAATGATATCGGTTCACAAGAAGAACTACTTGCTGCAATCGATAAAACTATTAAGTACTTTGGCGATGGTGACATTGTCACCGGTACTGTCGTGCGGGTCGACCGCGATGAAGTCCTTTTAGATATCGGTTACAAGACCGAGGGCGTCATCCTTTCCCGTGAACTATCCATCAAACATGATGTGAGCCCCGAAGACGTTGTCCAGGTGGGCGACGAAATTGAAGCCCTGGTATTGCAGAAAGAAGATAAAGAAGGTCGCTTACTGCTTTCCAAGAAGCGTGCTCAATACGAGCGCGCCTGGGGCGATGTCCAAAAGGTTAAAGAAGCTGACGGCGTGGTTACCGGTAAGGTGATCGAGGTGGTCAAGGGCGGTCTAATCTTGGATATCGGTCTGCGTGGGTTCTTGCCAGCATCGCTGGTGGAGATGCGTCGCGTGCGTGACCTCGCCCCCTATATTGGGCGGGAACTGGAAGCCAAGATTATTGAACTGGATGAAAACCGCAATAACGTGGTGCTGTCGCGTCGAGCCTGGTTGGAGCAAACTCAGGCAGAAGTACGTACCCAGTTCCTGGATACTCTGCAAAAGGGACAGATCCGTTCCGGCGTGGTTTCTTCGATTGTCAACTTCGGTGCTTTCGTAGATCTGGGCGGGGTAGACGGCCTGGTACACGTATCCGAACTGTCCTGGAAGCATATCGATCACCCCTCCGAAGTGGTGGAAGTTGGTCAGGAAGTCTCGGTAGAGGTTCTGGATGTAGATATGGATCGCGAGCGGGTTTCGCTGTCCTTGAAGGCCACCCAGGAAGATCCTTGGCAGACCTTCGCTCGTACCCACGCCATTGGGCAGGTTGTGCCGGGCAAAGTTACCAAACTGGTTCCCTTCGGCGCCTTCATTCGGGTCGAGGACGGTATCGAAGGCTTGGTGCATATCTCTGAACTGGCACAGCGTCACGTAGAGGTGCCGGAACAGGTCGTTAAAGTTGGCTCTGAAGTATTTGTCAAGGTTATTGACATTGATTTGGATCGCCGCCGGATTTCCCTTTCGCTCAAGCAGGCGAATGAGGGCGTTGACCCCAACACCACCGAGTTTGATCCTTCGCTGTATGGTATGATTGCCGAATACGATGAGGAGGGCAACTACAAGTACCCCGAAGGCTTCGATCCAGAAACCAACGAATGGATGGAAGGCTACGAGGCACAGCGTGAAGCTTGGGAAGAAGAATACGCTCAGGCAGAAGCCCGTTGGAAGGCGCACAAGGAACAGGTAGCGAAGGCTCTAGAAGCCGACAATGAAGCTGCCAATACCCGTCCCGATCCCGCGGAGAATGCTAGCTACTCGACCGAGAGTGAAGATTCCGAAGGTACTTTAGCTTCTGATGAGGCTCTTGCTGCTCTTCGCGAGAAACTAACCGGCGAATAGAGGCTGGTTGCAGCTCTACTTAAGAGTTGTGACGCTTAACTTTTAGGGCGGGCAGAAGCTATATGCTTCTGCCCGCCCTTTTTACTTCTCCGTTAAACTCCTGCAATTTTTCTATCTTCAAATTTTCTGATCAAACCATTGATAGCGTGAAATCATGAATAATTCGCCAGATAAGGATGTCGCGGACAGTAAAAAGAGCTTTGTGCGCCAGAAGACGCAACGTTCAACTCCCTACGGGCCGCCAGGACGGGTACTGCCTAGGGAACAGGTGCCGACGCAAAACCGGTTGCTGCCTTCCCCGCCCCAGTTGGCGGGACAACCTGCCCTCCTACAACCTGCAGCACTGCCACCCACTGCTATATCAGGGGAGGTTTCTCCGTTATCTCCTCAGGTAAATCCGGTTTACTCCGCTAGTTACTACGCAGCTGGTGATAGCCCGACTCTCGCTAGCGAAGAATCTTTCTCGCCCCACAATATCGTGGTTATTTTATTAGTAATCGGAATTGTAATTGCGGGCTCATACTTAGGGTTTCTCCTTTTCATGCTGTTAAAAACCCATTTCATGGCGCTACCATCTTCGCTTTCCTTGCCGCTTTCAATAAACGCGTTAGGGCAGCAGGTGGTAAATGTCAGCCTAGGTTTTTGTTGAATAGGTTTGATGGGAGGTAAATGGTGATGAAAACCAGCCAAGTTTCTGCAGTAGCCACTGCCAGGGGACGTATGTTGATGCGTTTGCTAGCGGTGTTGCTAACCCTTGTGTTGATAGATTTAGCGTTAACGGTCTACGTCTTTGTACTTTCTGGAGAGAACAGTAATCCGCGAGTGGCGATGAATAAGAGGAAAGAGCCCGCGGTTTCTACTGTGGTTAAGGTGCCTGAGCAGTTAAAAGAGGATTCTTTCACCCCTTATATAGCTAATGAATCTAGTCCGGCAGTGATAGCTAAGGGAAACGTGGATATCTGGCTAATTTTCATCACTAGTGAAGGTGCTCGGGCTCAAGCGTTATCTTTAGATGGCAAAGTTAAAGGGGAACCGCTAACCTTACCTGCCTGTGATAACGGTCTGGCGCAACCCTATGAGGTATTCGGCGGGCAGATAGTTTGTAAGGGTGCATTAGGAGAGAAGGACTATTCCTCGGTCTCTGCCGCTAAAAGCGGGAAATGCGCGGGCGAGATAATCTACCGCGACAGTCAAGTTACGGTCTGTGCGTCCCCTAGTGCCAAGCAGAGTAGAACCGTTAGTTACCTGCAGAAAGGCAAGACTATCTGGCAAACTAGTCTACCGGGGAAACCATCCTTGGCCGCCAATAGTAAATTCATTTGGGCCACCCGTACTACCGACAGCAAGGGGAAGATTAGTTATCAAAGGTTTGATATTCCCGGGGTGCCGGATCTGGGGACTCAAAAGCCTGCTGGTTGGGATGCTATCAAAAAAGTAGATTTCCAGAATATTGATATTGCTTCTGCTGAGGGCGAGTCACGCAAGCTTACGGATGGCAGGTTTAAGGCATCTTTAGATCCGAGTCGGGATGTAGGCCTAGCCGTCGGCGTTAGGCAAAACGATAAGGTTTATGCCGATATTAATGGTGACGGTTACTTAGATTTTGCCCAGGTTCTTTACTATCAAGATGTTAGTGGGCAAGTTCCCGAGGGCGATCAGGGTGAATACACCTATCAAGGAACAGTCCAACAGGTACTGGTGTGGATTTGGGATCCACAGAGCAATAAACCTCAGCTAATGGATTCCAAACTGTTATCGCCCAAAGCTAGTCCCCTCTGTGGGAGCGGTTCTATAGCTCAGGTTTTATTTGCCGCAGATCTTTCTGTAGCTCAAGGATACGGACTTAGTGTCAAGTATTTGTACAGTGACACTAGCTGGGATGATGTGGTAGTTGCTGGTGCTAGTCATGATCTTTTAACTCAAGCCACCGAAACCGAGCAGGCGCAATATAGGGTAATCGGAAATAATCTAGTGAGATTTAACGACGGTACCTATTCGGCGGTAATGCCCGCGGAAGCCTGTATAAATCCTACTGATTCCGATTCGAAACTAGAAAATGTTCCCGATCTGCTTCCCTTGCGTGATGTAGATTCTTCACTTTCTTTTTCCCCCAGAGATGTAAAATATCAGGGGTATTACTGGTTTCCCACCTGGAAGGATCCTCAGGGAAACATTCTTTGGTATGGAATTAATTTCGAAACGAATGAAAATGTACTCGGCTGGGGAAAATAGATAAAGTCACTTCCCCAAGAGAAAATGCGCCATTCTGTATACGCGAATCACTCCCGCAGAAGTAAATGTACTTGGGTGGAAGGGGAATCGCTCGGTAGGCTGGCATCGTGAGTGAACTATTGATTTACCATAACCCGGATCGAGGAGCGCGCTGGACGGCGGCTTCGCCGGCGAACGCCCTCTCGGTGGCGGTAACCGGCGGTATCGGTTCGGGTAAATCTACCACTGTACATACCTTAAAGGCGCTAGGAGCCAAAACTTGTAGTGCCGATGAATTAGCAGGACAGGCTTTAGTGGATTTAGCTCCCGATATCGCCCGTGCTTTTGAGCATCCAGAATGGGAAACTGGCGTTGATCGCGCAGCTTTAGCAGCGATTGTGTTTAATAATCCCGATGCCCGTCGCCTCCTTGAATCCATAACCCACCCTTATATCTCGTTTCTATCCGATCGTTTCTTCGCATCCCTAACCCCTGGTGATATCGGCATTTACGACATTCCGCTATTGGTCGAGAATCCGAATGCCCGTGCTTTTGATGTGATCGTGGCGGTAACTGCTCCTATTAAGCAACGTTATCTACGCTTACAGCAACGTTCCGGCTTGGAACCGGAGCAAGTAGATGCCCGAATAGCAGCCCAAGCCAGTGAGGAACAGCGCCGCGCGATTGCCAACTATGAACTGGTCAATGACACTACGCGGGAAGATTTGCGGCGGACTATCGCCTCGGAGCTATGGCCACAGCTACGACGCCTAGCCGATGGCAACAGCTAATAGAATCGGTTCGTGAAAGTAAGCGAGCCTTCTGTTCCATTTACTTAAGCGGGGGCAGAGGTTTTTCCTCCTGCCCAAAAACTCGAAAAAGCCACCGGCATTTTTCGAGTTTTACGCCCGCCTAGCTGACTCGGATAAAACCTCTGCCCGCGCCGAAAAAGTAACGGATCATACCCTGGGGTTAACTGGACGAGCACCCCGGGGAGGCTGCTAGATTAGGCGGGTGACAACTTTAGAAAAATCTGAAAAATATGTTCCCTCTTCGGCTCCCGTCCTCGACCGAGAAAACCCTTCGCTAGCCCGCGGTGCTGCAATCTTTGCCCGCTCCCCACGTGGACTTTTCGATATTTGTGTGATTTTCTTTGTAGCGTTCCTGCTAATCGCTAATATTTGCGCCACTAAAGCGATTCAGTTGGGGCCAGTAGTGTTCGACGGGGGAGCCATCACTTTTCCTCTCACCTACGTCCTCGGGGATGTAATCAGCGAAGTTTGGGGGCTTAGGGCGGCTAAACGCGCTATCTTGATGGGGTTTGTGATTTCTGTAATGGCCTCCCTGACGTTTTGGGTAGTGGGCATGCTCCCTCCCGAAGCCTCCTATGAAAATAACGAAGCATTCCAAAGCGTCCTTGGCTTTGTGCCCCGCATCGTGATCGCTTCCATGGCCGGATATGTGTTTGGTAACTGGCTGAATGCCTATGTACTGGTGAAAATCAAAGAACGGTGGGGTGAGAACAATATGTGGGTGCGCCTTGTTACCTCCACCCTGGCGGGCGAACTGGTCGATTCCATCGTTTTTTGCACGATTGCGTTTGGGGGAATCATGAGTTTCTCTCAGCTGCTCATTTATATTTTCTTGGGCGGATACCTGTATAAATGCGCGGTAGAAATCCTTTGTTTGCCTTTTACTTACCTGGTGATTTCCAGGGTAAAAAAGCATGAAAGGTATGGCCTTGACCTTCACTAAAGTAGCAGGGCTGCCTGGCAAGCGGGGGCGAGCTGGTATTATTCACACTCCGCACGGCGATATTCCCACCCCCGCCTTTATTCCGGTGGGTACCAAGGCGACGGTAAAAACGGTGCTTCCCGAGACTATGAAACAGCTAGGGGCAGCAGCGATCCTATCTAATGCCTATCACCTCTACCTGCAGCCCGGACCGGAAATCATCGACCAGGCAGGAGGGCTCGCCCGCTTTATGAACTGGAATGGCCCCACTTTTACTGACTCCGGGGGATTCCAAGTGCTTTCCCTAGGGTCGGGATACAAGAAAGTGCTCTCTGGGGAGTTCACCGGCTCAGGGCGCGCCGATCATACAGTGGCGGCAAAGAAAGAACGCCACGCCCATGTAGATGACGAGGGGGTGACCTTCCGATCCCACTTGGATGGTTCCCGACACCGGTTCACTCCCGAAGTGTCCATGCAGATTCAGCACCAATTGGGCGCTGATATCATGATGGCTTTTGATGAGCTCACCACTTTGCTGAACTCCCGCGAATACCAGGTGGAATCCCTGGAACGTACCCGGCGCTGGGCGGAGCGCTGTTTAACGGAGCATGACCGCCTTACCCTCGAGCGCGCCGATAAACCCTACCAAATGCTTTACGGAGTCATCCAAGGGGCGCAATACGAAGATTTACGTCGTAAAGCCTCCCAGGATTTGTCTGCGATGGAAATCGCCGGGCGAAAATTTGATGGTTTTGGCATTGGGGGAGCCTTCGAAAAAGAAAACCTGGCCACCATTGTTAATTGGGTTTGCGAAGAACTTCCGGAAGATAAGCCGCGTCATCTACTGGGACTTAGCGAACCGGACGATATTTTCGCCGGGGTAGAGGCCGGGGCAGACACCTTTGACTGTGTAAATCCTTCCCGGATAGGACGCAACGGTGGACTTTACGGGCGCTATGGGCGTTTCAACCTTACCCGCTCCGAATTTAAAGGCGATTTTGAGGCTCCGGTGGCGGGCTGTAACTGTTACACCTGCCAGAACTTTTCCAGTGCCTACCTGCATCACCTGTTTAAAGCTAAGGAAATGTTGGGCTTTACTCTGGCCACCATCCACAACGAGTACTTTACGGTACAGTTGGTACACGGGATTAGAAAAGCCATTATTGAGGGTGACTATCCGGAATATAAGCAGCGCGTCCTCGGCGATTTTTATGGGGGAGAGCCGCTGCGTTCCCACTGGGGATAAGCCAATAAAGGATTAAGTCTATGAGTTAGGTTGCACTTATCCGCCAGGGGGTGTTAAATCCGTTTAGATTTGAGAAAATAAGACTGTAACATAAGGTAACCTACCTGGCGGTAATCCTGCCGGAGGAGCTAAAAAATAATGTCTACTACCGTAGAAACTTCAACAGATAACGCTTGGCGTAGTTTTGTCGAAGGGAAATGGAATAAAGAAATCGATGTTCGCGATTTCATTCAAAAAAACTACACCCCTTACCAGGGTGATGCTGCTTTCTTAAGTGGGCCGACCTCCAAAACCCTCAAACTCTGGCAAGCATTAGAGGATAATTACCTTTCGATAGAACGCCAAAAACGAGTGTTCGACGTCGACACCGACACTCCGGCTGATATTGATGCTTTTGGTCCTGGTTATATTAGCGAAGAAGATGACGTAATCGTCGGTCTGCAAACGGATACCCCCTTAAAGCGGGCAATGATGCCTAACGGTGGGTGGAGAATGGTGGAAACCGCGATTAAAGAAGCCGGAAAAGAAATCAATCCGAAGGTAAAGGAAATTTTCACTCGCTACCGTAAAACCCATAATGACGCGGTATTCGACATTTATACTCCCCGGATTCGTGCGGCTCGTTCTTCTCACATCATTACTGGCCTGCCCGATGCCTATGGGCGCGGCCGGATTATCGGTGACTATCGGCGAGTTGCCCTTTACGGGGTAGACCAGCTAATCGCCTGGAAACAAGCAGACAAAGACAAAGTCGCCGACAAACCTTTTAGTGAACACTGGGCGCGCTACCGGGAAGAACATGCCGAGCAGATTAAGGCACTGAAGAAACTCAAAGCCATGGCTGCCAGCTACGGCTTCGATATTTCTGGTCCAGCGAAGAACGCTAAAGAGGCCGTGCAATGGACCTATTTTGGATACTTGGGAGCAGTTAAAAGCCAGGACGGTGCCGCCATGTCTATTGGGCGCCTTTCGGCTTTCTTCGACTGCTATTTTGAGCGCGATTTCGCAGAAGGCACTTTAGATGAACAGGGTGCCCAAGAAATCATTGATGCCCTAGTGGTTAAACTGCGGATTGTACGGTTCTTGCGTACCGAAGCCTATGACCAAATTTTTTCCGGTGACCCCTACTGGGCTACCTGGTCCGATGCAGGTTTCGGGGAGGACGGACGTACCCTCGTCACCAAGACCTCCTTCCGACTTTTGCAAACGCTAATTAACCTGGGGCCGGCTCCCGAACCTAATATCACCATTTTCTGGTCTCCCCGCTTACCGCAAGGCTACAAAGAATTTTGCGCCAAGATTTCTATTGAAACCTCCTCCATCCAGTATGAGGCGGATGATCAGATTCGTGGCCAATGGGGCGATGACGCAGCGATTGCCTGCTGCGTTTCCCCCATGAGAGTCGGCAAACAGATGCAGTTCTTCGGCGCACGGGTAAACGCAGCTAAATCCCTGCTTTACGCGATTAATGGTGGACGCGATGAAGTTACCGGTAAACAGGTAGTCCCCGGATATGAGGGGATTGTCGGTGACGGTCCCCTGGATTTTGATGACGTGTGGGAACGTTACGAGAAAATGTTGGACTGGGTAGTGGGCACCTACGTGGAAGCTCTCAACATTATTCACTACTGCCATGATCGTTACGCCTACGAGTGCCTAGAGATGGCTCTGCATGACAGCGATATTGTGCGTACCATGGGCTGCGGAATCGCGGGACTGTCGATTGTGGCGGACTCTCTATCGGCTATCAAATACGCCAAGGTCACCCCGGTACGTGACGAAACTGGTTTGGTGGTTGACTACCACACCGAAGGAGACTTCCCCTGCTATGGGAATGACGATGACCGCGTAGATGACATTGCGGCTACTATCGTGCATACGGTAATGGACAAGATCAAAGAGATTAAACTCTATCGGGATGCCATTCCTACCCAGTCAGTGCTTACCATCACCTCCAATGTGGTTTACGGTAAAGCTACCGGGGCTTTCCCCTCGGGACATGAGGCTGGAACCCCCTTTGCTCCCGGCGCTAACCCGGAAAACGGAATGGATTCGCATGGCATGCTGGCCTCGATGCTCTCGGTGGGCAAGTTGGATTACCACGACGCCTTGGACGGCATTTCGCTGACGAACACTATCGTTCCCTCCTCATTGGGGCGGACCAAAGAGGAACAAATCCAGAACTTGGTAGGGATTATGGATGCCGGTTTCATTCCCAAAGGGCATTCTTGCTGAAACCTAGATCTGCTTCGCAGAAGATCTTTGACGCTATTTTCTTAGCGCAGACACTGAACTGAGGGGCAGTCAGGTTTAGGATTAGATTAAGAACTAGAAATATTTACGAAATAAATAAAATAGGAGAAACCATGAGTGTAAAAACTTTTGATGAGCGGCTCGCTTCCATGAAAGCAAATCGCGAAGCTCGCGGGGGAGTACAGGGTCTGTACCACGCGAATATCAACGTGTTAAATCGAGATACTTTAGAAGATGCGATGCAAAATCCGGAAAAATATCCCCAGTTAACGGTACGGGTTTCCGGCTATGCAGTTAACTTTGTGAAACTAACTCGCGAACAACAGCTAGATGTTATTTCCCGTACTTTCCATAACAAGCTCTAGTTTTTAAATCTCAGTGCAGGGCGGGTATCTTCCTTTTAAAAGGGGATATCCGCCCTCACCATTGATAAGATCTGGTAATTGCTGATGGGAACAGACAGGGCGAGGCGGAGTTAATGGAGATAACTGGCGGTACCGAAAAATTTAGTGTCGGTGCTGATGGGATTACCGGGGAGTACGCGCCCGAGCCATTAGAAGACCAGGTTCCTCGTACGCGGCACTCCGGATTAGGGGCGTTGAAAGAAGCTCCGCAGATGAGTCACCTCCAGCATAACCAGGCTGTCCGCGAAGGACAGCTAGCATCGGTACATTCCTGGGAACTGGTAACTGCCGTCGATGGCCCCGGTACCCGGATGACCCTATTCTTATCTGGTTGTCCGTTGCGTTGCCAGTACTGTCACAACCCGGATACTTTCCAAATGCGTTCAGGACATGCCATCACCCTTACCGACGTTTTCAATCTGGTTAAACGCTATCGCACAATTTTTAAGGTCACTGGAGGGGGGCTCACTATTTCTGGGGGCGAAGCGTTGATGCAAGTAAATTTCGTGCGAAATTTGCTGCGTTTGTGTCACCAGGAAGGTATCCACACTTGCCTCGACACTTCGGGATTCTTAGGTGCTAACCTGACTGATGCTGATCTTGAGAATCTAGATTTAGTGCTTCTGGATGTTAAAAGTGGAGATGAATCCACCTATCACCAAGTGACCGGACGTGCCCTTGCCCCTACGATCACTTTTGGAGATCGTCTCGCTGAAGCCAATGTTCCGGTGTGGGTGCGTTTCGTGTTGGTTCCTGGCCTAACTGATAACCCGAGAAATATTGCGAAAGTTGCGCAGATTGCCCGACGCTGGCCGAATCTGGAACGGCTAGAGATTTTACCGTTCCATCAGATGGCTCGGGACAAATGGGAAAATCTAGGGTTGGACTACCGGCTAGAGGATACCCCCGTGCCCACTAAAGAGCAGGTGGAGGCAGCGAAACAGATCATGCGCGAGCAAGGCATCCAGCAGGTTTTCTCTTCCTGAATCATTTCCTTGCTAACGCGGAGGCAGGTAACGCCAATCTTCTCGGCTCATTTTCGATAGGTCAAACTGCTGGCAGAACTCGCTAGCCGTTTCCACCGGGGGAAATCCTAGGGAGCTAGAAAGAAGCCCCAAGATCTCAGCGTTAGTCACCCCGCTTTGGCCAAGTTTAGCCAAAGTAACCACCCCATCGCGTTTAGCCAAGCGCTCACCCCTCTGATTAAGCACTAAAGGAACATGCACCCAAGAGGGCGGGGTAGACCCCAATAGCTGATGCAAGTAGTTTTGCCGGGCAACCGACGATAGAAGGTCCCGGCCGCGGCACACCTGGGTTACCCCTTGATAAGCATCATCAACGACACAAACAAAATTATAAGAAAAAACCCCATCGGAGCGGCGCAGCACAAAATCATCAACCACGCCAGTTTGCGTCCCGTAAACCGCATCTATGAAGGTCAAAGTTTGCTGGTCAGTGCGCAGGCGAAAAGCGGGGCCACGCCCTTTTGCCGCTAATTCTTCCCGCTTTCTCGCGCGCTCAGCCGGAGTGAGATCGCGGCAATAACCCGGATATGCCCCCGGAGGAGTATGCGGAGCCGAAGCGATTTGCGATAGCTCCCGACGCGAACAGTAACATTCATAAACTAGACCCGCCGCTTTAAGCTGGGCGAACGCCTCCTCGTAGCGGCTACGGCAGTTAGACTGCACCAAAGGATCTCCATCCCAATCAATCCCAAGGGCGGTTAAATCTGCCAGCTGCAGGTCGCGGAAAGGCGCACGGGAACGGGCATCTAAATCCTCAAAACGCAGTACGAAACGACCGGCGCTTTGCCGAGCTAGTGTCCACCCAATCAAGGCAGTACGGAGATTTCCCAAATGCAAAGCGCCAGTGGGACTGGGCGCATATCGACCAACGAGCGTAAAACTGCCCTCCGCTAGTAGGGTAAGTAGAAACGGCTTCATTTTAATCGCAATGAGCTCACAGGTAGAATAGCCAGGTAACAACTTAATCCGTAACTAGGAGGATCAAACGTGGCAGCACAGGCAGCAGGGCTAATCAATGTCCAGATTGCAGGAGAAACTAAAGAGGTAGCTGCCACATGCACCGGCCTTGATCTATGGGGCAAAGATCGCACTATCGTGGCGATGAACGTAGATGGGCAGCCTTGGGATTTAGCGCGTACCTTGCCCGAGGGTGCGCAGGTAGAACCGATTACTGCTGATAGCGAAGCCGGGCTAGAGATTATTCGTCACTCCGCCACTCATGTGCTAGCCCAAGCGGTGCAGCAGGTTTACCCCGATGCCAACCTGGGGGTAGGGCCCTATATTACTGACGGTTTTTACTATGATTTCGGCAATATAGATCCGGTTACTCCCGAGCTTTTAAAAGACCTGGAAAAACGGATGAAGAAAATCGTGAAAAGCGGGCAACGTTTTGTGCGGCGAGAAGTAAGTGATGATGAAGCCCGGCGTGAACTCGCCGATCAGCCCTACAAATTGGAACTGATCGAATCCAAAGGTCACGGCCCAGACGAAGCCGAAGGTGCCAGCGTAGAAGTGGGAGCGGGAACCCTAACCATTTATGACAATGTTGAGCGTTCCGGCGAGTGTGCCTGGAAGGATCTGTGCCGCGGCCCGCATGTGCCTAATACTCGCTATATTGGTAACGGTTTCGCCCTGACCAAGTCTTCAGCTGCCTATTGGAAGGGTGATCAAGCTAATGATCACCTCCAACGCATCTACGGTACTGCTTGGGCCAGCAAAGATGATTTAGTTGCCTATCAAACCCGTATGCGTGAGGCTGAGCGGCGCGATCATCGCAAACTAGGTCGCGAACTTGATTTGTTCTCCTTCCCGGACGAGATCGGCTCCGGCCTGCCGGTATTTCACCCCAAAGGGGCAATTATCCGCAACGAAATGGAAGAATACTCCCGCAAGCGGCATATTGAATCCGGATATTCCTTTGTTTACAGTCCACACATCACCAAAGCTGACCTATTCAAAACTTCTGGTCACCTGGATTGGTATGCAGACGGTATGTATCCGCCTATGCACTTGGACGAAGAGCGTGACCAGGCCGGAAATATCACCAAGCAGGGGCAAGACTATTACCTGAAACCCATGAACTGCCCCATGCACAACTTAATTTTTGCTTCCAAAGGACGCTCCTACCGCGAATTGCCACTGCGTCTTTTCGAATTCGGTACCGTGTATCGTTACGAAAAATCCGGAGTAGTACATGGACTCACCCGCGCCCGCGGATTCACTCAAGATGATTCCCACATCTACTGCACCCGGGAACAGATGCGCGATGAGCTGGCCAGTCTGCTAACTTTCGTTCTCGATCTGTTAAAAGATTTCGGGCTCGAGGATTTCTACCTAGAGCTCTCCACCAAGAATCCCGCTAAGTTCGTAGGCGACGATGACACCTGGGAAGAAGCTACCCGTACTCTAGAGGAAGTAGCTACTGCTTCCGGACTAAAACTGGTACCAGATCCGGGCGGAGCCGCCTTCTACGGGCCAAAAATCTCGGTTCAGGCCAAGGATGCGATTGGGCGCACCTGGCAAATGTCTACGATCCAGTTGGACTTTAATCTGCCAGAACGTTTCGACCTTACCTATACGGCTGCCGATGGTTCCCACCAGCGTCCCGTCATGATTCACCGCGCCCTTTTTGGTTCTATTGAGCGTTTCTTCGGGGTGCTGCTGGAACACTACGCAGGAGCTTTCCCTGCGTGGCTGGCACCTGTTCAGGTACGTTGCGTACCGGTAGCCGAAGCCTTTAATGACTACCTGTTCGAGGTTGCCTCCCAACTGCGCAAGCAAGGGGTGCGGGTAGAAGTCGATACCTCCGATGATCGGTTTGGCAAGAAAATCCGTAACGCCTCCAAAGATAAAATTCCCTTTACCCTGATTGCCGGGGGAGAGGACGCCGAGGCGGGGGCAGTCTCGTTCCGTTACCGGGATGGTAGTCAAGAAAACGGGGTGCCGATAAAAGAGGCTATCGCCAAGGTCGTTGCGGCGATCGCAGAACGGAAATAGCTGATGACCTCGCCGGATTCTAACGCGCTACCGACCGAAGATTCTCGCTGCTTCGGGGGAGTTCCCGACGCCTTCCAGCGCCTGTGGACTCCCCACCGTCAGGTCTATATTTCTGGCGAGGCCCGTCCAGCCACCAAGAAAAGCGAAGACTGTCCATTTTGTGCTGCCCCTGCCCGTAGCGACGAGGACGCCCTGATTGTTTATCGGGGAGAAAAAGTTTTCGCCCTCATGAACCTCTTCCCCTATAACTCGGGGCATATGTTGATCTGTCCCTACCGGCACGTATCCGAATACATTGACCTGGACGAGGATGAGCGCGCCGAATTTGGGGAAGTAACCGCGAAGGCAATTAGAACCCTCAAGCAGGTGGCTAGCCCTGCGGGATTCAACCTGGGGATGAACCAAGGCGAAGTTGCCGGAGCAGGTATCGCAGGTCACTTGCACCAACATATTGTTCCCCGTTGGGCAGGGGATGCGAATTTCTTTCCGCTGATCGCCCGCTGTAAAGCGGTGCCGCAACTTTTGGGACAGGCTCGCGAGCAACTAGCAACTGGTTGGCAAGGATAAATAATGCTAGGAAACCATGGACGGGGGTTAGCCCGCGCTGTTTTTACTCTCCCCGCGAAGCTACTGGCTAAAGCGGGGGTAACCCCTAATATGGTCACTGTTGCTGGCACCATTATCAATATGGCACTCGCTATCGGTTTGTTGGCGCGTGGTTACTTGGCTCTTGGCGCGGTTTTGATTGGGGTCACTGCCTTTGCAGATTCTTTAGATGGGGTGCTTGCGCGCTTTACCAATCAAACTAGCGAGTTTGGAGCCTTTTTAGATTCTTCTCTTGATCGCTTGGCTGATGGCGCGATTTTTGGTTCCTTGCTTTATTGGGCAATCACCGGCCTTGTACCGGGAGGGATTCGCACCGCTACCATTATCGCTGCTATTTGCGCTCTAGTGGGAGCGGCAGCGGTTCCCTATGTGCGTGCTCGTGGTGAAGCCTTCGGGGTAGTCGCTAAAGTAGGGATTGGGGAGCGGACCGATCGTCTGGTGGTAGCCCTGGTGGGGGCAGGTATAACCGATCTGGGAGCGCCGCTTATTTGTTTTTCAGTGGCTCTGTCCTGGGTGGCGTTCGCTAGTTTCGTGACTGTGGTGCAAAGAATTATTTATGTCAGAAAGCACCTTAAATAAGTGAATATTGAGTTATTTTCTAGCACTAGTCTGGCACGAACTGGATTAAAATTAGTTTCCTATCTACCGCTGGCCTTGGCTCAAGGCATGGGAAGTCTGCTTGGGGAAGTGCTCTACTGGATAGATACTTCGGGAGCGAAGCAATATCGGAAAAATCTGCGATATTTAGGGATTCCGGAACGCCGTATCGAAAAAACGGTGCGTAGCGGTCTCAAGGGCTATATGCGGTTATTTTCAGAGACTGCCCTTTTGGGGAGATTTTCCAACTCTCAGATTTTGGCTCGAGTGCGGATTAAGGGTGATCGGAATACCTTTATGCAAGATTGCGCGCGTGGGAATGTGTGCTTAGCGCTTACCCATTCGGGAAACTGGGATCTTGCTGGTTACTTTGCCAGTAAAGAAGCCTTACCGGTACTTACCGTGGCGGAAAGAGTTAAACCCGAAGCCTTGTTCCAGGCGTTTAGCCAGGTACGGCAACAAGCAAATATGCGGATAATCGCAGTAGAAAAGGGTGAAAAACCTTTCGCTAACCTGGTAGCAGCTGCAAAGGAAGAACGCTATCTGATTCCGCTACTCGCTGACCGCGATATTACTGGCAGCGGGATAGAAGTTACCCTGGGCAATTCAAAAGCGCTGGTAGCAGCGGGACCAGTTGCTCTCGCCCAGAGAATCAATGCTCCCCTTTATTGTGGGCATATCGCTTTAGAGAAGCTAGGAGATGCTCGGCGGAGGGCGGCGCGCTCTCGCTGGGGGATAGTGATTAACCTTGCTGGCCCGGTAAAGCCCGATAAGGTAGAAACTATGACCAGGGATTGGGCGCAGAAAGTCGGGGAGATAATTTTGGAATCACCTCAATCTTGGTTTATGCTGCAAAAATTATTTCTTGCTGATCTTGATCCAGAGCGCTTAGCGCGGGCACGCCGGCGTAGTCGAAAGGAGGGGCAGCGGTGAGAATTGGGATTGTCTGCCCCTACGCCTACGATGTACCGGGCGGGGTTCAGTTTCACGTACGGGATCAGGCGGAGGAACTGCGGCGGCGCGGCCACGAAGTTTCAGTATTTGCCCCGGTAGAAACGGACTATAGTGAGGAGGGATTTATAAATGCGGGGAAAACTTTCGCCATTCCCTATAACGGTTCTGTTGCCCGCCTGGCGTTTGGGCCTCGGGTAGCAGCCCGCACGCGTCAATGGGTGACCAGCAGTGATTTTGATATTTTGCATGTGCATGAACCAGTCACTCCTTCGGTGTCTCTAATTGCCCTGCAACATGCGCGTTGCCCGGTGGTGGGTACTTTTCACGCGGCTGTCGAAAGGTCTCTGCTCTACACTTTGGGCAAACCGGTGGTGCAGTCGGTAAAAGAAAGACTCAGCGCACAAATCGCAGTCTCTGAGGAAGCGCGGCGTACCTTGCAACGTTACCAGGGAGGGGATGCTACCGTTATCCCTAACGGAGTGGATTATCAGACTTTCGCGCAGGCGACTCCCAGTCCTAAATGGCAACAGAGCGAAGAGTCGCCAGTTTTCTGTTTTTTAGGGCGCCTCGATGAACCCCGCAAAGGATTAGCACTCCTGGTTGAAGCAATTCCTCTGGTTTTATCGGCCTATCCCCAGGCACGGTTTTTAATCGCAGGGCCAGGAAGTGCCAGTCGCGCACGGGCTAACTTAGCATCTTACGGGAAAAACGTAGAGTTTTTAGGCGCTCTCAGTGAAGCAGAGAAAATTGCGTTGTTTAGTTCTGCAACCGCCTATATTGCGCCCCAAACTGGAGGGGAATCCTTTGGGATTGTGCTGGTAGAGGCGATGGCAGCTAACTGTCTGGTAGTCGCGTCCTCTATCCCTGCCTTTTCTGCGGTACTAGAGCAAGGCCGGCTCGGTAAAATTTTTACTTCCGAGGATGTGAACTCACTGGCTGAAAACCTGATTGCAGTTTGTGAGAATCGGGAAGCAGCCGCCCATCTGGCTCGGCAGGGACATCAGGGAGCAAAACGTTATGACTGGCCGGTGATCACTGACCAAGTTTTAGCGGTTTATGAACGTTGCCGGGAACAAAAACAGGAGAACAAGCTATAACGGCAGTTATTTTGTTTTGCTTATGTCAATAAGAAAAAAATTACTTCCCCGGTTAAACTGGAGTCAGCCCAGCAAAGGAGAAATAGGTGAGCCAGATGAATCCGGCATATTCGCCCGCGGAGCTCGCCCAACCTAATCCTGTGCCCAACTTTCAGCAGCTTCCCCAACAACTAGTGCAGGATTACAGTTTTGATGCTCTTAGCTTGCCGGTAGATCCGCTGATCCCGCATCCGGCAATTTCTCAGCGGGTATCTTCGCAGCCACTGCTGGTAGATCCGGGAGCAGAAAAAACTTCGCGCCGTTCCCGGATGAGATCGTTCCCCTGGCTAGAGGTATTGTGTCTGGTAGCAGCGGGGGGCGGTCTTAGCTATTTCGCGCTGTTTATTTCTGCGGAAGAATCAGTTACCACCACGATTGGGGCGGTGATGGCGGCGCTGTTGCCCATGGCGATCGTGGTAATCGTGATGGTTTGGTTAGATCGTTGGGCACCAAAACCGTGGTGGCTGCTGGTAGCGGCCTTTCTTTGGGGAGCGGGGATTGCTTCAGCTTGTGCCTTGGCGTTAAATACTTTTTCTGGGAAAGCACTGCAATCAGTAGATTTTGGCCCCACTCCCTTCCAGTCTTTCGGCGTTTTGGCCACCATAGTGGCTCCTATAGTTGAGGAATCTCTCAAGGGCAGCGGAGTGCTAATCCTGATGTTGGCACGGCGGCGTTCGGTGAAAAGTCCCCTAGACGGGGTGGTGATTGCGGGAATCTTGGCCGCGGGCTTTGCTTTCACGGAAAATGTGCTTTACTTTGCACGTTTTTATGAACAGCTTCCGGTAGTTTTCTTTATGCGGGCGATGCTCGGTCCCTTTGGGCATACCGTCTACACTTCGGTTTTTGGTCTGGCTTTAGGGATGGCGCTTACTCGGGTGGCTTCCCCCAAAATGCGCATCGTGCTTCCAGTTTCCGGACTGATTTCCGCCATTTGCCTACACGCCGCCTGGAACGGACTTGCCACCTATTCTGCCTTGCTTTTCCTGGTATCCTACCTGTTTTTTTGGGGGCCGATGTTCATTACTTGGCTAGCCATTAACCTGGTGGTTTCAGTGCGGCAACGCAATGCGATAGAAAATGGACTCCAAGCTTATATTGCGGCTGGTTGGATTGACGTACGAGAAGCGCAAATGCTGTGTTCTCTTTCCGGGCGGCGACGTGCCCGTAAATCGGCACGCACTATTTCCCCTGCTGCTCGCCGGGCGTTATCAGCTTTCCAACAGGCTTGTACCGTCCTGGCATTGAACTATGTATCCAGTTCTCATCGGGGGTTATCCGCCAGTGTGCAAAAAGAAAACCAGGAGGCGGTTAAGAAGTTACTACAATCCCGAACGGATTTTGCTCGGGCTAGTGCTCCGGTGGGTGCCTATCGAATGGGGCGAGCCTAAATTGAATTCCGGTTTTCAGGTGCCGCGACCGCTCCCGAACCCTTTTCCACCTGCCGGAGAAAATCTACTTGGTTCTGATTGGCTAGTCGATCAAGATGGCTACCCGGGTCGTCACGCTGCCCGCATTATCGCCTTCGATAGATGCCAGCGCATCCTGTTAATCAAAGGTCATGATTTTTCTGATTCCACTCATTGCTGGTGGTTTACTCCCGGAGGAGGTATTAAAGGAGGCGAATCTCCCAAACAGGCGGCTCAGCGTGAGTTTAAAGAGGAAACCGGGATTAGTTTGCCTCTGGAAGAGATGCAGGGGCCGGTGCTTTACCGGGAATCTTTGCTTAAATTTCGTAAACTGTGGGCTATCCAGGCTGAACACTATTTTTTAGTGCGGATGAACGCGGATGCGCCTCGGGTTTTTCCGGCCAAGTGGACGCCCTCGGAAAAGCAGCTTTTAGAGGACATCCGCTGGATTTCCCTTACGGAGCTTGTGAACTTAGCTGAGCGGGAAACTATTTACCCTAACTGCCTGTGGGAATTAGCTCCGCACTGGGCTCAAACTTGGGATGGAAACTGCCGCACCGTCTACGATTAAGGCTATTTAGACGATGAGGGCGCAAAGGCGTTAAAATCGGCTTGTATTTTGAAAACTAATTGCGCGAGCGGAATTAAGGAGAGCGAATGTCGGGTCACTCAAAGTGGGCTACCACCAAACATAAGAAAGCGGCAATCGACGCTAAACGGGGTAAACTTTTTGCCCGTTTGATTAAAAATATAGAGGTAGCAGCCCGTACTGGTGGTGGTGATCCTGCTGGAAATCCCACTCTATTTGACGCGATCCAAAAAGCTAAGAAGAACTCGGTACCGGCCGATAACATTAAGCGGGCGGTTGCACGTGGCTCCGGAGCCGAAGCTGGGGGAGCCGACTGGCAAACCATTTCTTACGAAGGTTACGGTCCTGGCGGGGTCGCAATGCTGGTTGAGTGCCTGACTGATAACAAGAATCGTGCTGCTGCCGATGTGCGGACTGCCTTCAGTAAGAACGGTGGTAACCTTGCTGATCCCGGTTCCGTTTCTTACCTGTTTAACCGGGTGGGAGCGATTGAAGTACCTAAAGCGGAAGGCATAGACGAGGACACCATTTTGATGGCAGTCCTGGACGCAGGGGCCGAGGAAGTAGAAGAGGGCGCAGAGACCTTTACTGTTGTTTGTGACCCCACAAACCTGGTAGAGGTGCGCAAGGCTTTGCAAGAAGCCGGTATTGACTACGATTCGGCTGAGTCTCAGTGGCAGGCTACGACTGCGGCTGAGCTAGATTTAGCTAAGTATCGCCAGGTGATGCGCCTCATTGATGCTCTAGAAGATAGCGATGATGTGCAGGACGTGTTCACTAATCTATCGGTTACCCCCGAGGTGCAACAGCAATACGAGGAAGAAGAATAGGCAAAATTTTTTGCGGATTATAGGAATTGATCCCGGTCTTACCCGCTGCGGAATTGGAGTCGTTGATATGGATTCGCAGCGGCGCGCCCAGCTGGTGCATGTCGAGGTCGCTCGATCTCCGCAAAATATGGCGTCCCATTTTCGCCTCGATAAAATCCGTCGCCGCATTGCAGCCGCTATCGAAGCGCACCAACCAGATGTAATGTCAATCGAGCGGGTGTTCGCTCAAGATAATGTCCAGTCAGTTACCTCCACCATGTGGGTAATGGGAGTGGCAATGACCGAGGCGGCTGCGCATAAACTGCCGCTCGCCATCCATACTCCTTCGGAAGTGAAAGCTGCGGTTACTGGATCCGGGGTAGCTAATAAAGCCCAGGTGCAGCACATGGTGCAACGGATTTTACGGATGGAAAAAGTGGTGCGTCCCGCTGATGCCGCGGATGCATTAGCCATCGCGATTTGTCATGGGTGGCGGCGCGATGGCTTGCAAGGAGCAAGCCGAGATGGAACCGTTAATGTTTCACTTTCGGGCAAGATATCTGCGAGGGGAAATCTTACTAGTGCCCAAAAGGTGTGGGCGCAGGCGCAGGCTACAAGTCGGCGCACCGGAGCGGTAGATCCGCGACTTAGGCGAAATAAGAGCAAGTAGGATAGCCTTTATAACCAGTAGCCAGTTAGCGGAGATTCTATATGATTGCGCATTTATCGGGAACTATCGAGGAAGTAAGACTAGACCGAGCCACTATTGACGTGGCGGGCGTGGGCTATAGTTTTTTCGCTACCCCCGCTACCTTGTCCACCTTGGAAGTCGGCAAAGAAGTCAAGATACTTACTCACCTGGTGGTGCGCGAAGATGCTTGGCTGCTTTTCGGTTTTGCGGGGCGCGATGAACGCGATATTTTCTCCACCCTAATCACCATTTCTGGAATCGGCCCCAAGCTGGCGCTAGCCGCCCTCGCAGTGTTTAGCCCCTATGAGCTACGGGCAGCAGTATCCCAAGGTGACCTGGCGGCGCTTACTCAAATTCCGGGGGTAGGTAAGAAATCGGCGCAACGCATCCTAGTGGAAATCGGGGATAAGCTAGGAGAGCCTGCTGGGGAACAGGCCGAGGCTAGTGGCGGGATCGGCAGCGCCGGACGCGAAGAAGTTTGCCATGCGCTTGAACAGCTAGGGTGGCGAACTCCGCTGGCGCAAAAGGCTGTGAAAGAGGCGGCCGAAGCTAACCCGCAGGCGCAGGTTCCCGAACTTTTGCGTGCAGCCTTACAATTGTTAGGGAAACATCACGCATAGGGGAACGTAGTGGAAGAAACTAACGAGTGGGCGATTAGCTCTCCGGTGGGGCCGGGAGCTGATGAAGTTGAGCGGGCAGCGGAAGCGGCGCTGCGCCCGAAAGACTTAGATTCTTTTGTGGGACAAGAAAAAATTCGCCGCCAACTTAATCTGGTGCTAAAGGCCGCAATCGGGCGAGGTACCACCCCTGACCACGTACTTTTGGCTGGTCCCCCCGGATTGGGTAAAACCACTTTGGCGATGATTATCGCTCATGAAACCGGAACTTCGCTGCGGCTTACCTCTGGCCCGGCGATTCAACATGCTGGGGATTTAGCGGCAATACTTTCTGCCCTGCAAGAGGGGGACGTACTGTTTATTGACGAGATTCACCGTTTAGCTCGCACCGCGGAAGAAATGCTTTACCTGGCGATGGAAGATTTTCGCGTAGACGTGGTGGTAGGAAAAGGCCCGGGTGCAACCTCGATTCCTTTGACCTTGCCCCCATTTACCGTAGTGGGGGCAACCACCCGCTCAGGATTACTACCTGCACCTTTGCGGGATCGCTTTGGCTTTACCGCGCATTTGGATTATTACAGTCCCCAGGAATTGCGCCAAGTCTTAACTCGTTCCGCCCGACTGATGGAAGCGGAATTGGATCCGCAGGCAGCGGCGGAAATGGCGGCGCGCTCACGGGGAACTCCCCGCATTGCTAACCGGTTGCTACGCAGGGTTATCGACTATGCGCAGGTGCACGGGAATGGGAATCTTTCATTAGAAGCTGCCAAAGCCGCTCTTGACCTGTTTGAAGTTGATCCGGCGGGATTGGATCGACTGGATCGCTCAGTTTTACAGGCGCTATGTGAGCGGTTTGCTGGCGGGCCGGTAGGTCTGACCACTTTGGCAGTATCGGTGGGGGAGGAACCAGAAACGGTAGAAACTGTTTCGGAACCTTATCTGGTGCGTCAGGGGTTTATTGCCCGCACTCCTCGAGGGCGAATTGCCACTCCTAATGCTTTCGCGCATTTGGGGTTAAAGCCGCCATTTGCTGACGGTGAAGCCTCCCTGTTTGAGTTAAGCGACGGCGAATCAGGGGCTACTGGTCACAAAAGCGGCCAAATACGGGCGTGAAAGATGCAACAGACGTGCTTTAACGCTTAGAATCATTAAGGTTAAGAATTTTAGATTGGAAGGTTGATAATGGGTAGTGGGTTACTTTTGGCGGTTATCGCTGCGTTTCTAGTGATGATGCTTTTTTCTTCACGCAACGCCAAGAAGCGGCAGGCGGAGCAGCGCGATAAGCTAGCCAAAGAGATGGTGCCCGGAGCTTGGGTAATGACTACCTCTGGTTTTTACGGTCGCTATGTTGAAACCGATGGCGATGTAATCGTGCTAGAGACTTCGGACGGAACCGAGACGCTGTGGACTACTCGAGCAATCGTCAGCGTAGGTAACCCTCCGTTTGCCCCCGATACGGAATCTGCCGGTGACAGCACCACAGATCACGTAGGTGCAAACGGGGAAGATAACCAGCCCACAGAAGATCTAAAAGAAGACGCTAAAGGGGATGAAAATCCTGCTGGGGAAACAGAGGATTCTGCCTCTGAAGACAGCGATTCGGGCGAAAAGAACAACTAAGCGAAGAAAAATCACCGTAGATAACGGAAAGAACAACATTGGCGAAGAAAAAATATCACGCCGGACGTACACTGGCGGTTTTCCTGGTACTTGTACTGGCTCTTGCTGGAACCTTACTGGTAGGGGTGCTCACTAAGAAAGCAAAGCCTACCCCCTCTTTGGCTTTGGATTTGGAAGGCGGTACGCAGCTGATTCTTACTCCGAAAGGTAACGCAGCTTCGGGGGCGAAACGTGCGGTTACTGCGGAAGATATAACGCAGGCAATCGAGGTAATTCGTCAGCGTATCGATGCCTCGGGGGTATCAGAGGCCGAGATTACCTCCCAGGGAAACTCCAATATTCTAGTTGCATTGCCAGGTAACCCCTCGAAAGAAACTTTGGACTTGGTACGTCAGTCAGCCGAGTTGTATTTCCGTTCGGTACTGCGCTCTGCTCCAGGAGTTCCGCAATCGCTGATGGTACAGCAGGCGGAGCAGCAAAAATCGGGGAAGAAAGCATCTCCAAAGACGAATATCGACCCGCAGGCGTTCGCTAAGCAGATGGCTGATTTGAATCATGACGGCAAGATCAGCGATCAGCCGCTCAGCCAACCGCAAGATAACTCGGATGATGCTTGGATAACCGAAAAAGTTCTCGAGGAGTTCTACGCAAAAGATTGTCAGCAAAAGAGCTCCCGGGAAGGTGGCTCCTCGGGTGATGTCAAGAAACCCTTGGTGGCCTGTTCTAATGAAGGGCACGAAAAATACATTCTTTCTCCGGCGGAAGTCTCTGGGGCACGGATTTCTTCCGCAGAATCCGGGATGGGAACCGGCGCATCTGGACAATCCACGGGACAGTGGGTTGTCAACCTGGCTTTTGATAAACAGGGTGCCACTCAGTTTGGAAACACCACTACCCGGCTCTTCAAATTCCGGGATAAACCGGTCGCGGGTGAAAATGGTTTACCTCCGGGGCAGAAGAATGATAAAAACCGCTTCGCGATTGTACTCGATGGGCTGGTGGTATCGGCTCCGGGAGTAAACAATGCAATCACTAATGGTAAGGCCGAAATCTCTGGCTCATTTACTCGTTCTTCCTCTACCGCTTTGGCTAACCAGTTAAAGTTTGGCTCTCTACCGCTTAACTTCGATGTACAATCCGAGCAACAAGTATCGGCAACATTAGGCGCTGACCAGTTACGATATGGCGTTATTGCCGGTATTATCGGGTTGATTTTGGTAGTGTTCTACCTGATTTGGCAATACCGCGGACTAGCAGTCGTGGCAGTGGGCTCCCTGGTGAGTGCCGGGGTAATCCTGTATCTGGTATTGACTTTACTTTCCTGGTCGATGGGTTACCGCCTCTCGCTAGCCGGCATTGCGGGCGTGATTGTCTCTATCGGGACTACCGCAGACTCCTTCATTATCTACTTCGAGAGGATTCGCGATGAGGTTCGTGATGGGAAAGCTCTCGCTAGTGCAGTGAGCGTAGGTTGGGATCGGGCAAAACGCACTATCGTTACCTCGGACTTGGTAAATGTACTGGCTGCCTGTGTTCTTTACTTCCTAGCGGTGGGCGGGGTGCAAGGTTTTGCTTTCACCCTAGGGGTCACCACTTTGATCGACCTGGCATTGATCTTCATCTTCACCCACCCAATGATGGTCTGGCTGCTGCGCTTTAAGTTCTTCGGCGAAGGACATAAGCTTTCCGGTCTAGATCCAGAGCATCTGGGGGCGCAACGTGGAACCTATCGGTATGTAGGTGCTGGTAAGGTGCGGAAAATTCGCTCTGTGTACAAAACTGCTTCCCAGGGAACCGCGGAACAGGCGGGGGATGACCACCTGGAGGCAAAATCAGATTCCAGCGAGGATGATGCTGTTTCAGAAGCGCTGGCGTCAGTATCTGGGACGGATCAGGAGGATGAAAAGTGAGTTTCGCTAGTTGGGGCAATGCCCTTTATTCCGGTCGCAAGTCCTATAAGTTCATTGATAACCGCAAGTACTTATTGATGGCTGGCGCCACGTTAATGTTGATTTCGGTATTAGCCATGTCAGTACTGGGATTAGAACGTTCGATTGACTTCAAGGGCGGAACAGAATTCACGATTTCTTCCGTCACCGGACGCGATCAGGCACCTGCCCGCAAGATCGTAAACACCAATCCTAAACTGAAAGGTTCTTCGGTCAACTCGGTGGGAGCCTCCTCGGTACGCGTACAATCGGTTTCCCTGGATACTAATGCGAAACGTCAGGTAGTCACGCAATTGGCAAAAGCCTATAACTTACCAGAGGCGAAAGTTGCGGCGACCACTATTGGCCCGTCTTGGGGTGCAGATGTGACTTTCAAAGCGCTACAGTCACTGGTGATTTTCTTCATTCTAGTGGCGCTGATGTTGTGGGCATATTTTAAAACCTGGACGATGGCATTTTCGGCATTGTTCGCGCTTTGCCATGACGTGCTAATAACCGGCCTAGTTTTGGCGCTGACTCGGGTAGAGATTTCTCCGGCGACTATTATTGGGGTACTCACTATCTTGGGGTACTCCCTCTATGACACGGTGGTGGTCTTTGACAAGGTGCGCGAACTCTCGGTTGATTTCGAACAACAAACTCGCTCAACCTACGGCGAGATTGTTAACCTGGCGATTAACCAGACCCTGGTGCGCTCAATTAACACCTCGGTAGTGGCTCTTTTGCCGGTTACCTCGATTTTGCTGATTTCCTGGATAACTCTGGGCGGCGGCACCTTGCGAGATATCTCGCTAGCGCTATTCGTGGGTATGATTGCGGGTACTCTATCCTCGATTTTGATTGCGCCCTCAATGCTGATGCTGTTGCGTTCTCGTACCGCAAAGATTTCAAGTCACACCCAAAAAGTTATGGAGCGCCGCGCGGGAGGTAGTGACCAAGTAGCGGGGAAGACCCCGGAGCTGTCCCGGGTTGCACAACCCCTTAAATCTGGACATCACCAGGGACAACAGGCACAACCTAAACGGACTCCTAGGAGCAAGCGATGATAAATCCTAAACTTGCACCGCTCGGGAAAATTATTCGCGATAACCTGCGCGACGTACCGGATTTTCCCCAAAGTGGGGTACTATTCCGGGATATTTCCCCGTTACTGGCTAATGGGAAAGCTTTTTCCCAGTTGGTGAAGGGTTTGGCTGACTTTTATCGGGATCGAGTTGATTTGGTTGCCGGTCTAGAGTCTCGCGGTTTTCTGATTGCAGCTCCGGTAGCGGTTGAACTGGGACTGGGCACCTTGATGATCCGTAAAGCCGGGAAACTTCCCGGTCCGGTAATTGGAATTGACTACGGGCTTGAGTACGGGAAATCCCGGATGGAACTACAGCCGGATTCGATTGCCAAGGGCGCGCGGGTTTTGGTACTGGACGACGTGTTAGCTACCGGGGGTACTGTCAATGCTTCGGCAGCGTTAATTAAACGCGCGGGCGCCATAGTGGAATCAGTGTGTGTCCTTATGGAATTACAAGAACTAGATGGGCGCGCTCATATTGGCGACATCGAGTGTGAAGCTTTGACTGAGATCTAACCTATTTGAGTACCGTTAGTTAGGGCTAATGCTATTTCTAGCTGGAAACTTGGGGAAATGATTGGTGGATCACTAAACTAGAGTCATGAGTTCTATCACTCCCGATGAGGGCACTAATGCGGTTCCGTCCTCCCGGGTGCGTGCGTCCTTAGCCTGGTTAACGGGGCGTTCTAAGAATATTGATCCCCATATTCAGGCTCTGGTACGGGCGCTTAGAGCTAATCACCCTAAAGCGGATATTTCGCTGATTGAGCGTGCATATCAGACTGCCTCGCGCTGCCATGAGGGTCAGTTTCGCAAATCTGGGGAGCCCTATATTACCCACCCGGTAGCGGTGGCCACTATCCTGGCGGAAATTGGGATGACCAGCACTACCTTAGCGGCGGCACTACTCCATGACACGGTGGAAGACACTGACTATACCCTCGAACAGCTGACTGCAGATTTCGGGGAAGAAATCGCGCTACTGGTAGATGGGGTAACTAAACTGGATAAAGTTACCTATGGGCAGGCAGCTCAGTCTGAGACCGTACGCAAAATGATTATCTCCATGTCCCGGGATATTCGGGTGTTGGTAATAAAACTTGGAGACCGCCTTCATAATGCTCGTACCTGGAAATATGTTTCCCCTAAATCGGCGCAAAATAAGGCACGCGAAACCCTGGAAATTTTTGCCCCTCTAGCGCATCGCTTAGGGATGAATACTATTAAGTGGGAACTTGAAGATCTAGCTTTTAAAACTCTTTACCCGGATTTGTATGAGGAAATCGATAACTTAGTGCATGAACGAGCTCCGGAGCGCGAAAAATACCTGCGGGAAGTTATCGATATAATTAAAGAAGATTTACGGGTAAATAAGATTGCCGGAGAAGTTACCGGACGTCCGAAACATCACTACTCGATATACCAAAAGATGATTGTACGAGGGCGCGATTTTGATGATATTTATGACCTGGTTGGGGTGCGGGTACTGGTAGAAAGTGTTCGGGACTGTTATGCGGTTCTGGGAGAAATGCATGCGCGTTGGAATCCGATTCCCGGGCGTTTCAAGGATTATATTGCAATGCCCAAATTCAACCTTTACCAGTCTCTACATACTACGGTGGTTGGGCCGGGTGGTAAACCGGTAGAAATCCAGATTCGTACCCGCGAAATGCACCGCCGTGCCGAGTATGGTATCGCTGCTCACTGGCGCTATAAGGAAGACCCTAATGCGAAATCTGCCGGTGACAATAAAACCGTATTGGCGGATAGTGACGAAATGGGTTGGTTGCGCCAACTGGTGGATTGGCAAAAAGAAACCAAGGATCCCGGCGAATTTTTAGATTCGCTGCGCTATGAGATGTCGGGTTCCCGGGTATATGTGTTTACCCCGGCAGGCGAAGTTAAAGATCTCCCGGCGGGATCCACTCCAGTTGATTTTGCCTATGCGGTTCATACCGAGGTTGGTAACCGTACGGTGGGAGCCAAAGTTGGCGGCAAACTGGTTCCTTTAGATACGCAACTGGAAAATGGGGACAGCGTAGAGGTATTAACTTCCCGCTCCCCTAATTCGGGGCCTTCCCGCGATTGGCTAAAGTTTGTAGCGAGTCCCCGGGCTCGTAACAAGATTAAGGCCTGGTTCTCGAAAGAACGACGCGAAGAAGCGATAGAGGCTGGGCAAGACCTGATTTCTAGCTTTATGCGTAAACAGAACCTACCATTGCAGCGGCTAATGAGCCATGACACCATGACGGCCTTAGCTTCCGGGATGGGTTATACCGATATTTCTGCTCTCTACGCGGCAGTGGGATCTCATCATGTTTCTGCTGCCAATGTCGTAGACAAGCTAATGGAAAGCGCCGGGGGAGAGGACGGAGCTGAAGAAACTCTATCCGAAGCGGTACTTCCTGAGCAGGTTGAATCCCGTCCATTCGGCGGAAGCGAAGGTACCGGTATTCAGGTGGAAGGGATGAAGCAAGGGGAAATCTGGACGAAGATTGCCCGCTGTTGCAACCCCCTCCCCGGAGATAAAATTGTAGGTTTCGTTACTCGTGGACACGGGGTTTCTGTGCATCGCCCGGAGTGTTCTAACGCCCAAAACTTAATGTCGCATCCCGAGCGGGTGGTGCAAGTTTCGTGGGCAGCACATCCCACCGCTAAATTCCAGGTAGAAATCGAGATTCAGGCGCTAGACCGCGAGGGCTTGATTAACGATGTTACCAAGGTGCTTTCTGATTACCGCGCCAATATTTTGGCTGCCTCTATGAACACTTCCTCGGATCGAGTTGCCAGTTCCCGCTACACTTTTGAGGTAGCAGATTCTCGTTATTTACACACCATTTTGAGCGATATACGCAAGGTTCCGGGAGTGTTTTCGGCTAATCGCACCACACGTACTTTACGAAAATAAGCGGTTAGCCAAAGTAAGGAGGTGATTCGGGTTCCAACTTTCACTTCCGGGAAGGTTAGGGTGGTCTTTACAAAAGTGCAGGGTCGCCCAGGGACTAAGCAGCTTAACTTTTCCTATACTTAGGAAGTCCGTCTGGTTAACTCCCTCTGTTTTTTCGTTAGAGGAAATGGCAAGGTGGTTACTTTCCCGCTTGGATCCCAGAGCTTTGATTCCCTGTTCGGTTAACATGCGTCTAGCGGAAATATCGAGGTGAATCCAAAAGCGGGAATCTGCTGCGCGCAGAGGGCGGCGTGCGCTCGCTATATACAGGGTTTCGGGAGGGATTGTCTGCCCTGCCCACACCCAAGCGGCGGAATTCCCGGTTAAGAAACAACCCTTGGGTACGAGGGGAGATAGGAAGAGGGCGCGGCCATAGATTGAGGATAAGGTTACTGGCTCGGCAATTAACTCGGCGTTAGTGTCCCGCCAACAGGTAAAGCGGTTTACGCGAGTGAGGGTGGAACGCGCTGAACCGTGCAAAATTTGGTTTTCTAGGGCGTCGACCAGTATTGTCTCCATTCCCTAAGCCTGCAGCTCACAGGAGACAGAGGAAAAACCAAAAAAATCCCGCAAGGAAAATTGGTAACTGCTTGAACTGTGGAAAACGATTATCCCTGATAGCGTGCTTGGGCTAAGAAGGGGTTATGGGCTTTTTCCAACCCAAATACTGTAGCCGGGCCGTGTCCGGGAAGTAGTAGAGTGTCGGGGTTAATTACATTTTGCAAGGTTCGTAAAGTGTGCAGCATCTGTTGGGAATCGCCACCGGGAAGATCAGTGCGGCCAACCGAGCCCGCGAAGATTACATCTCCCGACAAAGCCAGGTGTTGAACAGTATCTTTTCCTTGTCCAGATTCGATCAGCCACTGATCCCAAATCGTTTGCGCCTCTGCTGCCTGATTTCCGTCGAGCTTTTCTGCTTCAAAAAGAAACAGGGTAGAACCCTCGGTATGTCCTGGAGCGGGTACTGCTCGCATAAAAATTCCGGGCGCGATTTCTAAGCCTTCACTGGTAGCTTTACTCGGTAACTCTTGCAGGTTTTCCGGTTCCTTCCAGGGGGTAAGAGATAGTTCATGTTCCGCACGTTCGCGAGGATCCAGCTTATTAGGGTGAAAACGGTATTCATCAGGGGCAGGAATATAGACTGGAGCCTTTCCTGCTACTGCGTGTGCATCCCAGATATGGTCAGCGTGACCGTGGGTACAAAGCACCGCCGCTACTGTCACTTCTAAGCGTGATAGCTCCTGTTCTATTTGCTCCAATGCTCCGTGGCCGGGATCTACTATCAGCGCCTGGGTACTGCCTTCAGCTAAAAGCAGATAGGGATTTTCCGAATAAAAAGGGGCATAAAACTTTTCAATCCTCATAAATCCATCTTAAAGTATGTGCGCCCTTGGTGCTTTAGGTGCTCTAGTGCATAATATGGTTAGGGAGCAACCAGCTCCGCGCGCAAGCGGCTAAACCTAGCCGCCCTCGACTGATTTAAGGAAAAAATTAGTGACTGAACAGCCTGATATCGCTCCGAAGCCCAAAGCCGTGCCGACCCCGGGGAAGATTCACCTACCTCGGGAAAATAAATCGGTAACGCCGATAAAAACCCCTGACTTTTCCGCAGCGCTGCCCTTCGGGCGTGTTGACGATGAAGGGCGCGTGTGGGTTAAGGACGGAGAAGAAGAACGCCAGATTGGACAGTTCCCCGCAGAGATACCCGCCAATCCGTTAAATATTTATGTGCGGCGTTACCTGGATTTAGCTGCCCAAATATCGTTGTTTGCCGAGCGGCTACCTAAACTTGCTGAGCGTGAAATAGATCAGACTATGAAGTCCTTGCGTGAGCAGGTCAGCCAGCCGGCAGCGGTGGGTGACCTTCCGGCTCTACGCGATAAAGTTGCTCAGCTACAAGAAAAAGCAGATAAACGCAAAGAAGAGGCAGCGACGCAGCGGGCAGAAGCGAAAGAAGAGTCCCGTAAGAACCGTGAAAGAGTAGTAACTAGAGCCGAGGAAATCGCCGGACAAGACTCTGCTCGCACCCAGTGGAAACAATCTGGGCAAGAACTACGAGATTTGTTAGATGAGTGGAAACGGCTGCAACAGGCCGGGCCGCGGATTGAACGCGCAATTGAAGATGAACTGTGGAAGCGTTTCGCGGCGGCTCGTTCAGCTTTTGACAAGAAACGGCGGGTTTTCTTTAACGAACTAGACGCTGCCCAAGCCCAGGCCAAAGCGGTAAAAGAAAAACTCATTACCGAGGCCGAAGCGCTTTCTAGCTCTACTAATTGGGGGGAAACTTCCCGCGCGTACCGCGAATTGATGCAGCGCTGGAAGGACGCTGGCAGGGCTTCGCGCCGCGAGGATGACGCCCTCTGGCAGCGTTTCCATCGCGCGCAGCAAAAATTCTTCGATGCTCGTAACGCTGAAAACGAAGCGGTGAGCGCC
The DNA here is from genome assembly GCF_900604285.1 of Varibaculum vaginae. GTDB lineage: Bacteria > Actinomycetota > Actinomycetes > Actinomycetales > Actinomycetaceae > Varibaculum > Varibaculum vaginae. The sequence continues at coordinate 103,304 of NZ_UWNY01000003.1, forward strand.
CTCGAAACTGAGAATCTGCAGAAAAAAGAAGCCATTTTGGTAAAAGCGGAGGCTCTTAAAGAGCTCACTGATGTGGAAGAACTAAAAGCGAAGTTGCGTCCGCTGCAAGAAAAATGGGACGAGATTGGGCATGTGCCCCGCGCGGATATTGATCGTGTGGAGCGGCGGATGCGAGCGGTAGAGGATCATTTGCGCGGTCTGGAAGAAGAAATTTGGCGTAAATCCAATCCTGAAACTAAGGCACGCGCCGAAGGTATGGCCGGGCAATTGGTAGCGCTGATTGAACAGATCAAGGCAGAGATTACCCAGGCTGAAGCGGATGGGGAAACCCAAAAAGCAGCGGAACTGAAAGAGTCGTTAAAAGCCCGTGAGGCTTGGCTAAAACAAGTAGAGTCCATTTAAAAGCTGTTAACGTTAACCAAAAAGAGGTTTGTGATGAGCGAAACCGGGCTATCCCAGGCAATTAAAAAAATGGAGGATGCCGGGGTTAGCTCGGCGGCTATCTCTGTTTTTTCCCACTATTATCGGGTTCTAGAGGGGGAACACACCGGTTTCATCCCCGAGGAAACGATTTCTCCGTTAACCAGTGTGGATCGCTTGGAAGCTAATCAGGTTAGCCCCCAGCAGGCGCAGGCGGCATTAGCTAAAACCGTCATGATCAAGCTCAATGGGGGTCTGGGAACCTCAATGGGGATGGATAAGGCCAAGTCTTTGTTGCCGGTGCGGCAAGGATTGACTTTCCTAGATATTATTTGCCGACAAGTGATGGCGGCACGCAAAGAATTTGGGGTTAGCTTACCGCTGATTTTTATGAATTCTTTCCGTACCCAAGCAGATACTTTGGCGGCTTTGCAACGTTATCCGGGGATTGCAGTTGCCGGTTTGCCCCTGGACTTTCTCCAAAATCAAGAACCGAAGCTTAGAGCTGATGATTTAACTCCGGTTTCTTGGGAAAAAGATCCTTCTTTGGAATGGTGCCCGCCCGGTCATGGAGATATCTATACCGCCCTATATGGGTCGGGTCTATTAGATAAATTAATCGATGCTGGCTACCGCTATGCGATGACTTCTAATTCCGATAATTTAGGCGCCACTCCGAATTCCCAGATTGCTGGCTGGTTTGCAGCTAGTGGTGCCCCTTATGCGGCTGAGCTTTGCGTGCGTACCATTAACGATCGCAAAGGTGGACATCTAGCGATCCGCAAGGAAGATGGACAATTGATTTTGCGTGATACTGCCCAGACTCCACCGGAACAAATGGATTACTTTACCGATGAGCATCGCCACCCCTTCTTCCATACCAATAACCTCTGGTTTGATCTGGTGAAACTGCGGGATACTTTGGTAGAGCGTAACGCGGTATTGGGATTGCCTCTAATCGCTAACCACAAGACGGTTGACCCCGCAGACTCGCAAAGCCCGGCGGTGATTCAAATGGAAACCGCAATGGGAGCAGCTATTGCCTCATTTAAGGGTGCAACTGCCATTTTGGTACCGCGGAGTCGCTTCTTGCCAGTCAAAACCACTAATGAACTGTCTCTGGTTCGTTCTGATATTTATGATCTGGGAGATGACTATCACCTACGTAAGGTCAACGACCAAGAAGTGGAAGTGGATTTGGATTCCCGTTTCTTTAAAAAGATCGCCGATTTTGAGGCACGTTTCCCACAGGGGGTTCCCTCTTTGCGGGAAGCTAAGTCTTTTAAAGTTACCGGCCCCTTCACCTTCGGTAAAGACGTAAAGGTACAGGGGCGGGTTAGCTTGGAAACTGCGGAAGAAAAACAGGTGGCCGCGGGCAGCTGTATGGCCGGCTAAAATAGGGAATCCCTGGTTTCATGCTTTTGGGAGTTGGCATCGAAACCTGAGGTAATGCTAAAAACTCCCTAGAAGGTTGTGCCTGTTAACTGGCAGGGCTCCGGGAAGGCGATTCTTCTAACCGCGGCGTTTACCCTTAAAGTCGCGTTTTTTGCCGGTCTTTTTGCCCGGACCTTCGTCCTCCCTAATCCGCAAAGTACGTCCCGAAACTCTAGCCTTAGCGATTTTACGAATGGTTTCTGGGGAGAGCGGGCGTGCCAGCTCCACTAGCGAGAAACTCTGCAGAATATCGATATGTCCTACGTCGCCACCTTTGAGGCCGCCTTCTCCGGTGATTGCTCCAACTATAGCGCCCGGTTTAACCCGATCTCGGCGCCCTACCTCAATCCGGTACCGTCGAGCAGAAGGAGAAGAGAAGTGGCGGCGAGCCGCCCCCTTGGCGCGTGTTCCCTTCTTTGAAGTACCCTCGCGCCCCTCCTCGAAACTGGCAGAAATGAAACGTCCAAGTTCATCAACTTTTTCTTCCCGCCGGACTCGGAAATCAAGTTGCCGTTTCTCTGGGCCGAAATCACCGCTTGCTAATGCCAGTAACGAGGCAGCGGCGTCCCCAATATCTATCCCTTCGGAAACCACCAGGTCTTGGATAGCGTCATAATAAACATCCATTTCTCCCTTTTCTAAACGGGATTGGACACGCTTAGCCATCCGACCTGCCCGTGCCTGCGCCACCTGGGCGGGGGAGGGAATGAACACTTCGGTCATTTTCTGGCCAGTGAGCTTTTCGATTACGCCCTTACGAGGACGCTCTCGGGGAGTAAAGAAAGTTAGCGAGGTACCTTCACGTCCGGCTCTGCCGGTGCGCCCAATGCGGTGTACATAGGCTTCGGCTTCCCGTGGGACATCGTAATTTACTACTAACCCAATACGTTCCACATCGAGGCCGCGGGCAGCCACATCGGTAGCTACCAGGACATCCAGACCGCCATCGCGCAGGCGGGCTACGATCCGTTCTCGTTCTGCCTGTGGTACATCGCCGCTGATAGCCGCAGCTAAGAACCCAGCCTTTTGTAATTCCGACCCCAGCTGTTCGGCATCGATACGGGTACGAACAAACACAATCGCGGCCGAAGCTTCGCTAAGCGCCAGCACCCTAACCAAAGCCTCAGATTTAAACTTGAAGGGTACCACTGCATAGGTCTGATTAACGGTCTCAACCGTGGAGGATTGAGGGGCAATCGAGATTTCTACCGGATCACTTAAGTGACGCTCCGCAATTCGTTTAATCGCTGGGGGCATAGTCGCGGAAAAAAGGGCACGAATAGCTTCCGGGTTGGCGCCGCTAGCAATTTGGTCTACGTCCTCGGAAAAACCCATTCGCAGCATCTCGTCTGCTTCGTCTAGAACAAAGAATTTGAGCGCAGATAAATCTAATTCCCCACGTTCCATCAAATCCATAATTCGTCCGGGAGTGCCAACCACGATTTGAGCTCCGTCCCGCAAGGCTGAAATCTGCGGTCCGTATGAAGCTCCCCCGTAAACTGCCACTATTTTTAGTGTCATTCCCTGGGAAAACTCAGTTAACGCGGTAGCGGATTGGGCAGCAAGTTCCCTGGTAGGAGCCAATATTAAGGCTTGTACTTGTCCAGTTTCTTCACACGCGGAAAGAATGGGCAATCCGAAAGCGGCAGTTTTGCCAGTTCCGGTTTGTGCGATTCCCACTACATCGCGCCCAGCCATCAAAGGAGGAATGCCTTGCCGTTGAATCGGGGTGGGTTCAGTAAACCCCATTTCCTCTAGGGTCTGTAAAATAATTTCCGGCAAGCCAAGGTCGGAAAAGAAAGTTGTTTCCTTCTCTAAGGGTTGTTCGTTGGTGGCATCTGTTTCGGCACTCTCGAAGCTGCCTTCCACGAAAAGTTCCTCGGTTTCAAAGGGGGAATTGGTTTCAAAAGAGGACGCACTTGCCCCCGCGGCTATTTCACTCATTAATTTTTTGCCTGTCTGCTTAATAACTATTCGCTCTAACGCTACCGGAGGTAGCAGCAAAGTTAGCAAATAAGAACCAGTGAAACACGACACCAACGCCGGCGGAAAATGCTAGCGATTCTCGGGGACGCTAAACTATTAACAGTTAGATTAGGAAAGGAACAGCATTGCTCAGAACGCATGACGCGGGAACTCTTAACCGCGACCTGGTGGGACAAACAGTAGAACTAGCGGGTTGGCTTGATCGCCGCCGCGATCACGGGGGCGTTTGCTTCATTGATTTGCGGGATGCCTCCGGGGTGGCTCAGGTAGTTATCCATGACGAAAAAATCGCCCATGAACTGCGCAGTGAATATGTTCTGCGCATCAAAGGTAAGGTTCATCCGCGTCCGGAAGGTAACGAGAATCCAGAACTACCTACCGGTGAAATAGAGGTTTACGCCGATGAGGTAGAGGTACTGAACCCGGCGGCTGCACTACCTTTCCAAGTTTCTGTCCATGCCGAAGATTCCGGGAAAGTTGGCGAGGATGCGCGTCTGAAATACCGCTATCTGGATTTGCGTCGCCCCGAGATGCAAAACCGTCTGCGTCTACGCTCGAAGGTATCCAAGGTCACTCGCGATACTTTAGATTCTCTAGGCTTCGTAGAGATTGAAACCCCGACTTTAACCCGGTCAACTCCGGAGGGGGCACGGGACTTCTTGGTGCCGGCTCGCCTGAACCCGGGTTCTTGGTATGCCTTGCCGCAGTCGCCACAGCTTTTCAAGCAGCTGCTGATGGTCGCGGGAATGGAACGCTACTACCAGATTGCCCGCTGCTACCGGGACGAGGACTTCCGTGCTGATCGTCAGCCCGAGTTCACTCAGCTGGACATCGAGATGAGCTTTGTGCGGCAAGAGGATGTTATCGAGGTAGCCGAACAGGTACTGACTAATATTTTCAAGCTGATCGATGTAAATATCGAAACCCCAATTCCCCATATGACCTACGCCGATGCCATGGCGCGTTTTGGTACTGATAAACCAGATTTACGTTTCGGTCTGGAATTAACAGATTTGACTGAATATTTTAAAAACACCCCCTTTAGGGTGTTCGCCAGTGCAGACTATGTGGGAGCAGTGGTGATGCCGGGAGGCGCTTCTCAGCCGCGGCGGACTTTCGATAAGTGGCAAGATTGGGCGCGTTCGCGTGGCGGCAAGGGCTTGGCCTACGTCAAGGTTGAAGATGACGGTAGTCTCTCTGGACCAGTAGCCAAGAATCTCACGGATTCCGAGCGTGAGGGACTAGCCGCGGTGACCGGCGCTAAGCCGGGGGATTGTATTTTCTTTGGTGCCGGCAAGACTGATGAAGCTCGTGCCTTGTTGGGTGCCGCTCGCCTAGAAATCGGTGCCCGTTGTAACCTGCTCGACCCGAACGAATGGAAATTCGTCTGGGTAGTTGACGCGCCGCTGTTTAAGCCCTCGGCGGCTGCCAAGGCGGAAGGGGACGTGGCGCTGGGAGCTTCTGCTTGGACAGCGGTACACCACGCCTTTACTTCTCCTAAACCCGAATGGCTTGACCATTTCGAGGAAGACCCGGGTAATGCACTGGCCTACGCTTACGATATTGTGCTGAACGGTAATGAAATTGGGGGCGGTTCTATCCGTATCCACCGCCGTGACGTACAAGAACGTATTTTCAAGGTGATGGGATTGTCTCCGGAAGAAGCCCAAGAAAAGTTTGGGTTCTTACTGAATGCCTTTAAATATGGTGCTCCGCCACACGGTGGGATCGCTTTCGGTTGGGATCGGATTGTATCTTTGATGACCCACGCGGATTCGATTCGCGACGTTATCGCCTTCCCCAAGTCCGGGGGTGGCTACGATCCATTAACCGATGCTCCGGCTCCGATCACGCCCGAGCAGCGTAAAGAAAGTGGCGTTGACTTCGTTCCAGAGGACGAAGAAGACTAAGCTTGTTCAAAACTTAACTTGCCGCCCCTACCTTGGTAGGGGCGGCTTGGTTTATATCCTCCTCGCCTTGTCGTTTAGGTTAGGCAGGTTTCGTAGCTAGGCGGCGCGCCAATATCGCGCATACCAATAACTGGAATTGGTGAAACACAATCACCGGGATAGTTACGGCCGCTACGGTAGCGGGCGGGAAAATAATGGCCGCCATTGGCAACCCGGTGGCCAGGGATTTCTTGGACCCGCACATCAGCAGCACAATCCGGTCGCGCCGCGCTAGCGATACCCAGCGTCCCAAGTTCCAGGTGAGGGTGAGCATAATGACCAGCACCACCATGCATTGCAGCAGCAGCAATCCCACTTGGTGGGCGGAGATTTGTTGCCAGAGCCCACCGGCAGTGGCACCACAAACTGACGAGGCCACAATCGCCAAGATAGTGCCGTTATCGGTGGCTTTGGTAAGGCTACGGTGCGCATTTAGCCACTTGCCGATAAAACGGTGAACGAGTTGTCCGAGTATAAAGGGAAGGAGTAGTTGCAGCAAGACATTTACCACCCGCGAAGCCTCAACCCCACTGGCTCTGCCCATCACTGCGAACACTAGGGCGGGGGTGAGGATAATCCCCGCGATATTAGAGATACTGGCAGAGCAAACCGCGCCCGCGATATTCCCTCCGGCAATCGAAGTAAAAGTTACCGAGGACTGAACGGTGGAGGGCAGCAGGGTTAGATACAGGGTACCGAGGGCGAAAACCGGTCCCAGCAGCTTCAGGTCTAATGGGTGCATCACTATCCCAAGTAGGGGGAAGAGTATGAAGGTCGAAATCGCGACTGCTCCCTGCAGGCGCCAGTTTTTTATACCTTCCCAGATTTCTTGAGTAGAGAGTCGCGCCCCGTAAAGAAAAAACAACAATATGATTAGGGCATTACCTAGATATCCCAGGGACTTAACCACCTGCGCGGGTACAGGGATTAAGATGCCGAGCACCAAAATTAACAGTATGGAAAGAATAAAGGGATCTAAAAGACTATGTAATCGCTGTTTTCCGCTCACTGAACCAAGATACCTGGATGGGTAGTAACTGGTCTAAACCGGTTCGGAACGGTTCGATATATCGTGAATGGTAATAGCTAGCTGCTTTAGCAGTCGGCGAAAGTACCGACAGCAGGCGACCATTCTTTCACCGTCATTGCCTTAACGATTCCGGCTTTCGCATAGGGATCATCCTTGAGGATTTGTTTGGCTTCCTCGCTGTCGCGAGCCAACATAATTGTCAAGGAGCCCCGCGTATCCCCGGCGGCGGTACGGCCGGTAGATAGTACGATTCCTAGGCTATTTAGACGATGCATGAAGGTACGATGGTCGGCACGAAACTCTTTTTTACGCTCCACCAGTTCGGGATCATAGTCGTAAAGAACTATATAAAGACACATTCCTTGGTTGTCTTCGTGTCCGGGAGTAGCCATCTTTACCTCCTGTTTTGCACTATGCTAGCTGAGACTGACTCTCAAAAAGCTAACCGTTTCTATCCTAACGCAGGTTTTGGCGTAACGCGCGAATATTTTACGATGTCGATAATTCCTGGTCTCGGGCTACTGCCGCGTTAACGGCAGCGCGGGTAGCCACGGAAAACCCAGCATCTTCCATCGCTAACAGACCAGCTACGGTGGTGCCGGCGGGGGAGCAAACCTGATCTACTAACGCTTGAGGGTTTAAACCTTGGGGCAGATTGTGGAGGACGTTAAGTGCGGAACCGGCAACCGCCTGCGCCACTATCTGGGTGGCTTGGGTTTTCGTGAATCCGTGTGCAACGCCTGCCTGAGCGAGAGCATCTATGAAACGATAAATCCATGCTGGAGAGCATCCGGCGAGGGCAGCAAAGGCCGCGAATTTTTCTTCCGGTACCAACGCGGTTTTTCCAATGGCATCAAACATTTCCTGCACTTCGCCTAGTGCTTTTTCGCTAACGTATTGGTTGGCGGCAATCCCAGATATTGACTGGTTAATTTGGGCGTTCACATTCGGCATTACCCGCACTATCGGGGTTTTTGCAGGTAAATGTGCCGCAATGTCTGCTAGGGATTTTCCGGCAGCTACCGAAACTACTATGGGTTTTGCGGCGAGAGCGTCCCCTAAATCATCGAGCAGAGGTGTGAGCATATGGGGTTTTACCCCAAGTAGTAGGTAATTCGCCTCCCTCGCTACGGTAGCGGCATTTGGGGCTACAGAAAGCGGAAACTGTTCCTCGAGGGCGCGCATTCGTGAGCGGGTACGGTTAAAAACTAAAATATCTTCAGTTTGCAGTTGCCCGGAAGAAAGGAGGCCGCGCACAATCGCGCCTCCCATGGAACCCACGCCGATTACCCCGAGCTTGACCATGTTTCCTCCCCAGAAAGTGATTTTTGCCAACTGTGTTTATCTTAGCGCGGACAAAATTTCGAGAAAAAGCGAAACGGGTTATGCTGTTGGGAAGTGGCGTTGATCCGGCTATCACCGAGGAGCCTCTGGAAGAACCCTCTACTAGAGGTAGTAGAACCAGACGGGTAAGCCCGTAACAGCAGTTAATGAGGCCCAAGTTTTGGGTGAAGCGGGGTGGTACCGCGGGGCTGGAAGGCCTTCGTCCCAGCACTGGCAGTAACGGCTCTAAATAGGTGAGGTTAAACGTGGGCTACTATCCGCGGCATAAAGATGGCGATGTTTCCGCCAATCCGTCTTTTCCCGAACTAGAGGAACAGACCCTGAAATATTGGAAGCAGAACGATACTTTCCGCAAGTCGATTGCCCAAAGAGAAGCGGGAGACGCGGGTTCTAACGAGTTCGTGTTTTATGATGGCCCTCCCTTTGCTAATGGTCTGCCCCACTATGGGCATTTGCTGACCGGTTATGTAAAAGACGTGGTGGGGCGCTACCAAACCATGCAAGGTCACCGGGTGGAACGGCGTTTTGGTTGGGATACTCACGGTCTGCCGGCAGAGCTGGAAGCCGAACGTATCTTGGAGATTGATGACAAATCCCAGATTGAAGGTCCGGGTGGTATCGGGATTGAAAAATTCAATCAGACCTGCCGGGAATCGGTGCTGCGCTACACCAAAGAGTGGGAAGAATATGTTACCCGCCAGGCGCGCTGGGTGGATTTTGATAACGATTACAAGACGCTTGACGTTAACTATATGGAGTCGGTTATTTGGGCGTTTAAGCAGCTCTACGATAAGGGATTGGCCTATGAAGGTTTTCGGGTATTGCCCTACTGCTGGAACGACCAGACTCCACTTTCTAATCATGAACTGAAAATGGATGACGATATTTATCAAGATCGTCAAGACAATACCGTAACCGTGGGGCTACGCCTGGAAACCGGGGAACTAGCGTTGGTATGGACCACCACCCCCTGGACGCTGCCTTCTAACCTAGCGATTGCGGTTGGCCCCGAGATTAATTATGTAACCGTTCAGGTAGACCCAGATTTAGAATCTCCAGTAGCGGGGGAGAAGGTTATTATCGCGCGCGACCTTTTGCCTGCCTACGCTAAAGAGTTGGGTGAAGACCCACAGATCTTGGCGGAATACCCGGGTTCAGAGCTGGTAGGACGCTCCTACGAGCCGATTTTTGACTACTATAAAGATCAGCTGGGTGAGGGTGAAACCCCGGGTGCTAAGGCCTACCACGTACTGGCGGCGGACTTCGTAACCACCACTGATGGTACCGGGCTGGTACACCAGGCTCCCTACGGCGAGGACGATATGATCCTGTTAACCGCCAATGGGATTAACGCGGTCACTCCGATAGATGAGGCTGGTCTATTCACGGCGGAGGTTCCTGACTACCAGGGTGTACAGATTTTTGATGCCAATAAGCAGATTATTCGTGACTTCCGGCTAGGTAACGAGGACGACCAAGGTCCCCTGGCACGTACCCCGAAAGAAAAACGGGCAGTGTTGGTGCGTCAGCAGTCTTATGTACACTCTTATCCGCACTGTTGGCGTTGCCGCAAGCCGCTAATTTACAAGCCGGTTTCTTCTTGGTTTGTGAAAGTAACCGAATTCCGTGAGCGTATGGTGGAACTAAACCAGCAAATCAGCTGGGTACCAGACCATATTAAAGATGGACAGTTCGGTAAATGGCTAGAAGGCGCCCGCGACTGGTCTATTTCGCGTAACCGTTTTTGGGGTAGCCCCATACCGGTGTGGAAATCTGATGACCCCAATTATCCGCGGGTAGATGTTTATGGTTCCCTGGCAGAACTGGAAGCAGACTTCGGGGTAGAGGTTAAAGATTTACACCGGCCGTTTATTGACACTTTGGTACGTCCTAACCCGGATGATCCCACCGGTAAATCGATGATGCGACGCATTCCCGATGTATTAGATTGCTGGTTCGATTCTGGTTCTATGCCTTATGCGCAGGTACACTATCCCTTTGAAAATCAGCAATGGTTCGAGGATCACTATCCCGGCGATTTCATCGTGGAATATATCGGGCAAACCCGCGGTTGGTTCTATCTGCTGCACGTGCTGGCCACGGCGCTATTTGATCGTCCCGCTTTTACCTCCTGTGTTTCCCATGGGATTGTGCTCGGCGATGATGGTCGTAAAATGTCCAAGTCGCTGCGTAACTATCCGGACGTTAACGAAGTGTTCGACACCTACGGTTCGGATGCGATGCGTTGGTTCCTGATGTCCTCTCCGGTGGTACGGGGTGGAAACCTGGTGGTTAAAGGCGAGGGGATTCGAGATACGGTTCGCCACGTGATTTTGCCGCTATGGAACATTTATTACTTCTTTGCTCTATACGCTGGTTCTTGCAATAAAGGTACCGGCTACCAGGCGAAATCCTTAGATTTAGCGGATCCAAAGACACTCGAGCAACTGGGAGTTATGGATCGGTATCTGCTTGCCCGTACTCGCAACTTGGCTCTAAAAGTCAAGGAGCTCTTGGATAGCTACGATATTCCCGGGGCTTGCGAGGCAGTGAGTGAACATCTGGACTTGATGACTAACTGGTACGTACGTACTTCTCGGGATCGTTTCTGGGAAGAAGAAGCTACAGCTTACGACACTCTCTACACTTGCCTAGAGGTACTGATGCGAGTCATGGCGCCGTTAGCTCCGCTAGTGACCGAGGAAATTTGGCGGGGCTTGACCGGGGGTGAATCGGTACATCTTTGTGATTACCCGGTGGTTCCGGACACGGTTGATGATCCGGCATTAGTGGCGGCTATGGACATGGTGCGAGAGGTAGTATCGGCTGCCCACTCACTGCGCAAGACCCACAGTTTGCGGGTACGTCAGCCGCTGAAGTCGCTTACCATTGTGCACGACGAAGCCCAAAAACTGGCGGATTTCTCGGAATTGATTGCCGGGGAAGTGAACGTGAAACAGGTGGTATTGCAGGCCTCTAGCGAGTCGGGTCTGCAGTTGCAGCGACAACTGAAGCTGAATCCGAAAGCGTTTGATCCGCAGGTTCGTAAAGCCACCTCGCAACTGTTTAAGGCACAAAAGACCGGTCAGTGGCAGGAAGAGGGTGAAACTGTAGTTTTCCCGGACGTGCTACTTGCCGGACAGCCAGTTACCTTAAGTGGCGAGCAGTTCTCGCTTTCGACAACGGTGGAGGTTGAGGAAGGGCAGGTGGCCACAGTTCTAGGTGATGGAGCGGTAGTAGTCCTTGATACCGAAATTACCCCGGAGCTAGAGGCTGAAGGCTATGCCCGCGACTTGGTGCGTTCCATCCAAGATGAACGAAAAGCTCAAGATCTGCATGTTTCTGACCGTATTGAGTTGGTGCTGGAGGTTCCTAGCGAACGAGTAGTCGGCGTACAGAAACATGCCCAGATGATCGCCCGAGAAGTGCTGGCAACAGCATTTAAAGTTGAATCCGCGAACGCAGATGAGGTGAAAATCAACATCACTGCGGTGCATCCGGTATAGGTAATATGCCGGCCCAAAAGGGGGATTAGTGAATAGTCAAGATGGCCAAGAGCCAGCGGTTAATCCGTACGAACAGATAGCCAAGGGCGCGCGGGGAAATCGGGGGCAAATCGATCCGGAACTGCTGCCTTATCTGGTGGAAGCAGACCGGGAAGAAAAGATCGAGTTACCGATTAGCGATAGTTCGGCTCAGCCTCAAGATTCCCAACGTTTGCGGCAAATTTTGCAGGCTGGCGGGATCGCTCTGCCCGATGAGATTGCTGCTGATGAAGTAAGTTTAGAGGGTGATTCCGAGGAAGCGGATGCGCAGGCGCCTTTACTGGCACCTACTGCGCCAGCTTCCTCCGATGCAGCCTTGCTGGCAGATTTTGAGGTTGCCCAGGTTTATGCGCGCATTGTGCAGCGCCGCCCGGAGCACAATATCTCGCCGACTAAAGCGCGAATTGAGCGTGCCCTCGACTATCTTTCGGATCCGCAACTGTCCTATCCCTGCTTGCATATTGCCGGCACTAATGGAAAAACCTCTACGGCGCGAATTGCGGATAGTTTGCTGAGTGCCCAAGGGATGCGGGTAGGGCGTTTTACCTCCCCGCATCTACTCAGCGTGCGCGAGAGGATCTCTATTGATGGGGAACCGATCAGTGCCCAGGCGTTCTTGCAGGCCAACCAGGATGTGGAGGCGATTATCGCCCTCGCCGATAAAGAGGGCGAAGCAGCTGGTGAAGGTAATCTTTCTTTCTTCGAGTATTTAACTGCTTTAGCTTTCCAGGCTTTCGCAGCTGCTCCTATTGATATGGGAGTAATCGAAGTGGGGATGGGGGGACGCTGGGATTCCACCAATGTGTTGGACTCTCCGGTGCAGGTAATCTGCCCGATTTCTTTTGATCACGAAAAATGGTTGGGGGATACCCTTGCGAAAATCGCTAGCGAAAAAGCAGGGATTATTCGTCCGGGTGCTACCGTTATTTGTGCTCCCCAAGAAGCTGAAGCCTTGGAGGTGATTCGCGAAGTCTGCCGGGAAAAAGATGCGACTTTGCGTCTTTGCGGTGAAGATTTCACGGTTAGTGACCAGAAAATAGCAGTTGGGGGACAGATGTTTACTGTAAATACCCCGGCTGCCAGTTATCAAGATCTCTACTTGCCACTTTTTGGTCGTCATCAAGCGGTGAACGCGGCCTTGGCGATAGCGGCGGTAGAGGCGCTAGGGGCAGGCAAACCACTCTCTGAGGAAGTTCTGGAAATTGGGCTAGATGCGGCGCGCTCTCCGGGACGTCTTGAAGTGCTGGGGGGTTCTCCTACCATTATCGTGGACGCAGCACATAACCCGGGAGGGGCTGCAGCGTTACGTGCGGGGATCGAGGATGCGTTCGGATTCCAAAAGGTTATCGGAGTTTTCTCGGCGATGGGCGATAAAAATGTGGAGGGCATCCTCGCAGAGATGGAGCCGCTGCTAGAGGCAGTGGTGACCTTGCCGATGGAGGGTGAGCGTGCCATGGAACCGGTCGAACTGGCGAAAATTGCCAGGGAGGTATTTGGCGAGGAACAAACATTCGCGGCTCCTAACCTCTTAGATGCGGTAGATCAGGCGGTGGCTCTAACTGAAGAAGGTAATTTACCTGCAGATGCGGTTGGAATCGTGATTTTCGGTTCGGTAGTTTTAGCAGGGCAGGCGCGCCAGTTACTTTCCGAGAGATTAAAACCTGAAAACCCTTCTCAGTGATGTCAAATGCGTAACGAGCGTTAAGCAATCTTGAAATAAATGTGAAAAGATATTTACGTGACTTTAATCCTCGCTGTCGATGCTTATATGCTTGCCGATGCCAACCTGGTGGGTTGGGCTTGGGCAGTCGACCAGGATAATTGGGCGTGCGGATGCGTAGAAGATTCTGCCTCGGTATCGCAGGCTCAATTCAGAGCGATATTTTCATTTGTGCGTCGCTCCCATGAGGTTCGCGAGCCACTGGTTATTTACACTTCTTCCGAATATGTAGCGGCAGTGTTGCAAACTTGGCGTCACCAGTGGCGAAGTAATCAATGGCGCAAACTAGATGGGATGCCAGTCACTGATCTGCAACTAATCCGCAATATCGACCGTTTCCTTGCAGGAAAATCTTTGCAGGTAATATGTGTCGGATCGAAGGAAGAAGACCTGTTGCTGCAGGCGCATATTTATGCTCGAGAAGTGGCCTATGCACACCGGGATGGCCAAGAGCCAAATCTCGGACCAGGTTTTCACCCCGAGCTGCTCAAACAGCGTCGCGGGAAGAAATCTCAGAAGTTAATAATCAGCGAAGTGCCGTTATTGAAGCCTAAGGATTCCGTTCCGGATAACGTAGCGAGGTTTCCCCGCAGTGTCCAGCCTAGGAAATCGGTAACTAATCCGGATAGGCAGCTGTATTCCGGGCCCGTGGACGTAGGTGGGCTGGGCTCTCCTGCACGAGGTGCAGCCGCTAACCTACGCCCGATTACCCAGGTGGTCAGGGATCAGGATCTACGTTTTCAGAAGTATTGTGCTAGTGCGAATCGGGTACAGATTCGCGAAATGATGCATCCGGATTTCATGTCGATTGGGGAACTGGGGGTTCCGATTTCTCGTACGGAAGCGGCGGCACTGCTTGCTGAAGATCCCCCTTCGCCTTCCGAGGTAGAAGTGCGCGAACTGGGGCCGCATACCGCCCAGGTAATCTATTTTGATTCGGGTTTGGTACAGTCTTGGATTTGGACTCGTTACCAAAACAATCAGGCACGCCTAATCTTCCAGCAGATCACTAAGCGTCCTCTGGATGTATTTTAGATCTAGTTTTGTGGCCTGAATACCAGGGTTCTATTGGTATCTATGCTCTCTTCTTAGGGATTAATACCGGTTATTATCCTTTAAAACAGTATAAAAATGTTCTTTGGCTCCGGTTTTTACCGGAGCCAAAGAACATTGATAAGACTATTAAAATCGTATCTAGTTAAAGACTTCTACAGCCCGACTTCGGCAGAGAAGTCCCCTTCTTCCAAGCGCTTCTTTACAGTAGTCAGGTAACGAGCTGCATCCGCACCATCGATTAGACGATGGTCATAGGATAGTGCTAGGTAAACCAAAGAACGCACCGCGATAGTGTCGTTTCCTTCGGAATCTTTCACTACCATCGGACGGCGCACGATCGTACCGAGCCCCAAAATTGCTTCCTCGGGGTAATTAACTACTGGAGTATCGAAGAGGGCGCCACGCGAACCAGTGTTGGTAATCGAGAAGGTACCGCCAGTCATTTCATCGATACTGATAGAACCGTCTCGAACTTTTGCTGCCAACTCGTTGACCTTGCGGGCAATAGCGGCAATCGTCAGATCGCCACAGTTCTTGATTACCGGTACCATCAGCCCCTTCTCGGAGTCCACCGCAATCCCTACGTTCTCGTGATCGAAATAGGTGACCTCGTTAGTTTCGTCATTTACCCGTGAGTTGATCTTCGGGTGTGCCTTAAGGGCTTCCACTGCCGCTTTCACAAAGAAAGGCAAGAAGGACAACTTGGTACCTTCCCGTTGCGCAAAAGAGTCCTTAGCACGCGCCCGCAGGTTGGCAATCCGGGTTACGTCTACCTCTACTACCGTAGTCAACTGGGCGGTGGAGGCTAGCGAGTTCATCATATGCTTGGCAATGGTCTGGCGCATCCGAGAGAGCTTCTCGGTCTTGCCACGTTCCTGCGCCGGCTCAATCGGAGGTAGCGGAGCCGCGGGAGCTTTCGGGGTGACTGCCTGTGATTTTTGTGCAGCCGCGAGTACGTCTTCGCGCCGAATGCGTCCACCTACGCCGCTGCCGGTAAGAGTAGAAATATCTACTCCTTTTTCACGTGCCAATTTGCGTACAATTGGAGTTACGTAGCCGCCACTTACTTGCGCTGCTGCTTGCGGTTTTTCTGCCGGCTTCGGCGCGGGAGGAGCAACTGTGGCTTTAGGTGCAGCCGGAGCCTTGGGCGCTGCGGGCGCCGGAGGGGCTACCGGAGGTTTAGGCGCAGCCGGGGCAGCAGGAACTTTGGGAGCTGGGGGAACCACCGGCGGTTTAGGAGCTGCCGGAGTGTTATCGGAAGGTGGTACTACCTGTCCTTCCACGGTCATAGTTCCCGGATAACCAGTGTGTACCTGTGGGTATGCCCACTGGACTACGTGATGGTCACCCTCACGTTTAATCGAGGAGGGAATACCTGCGCCTGGGAGCTCTGCTAAATCTTCTGGCAAGCTGGGCGCTGGAGGAGCGGCGGGAGCGGATGCAGTATTCGGGGCTACCGGAGTGCTGGTTGCGGTCGGAGTAGCTGCGCCCGCACCGACGCGGCAAAGTACTGTGCCTACGTCCACGGTTTCGTCTTCTTGTACCAGAATTTCGGTGAGGACACCGGAGATAGGGGAAGGCACTTCGGAGTCGACCTTGTCGGTAGAAACTTCCAATAGCGGTTCATCCACCGCCACTTGGTCGCCAACTTTCTTTAACCAGCGAGACACCGTGCCCTCGGTCACCGATTCTCCCAGAGCCGGCATTTCTACGGCCTGTCCACCCCCTGCAGGGGCAGTGCTAGCGGCAGGAGTTACCGGGGTAGCTGGAGCCTCTGGTACCGGAGTTTGTACAGGGGTCGGAGCTGCTGGCGCGGAAGGAGTCGACGAGCCCACTTCGCTAGCCGCACCAACCCGGCAAACTACCGTGCCTACGTCCACGGTTTCGTCCTCTTCCACCAGAATCTCGGTGACTACCCCCGCGACCGGGGAGGGAACTTCAGAATCAACTTTATCCGTGGAAACCTCTAGTAAAGGTTCGTCCACCGCTACTTGATCGCCTACCTTCTTTAGCCAGCGAGAAACCGTACCTTCGGTAACCGATTCGCCCAGAGCGGGCATCTCAATATCTTGTGCCATGTTTCCAATTTACCTTTCTGGACTTTAGGAATGTAAAGGTTTTCCGGCAAGAGCCATCGCGGCCTCGCCAATCGCTTCGTCTTGAGTCGGGTGGGTGTGAACCAGCGCCGCCAAATCTTCGGGGAATGCTTCCCAGTTAACCAGCAACTGACCTTCGCCAACCAGTTCCCCTACCCGTTTTCCGAGGGCATGGAATCCCACAATTGGGCCATCCTTTTGCGCCACCAGCTTAATAATTCCACCGGTACCTAGAATCTGGGATTTACCGTTACCAGCCAGGTTGTATTCGGTGACTTTTACCCCGTCCTTGCCGAATTTTTCTTCCGCTTGCGTCTGAGTTAAACCAACCGAAGCGATCTCGGGTTCACAGAAAGTAACCCGGGGAATATTGGGTTCTACCAGCGGTTGGGGATCGAGACCGCCTAGGTATTCGGCTAGGAAAATACCTTGTGCGAAACCGCGATGCGCCAATTGTAAGCCGGGAACGATATCGCCAACTGCATATACGCCGGGAACACTCGTCATTAGGTGTTCATCTACCGGGATAAAGCCGCGATCAATCTGTACCCCGATTTCTTCGTATCCCATATCTTTAGTGCGCGGGCCGCGCCCTACTGCCACCAGCAGTACGTCAGCATCAAAAACGTCTCCGGACTGCGTTCTAACCTGTACCGAGTTGCCAGTTTGGGTAACCGAATCGAACATAGTGCCGGTCTTAAAAGCAATTCCGCGGCTGCGGAAGGCACGCTCAAGTCCCTTAGAAATGGAGGCGTCCTCGTTATTAGCTAAATGCGGTAGTCCTTCGATAATGGTTACCTCGGTTCCCAGGGACGCCCAAAGGCTGGCGAACTCGATGCCGATAACCCCGCCCCCAAGTACCACTGCTTTACTAGGAATCCAATCAAGCTGTAGAGCCTGGTCAGAAGTAATTACCCGTCCTTCAATGTCGAGGCCGGGCAGCGATTTAGAATAGGAGCCAGTAGCCAAGACCAGATTCTTGCCTCGGTAAGTTTCCGAGCCGACCTGGACAGTGTTTGCGTTGATTACCCGTCCCCAACCTTGGATGTAGTCGATTTTGCGGGATTTGACCAACCCCTGTAGCCCCTTGTGTAAACGGGAAATGGTGTTGTCACGAAAACGTCCGACGGTTTGCATATCTACGCCATTGAAACTGGTGTTAACACCCAGACGAGAGGCTTCTTTAATGGCATCAACCGTTTCCGCTACGTGCAGCATCGCCTTGGTAGGGATGCAACCCCGATGAAGGCAGGTACCGCCAACTTTATCTCCCTCAATGAGGGCTACTTTCATTCCCAGTTGAGAAGCGCGCAAAGCGGTAGCATATCCACCGCTGCCCGCGCCCAAGACTACAACGTCATAGGTGCTCGTCATTGTGATGTTCTCCTTGCAAAAATCGCGGCTATGGTCCGGTTGACGCCTCGGCGAGCGTTGCCTTAAAGAAAAGTTTGCTCGTAGCCACGGCATGCCAGACACCTGCCCACATTCTTTCATCTTTGCCCGCTAAACGCACGGCGATGGCCGAACTCACTTAAGACGGTAAAAAATGTGAATGAGAATACTAAGGGTTTTCTGGCTGTTAGGTTAGAAGCTTGGGTAAAGCTTTCAGGCACAGCGGGTACAATCTAAAAAAGAATACCGCGAAACTTCGGAGAATAAATTGCCAGCATCTGCATCCGAGCAACCTTCCCATAGGGATCCACGCGCACCCTCTTGGGGGGTGGGGCGACTTTTCATGGCGGTCTTAGTAATGTTCTCGGTGGTTGCCCTGTTTCATGAGTTCTCAACCCTGCCGGCATCCGGTTCTGCCGGTTATGGATTCGCAATGTTGTCACTAGCGAATGTGGCGCACTGGATCATGCTTTCAATCGCGGTGATTCACAATGGGCGGCGGATGAGGTTAATCGCCTGGGTGCTTAGCGGGATCGAAACCCTCCTTTTGGTGCTGTTCGCTTTGGTGTTTTCCACTCCTAACCTGGAGCGGGCACAACTGCTTGCTAACTGGGGGCAGGACTACTTCTATTTTCCCGCGATTTTAACAGTGCTTACGCTTATCTGGCTGTTGGTTTCTTCTCCACTGCGCGGCAGTGGTAGTTAAACCAGATTGGGGTAGGCGTTTTGCCTTAGGGCTTCATAAAGGCCGATAGAGGCGGAGATTGTCAGGTTTAAGGAACGCAGGTGCGGCACCATTGGGATTCGTACCAGGTTGGCTACCCGAGGATGCGCCATGACTTCTTCCGGGAGTCCGGTAGGTTCGGGGCCAAATAGCAACCCGTCCTCGCTTCCATAGGAAACCTCTTGAAAGTGCAGTTTGGCGTGACCGGTAAAAGCGTGGATTTTTCCCGGTATCTCTGCCAGGGCGTCCTCTAGATTAGGGTGCACTTTCACATGTGCTAGGTCATGATAGTCCAGTCCGGCACGCTTTAGCTTAGTGTCATCCATGTCGAAGCAAAGCGGTTCCACCAGGTGTAACAAGGTACCGGTGCAGGCGGATAGGCGGATAGCAGCTCCGGTGTTTCCCGGGATGCGTGGCTCGAAATAGATCAAATGCAACACGATCTCAATTCTAAAGCCTTTTAGTAATCGCTAAATAATCGGAATGAGGCTATCGGTTAGTGATTCTTCCGCCTCAGCGAGGTTATTCGCGTAGCCTAGAGGCAAAAGCACCTGCGCTGTATTGGAGGAATCATGGATCTTAACTCCCGTCCGCTCGCGCTCGACCCTTATGAGGCACTGCCAGAACTTCCTACTTTTACTTTGACTTCCACCGATATGACGGCGGGGGAACAGATGCCCACCGCGCAGACAGCAGCAGGGGAGAACCTTTCCCCGCAACTTTCCTGGAGCGGTTTCCCGAAAGAAACGCAATCTTTTCTGCTTACTTGTTTTGATCCTGATGCCCCTACGCCCTCCGGTTTTTGGCATTGGTTGATTACTGATATTCCAGCGGAGATGACTTCCCTACCTACCGGTGCCGGCCGCAGTGACCTGGAGCTTGACGGTGCGGCTTTCCATTTGCGTAATGATGGCGGCGAATGGTCATATATGGGGGCGGCTCCACCTAAGGGGGATCGTCCGCACCGCTATATTTTCGCGGTTCATGCCCTGGATACGGAAACTTTGGAACTAGATGAGGACGCCTCGGCGGCGGCAGCTAACTTCCAGGCATTATTCCATTCCTTGGCGCGCGCCACTTTAGAAGTCACTTACCAAAATAAGTAGGCCGAGGAAGAAGCGGAAAGGCAACTGGTGCTCAGTCAATCGGAGCTTCTTCCAAACTGGTGTAGCCCAGGTAATTTCCGAGGGGATAAGCGAAAATTGGTAATTTAAAACCATGTCTAAGCGCAAAAGCACTATCGCTGATTTTTGGTTTGGGTAGGGATTATCCTGGTTGCGCTTTCGGCTATTTTGGACTTCTTTTTGATATTTACTGCTAACTATCAGCGAAACCTGCTGTTTACCCTTCCGATTTGGACTTTAGGCTTTGCCTGCTTGGTGATAATCGGGAATCGGGAAAAGGACAAAAAACCCGCGGAAAGCAGAAGCGCTAACTAGGTTCTAGTCACTAAACTATTAGTGGATTCTTCACCCGGTTAGGAGCTAAAAATGGGTATTTTTAGTATGTTAAGCAAGCTCTTCAAATCTGCTTCTGAACAGCCAGCTACTCAAAACGGATATGAGATATGTGAACCTGCTTTGCCTACAGAAGTTTCTACCTGGTATATGCCTAAATTTAATGGACGCGATATTTGCGATTGGGTCGATGAAGTAGCTGCGTTAAAGCGTAAAGGAGACTTGGAACAGGCGCTTGGAATTGCTCAGGGCTGCATGGCTGCCATGGTTCAGGCTGCTGAAGATAATTCTGAAAACGTAATGGAATTTTATGTTTCTCAGGTGGTTATTATTCAGCACAAGATGAAGGATTATAGAGGTGAGCTTTCAACCCTAGAAGGTTGGCTGTCAAAGGGGTTGCCAGCCTCTCGTCAGGATCACCGTCTCGACCTTGAAAAGCGCCGAGCGAAGGCACGTGAACTGGTGGCGAAGGGCGAGGGCCGCGATGCTTCAGAATATACAGCTGAGTGGAAACGGTTAGTAGCCTTAGAAAAACAGGCTAAAGCTTCGACTAAGCCCGCTGCACCTTTTACGGGACGTTCAACAATACAACCGGGTCTTTCTTATAATCAGAAATCTAAAAAGGCAACACATAAATCTTCGTGGGTGGCGCCTCCGGAAGTGCTTGCTTGTCCGTCTTATGTGGCTGTTGATTTTGAGACTGCTAATAGACAAGGTGGTGTTTCAGCTTGTCAGATTGCTTTGGTCAAAGTTCATCAAGGACAGGTAGTAGATCGTTTAGCGACTTTGATAAAGCCTCCGTCAGGTTTTGATTCGTTTGAGTTTACCTATTTGCATGGTATTTCTGCCGACGATGTGCGGGAATCTCCCTCCTGGCCTGAAATCGCCTCAGCCGTGTACCGTTTTGTGCAAGGAATGCCTGTTTATGCTCATAACGCGCAGTTTGATAGTAGGGTTTGGCAAGAGCTGGATTCTTTCTTCGGAACTGAAACCAAGCCACCTGAATTTTATTGTTCTTATCGAACCACCCAGTACCTTGTTCCTGGTCTAGAGAACTATAAGTTGCCCACTGTGACTCGTGCGTTAGTTCCTTGGTACGAACTGGACCATCATGAAGCTGGTTCCGATGCTGAAGCCTGCGCCCTGATTATCGCTGCGTTACAAAAATCTTACCGCTACAATAGTGACTCTGCTGCTGAAAAGCACGAAACGATGCGGTTTCCCAAGCGGTAGCTGCGGTGATTGGCTGGTCGAGAATCATTTTCTGTTAGCTGGCGCGCGCCGGAGGTCTTGACACGCGCCAGCCTCGCTAGACTATTAGCGAGTTTATTACCCAGGAGGTTCTAGTGGCGGCATCGGATCAGCGCGCTAATTTACATCGGACGATTTGGCGGGTGGCCAATGATTTGCGCGGCAGCGTAGATGGTTGGGATTTCAAAGCCTACGTGTTGGGAATGTTGTTTTACCGTTTCATTTCGGAACACATCACCAATTGGGTAAATAAGATACAGGCAGAGGGCGGGGAGGCAGATTTTAATTACGCCCAAATCGATGATGAGCAGGCAGAAACCGCCCGGGAATATATGGTGAATACCCTCGGGTTTTTCATTCCTCCCTCAGAATTGTTCCAAAACGTGCGCCGAGCCGCGCCTCGTGACCAAAACTTAAACGAGACTCTAGCGGCGGTGTTTGCCGATATTGAGGCTTCGGCTATCGGCTCTTCCTCCGAAGATGACCTTAAAGGTCTATTCGATGACGTAAATACTAATAGTCCCCGTTTGGGGAACTCGATTGCGGAACGTAACTCGAAACTGGTGAAACTGCTTGACGCTATCGGTGACCTGGAGCTGGGTAATTATCAGGATGCCGATATTGATACTTTCGGTGATGCCTACGAATATTTGATGACTATGTACGCCTCCTCGGCTGGTAAATCTGGGGGTGAGTTCTTTACTCCCCAAGATGTTTCGGAACTGATAGCCCGGTTGACGGTGCTCGGTAAAACCCGGGTAGGCAGGGTTTATGATCCAGCGTGTGGTTCTGGCTCCCTGCTGTTAAAGTTTGCGAAAGTGTTAGGGCGCGAAAACGTGGAGGAAGGTTTCTTCGGGCAAGAAATCAATCTCACCACCTATAACCTGTGCCGGATCAATATGTTCTTGCATGGAGTGAACTTTTCTAAGTTCGATATTGCCCTGGGGGATACGCTTACAGACCCGGCGCATTGGGATGATGAACCTTTCGAGGCGATTGTTTCTAAACGTTGGATGACGCCAGTGATACGAATTGACGGTGTGTGCGACTGTGCGCTCGCTGCGTGAAACGGCGCGGTAACGCGGGCAACGCTGGCCGTTCGGCTTCAGCAGGTCGCGACGTGGGTGTCAGCGTGGCTGCGTGCGCGGGTCGAACGCGGCGCGGCCGCGGCATGCCGACCGGGTTTTGCACCCACCTTGGTGTCTCGGTGTGGAGCCGTCAAAAGGTATCGGGGTCGCGTCAAAAGGTTTGGGCTGACCTCGACCACCTACCAAAACCCGGTCGGCGGAGATAGTAATCCTCCTGTCTAGTCGGGTTTGTCTTCGGATTGTGTGGGAACTTCGAGGTCTTCGGGTAGCTCGTAGCGCAGGATGAACGCTCGTAGCAGTTTCTCGACTTCGCGGTTGACGAGGAATGGTGACATCGATCGGCCTTCTCGATGTTCGAGGTAGCGTTTCGCTTGAGCAAGATCAACGCTTTCTTTGACCGAGGTGAACCTGCCATATTCGTCAAGGTTCGCTTCGGTTACGTGCGCTGTTAGGAGCGCACGCACCTGTGCCGCGTCAACGCCCAGGGCTGTGACGAGCTGATCGATCTGACGTTCTTGGTGTGTCTGCTTGTAGTCGTTGATGTAGTCCTCAACGGTCTTACCTTCGACGAGGCTGGCTTCTCCGGCTGTTACGTCATGGAGCCACAGGTTGGCGAAGATCTGATCCTCGCGTGAGAGTCGGGCGAAACTGCGATGCACTTCTTCGAGCAGGGCTTTAAGCTCGTCTGCCGGCACGCCTTCTTCGCGCGCTCGAATGTACTTAGTGAACTTACTGTTGAGGTAGTCCGCGTCGATCCGGTCAGTGTCGATGTGGGTGATGTGAGTGTCGATGTCGAAAGGAGGATCCCCGCCCTCGTCTCCGCCGCCACCAGTGTCCTCGGTGAGTTCCTTATACCGTTGGAGAAACGTCAGATAGTCGTTCTCAGTGATTTCAACGGCGATGACCCGGCTGGGGTCACTGAAGTGGTATTCGGTCTTGTCCCAACTGAACCCTTGAATCGATGCGGCCTGCAGCTCGTGGTAGAGCGCGCTGAACAGTTTGGCGAACTCACCTTGATCCGCTTCACTCTCGGGAAGCTCGGCGAAGTCGTCGGCAGCGAAGAGCCTACGGATCTTAGAGAAGCAGTCGTTGATCTTCTCCAAGTGCCTATCCAGGTGTTCGACGAACAGACCCATCGGTTTCTGCCCGGAGTATAGTTCTACAGCTTTGTCGATGTTCTCCTTCATCGTGTATGGGCGGCGGTAGTACCGGATAGACCCGAAAGGCTTGTCTGGGCCGAAGATGCGGTTGGTTCGTGAGAACGCCTGGATGATGTTCTCGTAGGCGAGCACTTTGTCCAAGTACAGCGTGTTCAGCCACTTGGAATCGAACCCGGTAAGCATCTGATCGACCACGATTAGTAGGTTGATCTGCTTGTCTGGGGTGAAGTCTCTGCCGTTGTGTGGCTCCTTGTGGGCGAGCCGGGCAGCCACGTCGGTTTTGAACTTGTCGTAAGTACTCATCGAGAAGTTCTGGCCGAACCGGGCGTTGTAGTCGGACAGCACTTCAACCAACCCGTCTTCCTTGAAAAGCTGGGTGTCGCCAGTGTTGTCGATGTTCGGGTCGAACAGTGCCGTCACTGCAAGGCGCGGATAATTCGAGGTGAAGATCCGGTAGTACTCGATGGCTTCAGGGATCGAGCTGGTCGCGAAGAGAGCATGGAATTTGCTGTTCAGGCTGAGCGCCACCCAGTTCTCCATGATGTCTGTGACCACGGCTTCACGGTGTTCTGCGCGCTCATACTGGGAGGTAGGCAGGTAGTCCTCGATTCCGCGAACGGTCTTACCCGCCGAGTTCGTCGCCCGCGCCATAGGGACTTGTTTCTTGTCCATGAACCGGTTGAAGATCTTCGTCTTTTGTGGATCAGAAAAGACTTCAGCTTCGTCGATTGCTCTGGCCTGCTGGAGCGCGACTTGTTTGCGCAGGTCACGCGCTCGGTAGGTTTCCACCATTTCTGGGTCGAATCCGAGAACGTTCTTGTCCCGGATCCCGTCAGCGATTGAATACCTATGTAGCTCGTCACCGAACAAGGTGGCCGTTGTGGAGTGCTTGCGCTGGTTCTCGTCATGGATCGGGGTGCCAGTGAAGCCGAAGAACAGTGCGTCGGGCAGTGTTTTCTTGATCCGCATCAGCATCTCGCCGAACGTTGAGCGGTGTGCCTCGTCGACGACGAACACGATCCGTTTACGCCGCAACGCGGCCACGTCGTCTGCAGCCAGCACCTCGTCCACATCAAGCATGCTCATCTTCTGGATCGAGGTAACGATCAGGACTGACAGATCATCTTTAAGCTTCGTCAGGAGCTGCTGGGTTGACGAGGTTTCGGCAACCTCGATAGCATCCCCACCGTAGCTGCGATAGTTCTTCAACGACTGCGTACCCAACTCGATACGGTCAAGGAGGAAGATCACCTTGTCGGCGTTCTTCGAGTCCGCGATCAACTGGGCAGTCTTGAAACTCGTGACCGTTTTACCGCTGCCTGTGGTGTGCCAAATGTAGCCCCCACGCTGTTCGTTATCGCCCCACACCTTCTGCAGAACCCGGTCTGCGATACGGTTCGCCGCGTTGTATTGGTACGAACGCATCACCATGAGCACGCCGGCAGCTCGGTCGACCACCGTGTAGAAGCCGATCAGCTGGTGCGCCATCGGAATCGCCAGCAGCGAACGAATAACCTGATCCCACTGGTTGATCGGCTCGTTATCAAAGTCAGCCCACTGGAAGTAGAAATCCTGATTGAACACCCCATCTGGGCCAGGATTAGCGAAATAGCGGGTCTGGTCTGGCGTCATCGCCACGAACACCTGAACCAACGAGAACAAGCCGGTGAAGATGTCCTCGTGGGCGTACTTTTCGATCTGGTGATACGCCTGCGAGACTGGCACCCCGGAGCGCTTTAACTCTATGTGGATCACTGGCATGCCGTTAATCAGCAACACCAAGTCACCCCGCCTAGGCGGCAGAATCTTATTGCTGGCCTTATATCGAGGCTGACGGGCGATCTGGTAGCGCGACTGTCCGCCCGCGATCTCAAGGCGGTCATAGATCTTCAGGCTCACCTCCACACCGAAGTTGGCGGCCTCGGGGGCGTCACGCGTGATCGCTACCGTGCGGCCGTTGATGAACTCGTTGAGCCCCAGCGGTGTGCGCAACGCCAAGATCTGCTCAATGATCTGATCCATCTCCGTGCTCGTCAGTGGCACGTCCCCGAGCCGATCCTGCGAGCGATTGTTTTCGAACAGAATCCGAGCCCAGTTATCTAGGAGTTTCTCCTCGGACGGGTAGTCGAGAACCTCCGTCCATCCGTTACGCTGCAGCACCTCAATAACAGCGTCCTCGAACTGTTTCTCGTCGCTAAACGTCTTCGCCATGTTCACGCCAACCACCTCATACAAACATCTTATGCAGGAGGCTCGCCTTAACCTGCCGCAACTTCTCGACATACAACTGCTCGCCAGTAATGAGGTCATCCAGCTGGCCAAACAGCTCACCAATGGCGCGCTGCTCATCAATGGACGGTGGAACCATTACTGACATCTCTTCCACTGCTGAAGGATTGAACGAGGGCAACGCACCGGTTTGTACTAGCGCGGAGAAGTCAAGAGTCTCGAACACCGTTCTGGCAAACTCCACATCCCATTCATCAAGATTGATCGAATACCCGATCATGTTGTTATCAACAAGAAATGGTTCATGAACCATCCGCTTGCGCCCTAAATAGACTGCCGCACCTACTTTGGCGAACACAACTGCCGGAAGATCGAATATAGGTCTCCAGTGTCGTCGCTCAATCTGCTCAGTAGACACATAGTTGTTCGCTTTCACCATCTCACGTTCGTTGCCGGGAAGGTTCATGTCAGACACCTTGTAGAACGGGATTCCAGAACCTCCGCCCTGCTCCATATCTGGAAAGCCAACTCCGGCCCGGGCTTTACCGAGCTGTCCTAGCTCCATGGCTTTCCATGGTTCGGTGAAGACGCCTATGCGGAGTTCGGGCTCAACGGCATCACCTTGCGGGAACATTTGTTGCAGTAGGGATGTCTTGGTCTGCTGGAGCTTGGCGAGCTTCTTCCTGTGTGCGGCAATCGTGTCGTCGAGATTAGAGAAGAAAGAACCAATCTCCTGCTGCTCATCGATTTCAGGGAATGATACTTTGCAGCTGGAGAGTGCGCTGGTTGAAATGGAGCTAACCTTTGTTCCTTGCATTAGGGGAACTAGCTGATCGTGGAACGTGTCAGCATTCAGGGCATGACCGAGATACCCTTCCCCAAATGCCTTGGTTGGTCGAGCAGTAATGGTGTGGAGTCCCGCCACCAATTTCTTGTTAATAGAACCGCGAATCTCAGTACATTTTCCGACTGTAGAGTCTTCGGCTGCATCTGCGAATACCACATCGCCATCCTGAAGGAGATCCCCGAGGTTGCTAGTAGAAGGATCTCGCACGAATGGAATTGTGTCGACGAGAGGATTTAGGACACTCCCGAATTTAATCAAAATATCCCCATAATGGATGTTTTGAACCCCAGTATCGTGATAGGTCAATTGGGCTCTCGACAAGCTGTTATGGCGGAGGAAGGTCACGCCTTTCCCGATATTTTGAGTGGTCCACTCCTGATCGAAGCCCTCAAACCTGATCTCGGGGCTCTTTGCCTTAGTCATGGGTGCCTCCCAAGAGTTCCTGTAGCGCCTTGATTCCTTGTATGTCTGCGTCTGTGCCTGTGAGGCGGCCGAGCATCTCGGTTAGACGGTTTTCGCTACTGCGTATCTGGGTGTCGAGTTCGATGAGGTTGTTGGCGTATTTGGTGCGTATGGCTTCGAGCTGTTGATCGAGTCGGCGTAGCACTGTTTCGGGCATGGTGGCTAGTTCATCGATGAGCGGGGTGACCCACTTGGCGATGAGGAGTTCCTCTGCTGGGGTGTCGGTGAGGTTGTTGATCGCCTGGTGGGTTTCGTCTTCAAGCTTGACTCGTGCCGTCTTGAGCTGCCGGGCGAGTTTCGTTCTGTCGTCAAGTAGTTTCTTGGCGCGAAGTTGCGTCGCTTCGATGGAGTTTTCAGCGTATTGCTCGCCGGTTTTGTTCAAGTCACGTACGGCCTTGTTCAATGCGGTTTTAGCGAAAGCATCTCCGGCGGCATTAAGCACGTCAGCGAGGTCGAGTAGGTCTTCTTCGCTGAACCCTTCGAACATGCCGGCCAGTTCCTCGTCAACGCTCGACAGCTTCGTGGCAAGGTCGTCGGTTTCGGCGAGTAGTTCGGGCAGGAGGTGTTCTTGGGCGAGGCGGAATGGGATGATTCGGCCTTCCCACCCGTCTTGCTCCTCGACGACTTCCTTGCTCTTCTGCTTTTTCTTGATGACCATGACCGGGTCAACGGCGCGTATGGCAGTATCGCCTTCGGTCTGGATCATTTCGAGGTCGTTCGCGATTCCTACCCACTGGTCGTGTAGTACTTGGTAGGCATCGAAGGAGTCCACGAGTGGGGCGTGGGCGAAACGGGTGAAGATGTCGGCGGTCAGCGCCTCTTCGGTAGCCATGATCGGCACTGTTGCCCGATGTTTGACCAGTCGAGTGACGAGATCGTCGTCGAGTCCTTCTAACACGCTGGTGACCTGGCCTCTGAAAGCGCCAACGGCAGGGTGCTGATCGATGATCGTGTGCAGATCGCTGTCGTTGAGTTGTGCGTAGCCTTTGTCGGTCTGCGTGAAGAGTGTTTCGCGCAGACCTGGTATGACATTCCAGAAGGTGGAGAGTTCGTCGATCTCGGTTTCGGGAATCCCGCCGAACACTGTCGCGCGCAGATCGATCGGTTCAGCTGGGGGTGTTGCAGAAACGTAGCGTGGTAGGTTTAGGTTGTAGTCGTTGGCTCTGATTTCTTTACGGCTGACGACGCGGGCGAACCTCTCCACGTCTTGGCGATGCTCTACCGTGTGGGCGATCCGCTGGATGTCGGAGGCCCGGAGCTGGTTGTTCTTTCCGACTTTCACAAAGCCTTGGGACGCATCAATGAACAGCACGTCGTCGCGGTCGCGGCGTTGTTTGAGCACCATGATGATGGTTGGGATGCCGGTGCCGAAGAAGATATTGGCAGGCAGGCCAATGATCGTGTCGATGTGGTTCTGTTCGATCAGGTTCTGTCGGATCGTCTCTTCCAAACCACCACGGAACAGGACGCCGTGAGGCAAGACGATGGTCATCACGCCGTTGGGCTTGAGGTGGAAGAGGTCGTGGAGCAGGAAGGCGTAGTCTGCTTTGCTTGCGGGTGCCAGTCCAAAGCGGGCATATCGGGGGTCGGCTTCCTTGTCGGTGGGATCCCAGTGTTGGGAATAGGGTGGGTTCGACACGACCGCGTCCACGTATAGCGGCTTGTATGTGCCGACTGGATCATCCTCGTCGAACATCGGCCAGTCTTGCTCTAGGGTGTCGGCATTCCTTGCCGCGATGTTGTCGGGCTTGATTCCTCGCATCACGAGGTTCATGCGTGTCAGGTTGTAGGTGTTGGCCTTCAACTCTTGGGCGTAGTACTTGATGCGGTCAGGATCGCCCATGTGCCGGGCGACGGCCTGCCCAATGTTGAGTAGCAGGGAGCCAGAACCCGAGGTTGGGTCATAGATCTGGATCTCGGTGCGCCCCCGCAGTTCGTGGGCGATGATGTGGCTCATCAGCAGCGAAACCTCGTGCGGGGTGTAGAACTCGCCGGCCTTCTTGCCTGCGTTGGCAGCAAATTTCTCGATCAGGTATTCGTAGATGAACCCGAGCACGTCGTATCCGGCGTGCTCGTCCATGGGGATGTCCTTGATGAGTTTGAGTAGCTCACGGATGGCTTTAGTCTGGGAGGTTGCGCTGTCACCGAGTTTTGACAGGCCTGTTTGCAGCGTGTCGAAGATTCCCTTGAACAGTGCTTTGTCGTTCTCGGAGATGAGACGAGTGAAAGCGTTGAGCGCGTCTCGGACATCGCCGACGTTGAAGTCGTTGCCACGCTTCAGCCACGTTGAGTACAGGTTGGTGTAGGCGATGAAATAGCCCACGTTGTCTTGCACGTAGCGCACCGTGTCGAGGTCGTCTTCGACCAGTAGCTCCGGGAATTCTTCGGTTGTCATTCCACTAGCGAGCAAGAATTGTTCCTGTTTTTCGGAGAGAAACTTATAGAAAATGAAGCCGAGAATGTAGTCCTTGTATTCGTTCGCTTCGATTTTGGATCGTATAGCATTCGCGGATTCCCAGATCCTTGACGCCAACTCCTGTTTGTTCATCTTCATCCCTTCATGTTTGTCGTTCGTGGGGTGTGCTGTTCCGGTTGAGACTGTCTGGTCTAGGGACGTTACGTCCGCTCGTGTTCCTCCTGGTTCGCCGACTGGACTTCGCAAATATCGGCGATGTCGCAGTCGAGTGCTTCACAGATGCGGGCAAGAACGTCAGTGGTGACGTTGCCTCCGCGTCCGAGTTTCGCGATGGTTGTTGCACTTAGCCCAGTTAGCTTGGCTAGGTCGGTTTTGTTCATACCTTTATCAATCAGGAGTTTCCATAGCGGGTTGTAAGACATACGTAGGTTATTTGGCATGTGGGGACTCCGTTTCTTCGTTGGCTGGGGTGCTAATGATATCGGTATCTGTAAGGCCAACAAGGAAGCCGTAGCGACCTTCGTTGATCTTCTTAGTGAATCGGATGATATTAGCTTTGTCTTGTATGATCGAAATGTCGGCCATAGTCTTCGGGTTATCGACAATGATGATTTGGCCTTTGCCCGGGTAGAGAGTGAAATACTCGTAGACCGCTTCGGGGATCTTATCGTAGTAGATCTTTAGGTCGGGGTTTTCTTGCGGGTCATCAAAGCCAACTAGAGGCTTGTCGATAACTAGTAGACTCGGATTGTGTTTGCTGTGTATTGAAGCAAAGAAGTCACGAAGTGATAGCAACATTCCCGTGTTGATAAGGGAGCGGTAGCCGTGTCCTTGATCCTTCTTGGTTTTCTTGTTCACTACCGCGTCGAATGTTTCTTTGCTCAAGTAGGCTTCCTTCAGATCTGGGTAGGCGAAAGCTCCCAGCGTATTCAGTAGATAGCCAGAGAAGATTCCCCAGAACTCTTCGGGGAGGATCCGTTCCACGCCAAGGTCTGGTTTGTCGAATTTTATGGCTTCTTTCTGGCGGATTTCATCTTCGATGTCTTTTTTGCGTTCAAGTAGTTGTTCGCGTTCTGTTTTCAATTCGATGGTCGCCTTGTAGTCAGCGATTTGTTGTTTCAGTTCGATGAATCGTGGCTGTAGCTTTTTGGCAATGAAAACAGCGACGCGAGTGGCTTCCTGCCGAAGAGTATCCCGTTTCGCCAGTAAGGGCTGCTCTTCTTTTGCCAGACCTACGAGTGTGTCTTCCAGCCCTGCCAACCGCTGAACAAGCACGCGTTTTTCAGCTTGGGTAGTGGGTGTGAAGTGCTCTTGAGCATCCTCAGGAACAGCCTGCCCACACACAGGGCAGTTCGCTGGTGCGGGGTGTCTATCTGTGAGTTCATGACCAGCTTCGATGAACTCTAGTCGTTCAATCTTTGCGCGATACGAGGTGCCTAGGTCTTCGTATTGGCTGCGCAGCATTTGTATCTCAGCTAGACTAGCGTTGACTGAGCTAATTTCTTGCATAAGTTGTTGGCTGCGCGCGGTGTGCTGGTCAAGTTGTTGACTAACTGCTTGTGCTTCGACGCTGAACTGGTTGATTTTTGCTACGAGCTGTTCCTCACTAGTAGCTGTCAGAATCTTTTCTATGTCTTGGATTCGGGTATCAATCTGAGTCGGTAGGGGACGTAGATATTCGACGATTGTTTTGGTTTTCAGCTTTTTAGCTTTTACGTTCTCTTCTTCTGCGTACTTGGCGTAGTTAACGCCATTGATTAGTGCGGTTAGCGCTGTTTGTGCCGGAAGGGGAGAGTTTTAGTCGGGGTTGAGAAGGATTGATGTTTCGCTTCCGATACGTCCCTCGTTGGCGAATAACAGGTGCCAGAATGTACGCCAGGTTAATCCTTGTGTTTTCAGATCAGCGCTAGCTAGAAGTTTGTACTCTTCTGGGTGGTCAAATCCTATAAGCCATAGCAATACATCAGCCACGGTGGGGGTTGTCTTTGTTCTGCCACGAGCCTTACATCGGCTGACAGGAACACGCGGGTCTGTAGATGAAACTTCCAGCGTATTGTGTCCCGTCCCTATTGGTCGGGTGAGTTCCACTAGACCTCGTGCTGTTTTGATAGTTAGCCGCACATGAGTGTAACCCATTGATTCGGTTATAGGCAGTTTGT
This sequence comes from Varibaculum vaginae, assembly GCF_900604285.1. GTDB lineage: Bacteria > Actinomycetota > Actinomycetes > Actinomycetales > Actinomycetaceae > Varibaculum > Varibaculum vaginae. The sequence continues at coordinate 135,069 of NZ_UWNY01000003.1, forward strand.
CGGGATCCGCGCCAAGAGCGTAGTCCAATGTTTTCAAAATCCACGTCTTGCCGGTGTTAGAAGGACCGTAGATGACATTCAATCCAGGCTTAAACGTTATGGATGAGTCTTTTTCACGCTCGTAAGCGATAACAGTGAGGCTGGAAAGCCAGAAGGATGGTTTCATACGTTTCTCCTCGCCTTGTCATCAATCATGGCGCTCAACCACGCTTCAAGATTCTTCTCGCCTGCTTGTTCTAATATTTCCCGGCAACTAGCGAAATAGTCGGCCGCGTAAGAGCCTGGTAGACGGTTGGCGACTTGCTGACCGCTATCAGTAAGGAAATAAAAGTATCCGTTAGGCCTCAGCACTAGCTGCGTGAGGCCTTTTAGGGTGAGTTGTTTTATGGCTTCTTCTGTCAGGTTCCAGCGGGCATCAAATTCGGTTTTAGCGAATCTGTGATCTCCATTCAAGTTACGGTCATCAAGCCCGTATGCTTTCGCATTGACAGCTACCATATCGATACCGGCAATCTGATAGACCGATGCGGGTTCTCCCAGTGCCGCTAATAGCAGGAGCGCGCGCAAGGATGTTTCGTATGGGGTGTCGAGATTCGAGTGAAGCATGGTCATCTCACCCATTTGAATCGGTTTTGGTTAACGAGCTGGTGGCAAGCCCCTTTGCGAACCCACACGGTTACTAGGTTATGGATCTGGGCTAGAGAAACCCCATCGAGGGGCAGGTTCGTTGCTTGAGTAAGGGTCTTCAAAAGTCGTTCCATCCCGTTCGGATGCGGAAAAAGATAAGTATCCATGACGCCTTGATCCATATGTTCTAGGAAAGCGTCGTAAACGCTGCGTCCGTCGTTGATTTTGTGCCATGTGACGTCTTTAGCCCATTCGGCGCTATAGAAAGCTTTACGTTGCTCTGCGAAATGTCTCGTGTACTCAGACGGTATATCTTTTACGTCCGGTGCCTTAAGCCCCAACGCCTCACAATAGGCAGCGGTAAGAGCCTTCACGTATGTCAGCTCACTGTCAGCTATTTCCTCGGGCACCGGCTGTTTCTCAGGCATGTCCCCTTGCTCTTCAACTAGATGCAGTTTGCCTGTGACTGGGTGAATAAACGGGATCCCTTGTTGCTCCAACTTGATGATGTTCGAAATCTCCGCAGGAAGCACTGCGTCAGCGTGCCCAGCTGCCTGTTTGAAAACGTTATACAACAACACGCCAAGCTGAGAACCAACATTGCCTTTATTGATTGCAGGGGCTATTTGGTGCAGCAGCGCAGCAGTGTCGATGAGAGCCTGTTCTTCATAGGCGTCAACGAAATTCTCTGCAAACCTAACCGGCTCCCACCTGCCTGTTATCTCGCTGGCTGTCGGCTCGGAGACCGCCCTTGACCCGTTTGCGTAGGCCTTCCACGTGGAACTCTTTACGATATCGAGCGCAGTCTGTTCTATTTCTCTGCCGCCGCTAACTTTTTTCTCTGGTCGAAGCCCCATGTCAATTAGTCCGGCTGCGAAAAGCCCTAGCTTTTCTTTGCCTTTCGTCAAGGGGCGCAGTGCGTCAATCACGCACTTAAACGGGGTATCAGAACCCACCGCAATGCCTCCTTGTATCGCCATGTATCGCTACGTATCGCTGACGCGCCGTTACCAAAAACCTCTTTTACCAAGATGAGGGATGTAGGGCGTAGCCAACGCAGAAACCACGATCCGTACTGGAAAGTAATTCTACCTGACTACTGCACATAAGCCGAGTAGTTCTTCGCGAATGCGAAGAAAAACTAGCTTGTGTTTCCTGCACTGTCACTGCCGAAGCTAAGCAGTGGCAAATCCCAGCAAATGGCTGGGAGGGCCCGCGAGTATTCAAACCTGATGCCACGGATTCCTGCCTCACCAGAGGTTAGGAAATCGGGGCTGATGGTTCGTTTCTCGCAGGCCTGCACACATAACTGAATATTTTGCGGGCTCTCCCTCCATCGATTTCGAGGAGAGAGGGCCAGGAATGGCACAAAACGATAAACAAGATAACTACAAGGTTCCTTATCTGACTCCGAAAGGACGGTTAATCCAGCTATATGTCCCCGAGTTTCCTGATGATGATGATCTGCGTCGCCAGCTCGCTGACTTAGATAGCCGCCCGAAATGGGCACAAGCGTATTTGGATGGTGTCTATGCCGAATATCGCGAGCGGGATAATCGGCGCCGCTCTGACATTTCTGCTGATGCGATTGGCGCTGAAGGAGCTGATCATTTTGCGGCCGCTCAACCCGACCATGCCGAAACAGTCGAATCTGGGTTAACGGTCGAGTTGCTGCTGGGGTCGCTCCCTAAACGCAAACGTGAAGTGCTCGAGCTGCATGTGCTGCAGGGATACAGGTTCACTGAAATAGCCAATGATCTGACAGCTTCTGGCAAGAGGATCAGCTCAGATGGGGTGCGTAAGCTTTGCAGGCGTGCTCTTGATGACCTGCGTAAAATAATCGAACAAAATCCAGAACGCTATATCTAGGAGCGGTAGTCATCGTTTCAGAGGGGGAGTAGTACTATCTTCTGTTTAGTTGCTAGCGTCTAGGAATTTGGGTGAGCACCCTTGAATCTGTGGTCGTTTTTCCGGCTTTTACATTCAAGGGTGCTCACTCTAGATATTGGTTGATGCGGGTGCCGTCTTTGAAGAGGAACTCGATTCTCCCGTCTGGGTAGACGATGGCATGGTCGGTGAGGACGTGCCAGATGCGTTCGCTGAACTCTACCACGGGTTTCCCAGATAGCTCGTCAAGTGTTTTGAGGTAGTGCCGCATGGCTGCGAGTTTTCCTTGCCGCCCGCTAATCTCCGTGCTGATCTGGTCGAAGCGCGCTGTCTCCTGCTGGAACTGCTCCTCCAGAAGCATGAAGCGTTTCTGATAGTCGGCTTGGTCTTGGAGGTCATGGGCGTTGGTCTCGATTTCTTTGGTCATCATCGCCTGTAACCCCTCGATTTTGACCGCCAACTCGCTTTGCTCGTCCTCTAGCTTGGCCGTGTCCATGACCTTGTCCAACGCGTTTTCGATACCAGCCACGATCTCGCCATGTCTGCCCAAATATGTGGCGAGAGCCTTCTGGAATGCTTCCTCGATCTCACGGCTGGATGGGTGCGGCATTGGCGAGGGGTGGGTTCGCTTGTATTTGCTATTGCATTGCCAAATGTTGGCTCGGTATTTGTCGTTTGAGTGCCACAGTTTTGACCCGTAGAAGGCTCCGCACACGCTGCACTCTAGTTTCATGGTGAACGGGTAAGAAGTGCGCTGACCTTTGCGTCTGACTAGTTCGTATTGGGTGAGATCCCAGGTTTGCGGGTCGATGATCGCTTCGTGTGAACCACTGACGTAGTATTGGGCGACTTCGCCTTCATTTCTAACCTGTTTTTTGGTGAGAAAGTCGCTGATGTATGTTTTCTGCAGCAAGGCGTCACCCTTGTATTTCTCGTTGCCGAGAATTGATTTAATGGTGGCTGAGTGCCATTTTTTACCGCGCGGATCTGGCACCGGCACACCTTCTTCCGTGAGCGTGGTGGCGATGCGTCCTGGGGTGTAGCCTGATAGGAAAAGCCTGTAGATGCGGCGGACGAGCTTGGCTTCTTCTCGGTTGATTTGGGGTCGCCCGTCGGCACCTTTGTCATAGCCCAGGAAATGCGGGTATGGCATGAAAACTTGCCCGTCTGCGAATCGTTTACGCATACCCCAGCGCACATTTTCACTAATAGAGCGGGATTCTTCTTGTGCAAGACTCGACATGATGGTGATGAGTAGTTCGCCTTTAGAATCAAGAGTCCAGATGTTTTCTTTCTCGAAAAAGATCTCTACCCCGGCTTCCTTGAGCTGTCGCACCGTGGTCAGCGAATCGACAGTGTTACGAGCGAACCTAGAGACGGACTTGGTAACGATTAGGTCAATTTGTCCATCTAGCGCGTCGGCGATCATACGCTTGAAGCCTGCACGGTATTTCGTAGAGGTGCCGGTAATTCCCTCGTCGGTGTAAATGCCTGCCAGCTGCCAGTCCTTGCGGGAATGGATAAGACCTGTATAGTAGTCGACTTGCGCCTGATAAGAGGTGGCTTGTTCTTCGCTTGCTGTCGAGACCCGGGCATAAGCCGCCACCCTACGCGTAGCTGTGGCCTGACGGGTTGCCCCTGAAGTGATAGGCCGGGTTGCCGGTATTGCGGTTACTTTCGGAGTCACTTCTTTGTTACCTCTTTTACGTCGTCCCAGGTAGGCATGGTCGCGGTTTTACCGCGCTTATAGCGCACCAAGAACTCGCGGCCATCGACCAGAATAAATGTGGCTTGTCCGGGCATGACTAGTTCGATGCGCTCAATATAGGAGTCAAAGAGCTCGTTACTAAATTCTGGTTTGTCGGTCAGTAGACAGGTGATGTGTTTGATGCGGTCTTCGCGCAGGGCACCGCCGGCACATTTGTGGGGTTTGCCTTTTGCTTTCGCTGGGCAACACCACCCGTAGATGACCCGTTGACCCTGGGGTCGGTATTGATGGCAGCGGTTAGCTCTCCTTTGGCATGGTCCGCACCATACCCGCCCAGAAAAGACTGTCAACGTCTGATTGTGGACGCATTTCTGATTCTGCTTCGTGCGTTCAGCTAGCGCGATCTGCGCTCGCTCGAATGTTTCCTGGTCGATGATCACCGGGTTGGTGCCTTCAGCGAAAAACATGGGTGCTTGTCCGGTGTTTTTCATGCCGTGATGACCTGGGTACGGGTTAAAAGTCTTTCCGAGCAGCGTGTTTCCGGTGTAGCGCTCCTGAGACAATATCATCTTGATCGCTGCAATTGTGAACCGGCCGCCCCAATAGGCCTGCCAACCATGCGCAGCGCATTCGTCAATGATCTGAGAGTATCTGGCTCCTTGCAAGAACCGCTTATAGATGTAGCGCACGGCTTCAGCTTGGGTTTTGTTGATTATGAACTCTGTACCTGTCCAGATGTAGCCGTAGACGCACATCTGGTTGGTCATGCCTTTCTCGAAATTCTTGCGGATACCCCACTTCACATTCTCCGAGGTTGACCAGGCTTCTTCTTGAGCAAAGGATGCCAAAATTGATAGCATTAATTCCCCATCACCAGAGAGAGTACGAATATTTTCACGTTCAAAAAACACCTCAATACCGGCCTGACGGAGGTCACGAACTATGGAGAGCAGGTCGACGGTATTGCGTGCGAATCGAGAGATCGATTTTGTTAAAATAATATCCACTTCGCCGCGTTTGCATGCCGCCAGCAAACGTTGGAAGCCGGGTCTGCTTGTGGTGGTGCCGCTGATACCAGCATCGGTATACACACCGGCGAACTGCCAGGCGGGGTTCTGCCTGATTTTTTGGTTGTAGTAGGACACCTGCGCAGACAAGGACACTGGCGTATTACCCTTGACTTCCGAGATACGTGCATAGGCGGCCACCCGCGTCCGCTTCGCTGCTGGCACAGGGGTTGGAATCCTGGTGATCTGTTTAGCCATATTCCTCTTCCTTTCACAGGTTTTTGATACGAACCAGGCATGTCTATACACGCTCAAAACTGCGTATTTATCCAGTCGCTTGCTGCATCATCAACCTGTCCCACAACAGGGCGGAACTCCCGATTTAGAAGCTCACGAAATTCCTCAACCTGGTGCGCCTCCAACCAATTCTCACCCAGCCACACAGCGGCCAGTAAGCCGCCGATCTCATAGGTTGTCTCTCGCACCATTCCCTCAGACGTGTAAGGAAACTTGCTCATGGCCGCCCACCCTTCGTGCCGAAACGCGCACGGATATAACAACCATGGCAGCAGTACTTACGGCCTGAGTTTCCGTAGGCCTCAAATCTCACGCCACAACCCGCACAAGTGAAGGTGTAGATCGCCTTACGGTTCAGACACTGCGGGTGAGCGTGCCACCACGCCAAACGGCACTCGCTACAACAAAATCGCCTGCCCAACCCTGGAGCTTCCAATGGTGTCTGACACTGCTCGCAGACAGACGAGTTCTGAACATCGGTTTGTACTTGAATGCCTGCTCTCTGACAGATTGACTTAACCGTGTTACGAGACAAACCAAGCTCTGCCGCAATCCTGCCATAGCTGGCTCCGCGTTGACGGATTACGCAAACACGTTCACGCTGTAAATCACTGATTCTCACCACTATGTCTCCTCTCCTGTACACATGAGGAAGACCCCGACACCTCACTGGCGATAACTCTTTTGGTCCTCCATCTGTCAGGCACGAGCCCAGCTGAAACCGGACAAAGGGGAAGAAAAACGACAAAAGCCCCGCTATCACCTCAAATGTGAGGCGGTAGCGGGGCTAGTTAGTTGAGGATGAATACGTGGGCGAATTGTTAGCAGCCGAGCTTTTGGTTTACTCGGGCTTGTACCTGGTTGTAAAGATTTCCCAGGCGTGCCCGGCGGGTGGCGCCGTTGCCGTAGTCTCCTCGAATCACGGCGTCTGCCAAGGCATCGATATTGGGTGCGGCCGGCGCAGATCTTGCTCCGAGTTTTTCGTTGACTCTGCGTTGCACGGCGTCGTAGAGGCTACCTAGGCGTGCTCGTCGCTGGTCTCCGTTGCCGTATTCGCCACGGATAACTGCGTTGGCTAGTGCTTCAATATCTGGTTTACCGGCAGATGGCGGGTGGGGTTTGTTTGCGCTCATTTGGTCGTACCAGTAGCCGGCTCTGGCCATGTAAGCGGCGTGTTGGGATCCGGCTATGGAGGCGGGGCATTCGGTTGCGGAAAAGTCGCGGTGTCCGAATACGTTTTTGCCCCAGACGGGTCGGCCGAGCTTGTAGTAGTGACACAGGGCGGCGAGAAGGTGCGCCCCGTTTTCTAGGCAGGCATCGGAGATACGGTAGGGGTGGGTGGATGCGTCTGCGTGTTCGATTCCAATCGAGGTGGTGTTGGCTACCCAATTTCCCGCGTGCCAGGCAGTGTCCCGATCCCAGACGAGTTGGCCGATACGGCCACTGGTTTCTACTTGGTAGTGCGCGGAGGCGGGTCGGGTTTGCCATACGTTCCAGCATCCTTGTATGGAAAGGTTTCCATCGTTGTGGTGCAGGATGATTTTGTTGATGGATCGGCCTTGTCTGCCTTTGGTGAAGTGTTTGTTCATCAAAAGGTTCAGGTCAGCTTCTAGAGTGTTCCAGTTCTTCATTTTGGGTTCTCCGTTTCTTTTTGGTTGGTTTAGCCGGTGGCCAAGATAAAAAGTGCGATCAGGTAGATAAGCGGGGTCATTATCCATGAAAGTAATAAGGCGAAAAGGAGCCAGATCCCGGCGGTAAGTAGCGTTAAGACTGCTAGGAGTGCCAAGAATTTAAGGAATGTTTTCATGCATGTTTTCATGGCTTTTCTTTTTCGTCGGGGAGGGCGTGTTGGGGCAGATATTTGCCCGGGCTGGTCTGGCCTGCCTGAGGGGTTGGCGGGGAGTATTTATCTGGACTACTCGCCTTAGCAGGTGGTGTTGAGCTGGTTTTTAAGGCGGGCTGGTTTTGACCGGTTTGCTTGATTGTGTCTAATGCTTGTTTTAGTCCGCCCGGGATCGGCAGACCCAGTAGCCCTGCGTTTTCGAGGATGGAGATGCCCTCGTTGGATAGGTAGAAGAAGATGGTGGCAGTGCGTAGCACTCCGGGGGTGCCAAGAACATGCACGTCCAATAAGTGTGCGAGACCGATGAGGGCGAAGATTAGGACTTTGCGGGCGATACCGCGAAACCCTACCGAGCTGGATAGCTTGTGGGCGTTGATTGCGGCTAATATTCCGGTGGCGTAGTCGATGATGGTGAAGGCTACGATGGCGTAGAGCAGGGAATCGGTTCCACCGAGAAAGGCTCCTAGCCAAGCACCTATAGCGGTGATTACGCCTTGGAATAGCATCCAAATGGTTTTGATAGACAAAATTCTTGCTGTCCTTTCAAAATAGTTAACGGGTTAGCACAAGCGTGCGTGCTTGCGGATATAAGAAATGCCTGCACAATGCAGGCATTGAAACTTCAAACAAGGCGGCGCTATTCGGTTTGTATATATGGGCGCTTTAGGGCTTGCAGCGTGAGGCGGGTGATATCCATAGTGTTTTTTCTAGGTATCACCACTACGGGATTGTCTGTGTTTTTTGTTTTTCCTGGCGGGGCTGGTTTTGGGTCAGAGGGGATCGGGATTATCGCTTGCTCAATCATGAGGTTTCTCCTTTGCTTATGGCTTGTTCTACTGCTTCGCTTAACGCACAGAATGCTTCTGCTTGTTGCCCGGCGAGCTCGCCGTCGTAGGTTTCTATTAGGCTTTTTACTTCTTGGAGATGGTTTTGGTAGGTAGGGCCAGATACTTCGGCCAGGGAATCGAATAGGCTTTGGCGGGCGGTGAAGAATTCTGGGGCTTTTTCTGGGCATGCCAGGGTGAATGTTCCCCCAGCATCGATGCGGGGTTTGCCGTTTTCGTTTAGGGAGGCGTATTGGGTTACCAGTTCGTATTCGTCATCGCTAAAACGCTTGGTGGCCTGTCTTACTAGGTCTAGCAGTTTGGTTCTAGCTCTAGAAGGACCGGGTTTAAGACTCATGGCAGCTAATAGTTCTGTTAGTCCGGTTAGGTGCTTGTTAGCTATCCAAATTTTCATGACGTATTCCTTTCTTTGTATACAGCCTGGTTTAGGCAGTGTTGGTGGACATTGGTTGATACCCGGTGTTATGGAAGTAGGTCCAGGAGATGGTGCCATCCGGTTTGGAGGTTATGGTGCTGATCCAGCCCTGGTTAAGCAGCCCGATGAGCCCGTTTACCCGGATCATAAGGTCTGAGAGCCGGTCGAAAAGTCGGGTCATGTTATAGAACGTGCCGTTGGTGACGATCATGACGTCATAGGTGTGGAATACTACTTTGGCTAGCTTTGTCGGCCCGACCCATCCTGGATGCGTGCCCCTATCGGTTAGTACGCAATCTTCCAAGGTGACCGATCTGTTTTCGGTGGTATAGAACTTGTATCCATTCGTGCGCAGATCAGCCCCAAGGTGGATGCCAGCCGAATCATAAAACCGTCCCTTTGGGTCTAGGGTCAAGCACGTGAAATAGTCCCCGTTTGGAGCGTCTTGGTAGGTCCAGGCAACATAGTCACCCTCGTTGGCTAGCGACGTGGAGATACCCTCTATTTCCTCATGATCCTTTTTATGGCCCCTGCCTAACTGTCCGATATATCGATTCCCGTACCAAAACTGCATCCCGGTACTAGCGATTTTTCCTTCCAGTTCCGAACCGTTATACCAAGAGATCTGGGTCGGGTTGATGCGAATATTGCTTGTCCACCCGGCAAGACCAACCTGGATCGCGTTAGCGGAAAGCTTATCTGCCGTAATGGATGCCGCTCCGATCCGGTTGGCATCAAGCAGACCAGTGGTGATCTTGCTGGCATCTATGTAAGCAATCTTCGCCGAGGTTATAGCAGCGTCGCTAATCATTGCTGTTTGGATGTATCCGTTAGCAATCGTGAGTTTATCGCTAGTGATGCTCCCGGCGGCAATCCGCGCGGACGCTAGGGTACCGGTGGTTATTTTATCTGCTGACAGCTGACCGATTTTAGCGTTAGTGATAGCCGCATCGGCAATCATTGCGGTACCGATTACGGCGTCATCGATTGAGGTTTGCCCACTGATGTGTACTTTTGCTGCATCAATCAGAACGGTTTCATTCGACAGATTGATTTGGGTAATAATCTCGGCTCTTTTAACTCTCAGGTTCACGTTGTCTGAAACCATCGTCAAGGAGGAGTTAATGTTTTTGGTTTCATCTGCTACCTGCACTTTGAACGCTTCTAGAGCATTTTGGATACTGGTTGCATCCTGGAGAGCTTTTTCGGCTTGAGCTTTTGCATTTGCTGTATCGGTACTAGTTTTTACTAGCTCGCCTTGGGTTTGTTTAAGGCTTGCTTGGACTTGCTCAACGCTAGCGTTTGCTTGCGCGATCTGGGTTTTAGCTGCTTGCAGGTTCGCCGCGAGTTGGGCCGCGTTCAAATCGGTGGCAAGACTGACCCATCCGGGCTGACCAGTATCGGTGAGCTTATATATCCAGATTCCTACTTGCTCACCATTGTCTTTAAACCACACATCGCCCAGCCGCGCTGATACCGGTTGGGTGGTGCCGTAGTGGTTGGTGTTTTTCCCATCCGCGCTAGCTAGCGCAATACTTGCTACCTGTTGGGCTTGGCTAGCCTCGGTGCGGGCAGCGGTGATGGTGTGGGTAATGTCGGTAAATTTACCGGCGGTGCTACCTAGCTCAATGCTTATATATTCTTGGTCAAGCGGGTTGTACTCATAGGCCAGGACCCGCGAGGTTAGCTCCATGCCCGAGTCGCTATGGCGTACGGTCACGGTATCACCCAAGGCTAGGGTTTCTAGCTCGCGCAGATCTGCGTATTCTTTAGTGGAGGCAAGGTCAACAAATGAAATCTTGTAGGCACAAGATGGCTGATCAACCAGGCCTAGTGCGTACTCGCTTTTGGCTAGGGCGCGCAGCCGTGAGTGTGCTTGCTCTAGGGGCAGTTCGTCCTCTCGTGGCTTGTCTGGGTCTTTGATTGCCTTGACCTGCCCATAGCGGATGACCTTGATACGCGGGCAGATATAGTCGCTGATGCGAGGGCTGTCCACATACAGTTCAGGAAGGAGCAGACCGTCTTAGCCAACCGGCAAAATCCGGGTAACTACCGTGGTGTAGTCCAGGGTTGATTCGTATCCGGACAGGTTTTTACGATCCCTAATAACCACGCCATGATTAGCGCCTATGCACGGCGCGTGGTGGATGTGCCAGTTATCGAAAGTAAGATCTCCGCCCCAACGGGAGATAAACGAATTGTCGCCATCATCTAACAAGGCCGCGCTGACAGGGGCTCTAACTATGCGGGCAGAGGCTCGACGCGAGTTATCTGAACTGGTAGCGCTAAAACCGTGCGGGCTATTGGCCGCCCCTAGCAGCTGATCTAGGGCTGCTTTTGCGGTTTTATTTACCACATAGGTGTCAGCGATAAGGTTTGCAGAAAGGTCATAGAACAGGTGATGGGCAACTACTTCGAGCGTCCCGTCAAGGCTGGTGGTGACTTCGCTGATACGAAATCCTTGCCTACCGTTTATTCCTGGAACCGGGGCGGCCACGATGTTTTCTATTACCAACAGGTTCGCTGCTGGCCCATCAAGGGGGTAGGAAAACGTTAGGGAAAACTTTCCGTTTAGTTCCTGAGTGACTTTCGGGTCTATAAGGTGGCGATCTAGCACAGCTAACCCACTGGCAGTGAAATCGTTAGCGCTACGATCGTGAATCGTAATCATCTGGTTAGTCCTTTCTACAAGGTACGCCAGTTACCTTGGACTTCGATTCTTGAAATACCTGTGCCCAGCTCGATGTGGTTAGTGCCAGGAGAAAGTTGCGGGAAGGGCCCTGAAATCCCATCGGTTTGGGTTTTACCTGCAACGTGGGTTGTAAGCCGGGCAGTATCGATAGTTAATTGCCCACTAGGAGCAGAAACCAACAAGACGCTATCGTTTATTTTCAGTTCCAACTCCCCGGTACCAAAAACAGTGATTACCGGATCGGAAGCTAAAAGACCAGGATTAATAATCGTGCCCGAAGCGTTTAAAGTTAGCTGTTTAAGCCCAGTTTCCAGGTAGGTAAACGGCTGGCAGCAAAGCTCGGCTTCAAACATTACCCAAGTGGACAGCGAGCCTAACGCTGGTGATATTTTGACGTGTTTAAGATACCTGAACATGCCAGGCTCACCGCTAAAACCAATCGTGTGGGCTTGGGTGAGTAAGTAAGCGGCTTTGCGGAATGCTTCCAGCCCGCCACGCACCGATAGTTTCAAAGTTATTTCACTGTCTTGCCACCCTTTAAGGCGGGTAAGAGTGCCGGCCCGCCCGGACACCTCAATATCGTCTACACCCATGGCGGCAGTAGGGATCTCTACAGGTGCGCAAAAACGGATACCCAGGCTTTTAGAGCTAACCTTATGGTCGAGAACAAACCCGTACATTGTTTTACACCCCCGCAGCTAGCAGATTGGCTCGCCGAGATAGCCGTGATAGTTGCTGATCAATTTTGGGTGCGAGTTTGCCGACCAGCGTCCCATCACTTAAAACAACCTTGATATCCAAACCCTCAAGAATCCGGGCAGCTGTAGCATCTGCTACCCCTTGAACATCAACGCTGTAAGTTTTAGCTTCCTTTTCGGTTTGCGATGTTTGGTTAACTGGGGCAGGGGTCAGATCGGTGCTTGGCAAAGACAAATCCTCGCTGACCTTGATAGGTACGTTAACTCCGTTAGTTAACTCGCCCATAGCGTCCATGGTGTCTTTTGCCATGTTTGCTGCCGCATCGGCGGCCTTATGGCCTCGTGAGGTTATTGCTCCGGCTAGACCAGCAACTAGCATGTCACCAACCCACGCCATTTGCTTAGAAGGAGAATGGATACCGAAAAATCCGAGAATCCCATTCCAGATTGAGGACACCCAGTTAGAGACCCGGTTCCACAACCAACCTGCTAGTGACTGAATGCCTTGCCATAACCCAGAAACCAGGGATGCTCCGGCGTTGATCATCTGCCCGACCCCGCCCAGCACTGCTTGAACAATGCTGTAGATAATCCTCGGGATAGCCGAAACGACAGTGCCGATAATGGTCGGTAAAGCCCGAATTAGACTGGTTAATAGTTGGATGCCAGCTTGTACCAGAAGGGGGATAGCCCCACCAATAGCAGACAATATGGCAGAGATGATTTGAGGTAAAGCCCCCACAATCGCGTTAATAATAGTTGGTAACGCCCCTATAAGAGCCGTCAACAGTTGCACGCCCGCGTTAATCAACTGTGGGATTGCCTGGATGATCGCGCTAAGGATAGCGGTAATAATCAAAGGTAAAGTCCCGGTGATAGCGGTAATAATTTCTGGCAAGGCACCAACCAGCGCGGTTAACAGCTTGATGCCAGCTTCGATGATCTGGGGGACGGCTCCGATTAAGAAAGAAATAATCGCACCAATCAACTCCGGCAAAGCCTCAACAAGCACCGGGATAGCCGCAATCAAACCTTGCGCAAGACCGATAATTAACTGTAGGGCTGCATCCAAAATAAGTGGCAAATTATCGATGAGCCCCTGGATCATGGTCATCAGCATTTCTACCGCCGCCGGGATCAGCTCCGGTAGAGCCTGGCCGATACCAGCAACCAAGGTGGCGATAATCTGAACCGCAGCCTCTAACAGACTCGGAAGTGCCTCAATAATCGCTTCCACCAATGCCACAATCAACGTCACGGCAGTTTCCGCCAAGGAAGGCAGAACAGCGATAATGCCCTCCAACAAAGCAGTCAAGATACTCATCCCGGTATCCACCACTTGCGGAAGCTGGCTAGAAATAAACTCCAGGGCTTCTTTCAAGATCTGTCCCAGGGCGTCGATAAAGGCAGGGGCGCCCCCGGTCTTGAACGCGCCGGTGAGTTCATCGACCCAACCATTAACCATCGGCATCACCGTGCCAGCCAAAGCCGTGGTCAAACCTCCAGCCAATAGACCTTTAAGGTTATCGACCCCGTCTTTTAACGTAGCGAGTTGACCAGAAAAGGTTTTGGACTGGGCATCCATCGCCCCATAAAACCGTCCACCCTCACTTGTGGCACTAGCAAACGCATCCGCAACCATATCCGCACTGATCGCGCCCTTAGCCATTTCTTCTTTGAGCTCACCGATACTTTTACCGGTCTTACGGGAAATCTCCTCTAAAGGGTTGAAGCCTGCGTTAATCATCTGGTTCAAATCCTGACCAGTCAGCTTGCCAGTAGAGCTCATTTGAGCAAACGCCAACGTGAGGGATTCGAACTTTCCAGCATCCCCCTGGCTGATATCACCTAACTGTTTGATCCGTACCTGGGACTCTTCAGCGCTCATGCCGAACCCCATCAACGTTTGGGTGGCCTTGGCTAGATCCTCCATCCCAAACGGAGTACGAGCCGCTTCCAACTTGAGGTTATTAACCAGTTTCTGAGCCTTGGCTTGATCACCCAGCATCGTGGTAAACGAGGTGGTGTATTGCTCCATCCGGGCGTTATAGTCCAAACCATCCTTTAAAGCCCCGACCATGCCCCGCCCAATAGAAGAAATAGCATGCCCAATAGCTTTAACCCCACCAACAACAGCTTCCGCTGCCAGGCTGGCTTTAAGCACATCACCAAAAATGCGGGTCTTCGAACTGGTACCGTCCATCTGCGAACCCAGCTCATCTACAGCATTTTCTAGGTGTCCGGTGTCCTTAGCTGCAGTTTTCGCATCATCACCCGCACCGTCAGCCTCATCAGCAAACTTGGAAAGAGCACAATTATTCTCTTTAAGCTCACCCTCAAGACCATTCAAAGTCGCCTGGGCGTTATTGAGCTGAATCTGCCAATTCTTCGTTCGAGAATCATTTTCCCCAAAACTGGTAGCCGAGTTATCAAGAGCGCTCTTAAGGGTCT
>NZ_UWNY01000002.1 GCF_900604285.1 Varibaculum vaginae
GAGCAAAAACAGGGGGTGAAACGGGAGTGAGAGTAGGGCGAGGTGGGGTAGCAGAAGTGGGAGTCATCTCGGGAGGAGGTGGGGGAACCGAGCTGATCATTGTACTGCCTTTATTGCCGTATTTTTTCTAATGCCAGACACTGTATGCACGTTCCATAATCTCACGATTAGCCTCAGTAGTGAAAAGCGATTCTGGTGGATGCACCGGAGTTAGGGCGCTAAATATCTAAAATATTTACTTCTGTGAAGTGCTAAAACACGCTTTAAATTCAATTTTGTATGTGTGGTGGACGGATGTCCCCAAGGTGGTTTATGATGGGTTTTCCTCAGCTGATTTTTTAGACATAGCCCCAGATAAATGCAAATGAAAATCTGCTGGGTATGAATACAAAAAAGCAGTCCCGCAGGGACAATCATGGAAATGTCATCAGCACGCCTCTTCCTTCTCGGATTAGCGCTGCACGTCGCAAAAAAATCCGGTTTCACCGCCGAGCCGCGATCGGAGCTTTAGTAGCGGTGACTGCGTTATTTTCCGGGGGAATAGTGGTCTTTGAAAACACGCCTTCCCAGGCGCAGGAAGTCAGTGTTACCTGGAAAAATCGGGGGGATCAAGACGCACAACTATATGCTCGTAAATCTATAGATGGGGCAAAAGTAGCAGTGTGTGCAACCGATAGGCAATCAAACTCCCCTGAGAATGTGGCGGTCACCTATCAAAATGTGAGAACCATTGGACCGGGACAGGAATACCGCTCAAACGAGAAAACCTTTGATATCAATTATCGGCAAAGAGGATCTGGCCTGATTTTTCCGGCAGAAACCCAGCAGAGAGCGGCATATTTGGTGAATTATCTGCGTTCGGCAGTAGATAAAGACGACAACGAGCTGGCTGCCACAGTTTACGCAATTCATGGGTTGGCCGGGCGCCTTCTTCCTATGCAAACCCAGTCAGAAAAAGTTAAGCAGCGGGGAAATCAGCTACTAGCGCAAGCACAAATGTATTCTGGTCCTTACCGAGCCGAGGGATTAGAACTTAATTTTATCCCCGGAAGAACCCGAGGGATGCTACGAGTACCGGTGGTAAAAAGTGCAGCAGGGCAAGAACTAAACGGTTTGAAAAAAACTATTACCTTGTCCGGGCCGGCCCATTTTAATGGTGAGGGTTCCCCGCGTAGTATCACGGTTACTTCTGGACAAAGGCAAGCAGAAATTCCTGTAGAGGTGAGCGCTCCGGGCAAAGTGACCGTCCAAGTGAGTATCACCGGACTTCCTCCCACCAGTTATCAGGTTTGGGAGGACGAACGCTGGCAGGATTTGCTGATTGCCGGTGCGCCCTCGCAGCTCAGTGTCAACGCGGAAGCCGAGGCGAACCCGCACCAAGAATTTGCGGTAAAAACTGAAACGCATTCGGAAATGACCCGACAAGATAAGGGGATGAAGTTAATCGACATGGTGAGGGTTAAACCTGAGGGGGAGTGGGGAAAGCGTACCGATCAGGATGTTTGGCAGACTCTGCTGGTTGACTTAGCGCTCTATGGGCCGTTTAGCTCAACTCGCGATGCAGGGGAAATTCCCTCGGGGGTAAAACCAGTAAAAACTTGGCAGATTTCTGCTACTCCTAACAGCGAAGAAGAAGCGAAAAGTGGGGTCAGTGTCTCGAATGAAAAAGATCCCTATGTAGCGGAAAGACCGGGGTTCTATACTTTTGTGGCGGCGGTTCATCGCAGTTCACAGCCTGAAGGTACCTATCTGAAATCTGACTATGTTCCTTCATTCTTTGAGGAGGAGGAAACTCAGGTACTACCATTTGCTCCGCAAGTGAAAACCCAGGTGAAAGTGGTGAGCAAACAGGAAGATAAGATTCTTACCGACCGGGTGGAGCTAAGTGGGTTCCCAGACGATCACCCCGATTTTGCTGGCAATGGAAAATGGCGATCCGACGAAAAAATAGTGCGCAATGATCTATATTGCTTGCCGCAACCTATTAAAGATCAAGACGCAAAAGGAAAAAAGCCCCTAGCCTCAATAGAAGTTCCTGCCCAAAACGGAACTTTTACCGTAGATAAAGACAAAGAAGGTAAACCGCTTAGTCTCAAACGATTGTCCTGCAAAGACACTTATGTGTTTGTGACTACCTATAAAGGGGACACGCGAACTCAAGCTTTCCGTAGTTCCGAAACTGAAATTAGTGAACAGTACTCAGAGCCGGTGGAATTTATTCCTCCGGCCGTGCAAACCTTGTTGGCAAAAACCGGTGGGAGTTTTTCGGAGGCTTTGGGGCTAGGTTTTCTACTAGTAGGAAGCGGGGGAATTTTACTTTATTACCGGGCGCGCCGGAGATAGCTGTACCTGTTAAGGGAATGGTTTTAGCGGGAATTAGTCCTGGATAGAGCGTTAACCACACGCTCTATCCAGGGCTGGTGGCTTATCGGGCCGGGCGTGCATTAGAGTTGAAAGGGTGTCTGAGGCGTGCGAAATAAATCCGGAACGCGGCGATCAAGAAACTGAGTTGATCCGGCGCGGCGGTCAAGCGCCCCTAGCGATCATGGCGGATCGGGCTAGTGCAGTCCTAGTTGGGCAAGCCTGCGGTAATGCCCTGGGAGTTGGATACGAATTTAGAACCCCACCCCTGGCGGGAACCCCGCGCATGCTAGGAGCTAAGGGGCGCCTTGAAGGCGGGGAGTGGTCAGAAAATACCCAGTTGGCAATTTGCCTAGCTGAAGTGGCAGTGACCGGAATAGACTTCACCACGGAAGAAGGCTTAGATGCAATTACCTCGCGCTATTTAGCCTGGTATCAGGGGGGTACTCGTAAAGTTGATGCTCCCACGCGGGTGGTGCTGGAAACCGCCGTTAACGATATTTCCAATATGAATCCCGCGCGAAAAATACGCTCCGCAGCGGCCTATTTTCATATGCGCACCCGGCGCACCAATGGTTCTGGTCCTCTTAGCCGTTGCGCTATTCTCGGGCTGACTCGCATAAAAGATCCACAGTGGACAGCAGAGTCAGTGCGGGCAGTAACTGAACTGACTCATGTGGATTCTCTGGCTAGTGAGGCAGCGGTTATCTATGCTGAAGCAATTCGCCGAGCGGTCACTGATCCGCTACCTGGCGATGAATCTTGGGCGAGCCGAATAAATCTAGGTACCGGGATTGCTTTGCTTGCCCCCTCTCGTCGGGAACAGTGGCGGGAATGGCTGCAACAGGCGGAAGAGACCTATTTTAAACCTCCCCGGGATAATACCTCTGCAGTTCCCGCGCTGCAGGCAGTTGCCGGAATCTTACGGGCAGTAAAAATCGAGCACAGCGAAAGTCCGCTTAGCGGGCAAGATGCATTCCGGAGGGCGGTGTCTCTTGCGGTGCAGCTGGGAGGAGCTACTGATGCTATTGCCGGGTTAATCGGGGCGCTCTTTGCTGCTGGGATTGGGCTTGCGCAAGTACCTGCTGATCTACAAAAGCGACTTCATGGCTGGCCGGGGCTAAAAGTAGATGCCCTGGCGGAAATGGGGGTAGGTACTGCTCTGGCAGGGGTAGTTGGCAGCCGCGGCATGGCGCAAATGATTACCTCGGCAGCCTCACTAACAGATCTGATTGCTGCTCACCCTGACGCCCAGTTGGATGCAGGGGTCTCGCCCGAACCCTGAGAGAGGCAAAGCAGCTAAGTAGCAGCTAGCTAAGAAAATTAATAATTTTTAGAGGGTGTGGAGTAAACAGGCGGTAGCGGCAGCCGCAACTGCGCCACAAACTGCGGCATTGCCGTGGTATACCTCTTGACCTGCCGGGGAGCAAAGGTCAGAAATGCAGCGTACCGCCAAGAAAGGAATCCCATATAGGTAAGCCACTTGAGCGGCGGCGGCCGACTCCATTTCTGCGGCTAATGCCGCTGGGAAGGCATGGCGAACCTCGTTTACATTGGCGTCAGTGATAAAAGAATCTCCAGTGGCGATAGTCCCGCAGCGCGCTAGAATCCCCCCTAAAGCCTCCATCGGTAACTTTTTTTCTTCCTTGTGGCCTGCGGCTTCCCAGGAGGTTAGGTTTAGCCGAGTCCTCTCTCTGCTCCCAGCATTGACAACCTCCGCATCTGTGGCAGGGCGCAACAGGCTGCGGGCAGCAGAAACTAGTTTTTCATTGGCTGGGTAACTGGAGGGCATCCCTGGCAGCTGCCCCGGAGGATATCCGAAGGCAGTTGCGTTCACGTTATGCAAAACATAGGTGTCGCCAAAAATGACTTCCCCCACCTGGCTGTCTGCGGCTAATCCCCCGGCTGTTCCCGAGTAAATTATCTGTTTTGCTCCCAAAACTTCGATGGCAACCGTGGCGGTACGGGCGGCGTTAACTATTCCCACTCCGCTTTGTACCGCGAGTACCTCTCGCGGGTACTCTGGCAAATCCATAGGGTAAAACCGTAACCCCGATAGATCTTTAAGGGGAGCTGGCAGTATCTTTTCGGGATCGCTGGGGCTATAGCAGGCATCGGAGAGGTGCGCTAAACATTCTTGCAGCCAAGAGCGATTCACCAGAGGGGCTAGTTCGGTAAGCTCTGCGCAAATTACTACGGTATCGTAACTGTTCATGAGGTGTTTAGCTCCTAGGCGTAGATTTGATCCCAGCTGTCATGCGCCGCTAAGAAACGTGCGGTAGCCTGCTGTGCTCCTTCAAGACTATGGTTCGCGCCCCATCCACATTGTCGCTCATTCGCTGCGGGAACTTCTTGGGCGTGTTGAATATCTTTAAAAGTTAATTCCAATAGTCGGGTAAATTCGGAGGGTTCCACCCCCAAGGTCAGGGCGTAAAATCCTGTTTGGCAACCCATAGGTGAAAAATCAATCAACTTATCGGTGTGATTGCGCATTAGTTCTGCGGTGAGATGCTCAATCGAATGCACCGTGTCCATTTCCAGGTGTTCCTGGTTCGGTTGGCAAAAACGTACGTCATATTTGACCAGTTCATCGCCGCCAGGCAGCTGCTTACGATCGGCCACCCGGACAAACGGAGCCACCACCTTCGTGTGGTCAAGGTTGAAAGATTCCACATTCATGCGCTCACTCATCGCCTACTCCTTAATACATAGCTGTTCTGGATACCACCTTAGCGAGATTCATTCGCCTGTGGGGGATAGCTTGCCATCGCTGCGGGTCTGGCTCGGTAAAAGCGCTCCGGGGCCCCGTGACCGGCAAAGCCGGTCAAGCCCCTCTCGTATCTTTTACCGGCCGCGACCCGCGTCCGATGCCTGTGAGCGCGGGGAAAAGTTTAGTCCGAGTGGGTGCGGTGGGCATAAGAATTCGGGAAACGTCGCCACGTTTCCCGAATTCTTGGGCGGGAGGACAAACTTTTCCCCCGCGCGGTACGTGACTGAAGAGAAAACGCCACGGCACTTGCGACACGCCGGGAAAGTTTTTATCCACAATTTTTGGTGGAACTGCTCACCAATAATCTCGCGGATGGGTTTTCCTTAAAAGCCAGGCAGACATGGGGCGGTCAGCCTATAAAGATGTTTCTTCTCTTAGGTTTCCCCAGAAATTCACGCTCTATCCACCGGTTATCCCCAAACACATTATCTTGGGGTGCTGGCATTAAATGACTACTAGGTGTAGTGTTTAATCCGTCGCCTAAATCTGGCGGTAGAAAAACTACAATGGTGTTATTCTTTGAATAGCGCAGACGAAGAAAGCGAAAATAAGGAGCGCAGAAATATGTCGATCACCGTTTACTCTAAGCCCCGTTGTGTGCAGTGTGATGCGACTAAGCGTGCCTTAAAAAAGCAAGGGATTTCCTACGCGGAAATCGATATGAGCCAGGATTTAGATGCTCTCGAACACGTTAAGTCCCTGGGGTTCGTGCAAGCTCCGGTGGTGGTAGCCGATGGTGACTCTTGGAGTGGGTTCCGTCCTGATAAAATCAAGGGACTAGCAGTCGCAGCTCGTGCGGTGGCTACTGCTTAGGTGGTCACTTCCTTAGGGAATAAAAGATGCCACATGTGGTAGTCGATGCAAAGAAGCGGAGCGCCGGGGCAGAAGTGTTAGCAGGTCTGCCTAAAAATAGGTATTAGCGAAGATTAAGAGGGATAAGGCAGGTCAAAGGTGAGCGATTCGGAACCTCTGCTGGTCTATTTTTCTTCCGCGACGGGTAATACCAAGCGTTTCGTTGAGAAACTAGGTTTTCGTAATAAAAGAATTCCGTTGCGTCCTCGTGATGAATTTCTTTATGTTAACGAACCCTATGTGATTGTAGTTCCCACTTATGGGGGTGGGAATATCAAGGGTGCGGTGCCTAAACAGGTGGTCAAGTTCCTAAACGAAAAAAATAACCGAGACCACTGTGTAGGCGTTATTGCCAGTGGAAATACTAATTTCGGCAAAGCGTATTGCATCGCGGGCGATATCATCGCTCAAAAACTTAAAATCCCGTTTATGTACAAGTATGAACTTCTGGGAACCTCCCAGGACGTAGAGATATGCCGTAAAGGACTGAGTGAGTTTTGGCAGAAAATCTAACTGACACCGGAGTAGAAACCGCGCTTTCCCCTGATCGGGATTATCATGCGTTAAATGCGGAGCTGAACCTGTACGACAAAGAGGGGAAAATTCAGTTCTGGGCGGATAAAGAGGCCGCTCGTCAGTATTTCCTTCAGCACGTAAATCAGAACACTGTTTTCTTCCATGACCTGGAAGAAAAGATGAAGTATCTGGTTAGTGAAGGATATTACGAGCAGGGAGTACTGGATCAGTATCAGTTCCAGTTCGTTAAAGACCTGTTCAAACGAGCCTATGCGTATAAGTTCCGGTTTCCCACTTTCCTGGGGGCGTTCAAATACTACACTTCTTATACTTTGAAAACTTTCGACGGTAAACGCTACCTGGAACGTTTTGAGGATCGAGTATGTATGGTCGGCCTGTATTTGGCACGTGGAGATGAAGAACTAGCCAAACGTCTCGTAGACGAGATTATGACAGGTCGTTTTCAACCTGCTACTCCCACTTTCCTAAATGCGGGTAAGAAAGCCCGTGGAGAACTAGTTTCTTGCTTCCTATTGCGCATTGAAGACAATATGGAATCCATTGCGCGTGGTATCAACTCTGCATTGCAGCTTTCAAAGCGCGGAGGCGGGGTAGCCTTATCGCTTACTAACCTGCGGGAAGCGGGCGCGCCAATTAAAAAGATTGAAAATCAGTCTTCCGGGGTAGTTCCAGTGATGAAGCTGCTAGAAGATTCGTTTTCTTACGCCAACCAATTGGGGGCACGGCAGGGAGCGGGCGCGGTTTACATCAATGCCCATCACCCTGACATTATGGAATTTTTGGATACCAAGCGGGAGAATGCTGATGAAAAAATCCGGATTAAGTCCCTATCCCTAGGGGTAGTGATTCCGGATATTACTTTCCACTTGGCGCGCAACAAAGAGCCCATGTATCTGTTCAGCCCCTATGACGTGGAACGGGTCTACGGTAAACCGATGAGTGATATATCCATCACCGAGCATTACCGGGAGATGGTAGAGGACGGGCGGATCCACAAGAAGAAGATCGATGCGCGTCGTTTCTTCCAGACCTTGGCCGAAATCCAGTTCGAGTCGGGTTATCCCTATATTGTTTACGAGGATACCGTTAATCGGGCTAACCCGATTAAGGGGCGGATTTCCATGTCCAACCTGTGTTCAGAGATCCTGCAAGTATCGGAAAAGAGTAAGTTCAATGAGGATCTAACCTATGCGCAGGTGGGTAAAGATATTTCCTGTAACCTGGCTTCGTTAAATATTGCGAAGACTATGGATTCTCCAGACTTTTCCGCCACGATTGAAACCGCAATTCGGGGTTTGACCAGTGTTTCTGATTTGTCAAATATCCGAGCGGTTCCCTCAATCGAGCGTGGGAATAGTATGAGCCACGCCATTGGTCTTGGTCAGATGAACCTGCACGGTTACCTGGCACGGGAAAAGGTATTCTACGGTAGTGAAGAAGCCTTGGATTTCACTAATATGTATTTCCTGACTGTGGCGTTTGAAGCGATTAAAGCCTCGTGCAAGATCGCTAAAGAGCGTGGGGAACGCTTCGAAGGTTTCGAGGATTCGCAATACTATTCCGGGCAGTACTTCGAGAAATACATTAATGGTGACTGGACGCCGCAGACCGCGAAATGCCGTGAGCTACTAGAAAAATCATCAATCAAGGTACCTACCAGCGAAGACTGGAAGAAACTGGCAGAAAAAGTCCGTGAATACGGAATGTATCACCAGAATCTGCAGGCGGTGCCACCAACTGGGTCGATTTCCTATATCAATAACTCCACGTCCTCTATTCATCCGATTGTTTCCAAGATTGAGATTCGTAAAGAGGGCAAGATCGGTCGGGTCTACTATCCGGCTCCCTATATGGATAACGACAACCTGGAGTACTACCAGGATGCTTACGAGATTGGGCCGCAAAAGATTATCGATACTTATGCGGTGGCTACCCAGCATGTCGACCAAGGGCTCAGTTTGACTCTGTTCTACCCGGACACGGTAACCACTCGCGAAGTAAACAAGAATTATATTTACGCATGGCGCAAGGGGATTAAAACTCTGTATTACATGCGTCTGCGCCAACATGCGCTACAGGGGACCGAGGTAGAAGGCTGTGTATCCTGCATGCTCTAAGGTTGCATAGCTGTTTTAGTGGGAGCAAGGGGCCCCGAACAACAGCAGTAAATGACAAATAGTTGCGGGTGGGGAAAATCTTTTCCCCACCCGCAACTATTATTTTTTTCCGATAAGCGCAGCTGCGCCTTTAAAAATTTAGAAGTCCCAATCGTCGTCCTCGGTATCAACGATCTCCCCGATAACGTAGGAGGATCCAGAACCTGAGAAGAAGTCATGGTTTTCATCCGCCGACGGGGAAAGTGCCGCTAAAATTGCGGGGTTTACATCGGTGGAGTCAGCTGGGAATAGTGCCTCATAACCCAAGTTCATCAGGGCTTTATTGGCGTTGTAACGCAAGAATTTCTTTACGTCCTCGGTCAGTCCCAGGGGGTCATAAAGATCCTCGGTATAAGATTCTTCGTTGTCGTAAAGCTCCGACAAAAGGTCAAAAGTGTAATCCTTGAGTTCTTCGCGCCGTTCGGGGGAAGACTCATTAACCGCCAACTGGTATTTATAGCCAATGTAATAGCCGTGTACTGCCTCATCCCGGATAATCAGGCGGATTAAATCTGCGGTATTAGTTAGTTTCGCGTGCGCTGACCAATACATAGGGGCGTAGAAACCGGAATAGAACAGGAAAGATTCCAGTAAAGTAGACGCAACTTTGCGTTTTTCTGGGTCATCTCCCTGGTAGTAGTTCATAATGATATGTGCTTTACGCTGTAGGTTTTCGTTTTCTTCGCTCCAGCGGAAAGACTCATTGATTTCCGTTGTGGACAACAGGGTAGAGAAAATCGAAGAATACGATTTCGCATGTACGCTCTCCATAAAAGCAATATTGGTGTAAACCGCTTCCTCGTGGGGAGTGCGTGCATCTGGAATCAGCGAAACCGCGCCCACTGTGCCCTGCAGAGTATCTAGTAAAGTTAGCCCGGTAAATACCCGGTTGGTCATTAGCTGTTCTTCGGGTTTTAGGGTTTTCCAGGAAGGTAAATCATTGGACAGCGGAATCTTTTCTGGCAACCAGAAGTTTCCCGTGAGTCGATCCCAAACTTCCAGATCTTTATCATCTTCAATATCGTTCCAGTTGATTGCTTGGATAGTGTCAATCAGTTTCAGCTTGTCAGTCACGAAAAATCCCTTTCCTCCTCTGAAATAGCCGGGTAGCCACCAGACGATGCCTGGAAGTTACTTTCGGGGTACCTCGCCAGTCTACAAGGCAAACCAGGGTGCGGCATAGAATAAGGAACTATGCGCGATGCAGATGAGCTAATTCGGAAAACTAAATCACTAGATGGACGCTCCTATGGTGGCTATAAACAGCTAATTGGGCAATGGAGTTTTGGGGATTTTACTTTCTCCATTGACCGGGTACAGTCTGACCCTTTTGCCCCACCCTCAGCCTGCCGGATATTAGTGCCCTTAGAAACTGCCCAGATTCCTAATGAAATGATTGACGACCAGCTGGGACGGATAGCTACCGGTGATTTTTTAGCACGGCGAGCTCGCAAAATTTTTGGGATGAGGCGATCGGGAGGGAAATCTGAATCGCAGTTGCGGATTGCTCCGGTTGGGCAAGAAATCTTGGCGCGCTCCTCGGTAACTCTGAGTGAGGAAGGACTGGAACTGCGTGTTCAGGTGCCTTTCCCGGCGGCCGGTCGGCGAATATTGGGACGTAACTTTGCGCGTTTCTTGGACTACGATCTGTGTGAACTGGTCTATAAAACCGTATGTTTTGGCGAAGACGATGGCCCGGATTTAGATGATCTCACTCGCCATATTCACACTTTAAAAGATCATGTGGCGCTGCAAAAGATTCTCGGTGAACGCGGGTGGGTGGCATTCGTGGCCGAGGGTGCGCTGCTGGCTCGAGCCTCCGGAATCAGTGATTTACCGATGAAAAACGCGGTGCCGTTTCACCTACCTACCGTATTAGGACAGGATGCCCCCTCACCCCTGGTGCAAATGGTAGAGCTGCCCTACAGCGGGAAAATATCGGGAATGGCTATCCCCAAAGGGATTACCGTGATTGTGGGGGGTGGCTATCATGGTAAATCTACCTTGCTAGAAGCATTGGAGCGTGCAGTTTACCCCCATATTCCTGGGGACGGGCGCGAATTGGTAGCGACTTTGCCCGATGCAATAAAGGTGCGTGCCGAGGACGGGCGGGCAATAACTGCTACCGATATATCTTTATTCATCGGTTCTCTACCTGGAGGTGGTGACACTAGCGCGTTCTATACCGAAAATGCATCGGGTTCCACCTCCCAGGCTGCAGCGATTACCGAAGCCATAGAGTGCGGCTCGCGGGCGCTCCTGATTGATGAAGATACCTCTGCTACCAACCTTTTGCTGCGTGATAGCCGGATGCGACGCCTGGTACGCAGTGAGCCGATTATTCCCCTGATCGATAGAGTAGGAGGCATCCGGGAAGAACTGGGGGTATCCACCGTTATCGTGATGGGAGGCTCAGGAGATTTCCTAGATTTGGCCGACCAGGTATTACTGCTAGAAAACTACCTGCCTTACGATGCTACTGCGCGCGCACGCCAGGTTAGTAGGGGAGAGGATGCGGCAAGCAGCACGGCTAGCGCGGGGGCTCCCTGGCCAAAAGAAGCGGTGAGGAAACGGATACTTTTATCTTGCCCGCCTCCTTCCGCTGGGCGACGAGAAAAAACTCGCGCGGAAGGTACCTCTACTTTGCGCTTGAACCGTGAAGAAATCGACATTTCCGCCCTCGCCCAAGTAGTTGATCCTGGGCAAGCAGAAGCGCTTGCTTATGCCATTCGGGCTTTGGTCAATGATGCTAACGGCAAAGAAACTATTGCAGATGCCTGTGCCCGCTTCGCGACTGAGTTTACGTCTTCCAGCTGGCAGGCTTTCGCCGCGGGACGCTACCCGGCGTTCCTGGCAGCTCCTCGTCTCCAAGATATTTTCGCGGCGCTTTGTCGCTATCGCCACCTAAAAGCCCGCTCTGCGTAAGTCCCACACCTTACACCTATCGCCTTAGGTATGTTCCGGCCGGTATTAGCGGGAGTAGTTTCCCGCTGTATTCGTCCGCGCACAGGGGCGGATTTTGCCTCGCGCCCCGAAATCCGGAAAATGCTCTGGTATTTTCACGGATTTAAGGCCCGAACCCTACCCCTCGGCATAAATTCGCCCCTGCACGCTTAGTGCGTACCTAGCGTGAGTCTCGCACCACCTGAGTCCCTTGCACGGGGGAGAAGTGTTATCCGAGCAGGTTAGGCGGGCGTAAAACTCGAAAAATGCCCTTGGGGCTTTTTCGAGTTTTTGGGCAGGAGGAAAAACTTCTTCCCCGCGCTAATGCCTGGTCGAGCCAGACCCGATGTTGGAGGAAAACTAAGTCCAAGCGGGGTGGATTATTTGGCTTGGCGTTGCTGGGCGGCTGCTAGTTCGCGGCGGCGACGGTTAGTAAATTCGGCGTGGATTTTCGCGTTTTGGGGACTCCGGCTCGCCAGGAACGATATCCCAGCGGTGATAGCAATCCACAGTAGGCTAGACAGCATGGCGAATCGCGTTGCGGGATCCAGAGCGAGGACGAACACCATCGCAACAATAAAGACGCTGATAACCGCGATTGAAAGGTATCCGCCGGGCATAGCAAATATTGACTCTTCATGCTTTTGGGGCAGCCGGCGACGAAACTCTACGTAAGCGGCCACAATCATTACCCACACGAACATGAATAGTACCGATGCCACCGAGGTTACCAAGGTGAATGCTTCCATTACCGTGCCTCCCACTGCCATCAACACAATGGAGGTCAGCAGGAATAGGCAGGTTACAATCAGGGCGTTTAAAGGCACAGAACGGCGGGAAAGTTTTTGGAAAATCTTTGGGGCATCACTGCGCAGTGCCATGGCGTACATCATCCGCGAGGTGGAATAAACCCCGGAGTTACACGACGAGGCAGCAGATGTCATCACCACCAGGTTTACCAGGGAAGCCGCAAAAACCAGTCCTACCAGAGAGAATAGATTCACGAAGGGGGAGGATTCGGGGTCTAGAGAATCCCACGGGGTTACCGACATAATTGCTATCAGTGCCAAAACATAGAACAGCAGTACCCGCAGGGGAATAGAGTTAATGGCTTTGGGTAGTGATTTTTCCGGGTCTTTGGTCTCTGCAGCAGTGGTACCCACCAGTTCGATACCTACGAAACTAAAGATAGCCAGCTGGAATCCTCCTAGGAATCCCGAGAAACCATTCGGGAAGAACCCGGAGCCGGTTACTCCCGGATGTGACCAAAGGTTAGTAATGGTGGCACGCTGACCATCGGGGGAAGTAAACCCGATGATCACCATTACGGCTCCACAGCAGATTAGGGCAATAATCGCGATGATTTTTATCATTGAAAACCAAAATTCGGTTTCCCCAAAGGCTTTAACGGTTAGGGCGTTAAGGAAGAATAGTAGCGCTACGGTAGCAATCGCGGGAATCCATCGTGGTAGATCTGGCCACCAAAAGTTAAAGTAACCGGCAATCGCAATTACCTCGGCGGTTCCGGTTACAATCCAACACAGCCAATAGGTCCATCCCACCACGAAACCTGCACCTGGTCCTAACAGGTCAGTAATGAAATCAGCAAAAGTGCCATACTTGTGATCGGAAACTAGTAGTTCTCCCATGCACCGCATCACCAGGAATAGCACGGCTCCAATAATGGCATAAACCACTAGCACTGAAGGGCCTGCCAGGTGAATGGTGCGTCCCGATCCCATGAACAAACCGGTTCCGATTGCCCCGCCAATTGCGATTAACTGGATATGCCGATTCGAAAGGTTGCGTTGCAGTCCCCCCGAATGGTTGTTGATAATGTCCTCAACCTCGACTGGTTTTTTCGGCATTGGCTTTCCCTTATCGATCCCTTTTTGTTTCCTCGATTTTAAGCGCTAAACCTCAAATCTAAGCAAACTGATGCCTATCCGCGTGGAATTAGCTTTTCCTGACCCTGAACTTGAGCGCGGGGGAGAAGTTTTTCCTCCTGCCATTCTCCGCGCGAAGCCTAGGTTTTCCTCCCGCCCAAAAAATCGGGCAAAGCTACAAATCTTTGCCCGATTTTTACGCCCGCCTAGCCTATTCGGATAAAACCTAGTCTCCGTGCTCGCTGACACCGCCTACGTCAGAGGCGCAGCGGAAAAAAGATCCCCGAAGATGCGCACTGAGCGTGCAGGGGCGGATTTATGTCGAAGGGTGGGCTTTGGACCTTAAATCCGTGAAAATGCCAGAGCACTTTCCGGATTTCGGGGCGCGAGGCAAAACCCGCTCCTGTACGCGGACGACTACGGGAGGAAAAACCTGACCCCGAGTTTAAGCGAGTGTGCGCGTCGGAAAGTTGCTATCGAGGTTGAGGACATTCAGTTAGGAGGGTCAGGAAATCTGGGAGAGGACTTCTAGGAGTACTGGGGTTACCCGCTCGATTACTTCCAGGGTGTCAGCGAACTCGTGCTCCCCGCCATACCAAGGATCTGGCACTTCCATATCGTCCGGGCTGGCCTCGGGGTCGAATTCGCGGTAGAGACGAACTTTACTAGCGTCAACTCCCCAACGTTGCGCTAGTCGGGTGAGTGCTCGTTTATGGCCGCTGGTCATGGCAAGTATCAGATCAAAATCTTGGAAGTCGCCGCGATGAACCTGGCGGGCATAATGATCGGGAACCAGCCAGCCGTGTTCTTCCAGGATATGTACTGCGCGATAATCTGGAGGATTACCGTGTTCTTCGTCAGAAACACCAGCCGAGTCAAAAACCAGGTTATCCAGTGCCTCTTCTTCAGCCTTTTGGGTGGCTACCGCCTGTGCCATTACCGAACGGCAGATATTGCCGGTACACACAAACAATATCCGATTCAAGGGGATTCCTTTCGCTAGTCAGCTAATGGGGTCTACTTGCAAGGCCACCTATTAAAGTGCTTCTACCAGGAAATTTCCACGGGTGCGCCTTCTTTGTACCCGGAGGCGCTTTGAATTCCGACGATTGCTTTTTCTCGGAACTCGGCTTGGTTTGCAGCGCCCGCATAGGTGAAGGAGGAGCGTACTCCCGCCAGGATCTGATCAATTAGGCTTTCCACGCCAGGACGAGCGGGATCTAGATACATACGCGAGGTAGAGATACCTTCTTCAAATAGCTCTTTACGAGCCCGTTCGAAACCGCGGGAGGTAGCGTTACGATTGCGAACTGCGCGGCGCGAAGCCATCCCAAAGTTTTCTTTGTAGGGTCGTCCATCCGCGTCTCGCACAATATCCCCCGGCGATTCGTGTGTACCGGCAAACCAGGAACCTACCATCACGTTAGAGGCTCCGGCGGCTAGTGCTAAAGCTACGTCACGAGGATGTCTAACACCTCCATCAGCCCAAACGTGTTTTCCAAGTTCATGGGCACGGCGGGAACATTCGAGAACCGCCGAGAACTGGGGGCGCCCTACACCGGTAGCCATACGGGTGGTGCACATCGCTCCCGGTCCGATACCGACTTTCAAAATATCAGCGCCGGCAGCAGCTAGCTCCGATACCGCGTCCGCGGTGACCACATTTCCGGCCACAATCGGTACGTCCACTCCAGTGGCGCGTACTGCCTGTAAAGCCTGGATAGTTCGGTCTTGATATCCGTGGGCGGTGTCAACTACTAGCACGTCAACGCCCGCTGCTACCAATTGACAGGCGCGTCCGGCAACGTCGCCATTGATGCCAATCGCTGCCGCCACCCGTAATTTTCCGTCTTTGTCAGTGTTGGGGGTGTAGATAGAGGAACGTACGGCCCCCGGGGCGGTCATCACTCCGATCAAGCATCCCTGCTCATCAACTACCGCGCCGAGTCCTAAGTGTTCTTCCGCTAATTGCCGGTAAGCATCCTCCGGGCCAATACCTTCTGACAGTAGCAAGGTATGGGTATCCATCACCGTGTGCAGCTGCGCAAAGTGGTCCACCCCGGCCAGTGCTGACTCGGGAACTACTCCCATGGGATGGTTTTCCTCGTCTACTACTAGTACCGCACGATGAGAGCGTTTGGAGATCAGCGAAAGGGCGGCAGCTACCGTGTCGTGAGGGCTGAGCACCACTGGGGTGTCATAGACCGTGTGGCAGGCTTTTACCTTGGCCACGGTCTTCGCGATGATGTCACCGGGAACATCTTGGGGCAGAGTAACTAGACCACCGCGGCGAGAAACTGTTTCCGCCATTCGCTTGCCGGCGACCGCCGTCATATTGGCAACGATAATCGGCACTGTGGTGCCGGTGCCGTCATCGGAAGACAAGTCCACGTCAAAACGAGAAGCAATTCCCGAACGGGAAGGAACCATAAAAACGTCGTCATAGGTCAGCTCGTAAGGAGCCGACATTCCATTTAGAAAGCGCACAACTACTCAGCTTAGTGCAAATAAGGCAAAAGGGGGAGACTTTAGGGGTGAGGGAAAAATCTTGCTGTAAATAATGGGGTGTTTTCGCAGTTAAGAGGGTAGGGAGGTGGGGAATGAAAAAAATATTCTCTCGCAGTTTCAAAAAGTTCGCTAAAAATAGCTAGGCTAGTTTCATGGCTGATACACAAGATCGGGAAGTGCTAACCTGGCAAGGATTCGGAGATGCCACCCGGCAAATTGCACAAAATATTGTTGATTCCGGGTGGATGCCCGAGCTAGTAGTAGCAGTGGCTCGTGGTGGCCTGTTGCCGGCTGGCGCCCTCTCATATGCAATGGGGTTGAAAGCAATCGGGACTATGAATGTTGAGTTCTACACCGATATCGAGGAAACCCTGCCCGAGCCAGTTCTAATTCCCCCGTTGATGGATGTTTCGGCGCTTTCAGGGAAACGAGTGTTGGTAGTAGATGACGTAGCTGATTCCGGAAAAACTTTAGAGCTGGTGATGAGGCTAATCCGTGAACGGGGGATTCCCTCCGGGCAAGAGGGCGAGCGAGTTACGGTTTCGGAGGCTAGGAGCGCATGTATCTATGTGAAATCCCGGTCGATTATTAAACCGGATTACGTCCTGAAGCACACTGATAAGTGGATTAATTTCCCCTGGTCAACACTACCTCCGGTCACCCCGGGTGTGATGGGACACTAGTTTATTCGCTGGCAACCATTCCAGCTAGGCAGCACGGTAAAGCGGCTTCTAAGAAGTGACTAGAAGGGCGTAATACTTGTCCAGATTCTGCTTCCTCGGAGCGGTTGATTAGGTCAGCTTGCCAGAGAGCAATCACCACAAAGGCACACTCTAGCGGTTGCACCTGCAAGTGTAATCCCAGAGAGCGTAGGCAGTTGGTGATTATTTGTGCCAATTGTTCTTCGATCACCCGGATTTCTGCGCGGAGAATAGGTAGGAATTCTCGGTTGCGTGCCGCGTATATCCGCAGTTCGGTCAGTACTAATACGAAATCTCGTTCAAATAACATAGTGGAGGCGATCGCTTCACTAACTGAAGGCCAGTGGGTAGTTAAGAAACTGTCTTTACAGGTCTCGGTTTCGGTAAATAGAACCGGTTCAATTAGAGTTTGGGCTTGGCTTAATTGCTCTGATACTCGTGTGAACTCGCCGTGGATGTATTGGCGTAAGAATTCTGAAAAATCAGGGAAGTTGGAGTAAAAAGCTCCGCGGGAAAACCCGGCGGCTTCACACAGGGTTTTCACCCCGGTTTTGCTCAGTCCTTCTTTGGCAAACAGCTCCCGAGCGGATGCGAATAGTTTTTGTCGGGTAACTTCCCGTCGTGCAGAGACCGTTGGGGGCATTGGAAGTGAGGTTGTCATTTAGGGGTTTTCCTCCGTTAGGATTCAGGGGAACAGACCCAGTTTATGGTTTTGGATGGATTATTTGAAAGTAAGCGACTTAGACAAGGTGTTAGAGCTGGCGCGTCGCATCCTGGATGCCTGCGGGTTGCAGGATTGGGAGGTTGGCTTAGATAATGCACGGCGGCGCGCAGGAGCTTGTCATTTTGGGGATAAACGGATTAGTTTTTCCCGCTACTTGTTGCCACTATATGATGCTGCCACCGCTCGGCAAGTGGTTTTACACGAGGTGGCTCACGCCCAATCCGGGCCGCGGGCAGGACACGGGAAACGTTGGCAGCAGGCAGTTAAGGCGTTAGGGGGATGCGCTGAACGTACAGTAGCCCCAGATGCGCCCTCCCTACCTGCTCCCTGGGTAGGAGTGTGTAAAGCCGGCCATCGCGTTGAACGTTTCCGTACTCCCACTCGAGTTTTAGCCTGTTCTAAATGCTCTCGAGATTTTCGTGTAGAAAATATTTTTACTTGGAGTTATCGGGGAGGCTCCCCGCGTCATCACCCCGCTTATCTGCGGGAACTCCGCAAGATCCAACGTGGAATTTGAGTTATTTGACCCAGATGTAACTTTTATACATCCCAGACCGTAAACTAAAAATGTTCAGGTTTAGATTTCCACCAAAGAAGGCGTATGGGGAAGCAACTATTGGTGCATTGCGGTGGGAAAGAGCTGATTCTTTCTCGCGGTCAGGGTGCAATAATAGGTCGGGATAGATCTGCAGATCTATTTGTGAAAGATCCGGTTGTATCGCGTCGTCATGCCCAGATTTCTTACCAGAATGGGCGTTTTACGCTGACAGACCTAAACTCAACTAATGGGCTCTATGTCAACGGACAGCGGTTACAACCTGGTAGGGCTTATGCGATGGAGGGAGTAGGGCAGGTTCGTATAGGATCCCAACCTTCCGCCCCGACTATTACCTATCAAGAGAAAGTCGTCAACCAGGAGCTTAAGGAAACTGGGGTCAGAAATCCAGCTTTACCGCTGGCCTCTGCGCTACCTCCCCGAGTGGTAGCTGCCAAAGGGGTTGAAAAAATTCCTGCTTCACAGCCGGTGAAAATTCCCCAAGGCGGGGTCAGCACTGCTTCTCCTAGGACACTCTCTCGTTCCGACATGTTGGTTCCTACTGGATGGACTACTTTAGGTGTCGGTAAAAAACCTCCCCGTCCTGCCCCAGACAGGCTTCCCGCTAATTTGGGTAAAACGGATAACCGCGAAATCGTGGGGGCAGGTAACCAGATTCCAATTCCTGCCCCTGGACAAATTTTCCATATCGGACGTGATCTTGAAAACGAAGTTGTATTACCGGATCCGATGGTTTCTTCCCGGCACGCGATGCTGGCTATTAACTATGGCAGGTTAACGGTTACCGATCTTGGTTCTACCAACGGTGTTTTTATCAACGGTCTGCGAGTACGCTCCGGTCAAATTGAGTCTGGAGATGTGCTAACGGTAGGAAGAATTTCTCTACGCTTAGAGGGAAATAAACTGGTCAGAATGGGGATGATAGCTACTGAAGGGCAAAAACATGATGCGTTAATCGTTGATAATATGTCTTTCTTGGTAGGTACTAGTGGGGCGGAACGGCAAAAGGGCGCCGGGGCGAAAAAACCTATTTTAGATCAGGTATCTTTTGCGGTTCCTAAGGATTCCTTGTTGGCAGTAATCGGTCCGTCCGGAGCTGGCAAATCTACGCTGCTTAACTGCATGATGGGTAAGCTGAAACCGCAAAAAGGCGCCACCTATTTCGAAGGCTTGGAGATGAGCCAATATGCCTCTGCGCTTTCTGATCGGATTTCAGCAGTTCCACAAGATGATTTGTTGCATTTGGATTTGACCGGGAGAAAAGTTTTAGATTATGCGGCCAAACTTCGTTTCCCGGATGATGCTCCTGCCGCAGTACGCAAAGAGGCGGTACAGAGAGTCATTAATCAGCTCGACCTCCGAGCCCATGCCGATACGAAAGTAAAACGGATGTCGGGAGGGCAGCGTAAACGGGTATCTACCGCTATGGAACTTTTAGACGAGCCTGATTTGTTGTTCCTGGATGAGCCAACTTCGGGGCTAGATCCTAATCTGGATCGGGAAGTCATGGCGCTGTTAGCTAAACTGGCGCACGGCCAAAACGGGCAACCGGGGCGCACGGTGGTAGTGATTACTCATTCGACTGCCAATCTGCATATGGCGGACAATGTGCTATTGCTAGCTCCCGGGGGGAAAGTAGCATATTTTGGTCCGCCAGCGGAGCTTAAGGGATATTTTGCCCCCATGGGGGTGAAAGATTTTCCGGAGATCTATGATTTACTTTCGCGGGCTCCTGACCATATGCAAGCCATGTTCGCTTCCTCGGGGCGAGTGAGTCTTCAGGGTATTAGGCGTTCGCTTACATTGGCTGGGGTTAGTGTAGGTAGTAGAGCCATTTCGGTTCAAAAGCAATTGATACAAGCGAAGAAGCATTCTCTGTTTAGGCAAAGTTGTACCTTATTTTCCCGGCAAATGCGGCTGATGATGTCCGATCCTCTGGTAGTAATTTTTACGGTGGCGCTTCCGCTAGTTATGGCGGTTTTGTCCTTAGTTATTCCTGGTAAAGCCGGATTTGTTGGGAGTACCGATACCGAGGGGATTAAATCTCCGGGAATGCTTTTGGTGATCGTTATCTTTGGGGCGGTACTGATGGGGCTAGTTCCCGCAATTAGGGAACTGGTGCGTGAACGCGCTATTTTTCTCCGAGAATCCGCGGTGGGGTTGCGTTTAGGTGCCTATCTGCTATCAAAAATCATTAGCCTGGGGCTATCGGCATTGGTGCAGGCGGGAATCCTTACGGTGGTAATAACGCTCCTGAACCGGATTCCTAAAGACGGGGTTGTCCTACCTTTCCGCTGGGAGCTATTCCTTGCCTGTTTGCTGGCAACTTTGGCGGCATCGTCTTTAGGGTTGTTTTTTTCTGCTTTGGTACGTAGCGCAGAACAGACCACTCCAGTGATGATCGTGCTGCTGATGGTGCAGTTGGTGATGTGTGGGGGAGTAATTGATTTTGCGGATTCCAGCGCGGGACACGTGTTATCTTCTACGGTTTCCTCGCAGTGGGCTTATTCGGCCGGTGCTGCATCAGTCGATTTGGATCGGGTGCGCCGGCAATCAGCTCTGGATGCGCAGAAAAAACAGGATAAAACTTATGCGGAAAATAAAGCGAAGATTGACCAACGTAACCAGGACGCCCAGCAACAGGCACAGGCTTTGGGGCAGGAGCCTCCTCAGGCTGAAAGCTTAAAAAAACCAGAGCCCATAACTATTCCGGAAAAGCATCAGCGATGGAAACCGGCTAAAGGTCGGTGGGCAGCTAACTTGCTGATTTTAGGGGGATTCTACGGCGTATTTGCCGCGCTAACTGCTTTCCCGTTAGCTAGGTTGAGGAGATAAGTGGTGCCTCAGTATCCCGAGTATCCCGACCGATTTCCGAGACAATTAGGCAACGGTGAAGACTCTAGATTTTCGCAAGTTCCGGTAGCTAACCAGGGAGTAACCGTTCCACCGCAAACTCCGTTTTATCTTGCCGGTTACCGCCTGCTCAAAGCCTTAGGTTCGGGCACTATGGGAGAAGTATGGCAGGTAGCGGATCCTGGAGGAAATGTTTACGCTGCCAAGATTTTACGCTCGAAGCTAGCAATTAAACCCGGGATTGTGCAGCGTTTTCGGATGGAGAAAGATCTGGTTACCGCAATTCGCCATCAAAATATCGTGGAAGTTTACGATCTGGTGCAAACCCCGGAATATATGGCAATCATTATGGAATATACCGATAGTGGAGATTTGGGGGAGTTGCTTAAAAAACGGGGTACGTTGCTTCCTTTAGATGCCGTCTACTATTGCATGGGAATTGCTGCGGGCCTATCTCCGATCCATCAGGCCGGGATCGTACATCGGGATTTGAAGCCTTCTAATATTTTGTTGAAACGGCAAGGTAACTATTTGGTTCCTAAAATCGCAGATTTCGGTCTGGCTCGATGGATTGATCCCCGCTACGAAATTCAGACTACCAAGCGTTCTGGAACTCCCTACTATATGGCTCCCGAGATGATTGAAGGCAAGGGGGTGAGTTCGAAAACCGATATTTATTCCCTGGGTGTGATTCTTTATGAGTTGCTCTGCGGAATCACCCCCTTTAGAGGGACAGTGGGAGAAGTGTTAAACCAGCAGTTCTACGATATGCCCGGTATGCTTACCGGGATTTCCAGTTCCCTATGGAATGTAATTACCAAAATGCTGGCCAAAGAAACTTCTGTGCGCCCCGATGCTGCCCAGACCTATGCCCTCTTAAAATCAGTAGTTGAGCAGGTTCGCAACCTAGAAGCTCTGGAAGTTCTAACGGAACCCCCACCACCGCAACCTTTAGAGGAGGTAGTACGAATATCCCCGCCGGATGCCCAGACCTCCTTGGCATCGGCTAAACCAATTATCCCTGCCCATGATGAAGCGGAAACTCGCTCCGGGCAAACCGTTCAGGGGCAGGTAGAACCGGGTTTTCCTACCTGGCATCCGGTGAGCTTACCCCCGGCGATTATGGTTAATACCGAGGAGACTATCGGGGTGACAACTGGAAGTCCCGAGGGTTTTTCTTCGCCCAGGGAGCAGAAAATATCCCCAAGTGAACAAACTATAGGCGCTTGGGGAAACAGCCCAGATCTTGCCGAGAATTTATCAAATCCTTCTTTCTATCAGGGCCCGTCAGCTCTCCGCCGGAGCCCAGCTAAAGAAATCTTAGGAGGGATCGCGATTGGTCTGGGGATCGGTACTCTCATTACCCTGTTAGTCGCCGCGATTTTACTATTGTTTTAGTGGAGACAGCCTAGAGTTAAATTTCTTTCAGTAGCTTGCTTAGGCGCTGAAGCGAAACCCGCTCCCGCGTACCCAAGGGTTGGGCAAACAGTGAAACCCTTAGCTCTTCCACTAGCCAGCGCCCGTGAATAAGGGAAGCTACTGCCGTAGGATCTGGGTTTAGGCTTTCCCGGTCTGCCAGCTTTTCGCGTGCGTCCTCCCAAATTGCTAAAGCTTGTTCTTCCTGGTGTCTGCCCTTGCTCTGCCCCTGGCTTGCTTTTTGCAAGCGGGAAGTGATCGCTCGTAGGTAGCGTCCTAAATCTTCCGCTCCCTCACATAAATCCCAGAGGAACCCCGGGTAGATCAGCTGCGATAACTGAGAGCGCACCTGGGTAACTTCGTTTAAAGCGCTGAGCGGGAAATGCCCAGAGAGCGCGGCTGACACTTCCCGGTAGCTGGCTCCAACCTCTCCAATTTCGCGAGCGAGGGCGTAAACCTCGTCCTCGAAACGGTCGCGGAAATCTACAGTGAGCTGTTGCAAAGCCGAAGAATCACGAACCGTCCAGGTTTCGACTTTTGCTTTTTCTAGGCAGCGCCAGGTGGCGATCAGCTGTAACTCTGAAAGTAAATCCGCTTTTTCGTAGGGAAGTGCCGCCAGGTTTAGTGCTAAAGGCGCTGGCCAGCGAGTAGAGATTCGGGCAGGCGGCAGGCAAAGCTGGGAACAAAGCAGGTAGGTAACCCCAAAGCGGTGGGCGCGCTGAGCTTGTTGTAAGGTTTCAAAACGTGCCACTCGCACTGAGAAAAGCAGGGATGTGGAATCCTGTCGTTTGTTATTTTCGCTGCCAGGTCGGGCGGCAGGCGGATTTTCATAACGGTTTTTTTGTGAGCCAGACAGTAGCGATAATCCGAAAGGCCGCGGCAGGCGCTGTGGCAGCAACCCCGGAAAGGCCTTACCCGGCACCCCGCCAGCACTAGTGATTATCTCAGTGGGTACAACTATCTCTTTCTCTTTCCCGCGTATTTGTGGCCAGGACGGAGAAAAGTCTGTTTCCGGGAAACTATGCCCGTGAACTCTATTATTCGTGGCACTGCCCCGCCCTGCTTGGGGCTGGGATGGGGTTTTCTTTTTATTTTCGACTTTGCTCACCTGCGAGAGCGCTTCCCGGATTACCTGTCTGCGGGCAGTGCGTCCTTTCTTGCCGTACCGGTTCTGCAGTTTTTCGAGGTCACGAGAATAAATTTGTTCTTTCCCAACGCGAAGGGCAAAACGAATCCGCAAGTGGGCAGGCAAGGACGTGACCGCCTGGAAAAAATCTTGCGTGGTTACTTCTACGGCGCGTAGTTGATCGAGAGCCGCGATAAAAAGCTGAGCTAGCGGGAGAGAAGGGGCGGTTAGTTTCTTTTTCTTAGAAGTTTCCGTTTGCTCGCGGTGGAAATTACTTTCAAAAGTACCCGCAGTGTGGTTTTTCCCGCCTCCTAGGGCAGCCGCAGTTGCCACTGCGGGTTCACTTTTAGCGTTGTCCGCCGTTCCTTGAACTTCTGACTTAGTTTCGTTGGTAAAGGACTTTGTATTACCGCTATCAATTCCTGCCCAAGCCGCTAGGCGTCCCAAAGAAGCCTGCAGCGCTTCCTCTTGCTTAAGCTGCACCGGGGTAGGTTCAAGGTTTTTGGCCGGCTCAGTAGTACCAGCCGTGGGATTAGCTAGTTGCTGTTGAATCCACGCATTCACTTCGGACGCTACTTGCGGGGCGGGCACCAATTGGCGGCGTACCGTTTTGGGGAGCGCCCGAATCAGCGCGGTGAACAGCTGCGGCCACAGCCCCGGTACCGTCCATTGAAATTCCTGAGGATCAAGGTAGGGTAACTGTTCCAAGCTAATCTGGCAGGTAATCCCATCTTCTTCCTTGCCGGGAGCGAATTTATACCGCAGGGGCAAACTAAAATCTGCCCCTATCCAGCGCTCAGGGAACCCCGCATGGGAAAGCCGGGTAAGTTTGTCTGCTAAATCGGTTCTGTTCCCAATCGAATGATCTGCGGCTTCTCCGCTGGAATAGTTGCGAGGCGTTTTTTTGGTGGCTGCGGGGGTGAGCACCACGTCTTCGGGATAATCCAAAATATGGGGATCATCTTGACGTTTGAACCAGGCAGCGAAAGTTCCCGGATTGGTTACCTCTTTACCTAGCCGGGCAGCAAAGAAAGCCGCTAAGGCGTCCTCGCCGGCAACAATGCCCGCCTGACGGGTACGTTGTTCGACTTCCCGCGCGCGCTCCAGCATTTTTTCATTGCGCTTCAAGAAAGGATAGTTCAAGGGGGCATCCCCTCTGACCAGTGCATTAGTGATAAAGAGGGTGCGTGACCACTCTCGGGCGGTTTGCGGGCTTTGCTCGCCGGGCAAATCCAGTCTATTTGCCGCAGGCGATAGCGTCGGCATCTCTTTATTACCTAGTCGGGACAGGGGAACCGGCACGTCAGCGGCTATAGTGAGACCGTAAAGGGTGACCCGTTCCGGCACTAGCGCCGTGCCTTTTCGCCTTGACCAATAAGGCTCCCCATAAGAGCGTTTTACCAGGTGTTTTCCGGCGTGAATAATCCAATCGGGGTTAACTCGGGAAACGTTGCGCGCAAAAAGCCGCGAAGTTTCTACCAGTTCGGCAGCCATTACCCAATCAAAATTACGGTTAGAGAGCCCCGAACCTGGCCAGATTGTGAAACGGGCACCACGTGGTGCCAGGTACTGTTTGGCACGCTGATCCCAGTTGCCAATCCCAGAAAGCATCCCTACCAGCAGGGAACGGGCGATAGCATCCGTATCCGAGTATTTGGAAGTTAGACTTTGGCAGGCCGCAATCAGATCGCGAGACTCCGGATCTGTTTGGTAGGCCGAACGGGAGGGCTCCGCCAAAGGGTGCGCGCTAATTCCCAGTTCTTTCAATAGTTGCCGCAGCTGATTAGTAAGGTCTTGCCATTCCCGAGTACGCAGGTAATGTAGGAATTCGCGCTGACACATTTTCCGGAAAGCGCTTCCTGACAGGTCGCGGGATTGGGTGCGTAGGTAGCGCCAAAGATTCAAGTAAGTCAGAAAGTCAGAACTGGGGTCTAAGAAACGCGCGTGAGCCTGATCCGCAGCTTCTTGCTGCTCTAGAGGACGCAGACGCACATCTTGCATTGACAGTGCCGAAACTATTACTAGTACCTCTGATATGCACCCGCGCCGGTCTGCTTCCAGCAGCATGCGGGCCAGCCGCGGATCGATTGGAAGCTTCGCAAGGCGTTTGCCCAGTTTGCTGAGGCGGTAACCTTCGGAATTTTCGCTTCGCTCCGAAAGAGCCCCCAGTTCGTAAAGTAGCTGTTCCCCGTCACGTACTTGCCTGGGATCCGGGGCGTCGATGAAAGGAAAATCGGCGACTTTTCCCAGATTTAACGAGGCCATCGCCAAAATTACTGCCGCCAAGGAGGTTCGTAAAATTTCGGGTTCAGTAAAACGGGGACGTGCCAGGAAATTTTCTTCCGAATACAGCCGGATACAAATCCCGTCGCTAATCCGCCCGCAACGTCCAGCTCGTTGGCGGGCGCTCGCTTGGGAAACTTCCTCAATCGGCAGGCGCTGTACTTTAGTGCGTTGCGAATAGCGAGAAATCCGCGCCAGACCGGGATCGATCACGTATTTTATGCCCGGTACGGTCAGCGAAGTTTCCGCCACATTGGTGGCCAGCACTATCCGCGGATAAGGGTGGGGGGCGAAGACGCGTTGCTGTTCGGCCGGGGATAGTCGGGCAAACAGCGGTAGGATTTCTACTGCGCCTGGCGCGGTTGAGCGCTCCCCGGCGCGCACGTACCGGGAACCTAGATGCGCGGCGAGGGCGGCTTCGGTGTCCCGAATATCTCGTTCACCTGGCAAAAATACTAAAATATCGCCGGGGCCGAACGCAAAGAGTTCATCAACTGCTTGGCAGATTCCCTCGGTCTGGTCTTTCAATTCGCCGCGGGTGGCTGCTTCTTTCTGCTGGTTAAGAGAAGTCTTACGGTTTTCTCTGAAGATTTGCGAATCATCGTTGGCGTCCTCGTCCCCGTTATCAGAGCCGTCCAAAGGACGGTAGCGCACTTCCACCGGGTAGGTGCGCCCCGAAACTTCGATAATCGGGACCGGGGAACCAGGGCGGGAAAAATGCTCGGCAAAACGCTGTGAATCAATAGTTGCCGAGGTAATAATGACTTTCAGATCCGGGCGGCGGGGCAGCAGACGCGCCAAATACCCCAAAATAAAATCAATATTGAGGGAGCGTTCATGGGCTTCATCCACGATGATGGTGTCATAGCGTTTCAGCAAGGGATCGGTGCGGATTTCCGCCAATAAAATCCCATCCGTCATTAACTTCACCATGGTTTTTGCGGAAACTACGTCAGTGAAACGCACCTGGAAACCGATGGTTTTTCCTAGCTCTTCCCCCAACTCACTGGCAATCCGGGAGGCAACCGAGCGGGCAGCAATCCGCCGCGGCTGCGTATGCCCGATTAGAGCGTCGCGTCCTCTGCCTAGCTCTAAACAGATTTTTGGCAGCTGCGTAGTTTTCCCGGAGCCAGTTTCCCCGGAAACCACTACCACCTGGTTGCTGGCGATGGCTTCGGCGATTTCTTTCCGCTTTGCGCTGACCGGTAATTCCTTAGGGAACTGGATCTGACTAGGCGCAGTATTTAGAGATTTTTCTTTAGGGAGGGCGGGGAACCTAGTTTTTTCGTGTAGTTTTTCGCGCCGCTTAGCCGGCTTAATCCGCCCGCTTGCTGCCTGCTGCCCGCTCATCGTCCTCCTTACCTCTGAGGAAAGTCTAGCGGGTATCGCGCTCTCATCATTATTGAAAGCTGGCAACTGCGATAAGGTAGAGGTTCTGAACCAGGTAATCCGCCCAGTGGAGGCAGCTAGATAGAACATGAGCGTGGAATACGATTTCGATGTCATTATCGTAGGTGGCGGTATCGCCGGAACGGTATGTGCTTACCTATTAGCAAAAGCTGATCACCAGGTCTTATTGATTGAGCGCGGTTCGGAAGTAGGGGCTAAGAACCTTTCGGGCGGGGTATTTTACTGCCAGATCATGAACCAGATTTTCCCGGAATTTATTGAAAAAGCTCCGGTTGAACGAAAAATCACCAAGAATATTATGTCATTCCTGAACTCAAAATCTGCGGTGAATCTGGAGTATTGGGATCAGCGTCTTGCTGAACCGGTGAATGCCGTGAGTGTTTTACGCGCCAAACTTGATCCCTGGCTGGCTGAGCAGGCTGAGGAGGCCGGAGCCACCATTATGCCGGGTATGAAAGTTGATGAACTGGTGCGCGAGGACGGAAAGTTCTGCGGGGTGCGCGCAGGCGAGGACACTGTGTACGGCAAAGTAATCGTGGCTGCAGACGGGGTGAATTCCTTCCTGGCGCAATACGCTGGGATTCGCCCGCAAGAACCCCTCGCTCACCTGGGGGTGGGGGTGAAATCTGTTATCCAGTTAGGGGAAGAAACGGTTAAAGAACGTTTCAACCTGCAAGCAGGTGAGGGCGCGGCCTATCAAATGGTGGGGGACTGCACCCAGGGGGTAGCTGGCGGCGGTTTTCTTTATACCAACCGCGACTCGGTTTCTGTTGGGATTGTGGCGATGTTAGATGATCTCAAGAAAAAACAGTTATCCTCATCTGAACTGCACGATCATTTCTTGCAGCATCCCTTCATCGAGCCGTTCCTTCGCGGAGGAAAACTGATCGAATATGGCTGTCACCTAGTAGCCGAGGGCGGAAAAACTATGCAGCACGGGCTGGTGTATGACGGGTTGGTCTTAATAGGGGACGCGGCTGGGTTTACGCTCAATACTGGGTTTACGATTCGGGGAATGGACTTGGCGGCCGGATCTGCCCAAGCCGCCGCCAGTGCC
Organism: Varibaculum vaginae; assembly: GCF_900604285.1. Classification (GTDB taxonomy): domain Bacteria; phylum Actinomycetota; class Actinomycetes; order Actinomycetales; family Actinomycetaceae; genus Varibaculum; species Varibaculum vaginae. The sequence continues at coordinate 28,140 of NZ_UWNY01000002.1, forward strand.
ATAGATACTGCTCTCAAAGCCGAAAACTATAGTGCCTCCTCGTTAAATAGATATCTGGAAAACTATCAGGAAACCTTTGTGGGACAAGATATGGATACTTTCGCGCGTGCCCCACAGTTCCTACATAATCAGGAGCTATATGGTCAGGTAGGCCAGCTCGCGGCGGATACCCTACAGGGAATCTATAACCTGGACACTACTCCGCGAAAACGTCTATTACCGGTGGCACGAGCGGCGTTAAAAAAATCCCCGCTGAGTATGCGTCAGCTAATCAAACTCGGTTTACAAGCAGTGAGGTCGATTTAAATGACTGATTATCTTCCCGAAAGTGTTTCTGGCAGACTTACTGCCAATATTTACGAGGTAGACGAAGAAGAATCTCATATATTTATCGATCAAGAACTAGCTAAATCCACTGGTGCCGGAAAACTTTTGGAACGCGTTTGCCCCGCTCATGTATATATTGCGCGCGAAGATGGTTCGGTTGATATCGAATATGCGGCCTGCTTAGAATGTGGCACCTGCCTGGCAGTGGCCCCTCCGGGAGTTCTCAAGTGGCATTACCCGCGTTCCATGATGGGTGTTAGTTATCGCCAGGGATGAACGTTATTTCATCGGAAGTCGCCCTTTGAGGGGAAAAATAAATATCCTTAATGATATGAGCACCGCTATGCAGATACGCCAAGCCGAAAGCGCGGATGATATTCTTGATATTTTCGCGACCCGCCGCGCGGTTTTTCACCTGGAACAAGGGATTTCTCTGGATCGGGAAATAGACGATACCGACTTTGCTAAGGGAACCATCCACCTGCTAGGTGAGGACGCATCCGGTACTATCGCAGTAGGAAGGATATCTCCTCCCAAAATTGGGATTCCTGCTGATCTTGCCGAAATGTTTCCCCAAATTCCGCGGGATGTGCTTATCGGAAAATTAGGGCATTTTTGTGTGCTTCCTGCTGCTCGCGGCTGTGGAAACGGCAAGGAACTGTTGCGGGGTGCCGAACGTTTGGCGCTTAGCTGCTGGGCACGATCGGCGGGCGGCGGAGTGGTGTTGTTGCAAGTCGCGGCGCAGGCTCCGGTAATTGGCTTTTATCAAAAACTAGGCTACCGGCTCATATCTTCCCGGGATTCTTACCTGGATGCGGGAATCGAACATCGTGACCTGGTGAAATTGGTGGAGCCGCAAGCCAGCGTAGTGCAGTTCCCTGGCCGTTGGCTATAGCTGCCTGCGTGCCCTCAATACACAGATCAATAAGAACATCTGGGGCTGGTGAGGCGCAGAAAATCGGTTTTTCCTCCCGTCTAAGAATTTGGAAAACGTTGCGACGTTTTCCAAATTCTTAGACCCGCCGCGCCCACTCGGATAAAACCGATTCCCCGCGCTTTCCTCGCCATTCCCAGCGTGGGCAGCACACGAAGATCTATGCGCCCACGCCACCGCGGTTTATCAGAGTCTTAGGCCTCGGCCTGCTGCTTGGCGCGGCGGTAACCCGCGGCGGCTAAGGCAACGAAGATAACCAGTCCAACTAGGGAGGATACCCCCGACCAAGAATCAGGCACGATAGCCAGGGGCTCTTCGCTGCCGGTAGTACCTACAATCGCGGCATAAACCACGCCCCACAGGCTTTCTCCAACAATTAAACCAGTGGCGAGCAAAGTTCCCATCCGTGAGGCGGCCTCAGGATTCTTCCGAGTTTTTGCCCAACGGTTATAGAGGACTCCGCAGGTAGCGCCAATCGGAATCAGAATCGTGAGGGTGATGGGAAGGTACATCCCCATTCCCACTGCAATCGGGGGGAGTGCATAGCGGGAAGTGGTGTGCTTTAAAATTTCATCAATCAGAATGATAACTACCCCGATCAACGCCCCGAGCCCTAGGCGGCTCCAATCAATATCGCCTCCGAATACCCCTTTAGTAAGTTCTGAAATCAGGGAGGCTTGTGGTGCAGCCAGTGCATTTTTATCGGCGCCGGGGGCCCCTTGGAATCCAAAGGCGTTATTCATTAGCTGCAATACAGGGGGAATGATCAGGGAACCAAAAATCACTCCGATAATTAGGGCTACCTGCTGTTTCCAGGGGGTCGAATTAACCAATTGCCCGGTTTTCAGGTCTTGAAGATTGTCGTTAGAAATAGTGGCTATCCCGAAGACAATAGCCGCAGTAAACAAAGTATAAGCAACCAAAGTTTTCGGGTCGCTCCCAGTGGGAACCGCCGCCTTAATTACCAGGGCAGTCAATATTGCCACCAAGATACCGACCCCGGAAACGGGACTGTTGGAGGAGCCGATTAGGCCCGCCATATATCCACATACACTGGCAACGGCCAGTCCCAGAGCCAGAATGAACAGGATAGATAAGAAAATCAGGCCACCGGTATGGTGCTCCAAAGGGGTGTCTTTTAGGAACAACCAGAGCAACACTCCGATGGGGAGCATCAGCGCCAAGGTAATGCCAACTACCCAAGTCAGGGAAAGGTCGCGTTCTTGAGCTGGCACTTCCACCCCCTCTTTGCGTTGACGCGATGCAACCAGTGATTCGCGCATTCCCCGGATAATCGGACCAATTATTTTCAAGAAAGTCCAGATAGCGGCAATGGCGATAGCGCCGGCGCCTACGAAACGTACGTCGGAGGCAAAGATGCCTTGCACACCCTCGGTAAAATCTCCGCTGCTAAGCTGACCGGAAGAAAAGTAGGGCAGTAACATCCCATAGCTGATTACCATGCCGCAGATCATGGCAATACCGACCCCCAGGCCGACGAGGTGACCGATGCCGATTAATGCTAGGGAAAGGCTAGTGCCTACCATGGTTCCCCCAGCTCCGACCTTGAAAACAGTGCTTACACTGGAAAGCGCGATTTTCAGGTTGGTGAGTAAGGAAAAGAAGGCTGAGGAAACTGCTCCCCAAATAATCACTTGCAGACCCCGCCGATTATCAGCGGCACCTTCGCTAGTATCCCCAACTTTTAAGACTTCCGCGGCTGCTACCCCCTCGGGGAAAGCAAGGTCGGAACCGGTTACGAGGGCGCGGCGTAAGGGGATAGAGTAGGTGACCCCCAAGATACCACCCAGAGCACACAGCGCAGCGGTCGTCCAATAAGGGAATCCGCTCCACCAACCCACCATGATCAGACCCGGCAGTACGAAAATGATTGCCGATAAGGTGCCGGCCGCGGAAGCGATAGTTTGGACGATGTTATTTTCTTGAACAGTGTGATCCTTGAAATATCGCAGGATCGCCATAGAAATAACTGCTGCTGGAATTGAGGTGGCAAAAGTCAGCCCCACTTTTAGACCCAAATAAACATTCGCAGCGGTGAAAATCAGGGTAATAATGCCCCCGATAATCACTCCGCGAATAGTGAGTTCTTTTACTGTCGTTTTCGATTCAGCTGTCATTACTGGGAAATCTCCTTGGTAAAATACATAAAAAGAATACGACCAGCTCCGGGCGATTGAAAATCAAGATGCTGTTAAGGTGCTGGAACGAGATAGAAAAGCTTAAATTCGGGATAAAGACAACGAACCTAAATTAAAGTAACACTGATAGCTGAAAATATTGGAAAACTTAGGTAAAAGTTAGCTGTTATGCCAGGCTGTCGCGGGGTAATGATCATTTATCGCCAATGCTAGGGTTGCCTATTAACAAGCCGTAACCGGGTTCATAACCGGGCTGTCTTTGCATCTTTAGTGAAAAAACCTATTGCAGATATGTCCAGTATCGATACCTTCGGATTGTTTGTATTGCTGATGCGCGAAAATAGGCGAGTTACGATTTGCTCTACTAACCAGTAGCGACAATTTTCTTGAATAGGGCTACCTGTGAGAGCTCTCTCTCTAAGCGTCGTATGCGGGGGAAAATGTCTCATTGTCCCGCTAGATTGCAACCTTAAAAACTGCAGGCTTATTTTTTAGAGGGCAGCCAATAGTGGCTGCCGATTTGTTTAGAAACTGTATTAGAGGGACATATGAATTTTTTAGAAAAAACTGATCCGTCGCGGCGTCGTCTGGGAATTGCCGTGTTAGTGGGCCTAATTGGGGGTATCTTTAGCGCGATTGTGAAGTTTGGTTGGGAAGTTCCTTTCCCTCCGCGTACTCCAGAACGTAATGAGACCAATCCTCCTCAGGAACTGTTACAACAGTTGGGGATGAGTCATGATGCGTCGCATACTTCCGTGATCTTCAACGGTAATGAGCTTCCGATTTATTCGTTTATCATCCATTTCTCGTTTGCGATTGTCTTTGCAATCATCTACTGCGTGATTGCGGAGTATTTCCCGAAGATCAAATTGTGGCAGGGGGCAGCCTTCGGCTTATTAATCTGGGTGTTAGCGCACTTAATCGTGATGCCTGCTATGGGAACGGTTCCGGCTCCCTGGGATCAGCCTTTAGCTGAGCATTTCTCGGAGGCTCTAGGACACGTCGTTTGGCTATGGGCAATCGAAATTGTACGCCGTGACCTGCGTAATCGCATCACTCATGAACCTGATGCGGAAGTGTCGCTCAAGGTTACGAGTAGATAAGGTGTTGCCTTAAAACGGCAATGCTCTTATCCCAAGGGCGGATATTCCCGGTGATTTTGAGGGGAGTGCCCCTCGCATTCCGGCTGCGAATGCGGTGATATCCATCCTTGGTAGCTACCTTCGCCCTCCCTGTATGCGTAAGTTCCCGGAAAGTGGGAATTTTCAACGTTACCGGGAGGGCGATTATGTTACTGAGACGCTATGCTACTGAGACACGCAGTTGCTGCGCCCTTTTAACGGTTTCTTTTACCAAAACTTCCTGAGCATCAATAAGTGGAATTTCAGGCAGTGGGAAGGTTTCGTTTAGTACGCTCAGCTCGGTGCAACCCAGGATTAAAGCATCGCAACTGTTTTCTCTGTCTGGATGCAACATCTCGGTCAGTACGGACTGGTAGCGCTGCAGATCAAGCCCTCTCCCTCCTTTTACGTCCTCGTATATCAGGGAGGTTACCCGAGACTGTAAGGCGGCGTCAGGTTCGATGTAGTGGTAGCCGGCGGCAGTAATTGCTCGGCGGTAAACACCAGCCTGGAGAGATCCTTCTGTGCCCAAGAAACCTATATGAGAGCAGGTTTGTTTCGGGTGTCGGGCAGTGAGTTCGGCTATGGCTAGGCGCGGCATATGCAAAATTGGTACCGGGGTTAAAGCCTGGAAGTCATCGAAAAAGTAATGGGCAGTATTGCAGGTGAGAACGATGAAGCTAGCGCCCATCGCAGTTGCTTTCACTATGTCGTCAGCAATCACCGGGAAGGGGTTTTCCTTAGACTGCTCGTTTATAAAAGCGGTACGGTCAGGAACCGAGGCGTCATTGAAAACCACGTAATCCAAAAAATCTTGGTCGCTTTGCGCTTTAGTAGCCTTGTTGACCAGACGAATGAAGCTTTCAGTAGCGAGGGTACCCATGCCTCCCAAGACAGCAAAGAATGGACGTTTCATTTGGCACCCCTACTAACTAACTGAGCTCTTTAAACTATATAGCTAATAAAAGCATGATTATTTAAATGTAGTGTAAACGGTTTTGGCTATTAAGATTTATTGCGAAAATGCTGGGCGTAGCGCTTACTGTAGATTGAGAACATATGTCTAATCATTGCCCAACGTAGCAGATTCCTATCTTTGTGGTACTCCAGGGTTGTTCCCCAATCGCCGCGAGCAATCATTTCCATTCCCCGCTGTTTTTCTGCGCCCTCAGCAACGTAATCCTGGAAAATCCGGCGAGGAATCTCCATCCATAATTTGTTTCCGCGTCCAATTATAGTCTCACCATTAAAATCGGTTTGTTCGATTAAATCTTCAACAAAATAGCGTCCTAGATTGAAGCCATTTAAAGTAACGAAATAACTGGAGCGTCCCTGGCGAAGATTAATTTCAAACAGTTTTAATTTTCCATCACGTTCGTCATATTTCATATCGAAATTAGCGAAACCTACGTATTTTATATCTTCTAAGAAGGCTTTTATCTGTTGACAAATTTCTTGGTTGTAGTCGGGAATAATTGCGGCATAGTTTCCTACTGCCTCTGGGGTGGGGTCTTCTAAGAGCGGGTGCCCTAGAAACATCATTCGAACCTGATGATTACGATCCACATAGGCATTTAGAACCCGCATCCGGGAATCATCTCCGGGAATAAAATCTTGCAAAATCATTTCCCCGGTGTATCCCGCGTCGTAGGAACGGGTAATTAAGGTGTCGAGTTCCTGGGGGGTGTCAATGATGAATGCTTTTTTACGACCAGGAAAATCAATGTCTAGCCATTCAGTAGAGTTTGCTGGCTTCATTGCTATCGGAAAATCAAAGGGGAGCTGCTGATATTCTCCCGCTTTCACTTGTGTGGCGTTGAGAACCTTGGTGGCGGGATAGGGCAACCCGTATTCTTCACAGAGTTGATAGAAGCTGCTCTTCAGACTGAGGCGCCGGTTAAGGTCTAGGGGCAGCGTGTGATAAGAAAAGTGTTCTTTGAGTTCATCGCCGCATTCGCTGAGAAGATTAGCGTAAGCATCGCCGCAAGAAATCAGCAATAGTTTCACCTGAGGGTGTTCCGCATACCAAATTTTCGCGAATTGGAGCAGCGTTTGTTTGAAAGTTTCGAGCTGGCCAAAATTTTGAACAATCCGAACATCAATAATCTTGGAGTATTTTGTGGGGGAGAGCTGAAAGTGTGCGAATGCGATAGATTTTTTTCCGTATGCCTCGTGAAATGCCCGTGCCATGCCGTAAGCGTTAATGTCACTGCCCAAAATAACTGGTTGGAACTGCTTCATTGAGTGAAACTTTCTATATCTCGACTGTATGTACTGCTGAACGAGCCCGGTTGCCGATTACTGTCTAGCTGCTAGGGATGTTTCTATTTTAGCCTTAGCGTTGCCGGAGGATAAATCTATCCCTCTTTAAGCAAAGTGAAAATGGTGGGCAGCAAGGGTTCATGAGGGAAGAGAGGGAGGGGACGGGCTAAAAGAGAAAATCTGGAGGGGGAGGTTTTTCTCCTGCCTACTAGTCGGATAGCCTTAGAGTATCTTTAGACTTGCTCAGCTAATCCAGCGGGAGGAACCCTAGATGTGCGGAATCGTTGGCTTTGTCAATGACGCTTCCGGTGAAGATAAAAAGGTTATCTTAAAACAGATGACTGACGTTATCATTCATCGCGGCCCTGATGAGTACGGGGAGATGATTGATGATCATATCGCGATGGGGTTTCGGCGCCTGAGCATTATTGACCATAAAATGGGGTCACAGCCGATAGAAAACGAGGATGGAAATCTCGTAATTACCTATAACGGTGAAATCTACAACTATCAGCCGCTTCGTGAACAGCTTATCGCTGCTGGGCACCAGTTCAAGAGTAAGAGTGATACCGAGGTTATTCTTCACGGTTACGAAGAATGGGGTAAGGGTCTGCTGCAGCATCTACGGGGGATGTTCGCGTTTGTTATTTGGGATAAACAGAAGCAGGAACTCTTTGGGGCAAGAGACCACTTTGGGATCAAGCCTTTCTACTATGCCCAAATGAACGGTACCTTTTTTTACGCTTCCGAAATTAAAGCGATGTTGCCGCACCCGCAGTTCGTAAAAGAACTTAACCCGGACGCGTTAAGACCGTATCTAACTTTCCAATATCCGGCGATTAACGAAACTTTCTTTAAGGGGGTGTTCAAGCTTAAAGAGGGGCATTGCTTTACTTTGAGAAACGGGAAAATGCAGATTGAACGTTATTATGATCCCGATTTTCGTGAGAGTAAACAGGAGTTATCAGAATTGGTCGAGTCTATCGACAGGACCGTCCGTGAGTCTGTGGATGCCCATATGATTGCAGACGTGGAAGTGGGTTCTTTCCTGTCTAGTGGGGTGGACTCGAGCTATGTGGCTGCGGTGGCTCGCCCAGACCACACCTATTCCATAGGTTTCGATAGTGGAAAGTACAACGAGTCGCAGCAAGCGCATGAACTAGCGAAAGTGCTAGATCTACAAAACACTACTGCGGTGATTAACCCTCAGGTAGCGTTCCGAAACTTCCCGTTGATTCAGTGGCACTTAGATGAACCAGATTCTAATTTTTCTTGTGTTCCACTCTTCTTCTTGGCGCAACTAGCAGCGAAAGATTTGAAGGCGGTGCTTAGCGGCGAGGGCGCAGACGAACTATTTGCGGGTTACATTGACTACGGGGTACATACTAGCTCTAAAGTGATTAAAGTCTTTACGCGTTTCTGTTCCTACCTACCGGCGAAAATTCGTTATGGGATTGCAAACTTCGCTAAGAATAAAACTTTTCACGGAGCCTGGCACCTTTACTCTAATCTGGCTCCCGCTGAGGAAAGCTTTATTGGGCAATCCCTAGTTTTCAAGGAATCTGAATCTGATCGTTTCTTACGGCCAGAGTATCGCCGTGGTCCTAGCGTACGTTCGATTGTGGGAGAAACATACGGGCGATTAAAAGGAAAAAATCTTTCGGAACTAAAAAAGAAACAGTACCTTGATATGCATCAGTGGATGCCAGGGGATATCTTGTTGAAAGCAGATAAGATGACCATGGCTCATTCTCTAGAGTTGCGGGTTCCGCTGTTGGATCGGGAGCTCATGAAAGTTGCTGAGCAGGTTCCAACTAAATGGTTAATTACCGACCAGAATACTAAATATGCGTTCCGGCAAGCGGCTGCCCAACATATCCCGAGGGAATGGTATGACCGGGAAAAATTGGGATTCCCGGTTCCGGTCAAAGATTGGTTGCGAGATGAGAAATACTACCGTGAAGTGCGGGAGCTTTTCGCCAGTGACACGGCAGCAAAGTTTTTCAACCGGGAACTATTGTTACAACTAGTAGATGATAACTTTGCAGGTAGGGTCGATGAACGCCGAAAGATTTGGACAGTTTACACTTTCCTAGTTTGGTACACCGTCTACTTCATCCATGATGGCTCCAAGCCGGTAATCGTTCACGAATCTGAATAAGGGTGTTCGCTTCTCTGATTTTCAATCGGGAAGAAAAACTTTGCGGTATACAAATCGCTAATTCGTTTTCTGCCCTTTCGAGATTTTTTGCAAGGGTTTATTACGCAAGTTAGGTGTTATCTTAATCCTGTGATTTTCAGGGGCAGGCGGTGGTATTTGTCCCGGTTAACTAGGAGTTTTTCAAATAAGATGACACAAAATTTAACTGAGGTTAGCCCTACTTTGCTTCATTAATGACAGTAGAGAATCCACTTACGGAATATCCCAGGGATTAAACGCATTGATGTAGGGGATTGCGCCTCCACACTTTTTCTTCGTTCATTTTTCAAGGAGGTGGGGCGAGGGTATTAGATTTTTTGCTTTGGCTCTCCTTGCCTTAGCGGTTGTGGTTTTATCGCTTCATCTTGCCTACTGCTCGCCGCTTTATCCGGCTTCCTGACTCGCAAAAATTTTTATCTTGCTATTCTGACCGTGAAGTCAGAAAAGTCGTCTAACGCCTTAAACGCGCTGGTAAATGGAGGTGCCAAATGAGTTTGGTGGGGGAAAGAATATTAGGTACTTCTGCAAAGGTGCAAGAACGCGATGCACATGAGGATCAAAGCGTTAAGACTGCCTCGAAGCTGAACTGGCTACGTGCCGGGGTGCTGGGAGCTAATGACGGCATTGTTTCTACCGCCGGGGTAGTAGTCGGGGTGGCCGCCGCGGATCCGTTAAATAATATTGCGATCTTTACCGCGGGGATGGCGGCAGTGGTGGCCGGCGCTATTTCTATGGCGGCGGGAGAATATGTTTCGGTATCGACCCAGAAAGATACGGAGAAAGCCCTGGTTTATAAAGAACGGATACGGCTAAATCGTGATCCCCTTGGGGAATTTGAGGGACTGGTTAAGGTTTACGAAGCTAAGGGGCTGTCGAAGCCAACCGCCCGTCTAGTAGCTAGGGAATATTCTGCGATCGACCCAGTGGCGGCGCAGGTACAGGCGCGTTATTCGATTGATTCTGAAGAATTTGTTAGTCCCTGGAATGCCGCATTTTCTTCTGCGATTTCCTTTGTTCTAGGCGCAGTTTTACCGATGATTGCCATTCTGCTGTTCCCGCCTGCCTCGAAGTTTGTCGCCACCTTCCTGTTAACTCTGGTGGCGCTAGGTTTGGCCGGTTATACCTCGGCTTGGCTTTCAGAAGCCCCCCGGGGACGTGCAGTAATGAGGGTAATCACCGGGGGCGCCTTCGCTATGATTGTTACTGGCGCGGTCGGCCACCTCGTGGGTTTGTCGCTGTAATAGGATCGAAAATGGGGTGACTCGGGTTAAGTGATTCCGGGTTTCTTCGCGATCGTTGCCAGCATAGAAACTTACCCCAAAACTACTCCTTTTACTGTCCCTGATGAGGTTTACTAAAAGGGTGGTATCGGACTTTTCTCTCTCAAATGCGGCGCTATCTATTTGGGCGAAAACTAATTTCTGGAATGCAGCTCCACCTGAGGACGTAAATAAACAGTGGTTACCGCTTGCTGTCCACATGGCAGATTCAGGCGAAGTCGCTGAACTGATATGGGATAACTACTTATCGCAGCGGCAGCGGCAATTATTGGCGGATCCTTTACTGCAGATAAAGGGGATTGAAGAGCCTAGGCAAAAAGCCTTAAGCTTACTCAAGCTGATTGTGGGCGCGCATGATATTGGAAAATGCTCGCCCATGTTCCTTACCCAGAACACCGAACTTTATGAACGAGTTTTGAAACATTCGCTAACCAGGTGCAAGCGGGCAGATGAATGGCGCGGAGTTAGCCCACACTCATGGATAGGGGAAATAGCGTTTGAAAAATGGCTAGAGGCACGCTGGAATCATGGTGATCCAGAAAAGAAATATGTTTCTGTGACTGCTAAACAGTTGGGGTCGATTATTGGTGCTCATCATGGCCGCCCGGTGTCTTTACGCCAACATACTGTTATGGCAGGTCCCAGCCTTCCTTTGGCGGTTAGCGGTGATAGCACCTGGAGGCAGATTCGCCGGGAACTCCTCAATTGGTGGATGGACTGGACTGATAGCCAAGAGATTATTCGCCAATGTAAAGGGTTAGTTTTCCCAACTACCTGGCAAAGCCTGGTGGCAGGGATTACCGTGATGGCAGACTGGATCGCCTCGAATCAAGACCTTTTCCCGCTGGTTGATTGGGATGATCTATATCCAAAAAGGTTGCTATCTCCTGATCAGCATCGCGAGCGCACTAAAGCTGCTTGGGAGAATCTACATTTGCCGCCCTCTTGGAAGCCAGAAATACTGTCTCAAGATCCCGATCAGCTGTTACGAACCCTGTTCGCTTTAGGCGCCGATGCTCATGCGCGCCCCGCGCAGGTAGCGGCGGTAAAAGCCGCAGAGAAAATGACGCTACCGGGCATGATGATAATCGAGGAGGTGATGGGGGCAGGTAAGACCGAGGCGGCGTTAATGGCGGCCACCATTTTGGCGAAACGGGCGGGAACTTCCGGGGTGTTGGTGGCTCTACCCACGAAAGCCACTACCGATGCCATGTTTACTCGAGTGGTTGAATGGGCGCAGACCTCGGCAAAGACCGGTTTTAGCCTGAAACTGCAGCATGGAAACGCTGCCTTGAACAGTGCGTACAAGAAAATCCAATACGGAAGAATTGCTAGTGCGGGGAATGCGGTTTCCCCGGGAGAGAGTTCTTCCATGGGGATTGACGAAGAATCATCCCACAGCAGGCAGCCGGCAGTAGTTCATCGCTGGTTTAACAAGAAGGCCGCGCTGCTAGCCTCCGTAGTGGTTTGTACCGTGGATCATTTACTGTTCTCTGCGCTCCAAACCAAGCATGTGAGTTTGCGGCATCTCGGCATTAGCGACAAAGTTGTCATTATTGACGAAGTGCATAGCTATGACGTCTACACCAGCCAATTTCTGAAGAGAACGGTGCAGTGGTTAGGGGCATTTGGAGTGCCGGTAATTGCTTTGTCGGCTACTCTCACCCGCAGGGCTCGTGAAGAACTATATGCAGCCTATAAAAAAGGGCAAGAGCTGGAACGGCCTGCTCAGGAGAACAAAGGTTCGACACCGTTTGATACTTCGGTATTTGCAGCGATGCGCAAACCACAGTCGAAAAGGGGTGGGGTTTTAGCACCAGCTCGGGAATCGGAATCTGAGTCTATTCCGCAAAAAACCATCTATCCGGCACTTTCTTACTCGGATGCGCAGGGGGCTAAAGTTCGCCCTCTATCCGTACTAGCTACTAAAAAGATTGAAGTTGAGCATTGGGAGGACGATACGGGGCTGCTCGCGGATCTTGAAAAGCGACTCCAAAATGGGGGGTGTGCACTGGTGGTTCGCAATACGGTCGCTAATGCGCAGCGTACCTATGAAACTTTACGGGGTGTATTTGGGGATGACGTCCGTTTGGTGCATTCGCGTTTTACCCAGCAAGATCGCCAAGACAACGATGAGTGGCTGGTACGTACCTTTGGAAAACCCGGAAAATCTCGCCGCCCTAAGCGGGCAATCGTGGTGGGGACCCAGGTGGTCGAGCAGAGCCTGGATATTGACTTCGATGTGCTTTACAGTGATTTAGCGCCGATTGATTTGCTGTTTCAGCGCATGGGTCGGGTGCATCGTCACGAAAGAGATGCTCGCCCTCCTGCAGTTGCAGACCCGCGCTGCATCCTAATGGGGATCCCTAGAAAAGATAACCCGGAGCCGCGAGTTGATCGAGGTTCAACTTTTGTTTATGACGAGGATGTGTTGTTGCGGACTGCGGCTTATGTTCTAGACAAGGATATCGAGGAAGATGCTTGGCAGATTCCCACGGATATCGGGACAGCGGTGGCTGCTGTTTATGAGGAAACCGTTGCTACCCCCGATTGTTGGGGGGTAACTTTGCGGCGGACTAAGAAACGTAAAGAGGACAAGGCGCGTTCTAAAACCGAGGGTGCGGCTATGGGGCTGTTGGTGCCACCGGCTAACAGCGATACCGCCTCTTTGATTGGCTGGCTAGGTGGCAATAATCCTGATGGGGATCCCGATGAACTAGGAATCGTTGGGGTTCGTGACGGTGATTCGGGAGTGGAAGTGCTGTTGGTCGAACAACAGGGAGAGGGTATCGCAGCGATTCCTTCTGATCATCATCCAGAATTCCGAGAAATTGATTTGCAAGAATTGCCGAGCGGCGCGCTGCGGGAGCGGCTTGTACGGTCTCTGGTGTCTATTCCTTCAGCCCGGCTGCGAGTGAAAGGCCGGGGGCTTGAAGAGGTCATCGATGAATTCATCCACGAGCTAGAAAAGGAAACTCGTGACCTGGGGGTGAATTGGGAAAAAGACTTTATGCTGCGGGGGCAATTAGTTGTTCCGCTACAAGGAGGGGAGTACCGAACCGGGTTTGGGAAAACTATTTCCTATCGCCGCGATGTGGGTCTGCAAATTCTTTAGTCCCGATTTTGCTTTTTGAGATTGCCGGTGCAACTAGATTTGGCGGTCTATGGGACGGTGTAGGGTATCCCCGCAGGTGCGGGGCACGGGTGTTGGTTAATTCCTACACACGGATCATCTCAAGTTTTCTCGAGCTGACTTCATTCTATCAGCGGGAAACGAGGTAGCTAATATTAGTTCGCATCGAAGCTCGGTTGCTTGCTATGTTGTTATGTAAGATTTATATAATTCCTACACAGTTGTATAAAATAAATATCAAGGGTTTTGTGAGCGGTAGAAACGGGACTGCTTGAGATTATTAGTGAACCGAAGTCGGTTCATGAGAGGAAGGACATTGACTGAGAACCTGAAGTTTAATATGGCAATCTTTGATCGTATGGTTACCGAAAGCGTTTTGGTAAATACCAGTTTTGCCAGCCGGATTGTGCGTGGTAGCTTTGCTCGTGACGTTGACAACGAAGGCGAGTGCTACATCCCACTTGATGGCTTGGGGTCCCAAGAGCGGCGAGAAGCCGATGCTGGGGCATGCGTTATCGAAACCGTCGCCTTAATGTCCTCGACTAGGGATACTAAGTCGTCCTGTTTTATCGCTAGTAGACATATGGAGTAATGAGTGCTGCTCTCTCCTCTACCAACCTGGGAGGGACTCCCGCAGATTATTGTGGCTTATGATTTCGCAGATGCCTTAGGTGTGCTCTCAGAACTATCCAGGGCAGCTCTACAAATTTGGCAATCCTGACACGGTCAGATCGCAGCGGTTGATTCGCGCACTATAAGTTTCGGAACAAAGGAAATGTGTCTGGGCTTGTCAGTGTCGGAAAGTAGCAGATTTGCCGCGGTGTTTCCCAATTCATTCATTGGTTGGCGAATGGTGGTCAGTGGAGTAATGAGTTCAGATGCGACTGCTATATCATCAAAACCGACTACGGAAATATCATTCGGAATAGCCAAGCGGAGCTGACGAATAGTACGCATGGCTCCTATAGCTAACTGGTCACTGGCGCAGAAAACCGCAGTGATATCCGGATGGTTGCGGATAAGTTCGCGCGCCGCATGTGCCCCCGAAGTCGCATCGAAGTGATCGGCAACGATTTCAAATATATCCACCTTCGTAGCGACTTTATTCCGTGCCTCAATAACTCCTCGGTGGCGCGCACGCGCCTGCCTGATGTTTTTTGGACCATTGATGAACCCGACCTGGCGGTGGCCTAGACTCAGGAGGTATGTTATCGCGGTAGCAGCACCGGTCTCATCATCGACAGAGACGGTACTGATCTCTGCGGAAGCAGAAGGATAGTCCATGAAGACCACCGGAATCTTACGGCGTTGGAGTAAACGGATATTCTCCATTGCTTTATCTGAAGGAGTCATAATCACCCCCCTCACCTGTTGGGATGCCAGTTGCTGAATGAGTTTTCTTTCTTTGTTTGCATCCCCATCTGAAGAGCAAATCATGGGGTAGCAATTATCCAGTGCCAGCCGGTTCTCAATTCCTCTAGCAGACTGAGTGAAAAATGGATTTGCAATGTCGAGAACAATCAGTCCTACCAGGCGTGAGTTTCCAGCGCGCAATCGTCTACCCGCATCTGATGGAACGAATCCAAGTTGGGAAATCGCCTCTTCGACCCGCTTCCTAGTTGACGTCGAAACTAAGTGAGGATGATTCAAAACATTAGAAGCTGTACCGACCGAGACTTGTGCAGTTTTAGCTACGTCTTTGATACTTGGCGGCCTATTCATGGGAACTCCTAACTCTGGGCATTTCCTAATAAGTAGATTAGCTCATATCTGTCTGAACAGCGAAAACGGTCACTTGAAAATGGTTAAGAAGAAAAATGTAAAAACTCTTGACAGTGAAACGATTCAATGTTAGTTTAAAAACCAGGTTGAAACCTTTCAATCATGTGACAATGGAGTGACAATGAGTGGCGAAAAAACAACCCAAGAAATTCTAGAGACAAGCACACAGCGCTCAGATTCGCGCTGTGGTTTTCTGCTGAAAATACGTAAAGAAGTACTTGCCGAGTATTTGGAGATACACCAACACGTATGGGAGGAGATGAGGCAGGCACTTACCACAGCTGGTTGGAGAAACTATTCGCTCTTCGTAGATCCACCGACTGGGGTAGTATTCGGCTACTTTGAGGCTGATGATGTGCGAGACGCAATGTCGCGAATGGACTCGCAACAGATAAATAGGATTTGGCAATCAGAGATGTCCAGATTCTTCGTGCAGCCCGACGGGGGCGTTAATCACCTTCTGTCACAGTATTTCTACCTAAAGTAATTCAATATTTTCAATGGAGAAAACTATGCAAAACAAAACGTTAACAGGTTGGAAAGCGACGATCGCCGTTTCCATGTCAAACTATATTGACTCCGGATCTATCATTG
Source organism: Varibaculum vaginae (assembly GCF_900604285.1). Taxonomy (GTDB): domain Bacteria; phylum Actinomycetota; class Actinomycetes; order Actinomycetales; family Actinomycetaceae; genus Varibaculum; species Varibaculum vaginae. The sequence goes on from NZ_UWNY01000002.1 coordinate 43,932, forward strand.
CCATCGCTACTTCCTTAGGTTTTTGGGGCGCGGCCTTCTTCCCGGGGGATGACGGCACTATTGCTGGCATGCTTGCGGCATTCAGCTCTAACGCTTTTGGCGCCGCGCTTGGTGCGCTAATCGGTGGTCCACTTTGCGATAAATATGGACGGAAGTTCATCTACACTTATGATCTGCTGGTTTATGCGCTAGGTGGGTTGTTCGTGGTGTTTGCAGCAAATCTGGCAATGCTGTTCGTTGGCTTTGTGGTAATTGGGCTCGCGGTAGGAGCCTCTGTGCCGGCCGGTTGGACCTATATAGCGGAGTTCGCCCCAGCTGAGAGTCGAGGTAAGCATATCGGCACTACCCAAATGGCCTGGTCTTTTGGTCCTTTTATAGGATTTGGGCTGGCTGCGGCACTTACACCCCTAGGCCTGCTTGGTTCTAGGATAGTCTTTGCCCATCTTGTGGTGATTGCACTGGTCACCTGGTATATTCGGCGCAATCTCGAAGAGTCTGAGGTTTGGGAGGATGCCAAAGGCGGTGCTGCTGCAAAAGCACCTTCTATTTTCAAGTCATTTAAGGCTTTATTTAGCTGGAAGTGCAATATCAGCGCATTAATATTTCTCGCAGTGATCTATACCTGTTGGAATCAGGCGGCTTCGCAAAACGGAATATTTCTCCCAACGATATTGAACTCCATGGGATACGACCAAATGGCTTCCAATATGTTCTCAATGTTGTCTTGGGGTGTTGTTATTGTTGGAACTGCCGGATTTATGTATTTCGTGGACAGGGTTCCGTACCGTGTTCACTTCTTCGTGGGGGCGGCTCTCGCTATCGTAGCTTGGCTGATATTAATCTTTGGGTCAGCGGATTCTGCGTTTACCGCATTCGGCTATGCAATCATCTGGGGAATTTCCGCAGGTCCTTCGGCACAAGCGTTTTACTCAGTGTGGGCGCCAGAGTTGTTTGCTGCTCCGTATCGCGCCGGCGCACAAGGAATTATATTCTTTGCTGTCCGCGTCATGTCTGGCCTTATCTCTCTCATCTTCCCGGTCATTTTGAAATGGAACAACGGATTACTGGTAGACGGATTGATTCTTATTGGCTTCTTGATTGTCTCTTTAGTGGTAGGAACCGTTTGGGCGCCCAAAACTCAGGGTAGACCGTTAAGAGATATTGAAGTTGAGCGTTACGGTCGCGTTGTTTCTGCCAAAGATGAAACTAGATCGTAATGATTATTCGTATTGAGCATTCGACTGGCGTATAGGAAAGGAAAAAATAATGGTACAACTAAAAGACCTCAGCGCAGAAAATCGGAAACTGCTTGAGGAACAGGATATTGAATTGCCATCGTGGGCTTTTGGGAACTCTGGGACACGGTTTAGGGTTTTTACCACTGAAGGTGTGCCACGTGACCCATTTGAGAAAGTGGCGGATGCAGCCCAGGTAAACAAATTTACGAGATCGGCATCGCGCGTGTCTCTACATATCCCCTGGGATCTTACTGATGACTACGATGGACTGAGGAAATACGCGGAAGACAAGGGCGTAACACTTGGTACGATTAATTCGAATGTTTTCCAGGACGAGGACTATAAATTTGGTTCGCTTTGCAACCCTGACCCAAGAATTCGTCAGAAGGCAATCGATCATCACAAGCAATGTATCGATATTATGCGAAAGACCGGGTCTAAGGACTTAAAGATTTGGTTAGCAGACGGTACTAATTATCCAGGACAGGATTCAATCCGAGAACGGCAAGATCGATTAGCTAATTGCTTGGAAAAAATCTATGCCGAGCTGGATTTGGATATGCGGTTAATTTTGGAATACAAGTTCTTTGAACCTGCGTTTTATCATACGGATGTCCCTGATTGGGGTACTTCTCTGGTGCAATGCCAGGCTCTAGGTGAAAGGGCAATGGTAGTGCTAGATACGGGGCATCACGCCCCGGGGACCAACATTGAGTTCATCGTGGCACAGCTCTTACGCTTGGGGAGGTTGGGAGCTTTTGATTTTAATTCTCGCTTCTATGCTGATGATGATTTGATAGTTGGAGCTGCCGACCCATTTCAGCTGTTCAGAATCATGAATGAAATCGTAGCGGCGGGGGCGTTATCAGCTGACTCACCGGTCAATTTTATGCTCGATCAATGCCACAATTTGGAGGAAAAAATTCCCGGAGAAATTCGATCTGTCACCAATGTGCAGGAAATGACCGCAAAAGCCCTGTTGGTTGACCGGGGAGAACTAAAGAAGAAGCAGTTAGAAGGAGACGTGCTAGGGGCGAATGACCTACTGATGGATGCGTTTAACACAGATGTGCGGAGTCTATTAAGAGAACTTCGCGAATCGCAAGGTATAGATCCTGATCCAATGAGGGCGTTCCTGTCTTCCGGTTATCTGCAGAAGGTTCGGCAGGATCGGGTAGGAGGAAAACAAGCTGGTTGGGGAGCTTAACAAGATGATTTCATGTCCTTCCGTTTTCTCGGAAGTGGCTTAGTCAACGATTTTGGCCCGGCGTCGATTTTATCGGTTGCGTGTCGCGCGCCGGGCCAAGACGTGATGAATGGAGTTTTGAGAAATGCCTGTTTTCGCTGCAATTGATCTTGGTGCTTCTTCGGGAAGAATAATAAGTGGAGATGTCGAGGGTAACCAGATTCATACTAGAGAAGTAAGCAGATTTACAAATGGTCCGATCCGCGTACCTGAGCGGGGAAAGGCTGGCCTATATTGGGATATACACCGAATCTGGAATCAAATAAATAACGGATTGAGGATACTACAAAGTGAGTCAATTGAATCAGTGGGAATTGATTCGTGGGCCGTTGATTATGGGCTAATCGGCAACAACGGAAAGCTACTTACATCGCCATATAGCTACCGTGATTCCCGAACAAAGAGTGTTCCTGGCAAACTTTTCGGGAAGGTTTCTCCCCAACGGTTCTATCGCCATAATGGATTGCAGGTAATAAACTTCAACACGGTTTTCCAGCTGCTGGCTAGTATGGAAAATGAAGATGACCGAAGATTGACTGAGGCTGCTCGACATATTCTTTTGCTTCCAGACCTGATTGTTTACTGGTTGTCTGGAAAGATTTATGCCGAGGCGACGAATGCCTCTTCCACAGGGTTATTGGATCCCAGTACGCGTAGATGGTCCCGGGAAATATTGCAACTGTACACGCGGCAGACGGGCATGGACATCGCGCAAAAATTACCCGATGTGATTGAATCTGGAAAATGTATAGGGCCGGTCTTGCAAGATGTCATCCCTTTGCGTAACGGTAAGGATTTGCCCACCAACGTGGTAAGTGTAGGAAGCCATGATACGGCCTCTGCAGTTGCGGCGATTCCTGCTAAGACTGATAATTTCGCCTATATTTCTTGCGGAACCTGGTCATTGGTCGGGCTTGAATTAGCCGCTCCCGTGCTTACCGAAGCCTCTTGTAAAGCAAACTTTACTAACGAACTAGGTGTAGATGGAACAGTCAGGTACTTGCGCAACATTATGGGTATGTGGATCCTTAATGGCTGTGTTGCAAAATGGCGCGAAAAGGAGCCGCATTTATCTTTTGCGGAGATCGATGAAGCGGCTGCAAAAGCCCCCAGTATGCGCACGATTATTGACGTTAATGACCCCATCTTTGCGGATCCAGGTGACATGTTGGTTCGTATAGACCGGCTTGCTGATGAAACTGATCAACCGCGCCCTAGAGAAATAGGGGAATATGCACGCTGCATTTACGAATCTCTGGCATTAGCCCATGCTAGAACAATCCATCAAGCAGCCGCACTCGCGGATGTGCCGGTTGACACGGTGAATATCGTGGGCGGTGGCGCTAAGAATCTTTTGCTTTGCCAACTTACAGCTGACGCATGCGGGTTGCCAGTAACTGTTGGGCCAGTGGAGGCTACGGCATTAGGGAACCTTCTGGTACAGGCTCGAGCCAGTGGCGCGGTAGGAGATTCGCTATCTGAGATGAGATTCGTTGTATCTCAATCGGTAGCATCAATAACACTAAACCCTGAGGGAAAGAAAACGGATTGGCAACAAGCAGCTGCCCGAATTTTTAGCAAAGAAAGATGAGAAATAAAATGAACAATAATTCAACTATTAAGGAACTACTTGACCAAATGGGGCAGGCGGGCGCCCGGCTAGACCAGATGCACGCGGTGGAAGCAAGTGCGGGAAACATATCAATATTGATAAATTGGCCCGTGGATTTGGAGTCTGTTTTCCCCGACCGTCAAGAAAAGAAGAATTTGCCATGGGCGGTTCCGGCACTAGCCGGAAGAACCGTTTTCGTGACCGGCTCTGGGTGCCGGTTGCGGGATGTTGGAAAAATGCCGGCGGTGAATGTTTCAGCTTTCGTGATTGATGAGGGTGGTAGAACCGGTACCTGGTATACGCATCCAGACAAGAAATATCATCAACCCACGAGCGAGTTTAACTCCCATCTGGCGGTTCACAATGACCAGGTAGCTAGGAGGAAGGTAGATTTTCAAGCCGTGGTTCATGCGCAGCCACCTTACCTGGTTGCTCTGTCGCATCACCCGGAATTGCTCAATAACACTGACTATAACCGCGCGATTTTCCGCTGGGAACCGGAAACGATAGTCCAGGTTCCACAGGGTATAGAGGTGCTGGATTTCATGGTACCTGGCAGCCAGGAGTTGATGGAAAATAACTTACGGGGATTGCGCGATCACGAGATCACGCTGTGGGCAAAGCATGGAATCATGGTACGTTCTGACGTCTCGCCCGTGGCTGCCGTTGACAAAGTGGAATATCTGGAGACCGGCGCTATGTATGAATATTTGAATACCGCAAGCGGGGGGAAGGCAGAGGGTCTAACGGATGAGGAGATTCGCAGAGTTATCTCTGCCTTTGGGGTTAAAACAACTTTGTACTAAGACCTGATAGGAGAGAGTTTGATGTCACTTATCTTCCTGAGGAGGAGTCTAGACTTGCGCTTTGCATACCGGTAAGATCTAGCTCCTGTCTCAGGGGCAAACTAGGGTGATTGCCATCTCTCTGGCAAGTGTGTGGGTCGCGCTTTTGGCCACGGCGCTATATAGTGTCACGGGTGGCTTCCCTTGTAATTCCAACACAGTTCCTGTAAAACTATTTAGTAAGAGTCTTGTAGGTGAGCAGGATTCAGATTATTTGGTTTTTTGAGAACCAAAGGTTGGTTCTAGAAGGGAGGTACGGTGACTGAGAAATCAAAGTTTAACCTACTTGATGAGCCCTGGGTTCCGGTTGTGTTCTGCAACGGTAAACATCAGGTGCTTCCTCTGCGTGATTGCTTTTCGCGTTCGCCCGAGATTAGAAGATTGTCTTTTGGCCAGGATGCCGTAAGTTTCGCGGTGCTTCGAATCATGGTAGCGATAATGCAGCGAACGTTGTATGTTGCCAGCGTGGCAAGCAGGGGATGGAATGTGTCGGCTTGGCAGCGGGCTAATGAAAATCCGAAAGAAACCTTGGGTCTGGTAGAGCAGTATCTTGAAACATGGAGGGATCGATTCTTTTTATTTGATTCTGATTACCCATTTTTTCAGCATCCCACTATTCATACCCCTAAAGGAGACTACTCTGAGCTGAATAAAATACTGGCGGACGTTCCTAACGGGGAACCGTTCATCACTATGCGTATCGGGGCAGGTTTAGAAGAGATTAGCTATCCCGAGGTTGCTGCGCAGCTTATCCACTTACAAGCATACGATTCTGCGGGGATTCGCTCCGGAGCGGTTGGTGACCCCCGGGTGAAGGGTGGTAAAGGCTACCCAATTGGTACTGGTTGGGTAGGTGCCCAAGGTGGGGTTTATGTAGAAGGAGAAAGTCTGTTTTCAACTCTGATGCTGAATACCCTTGCGATCGGACAACCAGGGGAGGAAAGCGAAGAAGCCCGGGCGACAGGAATCATTGCTACCAATCCAGATATTGATTTACCTGCTTGGGAACGTGAAGAACAACCAGTAGGGCAACGCGCCGATATTTATCCTCATGGTCTAGCCGATATGCTTACCTGGCAATCTCGACGGGTGAGGTTGATTGATGGCGGTAACTCGGTAATCGGGTTGGTGCTGTGCCAAGGGGATAGATTGGGGTCAGAGGACGTTTCCGCGGTGTCTAACGCGCAGATCCGGGAACCTATGGGCGCTTGGCGATTTTCTGAGCCCCAGACCAAGAAAAACAAACAGATAACTTATATGCCACGCAAGCATGATCCCAGTCGCGTAATTTGGCGGGGAATGACTTCCCTCTTGCCTGAGTTTCCGGGGAAAACCGCAACCTACAAAGAGGTGCAGGTAGAAGCAAGCCTGCCACCAGCAGTAGTGCGTTGGGTGGGGTGGTTGCTGTCAAACGGTTATCTGCCGGAATCGACAACCTATCGCTTGCGATCTTGTGGGTATGTTTATGGATCCAACGAATCAATTTTTGAGGAAGCAATCAGTGATTATCTGGCAATCCCCCCTCGTCTATTGACTGGCAAAGATCAAAAATCCTTGTACTTAGTGAAAACCGGGATGGAGCTGTTAGATGAATTAGCCAGTGCGATTGCTGCGCTGGCTGGCAACCTGGAACGTGCGGTTGGGGCAGAGGACACCAAGCAAGCTAATCGGATAGTCCGCGAGCGCTTTTACTCGGGAATTGATGGAGCGTTCAGAGCCTGGCTGCTAGGGGTTGGTTCAACTACCTGCGATCTGGAGTCGCTGTGGAAATCTGGATACGGGATAGCTAAAAAACTGGAATCTGAACTGCTAGCAGCTGCTCCAGATGAAGCAATGAAGGGAAGAGAAAAAAACGGAACGGTTTTTGATCTTCCTAACTGTGTTAAATGGTTTGCAATCAAACTTTCGAAGACGAAATCAAAGGTCTCAGCTTTCAATGAGTCGAAGGAGAATCATGAGTGATCAAATGCAACCAGAGCAATCAAGTAAGCACTATTACAGTGAGCTTGGTTGGACAGTAGTACGGCGAATTGAATCCCTGCAGCAGGGGTATTTAAAAGATTCCCCGCAAGCTCGGGCTGATTTGGCTGAGCTGCGCAAGGCGTCCCAAGATCTCTATGTTTTTCCACCCTCAGTCTGGCACCTAGTCGACTGGGATGAAGTGGGCAGGAATACCTCTTCGGATCAATTGACGCCAAAGGAGCAGGCAATTCGCGGTGTCTTGTGGTTATATGCCCGCCACCAGCGAGGCAGAACTACCCCCATGCATCAACGAGGAGTAAACCTGGGAGAAGCAGTCTCTAGGCTGGCATGGCTTGAGGGCATGGATAACGAGAAAGCAGTGCGCCGCCATTTTGATGCGGCAGTCATGGCCACTACTTTTTCCGGATTTTTTAACCACTTGAAGGGGCTAATCTCTCAGCTGGGATCAACGCGTGCCGCGATTGCTATTGACTACGGGCTGCTGGCGCAAGACCTTTATCGCTTCGCAATCCCCGGGGGTAAACAAAAAGTTACCCTCTCCTGGGCAAGAGGCTACGCCCGACAGAAAAACGAAAAACTAGAAACTAACTCACAGACCAAATAAAGGAGATCATCATGACTAACTTTATCGATTTTCATATTTTGCAAAATGTTCCCCCTTCCTGCGTAAACCGAGATGATTCCGGAAGTCCCAAGACTGCAACATTTGGGGGACAACGCCGAGCACGAGTTTCTTCGCAATGCTGGAAACGAGAAACCAGACAAGTATTTGGAGACTTCCTCAATCAAGAAGATCTTGGCTATCGAACCAATCGGATTGTGGAATTGCTGGCTGAACAGATAGTGGCACAAAACCCGGATTTAGAACCGGAATCTGTGAAACTAGCGGCCGAAGTGTTCAAAGCTTTGGGAATCAAGTTAAAAGCCCCGCGCGCAAAGAAGGATGCTGAGGAAGAGGTCGGAAATGAGGTTTCTACCTACTTAGTGTTCCTGTCTGCCCTACAGTTGCGACAACTGGCGGAATATGCGGTAGAGAAAGCTGCTAATAAAGAAAAGCCAAAGAAACGCGAAATTGAAAAACTATTGAATCGAAATCACTCAGTAGATTTAGCTCTTTTTGGACGCATGGTAGCTGACGACGCGGCCGTGAACGTTGATGCCTCCTGCCAGGTAGCACACGCGATTTCTACCCACAGCGTAGAAAATGAATTCGATTTCTTTACCGCCGTTGATGACGTAAAGTCCCAAGATCAAGAGGAAACCGATGCGGGAGCGGGGATGATGGGAACGATTGAGTTCAACTCCTCGACGCTGTATCGCTACGCCACTATCAACCTAGATATGCTGCGGGAAAACCTAGGAAGTGACGATGCTACTGTGCGGGCAGTTGACGCGTTCGTCCAGGCATTTGTGAAAGCAATGCCCACCGGTAAACAAAACACTTTTGCCAATAGGACACTTCCGGAAGTAATCTACGTTTCCGTGCGTGATGACCAGCCAGTTTCCTTGGTGGGGGCGTTTGAAAATGCAATTACCGCTCGAGAAAATACTGGATTCCTAGCCCCCTCAGTGTCTCGGCTAGTAAAAGAGGTCGGTGATATTGAGGATGCTTACGGGGTCAAGCCTCTTGCCCAGTTTACCTGCGGGGTCGGGGACTCGCGGGAGCAGCTACGGCAGATTCAGGAACCAGTGGCGTTCCCACAGTTAGTTTCGGATCTAGGCAAACTGGTGACTGAACTGCTTGCCAAAGGTGAATAGCCATGAAAAATATGCTTTTGACCCTCAAGGGTCCAATGCAGTCGTGGGGTAATTCATCTAGATTTACCAGGCGAAGGACTTCCTCGGAGCCATCGAAGAGCGGAATAATTGGTTTACTAGCCGCAGCACAAGGGCGCCGCCGGGTTGATCCTATTGAGGATCTAGTTGGCCTGAAAATGGCGGTTCGCATCGATCAACCGGGAACCAGGGAAAGGGATTTTCATACCACTCATTCCTTTGATGGTGAGACTCCGTACCCTCTTTCTGACCGATATTACCTGGCAGACGCGGTATTTGTCGTGGGTCTCAGTGGGGAAAGCAGCCTGATCGACGCCGTTAACGAGGCCTTGGTTAAACCAAAGTTCCCGCTGTATTTAGGGAGAAGGGCGTTTCCCCCTATGATGCCTATCCGTCCGAAGCTGTCAGAGGGCAATCTGATAGACGACCTTGCTGCTTTTCCGTGGCAGGCTGCCCCGTGGTATCAAAAGAAACTATCGCGGAAAACTGTCTGGTCGCCGACTTCGCCCCTAGACCTCGAAAACGGAAAAGTAAGTTTAGAGGTAGTAGCGGATTTGGCTTTACTACCGGAGGAGCGACGGGAAGACTGTATTTTTGACCAAGTCCACGATGTTCCGCTCAGTTTCGATTCCCATCATCGGCAATATGAGTGGCGAGACGTAGTCAGGTGGAAATGCGAGGTGGTGTCGGGCATTACAGTTACCGAAACCGAGTCAGCGTTCTTAACCACCCACAATCCGGGAGGTATGTGGTGAGCGAAATTTATCTTTCACGCTGTGCTCTAAACCCGCGGAGACGGGGAGCTTCCAGGTTACTCGCCTCGATGGAGCGGATGCACGCCGCTATCTTGCAGAACTGTTTTCATGAATCCCAATGGGAGGGGGAGGCTCCTCCCAGGATTCTCTGGCGACTGGATAGACATCAAAAGGGCTATTACCTCTATATACAGTCTCCGGTGCGTCCGGATTTCACTCAATTCGTTGAAGAGGCTGGCTGGCCCGAGATTAAGTCCTCGTTCGGAGTGAAAAACTATCAGCCTTTCATGGAGCGACTCGCGGAGGGTAGCAGCTGGAACTTTAGGTTAGCGGCAACTCCCACCCGGGCAGTGAAAGGCGAAGGTGCTAAAAGGTCTAAGCGGATTCCAATCGTTAAGGATGAAGACCGCATTAAATGGTTGGCATCTAGAGCAAAGGGTTGGGGTTTTGAAATTCCCCAGGTAGCTGTCAATCCAGCGGAGAGTGAAGCAAATGGTTTGGCGGTAGCGATCGTGGAAAAGGAACGCATTCGTTTTCAGCGAGGGAAATCGGGAAAACCGGGATCTTTAGTCACCTTGAATCGAGTCGCATTCGAGGGAATTTTGACTGTTAAGGATCCTGAGGTGCTGCGCAGTGCCATACAAAATGGTTTAGGAGCTGCCAAGGCCTATGGGTGTGGTCTGTTAACCCTGGCTCCCAGGTAGATAGCAATGAGTGGCGGTCTCGCGAATAAGCCGATTCCTCGGCAATCTCTGCCCCGGGTGGAAGACCGCTGGTCATTCCTCTATGCAGAGCGCTGTATTGTTCACCGCGCAGACAATGCTTTGACCCTGCGAGATGAACAGGGCACGGTGCATGTCCCAGCAGCAACGATCTCGTCGCTGCTGCTGGGGCCAGGGTCTACGGTTTCTCACCAGGCCATGAGTCTATTAGGGGAATCCGGCGTGAGTGTCGTCTGGGTCGGTGAAAACGGGGTGCGCTTTTATGTCAGCGGACGCAGTTTGGCTGACTCTAATACCTTGCTGCAGCTACAAGCGCGTTGCTCGTCCTCGCAAAATGAAAGAATCAAAGTTGCCCGGGCAATGTACCAAATGCGTTTTGGTGATGAGGAAGTGGAGGGGATCTCCATGCGTCAGTTGCGGGGTAGGGAAGGTCACCGTATGAAAATGCTCTACCGGCGGTGCGCAGATGAATATGGGGTTCCCTGGGCCGGTAGAGTTTTCGATTCCCAAGATTTCCAGGCTAGCGATCCGGTGAATCAAGCACTTTCTGCTGGTAATGCCACCTTATATGGAATTGCTCATGCGGTTATTTGTGCTCTGGGTTGTTCGCCAGGTTTAGGGATTGTTCATACCGGGCATTCACGCTCTTTTGTCTTTGATATTGCGGATTTATACAAGGCGGATTTTGTAATCCCGCTAGCATTTCAGATTGTATCCGAGGGGGAGCAGGACGTTGCCACCAGGATGCGGATTAAACTTCGAGACCAGGTTTTTCGCGATGGACTGCTGAAGCGGTGTGCGCAAGATATTATCTTCTTACTTACCGGTGAGCGTGACGTATCTGTCGATGTTAAAGAAAACCGGATTCGCCTGTGGGACTACTATCAGGGAAATGTTGCGGGCGGCTCGAACTATGCGGCCGAGGCGGGGGAGACTCCGTTTTGATGGTTTTAATCTTAACTGCCTGCCCTCCGGGTTTGCGGGGATACGTTACACGCTGGCTTTTAGAGGCGTCTCCGGGAGTTTTCGTGGGGAGGTTATCTGCCCGGGTAAGGGAGAACCTGTGGGATTTGGTGGTTGCGGAGCGGAAACAAGGTAAAGCCCTGCTGATATATAGCACTAATAATGAGCAGGGTTACGCGGTGCGCTCGGCTGGGCATAAATGGAATCCAGTGGAACTCGAAGGAATGACTTTGCTGCAACATCCGGAGCGAATTAGGTCTGATAGTCAGACAGGGGAGGGGAATGTGCGAAAGCCGGGAGCGTGGCAAGGGAAATCTAATGGTAAAGAAGGGTATGGCTGGTCAATAGCTGCTAGGCGCCGGAAAATGCGTAGGCGTAAACCCTAATATTCTCGGTAAGTACCTATAGGATGGCTATAGCGGCGGATATTTTGGATCGATATCCCAGCTCATCGAGTAAGTGCCCCGCACCTGCGGGGATGATCCGAAGCGTTTCTAGAGGCTCACGCGCACCGTTGGAAGTGCCCCGCACCTGCGGGGATGATCCGGATCGAGCACCTATCGACGATAGACCACATGAAAGTGCCCCGCACCTGCGGGGATGATCCCCTAACCGCAGACCCGCAACTACGCTACACAAAAAGTGCCCCGCACCTGCGGGGATGATCCGAACGGACCCGCCCTACAATCCCTCGGCTTTAGAAGTGCCCCGCACCTGCGGGGATGATCCGGTCTGGAGATGCGGCGGGGTTAGATTTGCCTGAAGTGCCCCGCACCTGCGGGGATGATCCGAGCGAGCGACTAGTTTTCAGCTAGATACTGAAAAGTGCCCCGCACCTGCGGGGATGATCCCAAAATCCAACGCCTTAAAGCCGCGGCGGAAAAAAGTGCCCCGCACCTGCGGGGATGATCCCAGGCGCAAATAGACGCGGAAGCCGCCGCGCTCAAGTGCCCCGCACCTGCGGGGATGATCCCATCGAGGTCACCCTTATCGGCTTGGTCTATCCAAGTGCCCCGCACCTGCGGGGATGATCCTAAAAGAAGTAAGGGACGCGGTAACCACTATAAAAGTGCCCCGCACCTGCGGGGATGATCCCGCTTAATAGACGCTAGTTCCGCGACTTTATCCAAGTGCCCCGCACCTGCGGGGATGATCCCGCGAATAACATCAACCTCGCTGAGAACCTCCAAAGTGCCCCGCACCTGCGGGGATGATCCCCCCACATTCCTAAAATACGGGGTGCACGGGTGAAGTGCCCCGCACCTGCGGGGATGATCCGTTTTCTAGTTGTCCCCATGTGTCGAGGTCTTGAAGTGCCCCGCACCTGCGGGGATGATCCTGGACACCGTAACCCTGCCTGCCGCCACCGTCGAAGTGCCCCGCACCTGCGGGGATGATCCGGCGCGAAGCTGGTTTAGGTCTGCCATTTTTAGAAGTGCCCCGCACCTGCGGGGATGATCCCGAGTTCGGACAATTCGACGAAGACGACCTAAAAAGTGCCCCGCACCTGCGGGGATGATCCCTACAAGGAGCATCACTGATATGAGCGTAAAAAAGTGCCCCGCACCTGCGGGGATGATCCCACAAAACCGGGATTATCAGGCTACTAGAGGAAAAGTGCCCCGCACCTGCGGGGATGATCCGGCTTTTGGCCAGGCAATGATCTTTTCCCTGTCAAGTGCCCCGCACCTGCGGGGATGATCCGAAAGGGCTTAACCTCGCGCCTTAGTGCGGGGTAAGTGCCCCGCACCTGCGGGGATGATCCCGGGGGGCATGACGGAATAAACCGGCATTAGGGAAGTGCCCCGCACCTGCGGGGATGATCCCGTCTACAAAATCGGGCAATTAGTAATTTTTCAAAGTGCCCCGCACCTGCGGGGATGATCCCTATTGGGGGGACAGGAAACCGAACCCCGCTAAAAGTGCCCCGCACCTGCGGGGATGATCCCCGGGACGGGCGCTTAACGCGGCAAGTCTTTAAAAGTGCCCCGCACCTGCGGGGATGATCCTAAAGTTTTTCCAGGTCTTTCACCCAGATACGAAAGTGCCCCGCACCTGCGGGGATGATCCTGACCGGAACCAACCCCGCCCCAACGTCACCAAAAGTGCCCCGCACCTGCGGGGATGATCCCGTCAATCGACACACCTAACGCCTCTGCTATAGAAGTGCCCCGCACCTGCGGGGATGATCCCAAATAAAACAATGGAAACCCGCCGCTGCGATAAAGTGCCCCGCACCTGCGGGGATGATCCTGCATATGCGGCCCGGTCACGTTACCAGTCGCGAAGTGCCCCGCACCTGCGGGGATGATCCCGGACGCGGCGAAGGCAGAATCTTCCACAAAATAAGTGCCCCGCACCTGCGGGGATGATCCGAAATGAGCGAGCCGAAACGGTGGATCAAAATAAAGTGCCCCGCACCTGCGGGGATGATCCCCGGGGCGGCGCGCTTTGCTTTCGCGATCTCAAAAGTGCCCCGCACCTGCGGGGATGATCCCTCGCGGGCGTAGACCGGGACGCGCTAGATAATAAGTGCCCCGCACCTGCGGGGATGATCCCCGGAATCAAATCATTGTAAACACCAAAGTAGGAAGTGCCCCGCACCTGCGGGGATGATCCCCAGGAACATTTATAATCGGGCAATCGCGCCTAGAAGTGCCCCGCACCTGCGGGGATGATCCCACGGCTAAAACGGTCATTTTGCGCCGCCTATGAAGTGCCCCGCACCTGCGGGGATGATCCCGTGGGGCGAGTTGGTGGTGAATAGCGTCCTGTAAGTGCCCCGCACCTGCGGGGATGATCCTGGTACATTTTTGACGGAGGTAGGACATGGCAGAAGTGCCCCGCACCTGCGGGGATGATCCGCCGCGTTGCTCTGCTAGGGCTTGGTAAAACGCGAAGTGCCCCGCACCTGCGGGGATGATCCCCCTCAGACTTTTAGAGGTGGAGCGGCTCGAATAAGTGCCCCGCACCTGCGGGGATGATCCGCCCCGGCGACCGCGAAAAACCCCAAGCGCGGAAAGTGCCCCGCACCTGCGGGGATGATCCGCCCCGGCGACCGCGAAAAACCCCAAGCGCGGAAAGTGCCCCGCACCTGCGGGGATGATCCTAGCGCTACGCCTAAACCCGTCCAGCGTGGCATAAGTGCCCCGCACCTGCGGGGATGATCCCGGGTCGCTTGCGTTGGATGAGATTTATCAGGGAAGTGCCCCGCACCTGCGGGGATGATCCCATTCCCGCCTCCAGCATCAACGGGGTGCGCGCAAGTGCCCCGCACCTGCGGGGATGATCCCGCAAGATTATCTAGCGCGTCCCGGTCTACGCCAAGTGCCCCGCACCTGCGGGGATGATCCCAAAATTCACGTCCACCGCTAAATACTCAATCTAAGTGCCCCGCACCTGCGGGGATGATCCCAAACTAGGATTCACCATCAGCGGGCAAGACTAAAGTGCCCCGCACCTGCGGGGATGATCCGTAGTGGACGCGCTAGCCGATAAGTTCGCGCCTAAGTGCCCCGCACCTGCGGGGATGATCCCCAAACTAACCCGCCCGCCAGCAACGGGCAAGGAAGTGCCCCGCACCTGCGGGGATGATCCGAATTGTGGACTCGGTAGCGGTTTCAAGGTTCAAAGTGCCCCGCACCTGCGGGGATGATCCTAATCGCAATCACCACCGAATATGCCCATGCCCAAGTGCCCCGCACCTGCGGGGATGATCCCCCACGCATACCAATACGGGACAAGAGCAGACGAAGTGCCCCGCACCTGCGGGGATGATCCCGGGTATGGTGCGCAAGGGGCTTTTGGGTTAGTAAGTGCTCCGCACCTGCGGGGATGATCCCCCGCCACCGACGCCATGGTACGCTACAGCACCAAGTGCCCCGCACCTGCGGGGATGATCCTTTCTGTATTTTTAGGTGATTATCTGATATTCTAAATGGCTAGCACCTGCGGTGATGATCCTAAAGGAGGAAATAAGAATGAAAATAAATGCAATGCCCCTAGCATTTACCACTTTCGGTCTTTTCGTGTTGACCGAAATAGTTAGCTTTCCACCAGCGGTCACCGCGATGCTATCCCTAGCTGTAGGGGTTGGCGGGGCGTCTGCCTTATTCCTAGCAATCCGTCAACATGGCTAAAAGTAAAATGCCCCGCACCTGCGTGGTTGATCCCGCGTCCTGCGAATCAGGGTCATAAGCTACCCGAAAAGACTCCCACTTGTGGAGTTAATCCGAATGCTGTCCATAATCAACAATGTTCGGCTTGAAATGCCAGCAGCAGCGAATAATCGCTTTAAAGGACGAACTCGCACTAATACTCCATTAAGGATGAATGCCAATAATGTGGCAGCTAGAGCGCATAATCCCTGAATATATGTAATAGGACTGTTCTTTAGGGAAAGTAAAAAAGAATACCCCATGGGTAGCCTCGGCGAGGGGATATCCCCCGGGGTGGCCGGGGATAAAACTGGAGAAAGAAGTTAATGTGCTATGGCTTTAATCATTAGCTGTTGATTAACCTTTCAATCGCTATTTTAGCCTGGCATGCTTTGCTGGGCGCAGGCACAAAAAATAAATGAAAGACTGACTCTACTAACAGATGGGGTAGTTTATCTAACCCAAAGAGGAAAAAATTATTATCTAGAAATGCAACTGTTAGTATCCCGGTGTCGCTGGTCAGTATAACCGCCATATACCCTCACAATAAGGAACATGATTAACTATTTAACCGTAAACGGGGTGGCTCGGCGGTTCGGGTTATCCCCTCACACCATAAAAAGTCATATCGCGCGCGGTACATTCCCTGCCCCTGACGCGTCCATAGGAGCGGGAAACGCCATCAAATACGGGTGGCTACCCGAAACCGTGGATGCCTGGCAAGAAACCCGTCCTGGGAGAGCCGGAAGACCTAAAGGGAATTTTAAACGGCAGTTATAGCCATCACCTTCTCCCCGGCAAGCGCTATCATCAGATCCTGTTAATTGAATCTGTCCATCTTTTAGCCTCCTGCCATGTACCATCACGGAATTCCCCAAATGAATCACCACCGAGCTTGATTGTCCGCAGAGAGGATTATCTATTATCCCGAAGCGTTATGCTGTCTCCCGTAAGGCGCTTCATTTTATTTAGCGAACACTCTTCAGAAATATAGGCCTCCGAAAGGTTGATCAGTGCTGACCTACTTAGACCTATACAAAAGGGTGCGTCGTTATCTCGAAAAAACAGCTAGCCCTGCAGTCCAACAATTGATAGCAGATTACGAATATGGCGAGGGTGAAGACCTGGATTTTATTGTTTCACTCGCGTTTGAGGAACATATTCAGCTACCGAAAACCCTTTGCAAACAGCTAGTTGCCCTACAGGATGATTACACAAAGACCGGTGATTATCCCTTGCCCCTTGCTGAAGCGACCCTTAAATATTTACGGGAATAATCTCGCCGGATTATCGGATTGAAGGATGGAGCCGTTAAAGATTCCAACCCGACAGAGGCTATGTCTAAGGCAGGACTATGCTAGCCAGGGTGAACATAAATATCATGGTCGGCAACTATTCTGCAGATAATGACCTACGATGAACTTTACGCATCTGCGCGCGCTTTCTTCGAAGCTCATGCTACCCCCGAGCAAATAGCTCTTCTGGATAGTCATGAAAAGTGTGATGGGGCTGGTTTTGTTGATTCTGTCCTGTTCTTCATTGATATGTTTCTCGCCGATATACCGGGTGTGTCCGAAAAAATCACCAAGTGGCAGGCAGTTTTAGATAGCCTCT
Organism: Varibaculum vaginae; assembly: GCF_900604285.1. Classification (GTDB taxonomy): domain Bacteria; phylum Actinomycetota; class Actinomycetes; order Actinomycetales; family Actinomycetaceae; genus Varibaculum; species Varibaculum vaginae. The sequence goes on from NZ_UWNY01000002.1 coordinate 60,843, forward strand.
CAGAACACGATTAATCGATAGTCACCACGGTTAAAAATTTACTCCTAGCACCGGGAAGGTTGCTCTTCCGATTTGGACGGGTCTTTACCGGGGACTGGCAAATGTAGGTGGCGATAAATAGTCTCACCCGCATCTTTGATTTCACCACGCTGTTTAGCGGTTCTCCCAATCAAATGCGCCCCAATCGGAGCAGTTATTGTCTGCAGCACAATCGCTAGCATCACCACCGTCAGCCAAGACCAAGTTTGCCGAATCGCTACCAATCCCAGACAGGTCAAAATAAACCCGGTTAACTGCGGTTTGGTAGCTGCATGCTGCCTTTGCAGCAAAGTTGGCAGCTTAACCACCCCAATGGCGGCAATCAGTGTCATGGTAGAACCCAGGGTTAAAATTGATACCCCCAGGTATGTGAGGACGGTAGTCCAAGTTTCACTCATCGCGTCCTCCTTCCGCCGAGGTCATATTCGTCACTTGCTGCGGCTTAATAGCGGCACCGGGGTCAGCATCGTGAGCCTGTTCTGCCGCTGAACGCTGCCCAATAATCCGCGCTACTGACGTCGCGGTCAAGAAACTCACCAAAGTCAGAATCAATAAAATCTGCATGGTGTCATCACGCTCCCCAGTAACCGATATCAGGCAAATAATCCCGATGGTGATGGCGGTAAGCAGATCCAGTGCCACTGTACGGTTCAAAATCCCCGGTCCCCGCCACAAAATATAGAGCGCCAGTAGTTCAGCAACGCACAACATTGCCCAGTTCAAAGTAAAAATCAAGGTCATAGCGATTGCCTCCCTTCGCTAGCAGATTGCTGGGGCATGTCCGCGGGTAGGTAAGGACTCCTACCTGAATAGGGGATTTTTCCCTCCGCAACTAGCTGTTCATAGCTTTGCAAACGTTCCTCAGTCTCACGAATCTCTGCCCGGCTACCCAGGGCTTTTACAATTCTCATTTCAAGGGCGTGCAAAGATTTCTCTACTCCCCGCGCTCCTCCTGAAAGTTTGCCATCCAACACGTGCAAAACTACTCGTGAAGGGTTTATTTGGGCTCTAACCACCAAAGACCCGGGTACCAGGCAAGTCATTGCTGATGCCATAGTCAAGTAAAACTCTGAGCGGGTCACCATCTCTACTTCAATCATCTGGGGGCGAGCCGGTTTGCTGCGCAAAACTACATAGGCAACCTGGAAAGCCGAAGCCAGCAAATCCCAGGCAAACCGCAGAATCAGCCAAGTTACTCGCAGCGGGCGAAAGCTCTTGACCGGATTGACGTGCGGCATCGGGGAAAATATTTGTAGTGCTAAAGCAATCAATAAACCGCCGCAAATGGAAACCGCTGAAAGATCCCGAATCAGTAGCATCCAGACTACAAATAACCAGGCGGTCATGCCTAGGGAGCAGCGGCGAGGAAGACTTCGCAAACGCTGTTTTAGACCGGGTCGCCTAGGTGTGGCGCTGGCAGAAGCATTTCTCCACGCGCCCTCGCGGGTATCCCGGTCGTCAAAAGAATCTGCTAGCCCTTGTGCAATCTTCTCTGGAGAATCCACCGAAGCCGTGTTTTCTTTCTTAGGCTTATCCATTTTTTCGCTAATCATCGCTACCTCCCTTCACCAGGGAGGATTCGCTAAAATCTGTGGGAACCAGCGAAACTGCATCAAAAATAGGGGTACATGCACTGTTCTTTCTCTTTGAGGCAGTACGTTTCCTTGTGTTCTCAGCAAGCATATTTTCCGCAAACCCGGAAGCAATCTTCGAAATCCCGTGTCCGCGCCCGTCCTCACCGAGAATCGCGCGTTGATATTCTGCTCGTGACATAGAAATCGTGGCGCGTTCAGTAAAGGTATAGACCGGGCCGGCAAAAACCGACAGACCAATCGTTACTACAGTCAGGAAACCAGTTGCTGCCCATACTCCTCGTGGAATCCGCGAGGCAGTGTCAAAAGTATCGACTGCTTCCTGTTCTTCGCCTCCACTTTCTTGTGCAGATTCACGTCCCTGCCAGAAAGTTTGCAGCCAGATTTTTACCACCACATACAGGGTGAGCAGTGAAGCGATTAATCCCGCGGCCAGCAATGCCCAGGCCAGGGGAGTGTTGCGTGCCGCAGTAGCCTCCGCCAACCCCAGCTTTCCCAAGAAACCAGTCAAGGGTGGAAAACCCACCAGGTTGAAAGCCGGAACCAGGTACCATACGGCTAGCAGCGGGGAAATCTTCGCCAAAGAGTGCAGGCGACGCAACGAGGTCGAACCCCCCAGCTTTTCCATCATGCCCGCCACTAGGAATAAAGTGGTTTGTACCAAAATATGGTGGACGGCGTAAAAGATTGCCGATGCCACTCCCAGGGTATTGGCCAGAGAAATTCCCCAGATCATAAATCCGATATGGGAAACCAAAGTAAAAGAAAGTAAGCGTTTAATATCGTCTTGAGCCACAGCCCCTAAAATTCCCACAATCATGGTGAGAATCCCGACTACTGCCAGTACTATAGCCACCGGTGATTCCGGGAAAATCAGTACCTGCATCCGGATAATTGCATACACCCCGACTTTGGTGAGGAGACCGGCAAACACTGCAGTAATCGGAGCTGGAGCCGTGGGATAAGAATCTGGGAGCCAGGCAGAAAGCGGGAATACCGCCGCCTTTAAACCAAAGGCCACCAGGAATAACGTTTGGATAAGCATGGCGACTGCCGGATCGATCTCAGTTAGCCGCATGGAAAGCTGCGCCATATTCATAGTGCCGCAGGCGCCGTAGAGCGCGGCCAGAGCAATCAGGAAAACCGCTGATCCCACCATTGATACCGCGACATAAACGGTGCCGGAGCGAATCCTGTCCCGGGTCCCTCCCAGGGTAATCAACACGAAAGAGGAGGTGAGTAGGATTTCTACCCCAACGTACAGGTTAAACATATCCCCGGTGAGGAAAGCATTATTAACCCCCGCGCATAACACCAGGTAGGTGGGGTGAAAAATGGGAGTAGGAATATCTTCTGACTCGTGGACAGTGCCTTCTGAAAGTGAATAAGCCAGTACCGCCACCATCACCACCAGAGAAGTACACAGCATTATCGCAGCTAGACGGTCACCGACCAGGGAAATCCCGATTGGAGCCGCCCATGAACCCACATCTAGAACCAGGGTTGCTTTGTCGGAAAACACTAAAATAATGATAGCAACCACCAGGGAGGCGGTTAGGGTGGTGAAGGCAACTAGTGACTGGATCCGGTAGTGGCGTCCTAATCCCAAGGTTAAAGCCGCTGCTAATAGGGGAAGTAGTACCGGAAGTGCCAAAAGAAAGTTCACAGCTCCCTCCTTTTGCGTCCGTGGCTCTTGTCAAGTTCATCCAGATCTAGACGCAAGAAGCGCTCAGCATCGCCCATTTGCTTTGCCAGCCGTCTGTCTTCCAGGTCATCAGTAACTTCGTCATGCCCTGACAGTCGCCAGGAACGGTAGGCAAGCGCCAGCCCGAAGGCAGTGGTTGCCATGGATAGCACGATGGCGGTCAGGATCATGCCTTGAGGGAGAGGGTCTGACATTTTTGAAATGGCAGTTCCTAGAATCGGGGCAGTACCGGCTGCCCCTCCCTGGGAAAGTAGAAATAAATTAATACCGTTGCCCAGCAGTCCTAATCCGATAACTATACGGGTCAAAGTGCGTTCGGTGACTAGATAAACTCCGCAGGCAACCAGAAATCCTGCAGCTAAGAGTAGGCATAGGGAAACGCTCATCGCTGTGCCTCCTGAGGTTTAGAAACAGAACTTTCCACTGGTGCCAGGTTTTTTTCTTCGTTGGCGGAAGGTGTAGCTACCATTCCTTCCTGGGTGTCCCTTACATCTGGCGAATGATCCGCGGGATCTTCCCGTCCGGTGATATCGGTTTCTGGCAATTGGTGTCCCACAGATTCGCCTTGCCGGTCAATCTCGGATCCTAAAGATTGCAGCAAATCAAGCACCACCCCGATAACCAGCAGATATACCCCGATATCTAGTCCCATTGCGGAAGTGAAATGCAAACCGCCTAGAACCCCTAAATCAAGGTGAGCCTCCACACTTTGCAAAATGGTGTAGCCGAAAGCCAAGGGAACTAGGGCGCTAACTACCGCAGTCGTCATCCCGATGGCAATTACTCCGCCCGGTCTGGCCGGAACCGCCTCCAGCAATTCAAAACGCCCACCCGCAAAATAGCGGATAGTGATAGCGATCCCGGCGACCATGCCGCCAATAAAGCCGCCGCCAGGGTGGTTATGTCCGATAAATAGTAGCCATATCGAAACTAGCAGCAAAGTATGGAAGAGGATTCGCGTGGAAACTTCTAGCAAAATTGAGCGACGGCGCGGACTGATTAAAGTGGCGACTGCAAGCCAAGTTTGCTGGGGCGCGGCGGAATTTTCCTTTAAATGCTCGCGCCGCTTGCGCGCCCTTGCCAATAGCCGGTGACGACGGGCGCGTTGGGAATCAGCTAGTGTGGTGGACAATCCTCGCAAGTAGATTAGGGCGGTGACGCCGGTAGCGGCAACTAGTAGTACGGAAAGTTCTCCCACGGTGTCCCAGGCTCTTACATCCACCAGTAAGATGTTGACTAGGTTTTGGCCTCCTGCAAAAATACTGCCCTCGGTGGTTACCAGGTTTGAAACTGGTTCGTGAACTCGGGCAGAGGAAGTAGAGAGTCCCAGTAATACAATTCCCACTCCGCAAGCGGCTGCCATTAGTAGACGGTACCCGGGTGCCCAGCGGCTAAGGCGGCGGGAAAATCGGGGAGGAAGTCGTCGTAAAACTAGTAAGAAAAGGGTAAGGGTAATCGCTTCGACTACCAATTGGGTTAGTGCTAAGTCGGGGGCACCTTGCAGCACGTAAACGGCGGCCACTGCGGCTCCGCAAGCTGAAAGTGCCAGCACTGCATTTAGACGGCGCTGAGCGGCCACGCAGGTAGCGGCCATTCCGATGAGGGCTAGGCAGATGAATGCTTGTCCGAAGGAGTCGGCGAAATGCCAACGGTGCATATCGGAAATTCCTAGTAGGCATATTGTTCCCGCACATATCGACACTGTGAATATCACCGAAAGGTCTGCCGGTAAAGATCCTGTTTGCACTTTGCCGGTTAACCAGGAAGCGCTGCTTTCTAGGCTGCGGATAGTGCGGGAATATAAGCCTTGAGCACCCCACCGTGGTGAGAAGGCCAGGCGACGTTGTAAGCGAGCCAGGCGGGCGCGAATCCAGAACAGCCAACCCCCTGTAACCAGGATAAATATGGTTACTAAACCAGGAATTATCCCTGACCAAAGATGTAGGTGGCCCGGAGTTTTTCCATAGGCTTGTAGAGCGGTTTGCCCCAGGAAATTATCAAGAGTTGCTGGTAAGAATCCCAGGAGTAAAGAAAGGCCGGTGAGCAGTCCGGGAACTATGGTTAGCGTTTTGCCTGTAGCACGCAGTTTTTGGCGATGGGGGCAAGTTCCTTGGCGGTCATGTTTATGGCTAAAAGCCCCCCAAAAGTATCGGAGGGAGTAGGCAAAAGTTAGGGCAGATCCGACAGTCAGTACCGCCAAAATAGCGCCGGATTCTAGCTGAATCCTAGTGTTAAGAAGGGAGGTAATAGCGTGTTCTTTCCCTAGGTATCCACTGGTAATCGGGATTCCAGACATAGAAAGAATTCCCGCGAGAGCGCAGATAGCCAGTTTGCGAGAACGTTCACCCAATCCACATAGACTGGGGAACTCGCGGGTGCCCGTCTGTTTTTCGATAGTTCCCGTAGTTAGGAATAATCCGGATTTAAAAGTGGAATGTGCGGATAAAACACACAGTCCTGCCAGGTAAAGCTGGGGGCTGCCCGATCCAATTAGCATAGTCAGGAGTCCCAGTTGGGAAACCGTTCCGAAAGCCAACACCAGTTTTAGGTCAGTTTGCCGCAGAGCGGAGTATCCTCCTAGCAGCATAGTCATTGCCCCTAAGCTGACAATCGTCCAGGTTAGTCCAGGGAATCTAGCAAATGCGGGCGCGAAACGAGCAAGTAGGTAAATGCCGGCCTTTACCATGGCGGCTGCGTGCAGGAATGCGGACACCGGGGTGGGGGCGGCCATAGCTGCGGGGAGCCAAAAGTGTGTGGGGAAAATTGCCGACTTGGTGACTGCCGCAAATAGAATCAGGGATAATCCGCTGGCAGCCGTCACAGGATCCAATGGAGTTCCCAGGTCATTAGGGGAAGATAGTACGGTTAATAGTTCGCTGATCCTAAAGGAGCCTCCCGGCATGATTCCTAAGATCACAAAACCGGCAAACATACTTAAAGAGCCGGTAGTAGTCACCAAAATAGCCTGGCGGGCGGCGGCGCGAGAGGCACGTTCCTCGGCTTCGTGACCAATCAAGATAAAGGAGGTAAAGGTGGTAATTTCCCAGAAAAAGTAGAGGGTCATGGTGTGGTCTGCCAAAACCAAACCTGACATAGAGGCCGCAAAACCTAGGAAAGCTGCAATGAATTGACCTAGACGAGGAGAATTCTCGGAAAAATATTGCGCACAATAGAGCAAAATTAAGGTACCGACGAGGTTAATTACTATTAGCATTAGCCAAGAGAGGCCGGTTAGGCGAAACCCTATCTCTAGATTTAGCACGGTTGACCATTGATAAAAATCAGCTAGTCCCTGCGATCCGGTAGCGAAAGCCTGTCGAGTGTGCGATAGCGTCCAGAATAAGGCAATAAAGGGCATAAGGGCAGCGAAATAAAATGTGCGTTGCCGCAAATGCTTGACTAGAAAGGGAATTAGGAGCGCAGCTAAGAGGTAACACACAATCAGCGGGGCGGCACAATCCCACAACAGCATAGCTATTTCCAATCCACTTTCTAGATTTTCCGTCCAACATATTCGACTGCCTACTCATAGTATCGTGAACCACAATTATTAGGGGTGCTTCGTCCGGAAGGGGGGGGCGAGATATGCCCTTAAGGAAGAAAAATCTTGTGTGCACCCTCCCAAATGATTGTTTTCCTTCTTTTGGGAGGTGCTGAATCTACTTTCGTATTTTTAAATCCCATTTACAAGTGAGGGGGCACTTTTGGTGACGAGGTAAGTGTGGCGTGCGGTACTATAGTCCTATATCTTGACGTCGAGGTACTTACTGAGAGGACTTGCAAGTGGATCTTTATGAATACCAGGCTCGCGACCTGTTTGCAGCTCATGGGGTTCCTGTGTTGGCCGGTATTGTGGTCGAAACTCCCGCAGAAGCACAAAAAGCGGCAGAGAAACTAGCCCAACCTCTAATTGTGGTAAAAGCGCAAGTTAAAACGGGTGGGCGCGGGAAAGCTGGCGGAGTTAAGCTCGCTCATACCCCTCAGGAAGCCCGGGAAAAAGCTGAAGAAATCTTAGGCATGGATATCAAGGGACATACCGTAAACCGGGTACTGATTGCCGCTGGAACCGATATTGGAGCCGAATACTATTTCTCTATCCTGCTCGACCGCTCAAATCGTAGACACTTGGCGATGTGCTCTAAAGAAGGTGGCATGGAAATTGAGCAGCTGGCAAAGGAACGTCCTGAAGCATTGGCGAAAGTTCCGCTGCCGGATACTGGCATTGACGGGGGTATAGCTCGCAAGATTCTTATTGAAGCCGGTTTCGAGGACGAAGAGCTCATTAGCAAGATCGTGCCGGTGTTGGAGGGACTTTGGGATGTTTATCAGGGTGAGGATGCCACGCTGGTAGAGGTTAATCCTCTGGTAGTTAGTGAAGATGGTGAGATTATTGCCCTGGATGGAAAAGTCACCTTGGACGATAACGCTCGTTTTCGGCATCCTGAACACCAGGAACTGGTAGATAAGCGCAGTGAAGATCCTCTGGAAGCTAAAGCTAAAGAAAAAGGCCTGAACTATGTGCATCTGGAAGGCCAGGTAGGGATCATTGGTAACGGTGCCGGTCTGGTGATGTCGACTTTGGACGTGGTGGCTTATGCAGGTGAAGAATACGGGGTGAAACCAGCGAACTTCCTCGACATTGGGGGTGGTGCGTCGGCGCAGGTAATGGCCGATGGACTCGATATTATTCTGGGTGATTCCCAGGTTAAATCGGTATTCGTAAACGTATTCGGGGGGATTACCGCCTGCGACCAGGTGGCTACCGGAATCGTGAAAGCAATCGAAATCCTAGGTGATAAAGCCACTAAGCCACTGGTGGTGCGCTTAGACGGAAACGCAGTGGCGGCTGGTCGCAAGATTTTGGAAAAAGCAAAGCTGCCGCAAGTGACCATGGTGGAAACTATGGATGCTGGTGCTGCCCAAGCGGCTAAACTCGCTGCCAGCCATTAAGAATCGGTAAAAGAATAAGGAGAAACACGATGTCAGTATTCCTTGATTCCTCAGCCCGGATTGTCGTACAGGGCATGACCGGTTCCGAGGGGCGCAAACACACTCGATTAATGCTAGGGGCCGGTACCAATGTGGTAGGGGGTACCAACCCCAAGAAAGCCGGGCAAACGGTTGATTTCGATATCGTCCCCCTAGGAGAAGCCGCAGAAAAGAAAGGTGTTAAAGCCGGAACGGTTTCAGTGCCGGTTTTTGGCACCGTAAAAGAAGCCATGGAAAAAGAGGGTGCGAATGTTTCGGTAGTATTCGTCCCTCCGCGTTTTGCAAAGGGCGCGGTCTTAGAGGCAGTGGATGCCGGGATACCGCTAATCGTGGTGATTACCGAAGGGATTCCGGTGCAAGATTCCACCGAGTTCGTAAATGCTGCCCTAGAAAAGGGTTGCCGGATTATCGGTCCGAACTGCCCGGGGATCATTACGCCGGGACAGTCCAATGTAGGGATCACACCTGCCGATATTACTGGTTCTGGCCCCATCGGTTTGGTATCCAAGTCCGGTACCCTCACCTACCAGATGATGTTCGAACTGCGCGATATTGGCTTCACCACCTGTATGGGGATTGGCGGTGACCCGGTGGTGGGAACCACCCATATCGATGCGCTCGCGGCCTTCGAGAAAGACCCCGACACCAAAGTAATCGTGATGATTGGCGAAATCGGGGGAGACGCGGAAGAACGTGCGGCCGACTACATCGCTGCTAATGTTACCAAGCCGGTAATAGCCTATGTGGCGGGTTTTACTGCTCCTAAAGGTAAAACCATGGGGCATGCGGGTGCTATTGTCTCTGGCTCAGCGGGTACTGCCCAAGCCAAGAAAGAAGCCTTGGAGGCTCAAGGGGTTAAAGTGGGCAAGACTCCTTCCCAGGCTGCTCAACTGGCACGAGAGGCGTATGAAGCGCTGAGCTAACTGGTGGCATAAAGCCAGCTGAAATTGGGATACCTGTAAATGCGGGGGGCGGTGTTTGGCACCGCCCCGCACATTATTCAGCGCGGGGCGTGCTTGAGTGCGGTGCGCCTAAGTGGTGCTACCGTGAAAAAGTGGACAATAGTAGGGATGTTATGGCGGCATAAAGTTCCAAAGATTCCTCGGCAACCTGCGGGTGCGAGGAAGGTAGCTGCCTATAGTCCTGCCAGGAACTCCAATCAGCGGCTAAAGCAACGTACAGGGAAATTTGGATTTCAACGGCTCGAAGAAGCGAAGAAATATTCTGGCAAAACCAAGGGAGAACCTGGCAGCGTGAAGAAAGTGAAGGGACGCTCCTTGGCCAGTAAGCTGCGGCTACCGCGACAGAAAACTCCAGCTGTTAGGAAAACTACCGCTAAATCTACAGATGTTAAACCGCCAGCTATTTCCCAAAAATCTCGGCGTACTCTCACCGTTAGGATTCCAAGAGGATTTACTCGGATGGTGGCCGCTGCCCTAATTACCTGTATATTTCCTTGGATAATTTTCCTAGCGATTAGTGCCGGAGTGTATTTCTCCACTTCCGGTAACCCATGGATGGTTGACACTGTGTGGACAGAATCTCTCACAGTAGGTGCAAGCGTATGGGCGTTAGGCTTCGGAGTTCCCTTAACTGGCTCCCTAGGTGCGGCCGCCACCTTGTCGGTAATCCCGCTGGGACTGTGGATTGCCTACCTCTGGCTAGGGGGGCAGCTGTCGCACAGTTTTGTTCTTGAAAGTAAAACTATTCTGTGGACTTATCCTTTCACGCAAGCAACAGTGGCTACTGTTGTAGGTTTGGCAATTCGTGGAGCCTATAGCCTGAGCAGTCTATTCTTTTGGGGGTTACTGCACGGCTTTGCCGCTATTGCCTATGCCTTTTTCCTATTTGACCGCGATCAGCGTCGCGAGGACGAAAGGCCTTCACTGCGTTATCCTAAAGCACGTCTAGCTGCTGATTTTAATCGCTTTTCTGTTTGGAGTCGGACGTTTATCCTCCGGATGCGGCACCCTGATCGCGCTTATAAGCAAGATCTGGAAAACCGTCGTCTAGGAATTGATCGCGATGAACGTAGTTGGGATGGAACAAATAGCACCTGGACGATTCCCGGTTGGGTGGTTTCCGGGGTTCGTGCCGGATGGAAAATGTTTAAGTTATTCGGGTTTGTTACCTTAATCCTGGTGCTTGCCCAAGTGCTCTCGCATTTTGCGGCAGTAAATAAGATATATGACTTATACGGGGTTTCCTTGGGGGCAGGCGTTCTTATTTGGTTGGCACAATTTCTCTATTTGCCTACCGTTCAGACCTGGGCATTAGCTTGGATTCTAGGACCCGGATTTCATCAGGGTACCGGCACTATTCGTTCATTAACTCAGGTAAAAGCCGGCCCAATTCCGGCGGTGCCTATTCTGGGAGCGCTTCCGGATCAAACTCCTGGGTACTGGGTGCTGGTGGTAATCGGAGTGCTTAGCCTGCTAATCGGTTATCTGCTTTACACTTTAATGGCGAGAGTCGACTTTTTCTCTCATGTAGCGTCATTCCTGGTGGGGGCGCTGGTGTTTACCTTTTTGACCGCCTGGTTCTGTTCTTTAGCCTCCGGTTCTATCGGTGCGGGACGGATGTCTGCGTGGGGAGTGCACCCATTAACTGTCACCGCTATGGGGCTTTTCCTGGTATGGGTGCCAATCGTGCTAGTGGGCACGCTTCTACATCCGCATGCTCGTGCCTATTTGGCAGAAACATTCGTGAACTTCAAACAAGCAAGTGTGCGTGTTACCCGACAAGGCTTAGCGGTAGCGAAAGACAAAGCGAAGGATTATCACTCATGGAATCCTTTGAGCGCTGATCATACTGCTAAGAACGCGAAAGCTATAGAAGGTGAACAGGTTGCTACTGAAAATGTAGAAACTGTAACCGAAGATGTGTCGGCAGACAGTAATTCGTCGGCAATATCCTCAGCTGCAGAATCAGAGGAAACAGCAGAAATAGTAAAAACACGTGAACTGCCTGAAGCTAATGAAACACAATCTTCCGCTGATGATGTAAATGACCGGGAGGAGGAAACAGAAAAAGTTACGCAAACTATCCCCGAAGTAAGCGTTCACGAATCTTCCACTTACCCGGAAAATGATCAGGAGTCCCTAACGGACACTCTCCGGGCTCGGCAAGAGACTTTTGCTCACTCCCGGGGAGCACTTCCGGCAGACACCGAGGAAATAAAAGATCTCGCCACTGATTGGGCGGAACGCAAAACTGATGAAGTCATCGCTAAAGAGCAACAAGAATTAGAAAAAATAAAGTCTTCTGCGAAGCGGCTCCCGGCAGCAGAACTGACGCGGCCAGCGATTAAACGTTCGATTTTTAAGCGGGGTCGTCTGCAAGTGGGCAAACCGCGCCGTGACGCTGACGACACCTCCACCCAAGCCATAGAAATCCCCGACCAAGACTAACTTTCGTAGCTGGAGGTAGCGGGGTAGAGTGGTATTAACGTGACTGGCGAAAAAAGTGGATTACCACTGGGGAACGTAAAAGGACAGTCGCTCGCCTGGGCTGGACAAGGAATGCAACAAAAGGATCCCGCGTCATGAGCGAAATCAAACCCATTAAACGTGCCCTGGTTAGCGTCTACGATAAAACTGGCCTCGACAAACTGGCGAAGAACCTACAGGCAGCCGGGGTAGAGATTATTTCCACCGGTTCCACCGCCCAACAGATTGCCGCTGCCGGGGTAGCGGTAACTGAAGTTTCCCAGGTAACCGGGTTTCCCGAATGTCTCGATGGGAGGGTAAAAACCCTACATCCGCTGATTCACGCCGGGATTTTGGCGAACCGGGAGCTGCCGACCCACGTTGCCCAGCTAGAAGAACTAAAAGTAACCCCAATTGACCTAGTGGTCTGTAATCTATATCCCTTCGCAGATACCGTAGCCTCCGGTGCCGGGTTTGCGGATTGCATCGAAAAAATCGATATCGGAGGCCCTTCGATGATTCGGGCTGCCGCCAAGAATCACGCCGATGTGGCAGTGATTGTTGATCCCAGCTTCTACTCTGACTTAGCGGCTGCTTTGCAGCGCGGAGGTTTCACCGCGGCGGAACGCCGGGAACTGGCCGCGCAGGCTTTTAAACACACTGCAGTATATGATTCTCAGATTTCTTCCTGGTTTGTTCAGCAACTTCAAAGTGAGGATGAGGCTCCCCTTAACAGTGCCCTGCCCAATTTGGAACAGTGGAAACCGCAGCTGAAGGAATTGCATAGCTTGCGTTACGGGGAAAACCCCCATCAAGAGGCGGCGGTCTACCGTTTCACCGACGAAGAGGGCGGCCTTGCGCAGGCGGAACAGTTGGGCGGCAAACCCATGAGTTACAACAACTACACTGACGCCGATGCGGCTTGGCGGGCTGCCACCGACCATAGCGATCCCTGTGTGGCAGTAATTAAACATGCTAACCCTTGTGGGATTGCAGTTGCGGAGGATGTAGCGCAGGCGCACCTGCTGGCGCATGGCTGCGACCCACTGTCGGCATATGGCGGGGTGATTGCTTGCAACCGGCAGGTGACACTGAAGATGGCGCAACAGGTGAAACCAATTTTTACCGAAGTGATTATTGCTCCTGATTACGAAGAGGAAGCATTAGAGGTGTTGCAGACCAAGAAGAATCTGCGGATTTTGCGTATTGACGCGGATGCTCCGGTGGAATGGGAGTTCCGTCAAATCAGCGGGGGAGTATTGGCGCAAACTCGGGACCGCTTGCAGGCCGAGGGAGATAAGCCGGAAAACTGGACTTTGGCTGCGGGGCAGGCCGCAGATGAAGCCACCCTTGCGGATCTGGCATTTGCCTGGAGAACAGTGCGGGCAGTAAAGTCGAACGCTATTTTGCTGGCGAAGGATCAGGCAACTGTAGGTATCGGCATGGGGCAAGTGAATCGGGTAGATTCTTGCGCTTTGGCAGTTCAGCGTGCCAATACTCTAGGGCAGGCTCCGGAAGGCGAAATGGCTCCTGAGCGGGCACGAGGCTCGGTAGCCGCTTCCGATGCTTTCTTCCCCTTCGCCGATGGTCCCCAAACCCTAATTGATGCGGGTGTAAAAGCCATTGTGCAGCCAGGTGGTTCTATTCGTGATGAGGAAACTATCAAAGCCTGCCAGGAGGCAGGGGTAACTCTTTACCTGACCGGAACTCGCCATTTCTGGCACTAGGCAGTTTAATCGTGTCTGGCCGACAGAAATTCTCTCAATTTTAAAGTGGCCAGCTATTCGCCGGGATAAGTGAACAAACGTATATCCTGAGCGAGGAATCTGATACTGGTACTGATAACCTGGGGACGCCGGTCGGCGTCCCCAGGTTATTTTGATTTTCCAGGTGTGCAGTTAGGAGAGCGCAGATGATTATCGCAGCAACAGATGGTTCCTCTCTCGGCAATCCCGGTGCAGGCGGTTGGTGTTGGTATCTGTCACCTGAATGCTGGCGCGCCGGTGGTTTTACGCTGGGAACCAATAACCAGGCAGAGCTGATGGCTGTAGCTGACTTACTCGTCGAAACTGCCGAAATAGGCGATGATTTGTTGATTCAGGCGGACTCCCAGTACGTGATTAATATTTTGACGAAATGGCGCTTTGGGTGGAAGAAAAAAGGATGGAAAACTGGGGGAGGAAAGCCGGTAGCCAATCTGGAACTGGTTAAACACCTAGATCAGTTACTATCTGACCCCAACAGGAGGGGGAAAGTTAGTTTCGAATGGGTGAAAGGACATGCTGGTCATCCCCTCAATGAACAGGCAGATTCTCATGCGCAGGCGATTGCGCGGGAATACCAGTCGGGGACTCCCCGCAGGGAGGCTTTCGGGCCAGGCTGGAATTCCCCGAAAGAGGGAGCCAGTAAGCTGCCTTGCGACACCGCTGGGAATAACGCTGCCAGTTCCGCAAAAGACCAGCAGCCAGAAGCACGCCGTGAAACAAATGACCAGCAAAAACCGGCGGCACCCGCAGCACCGCTAGCGCGCCCTCTTTATCCGCATTTAGAACAAAATCCTAACCCAAAAGAATACCGTCAAGGACGTTACCTTATCCGTGAACACGTCCTCACCGTGCCCCTATATCATCCGGAAGTGTCACTAAAACTGTTCCCGGACTCGGCCAAAAATCCGGTCGTAACCCTGAGGCGAGAGGCAGATAACCAGGGAAGCGGGGTGCAGAGTGAACTATTTGCGGTGACTCCCAACGAACAACCTTCTGGAAAATCACAGAAAAATTCCAACATGTCTGCACCAGGCAACCAGTTCCTGCCTCCCTGGGTAGACGAGGAAATCAAGAAAACCAATATCCAAATCTATGCCCGCGAAATAGCCCTTGCTGATGATGAAAACCGCCCCTACCTAATCTTTTTCCAAGGTGGGCCCGGTTGTAAAGGCTCTCGCCCCGCCGATTGGTCTTCTCCCTGGTTCGGCGCCGCGCTGGAAAAATACCGCATAATTATGCTTGACCAGCGGGGAACCGGGCGCTCCACCCCACTAGATAACGTCACCATTCCTGCTTTGGGGTCCCGCGCCGGATCCTGGCTACGGCTAATGCGCGCCGACCAAATAGTAGGAGATGCGGAAGCGCTGCGCCGCGCTCTCGGAATAAAAAAGTGGACAGTGATGGGGCAAAGTTTCGGCGGATTTATTATTACCGCCTATCTCTCCCGTTTTCCGGAGGTTATCGAGAAAGCCTATATTACCGGTGGCCTGCCGGGACTTACCAAGGTAAACCGAATCTATGAGCAAACTTTTGCGGCCACTGCGCAGCGTTGCCAAGAGTTCTACTCCTTGCCTGGCATGGAAGATGCGGTTCGGCAGACCTGTGCGCACGTGCTAGAACACGATGAATACCTGCCTAATGGGGAAAAACTTACCCCTAATCGGATTCGGCAGGTAGGCCTGGAGCTGGGACGCACCCTTGGCCTGGATAACTTACGCTACCTGTTCGAAGCGCCGTTTGTGCAGACTGGAGGAAAGCGGCACCTCACCCAAGAATTTTTAGGGCAGGTAGGAGGACGAGTCAGCTTTTCCTTGGACCCCCTCTATGCCCTGCTACATGAAACCATTTACGGTAACGCGGTGCCGCAAACCGAAGTAGAACCGACTGCTTGGGCGGCAGATCGGATTCGGGAGAAAGCTCCCGGGTTTGCTCCAAACGCCAATCCCCTCGACTATGAGCAACCCTATTATCTAACCGGTGAACACTTTGGTAGCTGGGTATTTGCGCAAGATCCCGCGCTCCAGCCCCTAGCGGAACTAGCGGATGAATTAGCGGCAGAGACCGAGTGGCCGGTGCTTTATGACCCGCAGAAATTGGCAGAAAATCAGGTGCCGATATATGCGGTTGTTTACCGGGATGACATTTTTGTTCCCCGCGCTCTATCGCTAAATACCGGCCGGGTTATGGGAGCCAATATTTTAGAAAAACCAGACTGGCATCACGATGGGCTGCGCGTTAGTGGAAACCTGATTATTTCTTGGTTACTAGGGCACTAGACAAAGCTAAACGGTAATCAGCGATCAGCGGTGGCTAACTACCGGGGTGCCAATTGGTGCCCAGTTGTAAATCCACTCGGCATCGGCAGAGGGGGTGTTCACGCAACCGTGGGAAGTTTTGGTACCCGCAATAAAATCATCATGATTGAGCCAATATGCTCCATGAATCGCGTAACTACCGGTGAAATAAAGTACCGATTTAACATTGGGTACTTCGTATGGGGAGCCATCAGTATTACGTCCCCGCATAGTTTGTACGGGATGCTTTAGATACACCTTGTACTGCCCAGTTACCGTTGGGGTTTGGGGGCTTCCGGTAACTACCAGAATCGGTCCGCGCATCGGGGTTGCTCCTTCATAGGCAGTCATCAAGCGGGAACTCAAGTTAACGTCAATCCATTTTTCTCCGGGGGCTGCCCAATAGGCGAGATTTTCAGCTCCGTCTGCGATGACTTTATCTTCATTGCTGGCTTTATCGACTTTAGTCTCGAAGGTAGGAGAGCTGTCTTTCCCGGAACTAAAGTTAGTGGCGATTTCCTTTGTCACTTCCTCGGCGTTAGTAACCGTGACTCCATCCCTGGAGGCGGTTCGAGTTTTTAGGACCTTTCCAGAACTATTAACTAGACGCTGTCCGTTGACCTTTTCGACTTCCACCTCTTCTTTGCTCTTATTTACCCAGTCGGCAATGGTCTTCTCGTCTACCTTAGGTTTGGCACCATGGCTAACTGCCGGAATGCTGA
Source organism: Varibaculum vaginae (assembly GCF_900604285.1). Classification (GTDB taxonomy): domain Bacteria; phylum Actinomycetota; class Actinomycetes; order Actinomycetales; family Actinomycetaceae; genus Varibaculum; species Varibaculum vaginae. Next base: position 77,378 of record NZ_UWNY01000002.1, read on the forward strand.
CAAAACCCACCTTGGCTTTTTGGTCAGCTATTATTTCCTTGTCCCCAGCTTTTACTGTAATTTTTGGGCGGGTGAATTTATTCGCTGCATCGGCCAACTTCTTCGCCATCTCAATATCGGTAAGTGGCTTAATAGTTCCCACGCTTAGGTTGATTTTTTGATTTTTTTGAGTCCCCATAACCTGGTTGGCTCCCGCAAGCAGTCCTTTGGTGTCGGCTCCGAATCCATCCTTGCCCAAAATCGCTTTAAAGCTAGTGCCTTGGTTATCGGGTTGCACACTGGGTTCAGTTACCCGTTTCGCGTTTTTAATACCTTTAGATAGCTCATGCGATAGCTTGTTGATAACCTGCACGTCAACATGGTATTTAATCGGAATTGTCCTGGTGGTGAACAAACTGCTCACATAATTGAAAGTGCTGCTGCGTGCGGTTGCGTGCCGTGCGGTTTCCTCCGCGTTTACCTGGTACCCGAGTTCTTTGGGAGTAAATGATTTTCCATGAACCCCATGTCCGGAAAAAGTAACTTGATATTTTGTTTCTGCAGTTTCGAGCTGTTTTTTGATTTGGCTAGCATTTAATCCAGAAACTTTAACTTCCCCCACTTTAGTGCCGGGTAGAGCTTTCTTCCCGACTGCGTAGTAGGAAACGTAAAGCGTAAAAGCAGCGATAAGGGTCACCAATACTGCCGATACAGTAACAATGGTTATTTTTGTTTTCTTAGACATTTTTATCGGGTTTCCAGGGTTGGGTAAATCAGAGATTATCTTCATCCTACCTGGATTTTTATCCTCAATCATCCTTAAAACTGGAAGTGGAACGCAAAATGCGCGTAGACCGGTTCTAGGGGTGAGTAGTCACGCAGAGCAGAGGTAAAAGCTAAGCTCGGGTGTGTTTAATGGTGAGTTACCACTACAGTTCCGATTGGTGCCCAGTTATAAATCCATTGAGCATCCACTGGAGGCGTATTTACGCACCCATGCGAGCCATGTCCTTCTTCGAAATATTGTCCAGAGGACCACCAGGGGGAGCCATGAATGGCATAGCTGCCGGTAAAATAAAGCACCGAAGGAACGCCGGGAGCTACATACTTGGATCCATCCGGGTTTAGGCCGCGCATGGTTTGTACTGGATATTTTAGATAAACCTCGTATTGGCCAGTGACTGTAGGAGTGTTCGGGTAACCAATAATCACTTTTATCGGTCCGCGAACTGGTTTTGCCCCCTCGTATGCGGTCATCTCGCGAGAACTCAGGTTAATATCAATCCATTTTTCGTCAGGGGAAGCCCAATAGACTAGTTTTTCGGCTCCATCGGCAACGGTTTTATCTTCGTTGTCGGCTTTATCAACAGCAGTTTTAAACGTCAGGTAACTGTCTTTGCCGGCGTCAAAGTTCTTAGTAATTTTTTTAATGAGTTCTTCGCCGTTGGTTACCTTGATTCCGTCCTTGGACTCAGTTTTGGTTTTTAGTACTTTCCCTTCGCTATTGACTAGGCGTTGTCCATTAACCTTTTTTACCTCAACAGCTTCTTTGTTCTTATTTACCCAATCAGCCACGGTCTTATCGTCGGCTGTCAGTTTGGCATGACGACTGACTACCGGAATATTCACGAAACTGACCTTTGCTTTTTGGTCAGCTACTATTTCTTTGTCTCCGGCTTTTAAAGTGACCTTGGGGTGGGTGAATTTTTGTGCTGAATCCGCTAACTTTTGCGCTAGCTTTATGTCCATTAGTGGTTTTACTACCCCAACGTTTAGAGTGGCCTTCTGGTTTTTTTGACTGGATAAAACCTTGTCTGCCCCTGCAATCAGCGCCTTAGTGTCTGCTCCGAACCCGTCCTTGCCGGGCACCGCTTGAAAACCAGTGCCCTGTTCATTGGGTTGCACGCTGGGCTCAGTTACCGCTTTGGCCTTGCTATCGGTTTCCGCTAGATCAAGCGAAAGTTTATTGGTAACTGTCGCCTCGATATCGTAAACAACCGGAATTTCTCGGGAAACAAATAGGCTGGTTACATAGTTAAGAGCGCTGCTGCGCGCGGTTGCTTGTCGGGCAGTTTCCGTGGAATTAACTCGGTACCCGATTTCTTTGGGGGTTAGTGTGGTTTCTTTGGTTCCCTGCCCGGAAAAAGTAACTTTATTATTAGTCTCTGCCGTGTCCAGCTGCTTTTTGATTTGGCTAGCTTTCAGCCCGGAGACTTTGACTTCCCCCACCATGGTGCCCGGTAAAGCTTTTTTCCCAACGGCATAGTAGGAAACATAGATTGCGAAGGCTGCCACCAGTGCTGTTAGGAGTGCGATTATTACGCCAACAGTTATTTTTGTTTTCTTAGACATCGATATCAGGCTTCCAACATGGGGTACTAAAAACGATATCTTCATCCTATCGACGTTTTTTATTTCGGCTATCCCCATTGCGGGTAAGTCTGCTCACAATCGCAGGTAAAAGCGGTTTAGGGTTGATTGACCAGCATCGATATTTCTTTCATTTCTTGTTTGTTATTAGATTGTTATCAGATTTAGTTTTTGTGTGGCGAGTGGAAAACAAAAGTGGGAAGCCGATGGAGGTAGTACCGGCCACATTTTCTCCAGGAAGTAGCGCGGCCACCGTCAGAGGTGACATAATCTAATCCGGTTCCGGTTCACCTTTTGCAACCTGTATTTGGACCCGGCGCCCTTAGAACCTCAAGGAGAAACCATGAAGCAGGGAATTCATCCCGAATACGTTCCTACCACGGTTACTTGTACCTGTGGGAATACTTTTGAGACCCGTTCGACCATTACTTCTGGCACCATGCGTGTAGATGTCTGCTCTGCATGCCACCCCTTCTACACCGGTAAGCAGAAGATTATGGATACCGGCGGACGGGTTGCTCGCTTCGAAGCTCGTTACGGCAAGCGCAAGCGCGAAAAGTAAGCTTTGTTTTAAGTGTGGTCGGCCAACGGGTCGGCCACACTTTTTAATTTTCAATGTGCCTCGGTCTCCGCGTGGAGAACAGATTACGGGAGCTGCGTGGCAGCAACCGGTTTTTTCCAGAGGGGTAGGCAACGTAGAGTAGAAGTCAGTTCGTGAAGAATTATTAAGGAGCTACTGTGGGATCGCCGATTGACGAGGAAGCCGTAAAGGCTCTCATCGCAGAAAAAACTGAACTTGAAATGAAAATGGGCGATCCGCAGATACAAAAGGATCAGCAGAAGGCTCGCAAGATTGGACGGCGTCACACTCAGTTGGCGCAGATAGCTAAAGCCTATGAGACCTGGAAGAGTGCCGAGGGAGATCTTGAGGCTGGTAAGGAACTGGCAAAAGAAGATCCCGATTTTGCTTCAGAGATTCCCCAGATGGAACAGGCTGAAAATCAAGCATTAGACAAACTGCGTAAAGTGTTGGCTCCCCGTGACCCCGATGATGCTCGCGACGTTATTATGGAGATTAAAGCGGGTGCGGGTGGGGATGAATCTGCCCTCTTTGCTGGAGATCTGCTGAGAATGTACGAGCGGTTTGCAGAAACCAAAGGATGGAGCCTCCAGGTACTGGATTCCACGGTGAATGATCTTGGGGGGATAAAGGACGCGCAAATCGCGATTAAAGCTAAAGGAAATGTGGCACCCGAGGACGGGGTTTGGGCAAACCTAAAATACGAAGGTGGCGTACATCGGGTTCAGCGGGTGCCGGTAACCGAATCACAAGGACGCATCCACACTTCCGCCGCCGGAGTATTAGTAATGCCGGAGGTAGAAGATACCGGGGAAATAGAGATAGATCCCAACGAGGTGCGGGTAGATGTATTTCGGTCTTCGGGACCGGGTGGCCAGTCGGTTAATACCACCGATTCTGCAGTCCGCCTAACCCATATTCCCACTGGAATCGTGGTCAGTATGCAAAACGAGAAGTCGCAGATCCAAAACCGGGAGGCAGCTTTTCGGGTATTACGGGCGCGTCTAAAAGCGGAAGAGGACGCCAAACGTGAGGCCGAGGCCGCCGAGCAACGCCACTCCCAGGTGCGCACGGTTGATCGTTCTGAACGGATTCGCACCTACAACTTCCCGGAAAACCGGATTGCTGACCACCGTACCGGGTATAAGGCCTATAACCTCGACCAAGTGCTTGATGGACAGTTGCAGCCAGTAATTGATTCGGCGATTAAACTCGATGAGGAACATCGTTTGGCGCAGCTTTCCGGGCAGGCAGCAGATAATAAATAAGAGCGGCGATTATTTCTTGATGAACGAGGCAGGTTTTTCTCGTCAGCAAGCATTTTCGTGGGCACGGGGGCGTTACGATGAAGCTGGGATCCAGCCGGCGCGGGAAATTATGGCTCTGTATTGCTCAGCCTGCGAAGCCGAAGAATTCTTATTTGCGCCTCAGGAGCTGTCAGCTAAGCAAACAGAGGTTTTCCGCGATTTAGTAAACCGGCGTTGTAATCACGAACCGCTTCAGCACCTGTTACAGGAAATGTATTTCGGCACGTTTCGTTTGATTTCCAACCCGGATGTTTTTATTGTGCGTCCAGAAACCGAGTATCTAGTAGAACTAGCGCTACGCAACAAGGAAGCAAGGAAAGCAGAGTTAGCTGCGGATTTGTGTGCTGGATCGGGCGCTATCGCCCTCACGCTTGCTCGTGAGTTGCCCTTAGCTCAGGTGTTTATGGTGGAGATCAGCGAAAAAGCTTTAGCAGTTGCGCGGAGAAATCTGGAACGCTATCCAGATTTGGCAAAGAGAATTAGTGCGAAGTGTGCAGATGTAGCGGATCCCGGGCTTTGGGCCGAGCGGGCAGGAGAGTTTAATCTGATAGTTAGCAACCCGCCCTATGTGCCGCCGGGAACTATTACCCAACCAGAAGCCCTAAAAGATCCGCCATTAGCGCTTTGGGGTGGGGGAGACGACGGCCTCAAGATTCCAAAAGAGACTGTTACCCAGGCTTTTCGTCTGTTGGAAAAGGATGGGATTTTCGCGATGGAGCATGACCCCACCCAAGGGGAATTGCTGTGTCAATTTGCTGTTGAAATAGGGTTTAGTTCAGTGAGGACGCAGCAGGATCTAAGTGGGAGGCCGCGCTATTTGCTGGCGCAAAAATAAAATAAGATTAGCGCTGACCTTAGACGATGATAATCTTAGGGTAAAGGAGCTGAAAACAGCAGAAAGGGGCGGTGATGGCGCAACGGTTTCGCACGGTAGTCGCCGTTGCCGCGGTATTTTTACTACCTGGTTTTTTGACCGCTACCGCTTTTGCTGATGACCCAACCCCCAAGGCTACTTTGCATTATGTAGAGGCTCCTCTTAATCGCCCTCCGGGAGGCAAGAAGATAGAGGTGGCTAAATCTTCTGAACCCACAGAAACTACGGTTAGTCCTGCCCCTCAGGGCGGTGAAGCTACAGCTGATTCACCGTCAGGTAGTACAGAGGAATCTGTTGAATTAGCGAAAACTGGGGGCCGGCGCGATATTTGGATGACAGGTTTTTCTCTGGTCTGCATTTGGGTAGGTGCCGCGGTAGTCACCTATGGGCGCGAGCGTAACCTAAAACGCTAATATCGAAGTATGTACACTCCTTTAAGTCAAGAAGATATCTCTTGCCTAAAAAATGAGATTTCTAATGGAAAATTACTGGTAGTACCCACAGATACTGTCTATGGGATTGCCGCCAACCCCTTTGTCCCCGCGGCGGTTGATAAGCTGCTGACTGCGAAAGGCCGAGGCCGAGATTTTCCCTCTCCCGTGTTGGTCAGTAGCATCGTGCAAGCTAGTTCTCTTGTCCGGGAGATTCCCCTGTTGGCTAGGCGCTTTATGGATAAATTTTGGCCGGGGGCGCTGACCATTGTGCTCGCGGCTCGTCAAGACCTGCCACTTGACCTGGGAGTAACTGGCGGAACCGTGGCTGTGCGTCAGCCGAATCAGGCCGATCTGCTGCAACTATTGGCTGCAACTGGGCCGCTGGCTGTAACCTCCGCCAATCTCCACGGGCTTCCGCCTGCGCAGTCGGCCGCAGAAGCGAAGAGCTATTTTGGGGATAAAGTCGCTGCATACCTGGACGCCGGCCCTAGTCAGATTGGTGAACCTTCCACCATTGTGAAAGTAGAGGGTGAAAATTATTCGCTGTTACGCATCGGAGCTATTGCCCCCGCGCAGCTATCGGCAGTAGCGGGCAAAGAGCCAAAAGATTAGGGAGGGAATGTGAAAGCCTATCTGTTACTAGGAGTTCTCGCCTGTGCGATTACCTTCTTAGTGACCCCGATAGTGCGGCGGATTTCCTTAGCGTTACACGTATTGACTCCGGTACGTGAACGGGATGTGCATACCATGCCCATCCCGCGCCTCGGGGGCATTGCCATGTTATTTGGTCTTTTAGGGGCGTTCTTGATTGCGAGACAAACACCTTATTTCTCGCGGTTTTATGGAGATCCTCAGGTATGGGCACTCGTCTTTGGATCCATCGGCATTACTGTGCTGGGAATGATAGACGATATTTTTGATTTGAACTGGTGGACAAAGCTATCTGGCCAGATACTAGTGGCTTGTGCGGTTGCCTGGCAGGGAATCCAAATAGTTTCTTTCCCGATTTTCGGAATGACTATTCCCTCAACAAAGATGTCGATTCTAGTAACCGTGATGATTATCGTGATTTCAACCAATGCGGTGAATTTTGTAGACGGTCTGGATGGTTTAGCTGCCGGAATCACCCTGATTGGGGCTGGTGCGTTCTTTATTTATTCTTACCTACTGATTCGCCTTACCAACGCCCAAAGTTATGCTTCCTTTGCCGCCATGATTGGAATCGTGATTGTAGGAGTGTGTCTAGGGTTCTTAACGTCCAACTTTTACCCCGCGAAGATTTTTATGGGTGATTGTGGCTCGATGCTACTGGGATTTACTACTTCCTGTATGTTCATTGTGGTAACCGGGCAGACGGATCCGGCGTCTTTAGGGAGATCTGCATTCCTGCCAGCTGCTATCCCGGTGTTGTTGCCCATAGCGGTAATGATTTTGCCGTTCCTTGACATGTTGATGGCAGTGATCCGGCGGGTTGCCCGCGGTCAAAGTCCTTTTAAAGCTGATCGCCAGCATCTACACCATCGTCTTCTGAAAATGGGACACTCCCATCGGCGAGCGGTTTTAGTGATGTATCTTTGGGCGTTTTTTATTTCCCTGCTGGCAGTGAGTTTCTTGAAGTTGAAACCGTTGGTAGAACTACTGTTGGCCGCCGGTGGTGGGGTCTTGTGTCTAATAGTTACCATAGCCTTCCTGCCAGGTTTACGTAGGGATTACTTCACCGGCAACGGATCTTACCCACGACATCTGCGGTATAAGGGGGATTGATGGCCGAGGGAGCACGAGTATCCAGATGGGAGCAAACTGATTTGGCAAGCAACGTCGATAAGGTAGGTCAAGAAGCTAACTTGAATGTCTCTAACTCCTCTTTTCGGGATCGCTATGGAGCAGGTGCTGCCATTCGTAAAGGTAATCGGGTAGTTGTCTTGATTTTAGGGATCCTAACAGTAGTGTCAATACCACTTGCCGGGGTAATCCGTTCCTGGCCAGGGGCGTTAGGTGCTGTTGCCGGGATGGTGATTATGTGGCTGGTAGCGGCGATAGGTATTGGCGCCAATTGCTTTGTGCTGCGCAATCCTCTGCGCACGACCGGAGTGGTATTTGCTGCTTATTTGATGAAACTGGTCATAGTTATTTTGGCGGTAGCGGTTTTGCGGCCTCTCCCGCAGATTGATAACACGGTGATCTTCCTGGTGTTGATAGCTGGAATTTTGCTAACCACCATCGGCGAAACACACGAGGTTTCAAAAACCAATAAATTGATTATTGAGAAACTTTAGAAATGGTAAATGTGTGGCCTCGGAAGCATTATTTCCAGGGACGCACGTCCTATGTTAAGTTAATCTACGGATATTATGAAGCGGGCTCCGGAAGCGTTATAAAAGCGTTACAATGGAAGCCGATCACAGTTTTCGGCCAGCTTCGGCAGGAATGAAGGGAACGGACAGTGTCACCGATGCTTAGTGGGCTCAACAACCTGTTACCGCAAGGCGGTTTCGAGGCACCTACTATTGATGAATTTTTCCCACCGATTATCGCGTTTGCTGGTACCCCCTTCGAAATGAACCGCATAACTTTGGTGCGGATTGTGCTGCTGCTAGCTTTTTTGGTTTGTGCGATGCTTTATACTCGTCGGGCAAAAATGGTTCCTGGCGCAGCGCAATCCACCATGGAATATCTTCTGGATTTTTGTCGCGTCAATATTTCTGAGCAGGTGATGGGCAAGGAATACGCCCGGCAATACAACGGTTTTGTTACCGCGATTTTCTTTACCGTTTTATTTATGAATATCGGCGGTATTATCCCGGGGCTAAATATTGCCGGTAGTGCGGTTGCGGGCATCCCGCTACTGCTAGCGGTGTTTGTCTGGTTTCTGTTTATTATCGCTGGAATCCGAGCCCAGGGCTTTGGTGGCTACTTTAAGTCTTCCCTTTTTATCCCGAATGTTCCCAAGGTGCTCTATATTCTGCTGACGCCAATCGAGTTCTTCTCAACCTTCCTGGTGCGTCCCTTTACTTTGTTCGTCCGGCTTCTTGCCAATATGATTGCCGGACACATGCTATTAGCGCTGACCATGTTGGCCTCGAATTATTTCTTGCTGACCGCAGCTGGAGGCCTAAAAATAGTATCCGCAGTTACTTTCATCGCCGCAATCGCGGTAACCCTGTTTGAAATTTTCGTTGCATTCCTACAGGCCTACGTATTTGCTGTCCTGACGGCGGTATACGTAGAACAATCGGTGCACAGCCACTAAAGACTTCCGCCTTCGGCGGGAAAACCCACAAATTAAGAGAAGAAAGAGAAAAAAATGAATTTAGCTGTTCTCGCTACTATCGGATACGGCTTGGCTTGCCTGGGACCTGGTATCGGTCTGGGTATCTTGATTGGTAAGACCCAGGAATCTCTTGCTCGCCAGCCTGAACTTGGCGGCCGTCTAACCACCAATATGTTCATCGGTATCGCGTTCGTAGAGGCGCTAGCGCTCATCGGTTTGGTTGCCGGCTTCCTGTTCAAGTAATAAAAAGGAACCTTAATGTTAAACATGATTCAGCAGGCCGGGGCAGGTGAACACCATATTTTGCTGCCTGCGATCCCAGAGCTAGTCCAGTCTGCGATTATTCTGGCGATCTTCTTCATTGTGATGTTGAAGTTTGTTTATCCAAAGTACAAAGAAGTTACCGACAAACGTGCTACCACCATTAGGGAAGGTTTGGAAAGGGCTGAGCAATCAAAGCAAGCAATCGCTGATGCTAACGCCCAATCCGAATTGGCGTTGCGGAAAGCTCACGAAGAAGCAGCCCAGATTCGCGCCGAGGCACAAGAAAGTGCGAAACGGATTGTGGCTGAAGCAAAGACTCAGGCCACCGAAGAGGCTGAACGTATCAGCGTTAACGCGCAGCGGCAACTAGAGGCTAATCGGCAAGCAGCAGAGATTTCTCTCAAGACTGAAGTCGGGATGTTGGCTGCAGATCTGGCAGAAAACATCGTCGGTGAACAATTAACCGATCGGGAACTATCTGCAAGAGTAATTGATCGTTTTCTGGATCAGCTGGAAACCTCCGGTGAAAAGGAAAGTGTTAAGAAATAATGCGCGCATCCAGTAGGCAAGCCCTAGAAAAGGGCAAGGGGGTTATAGCCGGGCAATCGGGTATAGCAGCTGAGACTTGTTACGACTGGGCAGATAGTCTCTTCGTCCTCTCTGATCTGGTACAGGGCTCATCTAGGATTGCTTTGGCGCTTACCGATCCGGCTCGTAGCCATCAAGATCGGTCCGGGTTGCTATTCGCATTGGCTACCGAACTGTCAGATATTGCTAAGCAAGCAGTTTCGGCAGCGCTGGCGGATGTCCCTACCTCCCAGGAATTACCTACCGTGATTGAAAGACTGGGCGAATATGCGGTGCGCTGTGGTGCTCTGGCAGATAACAAAGCCATCAAGATCTCAGACGAGCTGTTCTCGTTGGAACAGTTCGTACGCGCGAATCATCAGGTGCGTTCGGCGCTTTCGGATCGCAATCGCGATCCCAAATATCGGGTGCGGCTGTTAAAAGAACTTGTCGGCTCACAGCTATCCCGTCCGGCAGCTACCTTGGCTGCGCGAGCAGTTAGATCCATTAACCGTGACACCAAAATAGAGGGCTCGGTTTCCCTGACGGGAACGCTACGTCACATGCGTCGTGACCTGGCCTCTGCGGGAGATTTCTTGGTAGCTACGGTGCAGGTGGCAATGCCCTTGGAACCGGAACAAGCTGAGCGTCTGCGGGATATTTTGTCTCGTCGCTGTCAAAAAAACATTCACCTGCAGGTGAGCGTAGATCCTTTAGTGGTCGGGGGGATGAAAGTTCGGGTTGGTTCCCAGATTTTCGATGGCTCCGTGGCCACCATTATTCAAGAAACTAAGCAAAAACTGGCCGGGTAGTACCGGAACGATAGGAAAAGGCAATTTCATGGCTGAACTTCAAATCCAACCGGAGAAGATTCGTGACGCCCTCGCGGACTTTGTAAGCTCCTACGAGCCCACGCGCTCTACCGAGGACGAAATTGGGCACGTAGTAATGGCGGCTGACGGTATCGCTCGGATCGAGGGCTTGCCGGGGGCGATGGCGAACGAACTTCTCAAGTTCGCTGATGGTACCACCGGATTGGCAATGAACCTAGAAGATCGCATTATTGGCGCAATCGTTCTGGGAGACTTCTCAGGTATTGAAGAAGGCCAGCCCGTGCGGCGTACCGGAGAGGTGTTATCCGTTCCTGTGGGTGACGGATACCTAGGGCGAGTAGTCGATCCCATGGGGCAGCCTCTGGACGGTCTGGGTGAGATTCAAAATATCGAGGGACGTCGTATCCTGGAGTTGCAGGCTCCCGGGGTAATGATGCGTAAATCTGTGCATGAGCCACTCCAAACCGGCCTGAAAGCTATCGACTCTATGATTCCGATTGGGCGCGGCCAACGACAGTTAATTATTGGTGATCGCCAGACCGGCAAGACTGCGATTGCGATTGATACTGTTCTTAACCAGCGCAAGAACTGGGAAAGCGGTGACCCCAACAAGCAGGTACGCTGTATTTATGTGGCTGTGGGGCAAAAGGGATCGACCATTGCCAGTGTGCGCGGACAGTTAGAGGCCGCGGGAGCCATGGAATACACCACTATCGTGGCGGCTCCTGCTTCTGATTCTGCCGGGTTTAAGTACCTGGCTCCCTATACCGGCTCGGCTATTGGTCAACACTGGATGTACCAGGGCAAACACGTCCTAATTATTTTTGACGATCTTTCCAAACAGGCCGAGGCTTACCGCAGCGTTTCCCTGATGCTGCGTCGCCCGCCGGGGCGCGAAGCCTACCCGGGCGATGTGTTCTACTTGCACTCTCGGCTGCTAGAGCGCTGCGCGAAGCTATCGGATGAGCTGGGTGGAGGCTCGATGACTGGCTTGCCTTTGATTGAAACTAAAGACAATGATGTGTCGGCCTACATCCCCACCAACGTAATTTCGATTACCGATGGGCAGATTTTCTTACAGTCGGATCTATTTAACGCCAACCAGCGTCCGGCGGTGGACGTAGGTATTTCCGTTTCGCGTGTAGGCGGGGATGCGCAGGTTAAAGCAATGAAGAAAGTTTCCGGTACCTTAAAGATTACTTTGGCGCAGTACCGGGATATGCAAGCTTTCGCCATGTTTGCTTCCGACTTGGATGCCACCACTAAACGCCAGCTAACTCGAGGGGAACGTCTGATGGAGCTGTTGCGTCAGCCGCAGGCCACCCCCTACGAGGTAGAAGATCAGGTTTGCTCTATCTGGGCTGGCAATAGTGGCTACATGGACGATATAGAGGTGAGTGATGTTCACCGCTTTGAATCAGAAATGCTTGCCTATTTGCACGCCAACTCAGATATTCCCAGCAAGATTAAAGAAACTGGACAGTTTGATTCCGATATGGAGCAAGCCTTGAAAGAGGCTGTGGAAAAGTTCCGAGCGGGATTTGTTTCTTCGCAGGGAGTATTGGAATCGGAAGTTCAGATTCCCGAAGAGGTTTCCGAAGCTGAGCGTGACAGCGAACAACTGGTGGTAGATCGCCACAATAAGAAAGACAAAAAGGATTAACCTTGAGCGGAAAGCAGCGGATATATAAGCAGAAGATTAAGGCCACGCAGACGCTGGCCAAAGTCTTTCATGCTATGGAGCTGATTGCGGCCTCACGTATCGGGAAGGCCCGTGCAGCTGCCACTCAGTCCACGCCCTTCGATTCGGCGCTTACTCAGGCTTTGGCAGCTTTGGCACTGCACTCTTCCTTTGATCATCCGGTTACCCGTAGACGAACCGATACTGACCGGGTAGCGGTCATGTGCGTGACTTCAGATCGCGGCTTAGCGGGAGCCTATTCAGCTTCTATTTTACGGGAAACCGAAAAACTGATTGAAGAGCTACAGGCGCAGGGAAAAGAGCCAGTGCTGTATAGCTATGGGCGTAAAGCAGAAAGTTATTTCCGCTTCCGAGGTGTTCCGGTTAAGCAGTCATGGACGGGTAATTCAGATTCCCCGACGATTGAGCAGTCTTACGAAATTGCGGACGTCCTTACCGAAACTTTTTTGGCGGACGTGATTCACGAGGGCGTGGCACAGGTATACCTGGTGTTTACCCGGTACGTGAATATGGTTAAACAGGTTCCGGTAGTGCGTAAGATGCTACCTCTAGAGGTTGTCTCGCAAGAAGAAGCAGAAGAGATGGACATTAATCTGGATCCTCCCCAGGGCAAGGTGCCTCCTCTGTATGATTTTGAGCCCAGTCCCGAGGCAGTCCTGGATCAGATCCTACCCATGTATGTGCGCTCGCGGATCAGGTCAGCGTTGCTGCAGGCAGCAGCCAGTGAGCTGGCCAGTCGGCAAACCGCGATGCATACCGCAAACGATAACGCCAAAAATATGATTGAGCGTTACACCCGCCTGGCGAATAACGCGCGGCAGGCAGAAATTACTACTGAAATAACTGAGATCGTCGGCGGGGCAGAAGCCTTGGCCGCCGGTCGCTAGAGGAAACAAGGAATAAGGAGACTCTAATGAGTGATACCGAACGGACTACGGGCGTGGGACGGGTTTCCCAGGTGATCGGCTCGATTGTGGACGTGGAGTTCCCGCCCGATCATCTGCCTGAAATGTATAACGCGCTGGAGGCAATGATCCAGATTGAGGGAGAGGAAGCCCCTCATAAGCTTACTTTGGAGGTGGCGCAGTTCCTGGGGGACGATGTGGTTCGTTGCCTCGCACTTAAGCCCACCGATGGTTTAGTGCGTGGTCAAGAGGTTACCGATACCGGCGCTCCTATTTCGGTTCCGGTAGGCGATGTAACCAAGGGACACGTATTTAATGTAACTGGCGATTGCCTAAACTTAGAAGAGGGCGAAACCCTCGAAATTAAAGAACGTTGGCCGATTCACCGCGATCCGCCCTCTTTCGACCAATTGGAATCTAAGACCCAAATGTTTGAGACGGGGATTAAAGTTATCGACTTGCTAACTCCCTATGTGTTGGGTGGCAAGATCGGTCTTTTCGGAGGCGCGGGCGTAGGCAAAACCGTGTTGATCCAGGAAATGATTCAGCGCGTAGCCCAAGACCATGGTGGCGTTTCAGTATTCGCCGGTGTTGGTGAGCGTACCCGTGAAGGTAATGATTTGATCCATGAAATGGCAGAAGCGGGAGTATTTGATAAGACCGCACTGGTATTCGGGCAGATGGATGAGCCTCCGGGGACGCGGTTGCGTATTCCACTAACCGGTTTGACCATGGCAGAATACTTCCGGGATGTGCAAAACCAGGACGTATTGCTGTTCATCGACAATATTTTCCGTTTCACACAGGCGGGATCAGAGGTTTCTACTCTGCTTGGGCATATGCCTTCGGCAGTGGGTTACCAGCCGAACTTGGCCGACGAGATGGGGCTGCTCCAAGAACGGATTACTTCGGTAGCAGGACATTCTATTACTTCGCTGCAAGCTATTTACGTGCCTGCTGACGACTACACTGACCCCGCTCCGGCTACCACTTTCGCGCACTTGGATGCCACTACCGAGCTTTCGCGTGATATTGCTTCGCGTGGTCTGTATCCGGCGGTTGATCCCTTGGCTTCAACTTCACGGATTTTGGATCCCAACTATGTGGGTGAAGAGCACTATCAAGTAGCCACCCAGGTGAAGACAATTCTGCAAAAGAATAAAGAACTGCAAGATATTATTGCGATTCTAGGTATGGATGAGCTCTCCGAAGAGGACAAACTAACTGTGAACCGGGCGCGCCGGATTCAGCAGTTCCTATCCCAGAACACCTATATGGCGGAAAAGTTTACCGGGGTAGAAGGCTCTACGGTTCCGCTTTCAGAAACCATCGAAGCTTTTAAGCGTATCTGCGAAGGCCAATACGACCATATTCCGGAGCAGGCATTCTTCAATATCGGTGGCATAGAAGATCTGGAACGCAATTGGGCGCAGCTACAGAAAGAAGTAGCGTAATGAGTTCGCTTTCGGTTAGATTAGTTACCCGCTCTGGGGAGCTTTTTAGTGGGCAGGCGGGATTCGTCTCCCTGCCCACTACCGAAGGTTCTATGGGGATTTTACCCGGCCATCTTCCGCTTTTGGCAACTATTACCGCTGGTACAGTAAAGGTTGGCGCAAAGGAAAATGATCCGGGTGCTAAGGAGTTTGAGGTGGTTCCTGGATTCGTCTCTGTTGACGAGGATCGGGTAACCATCGTAGTTGATGGGCTTTAAGCCGAAAATAATCGTCTATAAGGGTTATAGTTAGGCCATGACGGCGCTAAAATTTTTCCTGCTAATCATCTTAGTGATTGCAGCTCTGGTGGCTCTAGTCGCCGCCTATTTTCTGTGGCGAATGAATCGTCTTTATCGCCAGGGGGCTTTCCTATGCTCTTACCGCCCGGATGTCACCTCAGGTTGGACCGAGGGTTGTGCAGTCTATGAGGCCGAGTCTTTAAACTGGTACAAGGCGGCGGGTCTTTCGTTTCATCCCAATAAGACCTGGCCGCGTCGGCAGGTAGAGTTAGGTAAGGTTCACAACTATCTTTCTAAAAAAGGGATGCGTAACGTAGCGGTACCGGTTAGTGTGGGCTCCCATCGTTTTTGGTTGTTTCTTTCCGAGGACGATCATGCTGGTTTAGTATCTTGGGCGGAGGCGGCGCCTCCGCGGGAAATCCCCCAATCCTGGGATTAAAATCTTTTTGCTTTAGAATAGATTCTCATGCGTGTTCTCTTCGCTAATTGTTCTGTTGAATACAGCGGTCGTCTAACCTCTTTTTTGCCGATGGTGCCGCGAATGATTATGGTCAAAGCGGATTCTTCGGTGCTTATCCACTGCGATGGTGGCTCCTATAAACCCCTAAACTGGATGGCCGGTCCGGCTACTATCGAGGAAATCGAGGTGAGTTCGGAGGACACGGCAGCTGGGGTGGAGCAGATTTGGCTAGTGGAATCGGCAAAAACTGGGGACCAGTTAAAGCTGCGAATCGGGGAGGTTTTCTCGGAAACTAGTTGCGAGTTGGGGGTAGATCCCGGGTTGCAAAAAGATGGGGTTGAAGCGCATTTGCAAGAGTTGCTAGCGGCGCAAGTACCCGAAATTCTCGGGTCTGGATGGGAACTAATTCGGCGCGAATACCCTACCCCGGTAGGTCCGGTAGATTTATTGGTTTTTGACCCCGATCTCAATCATGTGGCCATTGAAGTGAAGCGGCGCGGAGAAATCGATGGGGTGGAACAATTAACTCGCTATTTAGATTTACTTTCCCGTGATCCGCTCATGCCGGAAGTGCGGGGAATATTTGCGGCTCAAGTGATTAAACCCCAGGCCAGAACGCTAGCCGAGGATAGAGGAATTCGTTGTCTAACCTTGGATTACGATACGATGCGAGGGGTGGATGACGCGGAATCGCGTCTATTTTAAGCAATGAAAATTAAACTGAGCGGGCAGGAGCATTGCAGCTATGAGTGAAGTTTATGCACTACGCGGGCGAGTAGTTACCGCGAATCGCATCATTACTGATGGGGCAGTAGTGGTTTCCGGAGATGCCATTGCCTGGGTGGGGGAAGCAACTGCCGCCAAAGAGGTCGGTTTTGGTGATGAAATTTTAGCTGCGGAATCTCCCAGTGATGATCGCTACGTGCTTCCCGGTCTAATCGACGTGCACTGTCATGGCGGTGGGGGAGTCTCCTTTCCGGACATTCAAACTAAAGAACAAGCGCTGGCTGCAGTGTCTGAGCATCTGCGTTGGGGAACCACTTCACTGGTGGCCTCACTGGTCACGCAGTCTCCGATGGTGCTACGAGAAAAAGCTGAGATGCTGGCGGAACTGTGCGAGTCCGGAAAACTCGCTGGTATCCATTTTGAAGGACCTTTCATAGCTCAAGGTCATTGTGGCGCGCAAGATCCCGCACATATTCAAGCTCCCAACGCGCCCCTAGCCAGAGAATTGTTGATTGTCTCGCGGGGCTACGCCGTATCGATGACCTTTGCCCCCGAAAAACCCTATGCGATGGGCCCATCCGGGGTGGCGGAAACTTTGATTGCCGGTGGGGCAGTGCCTTCTTTTGGACATACTGATACCAGCTCCCAAAAGATGCGAGATGCACTAGTAGAAGTGCGGCAGACCTTGCAACATTCCGCGCGTGCCCGCTGCCCGCATGCTACTGTTACCCATTTGTTTAACGGAATGGCTCCCCTGCATCATCGTGATCCCGGTCCGATTCCCGAGATTTTAGCGGATGCTGCTGGGGGTGGGGTGATTGTAGAACTTATAGCTGATGGAGTACATGTCGCCCCCTCGCTGGTTCGTAACGTGTACGAACTTATAGGGCGGGAACAAATGGTGTTTGTTACCGACGCGATGGCGGCGACTGGTTTGGGAGATGGTGATTACGTCCTTGGTGGGCAAGCTGTAACCGTTAAAGAGGGCGTAGCTACCTTGAATCAACCTGGTGGGGGATTCGCCGGAGGGACTTCTCATCTGATTAACCAGGTTAAGATCGCGCATCAAGCGGGGATTCCCCTGGTAGACGCGGTGTATTGCGCCTCAATGCAGGGGGCGAAAATCTTGGGTAACTCCCAGTTGGGAGAGGTAGCCCCCGGAAAGTCTGCGGATTTACTGGTTACCGATGCCGATTTGAATCCCATGCGGGTCTATAAGCGGGGAGCCTTAGCGTTTTAAGTGGCCAGACGATCTCGTAAGCGTCCCTGGGGTGAGTATCGCCCTTTGCGGATGGATTCTCTAGCTTCTATGCCCCGGGCAGTTTCCCGAGCGGATGGAGACTATCAGGTGCAGTATCTTTCGCAGGCGCGTAAGGTCTATCGTTGCCCCGGATGTAGTCAAGAAATCCAGATTGGGCAGGCACATGTGGTGGCTTGGCGGACTGATTCTCTTTTTGGTCAGCGTTCCGCTCTAGATGAGCGCCGCCACTGGCATCGTTCCTGTTGGGAACGGGGTTTATAGCTGCGCTTAGCGATGCGCAAATTTCCTGTCTCCGGAAAACCCCAACTCTCGCGCCGATTCCTCTTAAGCTGAGCGGTCAGCTGTGCAAAGATGGAATTATGAACGTGGCGATTTTTACGCGCGATGCGCAAAGAATAGGCAGTACTCCCGCAGTAGTTTTACTAGCTGCTTTCCCTTATGATCATCGAATGTGGGAGGGGGTGGCACGCCGCTTCGAGGGGGTGCCAGTGATTGCCGTTGATCCCCCAGGGTTTGGTCATTCTCCAATTCCGACTGACCCGCCGTCTTTGGAAATCTATGCCGACTATGTTGCCCAGGCGGTACGTGCGGAAGGTGCGGAAAAAGTACTGGTTTGCGGAAACTCTATGGGGGGACATACCGCCCAGGCAATGATAGAGCGTCATCCGCGTTTAGTTGGCGGAGTAGTGCTGGTTGGTACCAAGGCTGATATTGACACTCCTAAGGCACGGGCAGCTCGTACCGAGATGGCGGTAGGAGCGCTGGTGGGCAGGGCACAAGAACAGCTGATAAAGGGTATCCCTACAATGCTGGCTAAAGAAACGATTACTGATTTCCCCAAGATTCCCCAGCTGATGGAAAAGTGGATTAACGAGGCTCCCGGCGAAGCAATTTCCTGGGCGCAGCGGGCGTTAGCGGCACGTCCAGGGCGTTTAGAAACTCTGGGGCGAGCGCAGATTCCGGCAATGGTGGTACGCGGGGAACAAGATCAAAGTTCCACCTCTGCCCAAGCCGAGGCGATGGCCAAGGCGCTGGGCACTCGGGTAGTCTCCGTGCCGCGCGCCGGGCATTTGGTTCCCCTAGAGGCGCCCTCTGCGGTGGCGCGGGCAGTTATGAGCGTCTATCGCAGGATGTCTTGACTTTTTCGAATTTGATTTGTGGGTAGGGCGTAGAAGGTTTGCGTCCTCTTAGACAGGTTTAGGAAGCGAATATTTTAAAACAAGTTGCTGAGCGTAACCTGAAAGGTTTGGTATTCACCTGCTTGAATTGGGGAAAATCGACCGTAGAGTGAGACTGAAAAGCATGGGCAGCGTCCATCCTCATACCGTAAAACTATGAGTTCTTATTCTGACTTTGACCTAGCATTGTCTAAGCTGCATCCCCATATGTTTGGCAAGTATGTGTTCTTGTCGGAGCGGGAAGGCTTACCCACTGGTTTAGAGCCATTTGCCCAGATAAAGGAAGAGGAAGGACTTACTCTAATAGTGCCCTTGGAACAAGCAAAGGCTGCCGGGGTTGCCGAGGGAAAAAAGATTTATCGTCGTATCACTTTGGACTGTGATGTTTCCCTAGAAGAAACCGGGCTGACTTTTACGGTGGCGTCCCAACTGGCCAGTCAATCTATTCCTTGCAATGTTTTATCCGGCCTGTATCATGATCATCTGATGGTTCCGGCAGCGCGGGCACAAGAAGCTATAACTTTGTTGGAGCAGCTATCTAAGCAAGCACAAGGCTGGCTGCAGTATTAAACCTGCCCTTCCTATACCGGTGGCTAGTTTTAGGGCGCTAAAGCTGTACTGATTTTAGAAAGGGTGGCTTTCTCGCCTCCCACGAATACATTCTCAATGTTGCGATCTGCCCCTGGTTTTCCGACTTTATTTCCCCGGGGGTCGTAGATACCAATTTTTGCCCCTACGTAACGGCGTTGTGAAAACGAAAATTTCTTAACTCGGGCAAACCCGGCCTTACTGATGGCATTAATCATTTCGTCCTCATTAATCCAGGCCTCATCGTTATAGGAAACCACGATGGTTTTGGCACGCACCCGCCCCAGTAGGGAGAAGAAACTTTGTGCCATGGTGCGCTTGGAGTTGAAAGCTGAGCGGTGTTGATCGCCACGGGCATCTACCCGTTTGCGGGCTACCCCGTAGGTTTCCGGGGAGTCCCAGCGTACTAGGGTTTCCCAAATATGATAGTTAGTGAAGTATCTATGCTGGTTATAGGGGGGATCTAGGTAGGCAAGGTCAACTGCCGGTACCTGGTTAACCAGATTGAGAGCGTCGCCATGTAGTGCCTGTCCCTTGCCGGGAAGTAGCTTAGGTAAACGCAGTTCTAGCTGGTTGTAGGAGCGCGGTGCCCATTTCTTCAAATACGCCATCTGGATTCCAGTGGTGGAATCTACCCGGTCTGCTGCTTCCATCAGCGAGGTTAGCAATATCGGGAAGAGGGGGTCGTCAGTAAGGGGAACCAGATACTCCCTACAAGCGTCAATGCGTGCTCCATTGTGGGGTTGGAAGAAGCGTGCCTGCCGGCAAAAAGTTTCGGTGAAATAACCTTCTTTGCTATCTAGGGAGCTCATTGCCAGTAGGTGCGCGCGCAAAGCGTCATAATCTACCGTATCCGCGTCAGTCTCGATATAGGTACGTGCCAGCTGATAACTATAGGAGGCCAGGTCACAGGCGGTGGTGAAGATTCCGCGGCGTTTGAATTCTTGAGCAACTCGGGTCGTGCCGGAAAACAGATCGAGGGCAGTGTGGGCGCCGGCGGCGGTAGCAATAGTTCCTAAAGCTGGCACCAGGTTTCGTTTAGATCCCAGATACTTGATCAACTTTCCTCCTTTCCTTCCGCTCACTATAAACCAGACCTAATGGTTTTAAGATATCTGACTTACACGCGCCGAGGGTGAACGAAAAAGTAGTCGCTGGCAACTAGGGTGGGAGTATGGCAAAAGAGGAAGCAGAAGCCGCGCGCGCCCTTGTTAAACTGGCCGATGGAACCGTTAAACAGCGAAACCAGCTGACCGGAACTGAGGTGTGGACCGTTCCGGGGCGAGGGCATCGGCCTCTGGCTAAACCACAGGTTAACCCTACGCCGATCACTGCAAAAGACCATACCTCTAGCTGTGCTTTCTGCTCCGATCGTTATCTGGAAACCCCGCCTGAAAAATCACGGATTGTGCTCGGGAGTTCGGAATTACCTGCAGATAAAACTACTAGTTGCGGGGATTATCGGATTGTAGAAGGGCTAGCAGCTGATCAGCTGAGTAAATATCCGGCAGATTTTCGCCGGATTCCTAACCTATTTGAGATTGTTTCCTATAAATACTGGAACCTTAACTATGGGCATCAGCCTTCAGATAAGGAACGCCAACATCTGGCAGAATATCTGTCTACCCCTACCGGATATGACCATATACTGCGGGTGGTGGGGGCTAAGTTACGTCAATACGGTATGGGCGATGCAGAAATAGCCGGTATGAGCGAGTCAGAGATGCTGGGGCATGCCAATTCTTTCTTTTCGGGCGGACACGATCTGATTGTGGCTAACCGGCATTTTGTTCCGGGAGCAACAAATTCTTCCCAATTGGCTTCGACGGGCACTCTTACCCCCGAGGAACATAATGCTTACACCGCTTTCACTGCCCGTACCCTGCGGGATCTATATGATTTGGATCCGGCGGTTAAATATGTGGCGACTTTCCAGAACTGGTTAAAACCGGCAGGCGCCAGTTTTGATCACCTGCATAAACAGCTGGTCGCGATTGATGAATTTCCGGTTCAGACTGTGCAGGAACGCGATCGTCTGCGCAAAGATCCTGATATTTACCACACTATTTTAAAAATTAGAGCAACTCGTGGTCTGATTTTGGCGCAAAACGAGGACGCGATTGCGATGGCTGGGGTGGGGCATCGTTATCCCACAATTGCAGTCTGGCCGTTGGGTAAACCTTGTAATCCATGGGATGCGGAAGAAAAGAAAGTTCGAGCAGTATCCGATATTTTGCATGCTATTCATGCGGCTACCGGTGCAGATGTTCCCTGTAATGAAGAGTGGTATCACCGTCCACTTTCTGTTTCCACCCCGATGCGCTGGCGGATTTTAGTTAAATGGCGGATTTCTACCCTGGCAGGATTTGAGGGCGGAACCCGAATTTATCTGAACACGATTGATCCTTGGGGAATTTGTCGGCGGATGGTTCCGCGCTTAAAAGAGCTGCGCGCTGCCGGAAAAATCGCTGATATGCGTATTGGCGACGAAACTAAAGTTTCGCCCTCGCAACTGGATTAACTGCAAGTTTTTAACCAGCACGACCGCGTGTATAGACCCTAGAGACTTTAGGTAGGTAATCATAAAAGGATCGGGAGGCGGTAGCGTCCCGATCCTTAAATTAGCTACTTTAAAAGCTTAGTTTTCTCTGGATTTACTTATCGTCAGAGAAACCTTCCTTAATTTTTTCGGCAGCAGCCTTCAGGTTTGCGCCGGCTTCTTCGGCCATGTCCTTGGCTTTATCCGAGAACTCAGAAACCTTCTCTTTGATTTCTGCGCTGGCCTGATCAACTTTGCCTTCGGCTTCTACGTTCTTGTCTCCGCTGAGTTTGCCAGCAGCTTCTTTAGCCTTGCCACCCAAGTCTTCAGCGGCATTCTTAATCTTGTCGTCTAATCCCATATTGTTCTCCTTTATTTTTTCTATGAATCTACGCGGTCCGCAGATCCTAAGTTACTTCGCCAATTCGTGGTTAATCGCACCAGAATCGGCATTTTTATTCCTAAAACCTGATCAAGCGTAGCGATTGCCCGTTTAAGCTCAGCTTTTACTTCCTGAGGGTTCGCTCCCTTATAAACTGCGGCACTTAGCAGCAGTCCGGGCCGTTTCTTGACTTCCCAAGAGGCCACTTTCAAAGACGAGATCCAGCGGCTGTCGGTGACTTCCTGCTCGATAAGGTCTTGGATTAAACCCAATTCGGCGGTAATCTCGCCCTCTTTTTCGGAATCTTTCCCGGCTGCATTTAAAGCCAGTGAGCGGATCTTGCCGCCTCCCTGGGAAAAGATCCAAGTGATTAGCAAGAGGGCGACAATAATCGCGACTGCAATCAGTCCCACCTGCACCCAAGAAAACTGGTAACCGGAGACTTGAAAAGTTGCTTGCTGAGCTAGGGAAGCGTATCCACTGTCTAGACGTGAGCGATATTTAAACGCCAGCTCGCGCAGCGGCGCATAGGTTGTCACTCCCACCAGTGCTGCTCCGGTGGCTAAAAAAAGCAAACCGAAGACAAACAGAAGAATCCGGTTCAATGCCCGCGGTAGTTTCTTCACTTTTCTAGCCTCCCCTCGATGGTGACCTTAACTGCGGTTTTTAGCCGCGGCTGCAGCTGCCAAGAAGTAACTTCGTCCTTCGTGAACTTGAGCATTTGTTCTTGGTCAAGCGGACGACCGGTACTGGGAGTAATGGTGCTTAGCGAGCGGCGTTTACTGACCGCGGTAGTCACCGTTCCAGCAGGGAGCCTAGCTTCTTCGCGCAGCAAGCGGGAAATTCCGGAGGCGATCACCCTGTCATCGGCCACATAAGCGGCACGTTCATCCTTTAATGCATGTTTACTGAGCACTCCGGGGAAAAGCGCTTTTGCTATTAACCCCAGCCCTAAAAGCCCTAGCATTAGTCCTACGAGGAAAACTAGAGAGCGGTATTTCTCCTGCAAAACAGCGGGAGTCTGTTCCCACAAATCTTGGGGACTAATTACCAAGGGAGGACGTCCTAACGCGGACAGCGCTCCCTCCGTGGCTAAATACCCTAGCCCAGCAATGAAGAATAGTGCCAGGGTGATACTGATTAACGCTCGTGAGGAGTGGGTTTCTCGTCTAACTAGATAGGAAACATATAGCCGCGGCTGGCCAGTTTTATTGTTCATTTCAGCCGCCTCTTTTCTGTCTGTCTGTGTATTCCGGTTAGCCTCAGGTTCACTTTCCCAACTTTTACCCCCGCGATTTTGCTAACGCGGGTAACGATATCTTTTCGCGCTTGACTTGCCAGGGAAAACACGGAAGCGTCCGGGGTATGCTCAATGGTGTTCAGGGCATCAGAATTTAAGGGGCAAGAAATATCTATCCCCAATAGCCCCTGGTCATCGTGGGTACTGACCTTTATTACCTCATTGGGAACCCTGAATCGACGTTCGGCGGTAGCAGCCACAATGGTTTGGATGGCACGAGCAGAAACCGTGGTGATTCCCGTGAGTTTGGAAAGTTCCGTAGCGGATAACATCTACCGCCTCCTCCTTAATCGGAGGTGGTAGTGTGCTTGCCGATTAGAGCCTCACCAATGCCTTTCAGATCTAGTTTGCCAGCAGCTGCTCTCCCTAAGATTGCCCCAATGGACATAAAAAGAACGGAGACTAGAAATCCAAAAAACCCGTGAGCCACGGCCATATAGGCCAGGAAAGCACCAAAAAAAATACCGGATATGGTGGTCATTTTATTTTCCTTTCCGGCGAGGATTACTTCAGATCCTTATTTTCCTTTTCATCCTCGTCCTCGTTGCTAGGGACATGAACGTCAGTTACCTTGATATTTACTTCGGTAACTTCCAAGCCCACCAGACCCTCGACAGCGGAGAAAATCGCTTCCCGTACCTGGTCGGCTACTTGGTGCACCGGGTGGGGGTATTCCACAATCAGCACCACATCTAGTGCGGTTTGGGTCTGCCCGATTTCTACGGAAATTCCCTGAGTGATACTCTCGGAGGCGCCAACTTTCGAACGCAAAGCTCCTAGGGCGCGAGCAGCGGAGGTGCCCAGATCATAAACTCCCGGAATCTCTTTAATGGCGAGGCCGGCAACTTTGGCTACTACCTGGTCGGCAACCGTGGTCAGTCCCTGACCTTGGTCCGTCGCAATATTATTGGCAGGGATTAGTTCCTTGGCTTCCTCAGTTGTGGGTACTACGGTCGGTTTTTTCTTATCTTTTTCTGCGGTTGCCATTACTTATCCCAACTTAGTTATCTAAATATCTTTTAGCGGCCTTTAACCAGCTGTTTTATAACCCTGATTCTATTTGACCTGTTTTCAGGGTATCGGAGATTACTCTCCTTCGCGAGCGTTAGTGGCATATCGATAAGCATTTAGCAGGGTTTTCCCGGTAGTATCGCCCTATGAGTAAGGAAGAAGATAAAGAAGAAACGGCTGGGCATGGCTTAGGTGATGCCAATAAGAGCTCCGAGGATTCGAAAAAGGTTTCGCCGGCGGCGAACGGGGAAGAAAATTCCGTGCCAGAAACCAGTGAGGAGGATGGGAAACAAGTTTCTTTCCTGCCAGGTAAGGATGTGGAATTACAACGAGAAGATGAGCATCCTGACCAACTTACGGAAACTGATGATACCAGCGGAGAGACTGATGGCCAGGAATTTCGTATTCCTGAAATCTTACCTTTGGCCGGTAGTGGGCAAGAATCACCGAAAAAATCAGCTGTAGCCGGTGAAAAAGATGAAGACGTGCGGGTTTGGGGTAACCAAGTTGGAGGCCATGTTAACCGCGAGGAAGTTTCGGCTCTGTCAGCCGGGAGTTCTTTTGATGTTTCCCAGATATCGGTAAAGAAATCTGAGTCAGTTAAGCGGGCGCATTCGAATTCTCGTCGTGTCGCTGGTTGGATTTTAGGGGTACTAGCAATTATTGCCCTGGTTGTAGTAGGGCTTTATGCTAGTGGGATTTTGCAAAAGCTCTTTGCTTCCGAGGGGGCGGCTTCCCCCAAGGAAGGGGCGCGGTCCTATTATGGGGCGCTGTTGGATAAGGACGCCGAAACTCTATGTGGGCTTAGCTCTCCGACTGCACGCGGGGAACTGGTGGCAGCCTTGGGTAAAAAATCCAAAGGAAACAGTAATAGTGTGGGGGAGTGCACGTCTGTTGCGAAAAAAGCATTTGCGAAGGTGCCAGATAATCCCGCTATCAAGCTAAAAGATATGGTATTTGTGCCCGAAAAGGCGGCAGATGCTGGCAGGGTAAAAGCAGTATTAATTAAGGATAAAAAGGGTATGCCCTTACAGATAATGGGCTGGCAGGAAATTGATGGCCGCTGGTTCCTGGCAGGGCAGCAGTCTCAGCAACAGGTGATGATGAAGTACCAGCAGTCTTTGGCAGCGGGGGTGAAAGGAAAAAAGTAGGCTTAGTGGTCTAGGTTGTTCTCGCCCTCGTCGTCGGCAAAACGCTCGTCGTAGTTTGGGTCTTCAAAATTATCGAGGGTGGGGGAAAGTTCTTCCCATTCTTCCTCGTGATTTTCCCAATTTCCGCTGGGAGACAGTACCAGTTCGCTGCGGTGCTCACGGAAGGAATCGGGGGTAGCCATATAAACGTAGGCTTGTACATCTTGGGTGGGGCCTTCCCAGGTGCTGTCCTCGTCCGGGAATACCTCTACTCGCACAGTTTGGCGGGTGTACATATTATTGGGGTCGCCTTCTCCCAGGTATCCCTCGTATTCATCGAGTTCTTCGAGGGTTTCTTCAAATAGGCGCTGTTCTACTAAGAGAATTTGTCCTACGATTCCGGTTCCGCCGATAGAACGGATTGCCATCGGGTAGGAGGCTCCGATATACAGGGAGGCCTCCTGTAGATATGCCGGGGCGAATTCGGTCACCGCGGCTTTCAGACTAGAGCCAAAGCCGCGCGAACCAAGTTTCAGGGTGCCGTAGACGAATAAAGGTAGGTATCGCGTGCTCATGTTTTTATTTTCTCAGTAGCGAGCGGTTTTCGGGCGGCTTTGGGGCGGCATTTTGGTGTGAGACCTCCAGTGGGTAGGGAAAGGGAGTTGTATCTGCTGGTAAAAGCATTTTTTTGATTTTGGGGAGATGGAGGGAAATAAAAAATTAAAGTTGAGTCTATAGGGCTTAAGGTTTCGCCCCCGGAATAATTTGCTAGCACTTTAGCGCATAGAGTGCCAGTATAGAAAACGTGAGGCCGAGAACTTCTCGGCAAGAAGATTTCCCGCGGCTTCAGCGGGGGTAAGGAGTAATCATGGTTCGCAGGTATGATCCCTTCCGTCAGATGGAAGCGATTTTTGATGACGCTATGCGTCAAGGTCCTTCTCGGGCTGCTATGCCCCTGGATTTGTATCGTGATGGGGAAAAGTTCATTGCCCTGTTTGACTTACCGGGGGTGGATCCAGCCAGCGTAGATATCGATATTGAGGATCGCACCCTCACTATTCGTGCCGAGCGCAAATCCCCCGAAATCGCGGGCGCCCAGTGGCTTACCCATGAACGTCCCTTCGGTACATTCGCTCGCCAACTCACCTTGGGTAATGGCGTAGCCCTGGATCAGGTAGCGGCAGAGTATGTGGACGGGGTGCTAAAGCTGGTTATTCCGGTAGCTGAGGAGGCCAAGCCCCGCAAGATTGCGGTGCAGCGCGGTACTCGTCAAATAGAGGGCAGCGGCGAAATCCTAAATCAGGATGACTAATAACAGTAAATAGTTTTTTGAGGGCGGGGACGCAAGTTTTGTGCATCCCCGCCCTCTTTGTTTTATTCCCAGGCGTTGTTTCCAGTGGTACCGGTTACTTCCTTGCCCGTTTTCTGCGTATTACTACCAGGCTGCCAGCTGCGGTAAACAAAGCTGCCGCGCATAGATAGAGCAGACCGTTAGCTCCGGTTACTGGAGAGTCAGAAACGATCTGTTTGCTCTGCGGGGTAGCAGGCGCTGGGGGCACAGTTTTTTCTGGCTTGGTCGGTGTTGCTGGGTGTTCAGGGGCACTCGGCGCGGGAGGTAATGGAGTTTCCGGTGTTTCCGGCTCAGTCGGTGTTACTGATGGCTCCGGCGTACTCGGCGCGGGAGGTAATGGAGTTTCCGGTTTTTCTGGCTTGGTCGGTGTTACTGATGGCTCCGGTGTACTCGGCGCCGGGGGCTCTTCCTCTGGGGTAAAGATGGGGGCGATGACTGCGTTCGCAGAGAATTTGTGTCGCTTGCTAAAGTCATAGACTCCGTCTTTGGTCTGGTCTTGATTTAAGGTCTCCTGGTCGGCAGACCAATGCTTAAATCTGGAAGAAACCTTGTCTTCATCGCTTACCGCAATTTCTGGGATCTCTACCCAGGCTTTGGGGTTCACCCAGTAGCTCTTAGGAGTTAGATTGCCTAGTTTGTTAGTGGGATTGACCGTTACCTTTACGTAGTTTTGGGCTTTAGTGTCCTTTAACAGGTTCACTAAATCACCATTACCGCTTGTTGCCGTCTTCAAGAAGTCGGGCATTTCCCCTGATGAGGGGAGGGCGTCGTAACGGTTTTTATAGACCTTTAGAGGCACGTCAATTTCCCGCTTATTTTTCTCTCCCTTAATTATTACTTTCGCCTTGAGGGTTATAGCTAGGAATTGTTCCTCTGCGTCAGTCTTACCTTTTTCGCTTACCAGCTTGTAGATGTCGGCAGGGGTTTTTACTTCGTTACCAGCAGCGTCAGAGAACTCGATACTTTCATACTCGGGCAAGGGTTTTATCTGATCGTCCTTACCTTTTGCCTTAATCAGTTGCTTTAAAACATCCAACTTTGGTGCAAAATCATTTGTCCAGGTGTTAGCGGGATCAGTGAAGGCCTCGGTAATAGCCATGCCCTCGGTGGTGAGAGTAAACCAGTCAAACATAGCGGTAAAGACGTAAGGAGATTCGTCGTCCCTCTTTTTGATGATGGTTTCTTGGGATAACAGGAGATTTTGATCCCACTTTTCAAAGGTCTTGCCATCTTCCGGGGTGATGTAATATTTGCCCTTTTCGGGAGCATCACCCTTCTTCAATTCTCTAGGAACCGGAATCGACTTAAACTTAGTGCCTTCCAGCACGTCGTAATCAATTTCCTTAATAGGGTTCCCCTTTTCATCTTTGCCAAAGGAACCGCCATCGCTGGCCTTAAATTTTACTCGGACATATCCGTCTGGAGTTTTGCCTCCCTCCGGTACTTCAATGACCCTGACGTCCTTATAGAAGAAGTTGATTTCGTTGTCTTTATAAAAGAAGTCAACTCCCTCTGTACCTCTAGCATTTGTGCCCTTTAGCTGGTTAGTATCTTCGTCGACATCGTAGAAAAGCTGCTGTTGGGGATCCGAAACCAGTTTCCAGCCAATGATCGGCTTATAGTTGCGAGCATCGTAATGCCGGGCTCCACTGGTGACTTGTTCTTGATCCAAGATGCGGTATTTATCAATTATCTTCTGCCTCTCAGCAGCGGTGATGCCGGGCTTTGCCAACTCTGTCTTAGCTCTTTCGTCCACATAGTTCACCTGGTAGTGGCGGCTTCTAAAGGGGCGATAGAAGAAATGGAATTCATTGTTTGGATTATCAACTAAGGTGCCATCCTCTGATTTCTTTTTCGCCTCTACCAGGAGGGTTTGGAAATAGGGGTTACCTTTCGTTGCCCGGTTTCCCAGCTCGTCAGCCAGCTTTTGATAATCGTCATAGAACTTTTTGGTTTCTTTGTCTTTGGTATTCTGCAAATCTGCATCGGAAGCCAAAATCCAATTGGCGTCTTGCTTAGAACCAATGGCGGCCACATATTTACCGGCGCGCTGGTTTTCGATAGTTTCTTTAGCGGGATTATCCTTCACGGTCTTATCAATTGCTAGATTATTATCCAAGAAATGGTGGAAAACCTGCACATCCTGCATATCATTTTTTACCCAAATGGCTTTCAGATAAATCGGGGCAACTACATCGTTACCAAAGGAATAAAGCTCTGGAACCCCGTAGGTCTTCCGATAAGAGGTGTCTGCTTGCTCGGTGTAGTTACCGTCGGCGTCCTTGGTGTAGCGCAGTACCTCCCAACCCATGAAGCTGTAGCCTTTTCGGGTTGGTTTCTGTGGCGCGCCCAGCTTTTGCCGCTGCACGAGGGTAAATACTTGCTTGTCTCCTTCATCTGTGCCCTTTGTGGCGTAGGTGACTTCTTTTTGGTCGTTGATATCGCCTTCCTTAATAGTCTTGCGGGCGGTGGTAACTTTCTCCGCCGCAATGGGGTCTAACTTGCCCCCATTGGGGTCAAAGGTTACCTTCCACTTGTAGTCTGGTTCCCCCCACTTGGCGTAGAGCACCAGGTTGTGAGCGGGCATCGTTTCCTTGTTTTCCCAAACCAGTTTCTGTCCGGCCGGGTCTAGCGCCCAACCCTTAAATACCATTTCAGGCGCCAGTCCCTTTGGTCTTTTAATCCGATAGTTTCCGTCGTCATCTTTTTCCACCAAATCCGTCAGATCTAGTTTCAATAAAGTTTGAGGATTATCTAGGTTTAAATCCTTTAAGGGTTGTTGGAAGAAGATATCTGTTTGATTAGTTTTGTTGTACTCGCTGTCATCCATGAGCTTTGCGGGATCATTGTTGAACCGCAATTTGTACTTATTCCGGTGGTAGTGGAAGCGAATATAGCCATTTTTCTTAAATGCTTCACTGCCATCGTTGGGGTCACCGAATTCATCGGCACGATTAAAGAATGTGGGCAAAAAATACATTCTGCCCTTGGTGCGTTCGAAATCATACTGGTCAATTATCGTTTCATTTGGAAATGGGGTTATCTCTTCCCTCTCCTCGTTAACGGCGTCAAGCTCGTCCTCGGTAAGCTGCTGCGAGATTTCGCTAAATTTGTCAGGGGTAAAGCCCTGCACCACCGGGTACTTGTGCCCATAGCTTAGGGAAGATGTATCCGCCTTGGTCCTATAAAGGTCATAGTCAATGATGGTTTCACCGGGCTTAAAGCCGTCCATCCAAAAGTCCATGTGGTGAGGCATTGGCTGGCCGTCTTCACCTGGGCCACCCCGTTGGGCGATACCAAAGGAAAGGGTGGTGAAAGTTTGCGGGTTAGCCTTCTGATTTGCAGGTATAGTAACGCCATTACCAGCATCAATCTCACTGGTATAACCGCCCCGCTCCTCGTAACGGGTCATATCCAGGAACTCTTTAGCCGATAGTCGGTAGGGGGGAGTGTCATAGTATGAATCCCATTCTGGTACGGCGTAGTTTGGTCCCCATCCATAACTTTGCTTACCCTCGGAAAACCCCTTGGTTTCTTGGGCATCATCCGGCCATTCTCTCATCAGCTGGTTAAACCTGGCCTTAAAGTGGTAGGGATCTCCCGGACCTCCTAACTGTTTGCCATGTCGCCAAATTTCGGGATAGAAAGTAGCTGACTCCGGTTGCTTATTGGACTTAGTAAAGTAAAGATCATAGACCTGCCGGTCATAGTAAATGTTATAGACGGTTTTGCCGTTGGAAGAAACAGACTTTACTAGGCTGGGATTGTTGGGGTCCGCGTTTTCTTTATCGGTTAATTCTTTATTGTATTTATAGAATTTATTAATGTATAAGAACTGGTTTCCGCCAAACTTTTCCCCTCTGTAAATTCTTTCTAAGCGTTTTTGATCTAGATCCGGAAACTCTACGCCCTTCACTGGCTCGTTAGCTAGGTTAGGGCGAGTACCGGTGTCTTGACTTTTATAAACATGGGTACCCACGAAGTCGTATTTGTCTAAAAGAGAAGCCTTCTCGGGGTGGTCGGCCTTTTCCGTCCAGAACTGCACTGCATAATCTGCCTTAGGATCGTCCTTCCACTTTGCGGTAAACTTGATGTTTTCAGATGGCATTATCAGGTTGGCGTTTAGATCTTTAATCGCGTCGCCATTTCCGTCTTTAATGACTTCGCCGGCTTTAAAGGTCTTGCCCGATTTATCTTTTAGCTCCATCGAAGGCTTCCAGCCTTGGAAGGTAGCTCCCACTTTCTTGGGGATATCTTTGGTATCCAGGGTGGGGATTACTTGCTGGTAGTAAAGAGTGCGGGTAGGAACTTCCGTACCCCCATCAGTGTCGAAAGTAGCGTCATAGTGGTTACGGTTGTAACGATATTCCACGGTAAATTTCGCGGTATTTAGAGGAACTTGTATCTGGATAAACTCGGTTTCCGGAACGAAACCTTTTATTTCCTTTGCTGGTAAAGGCGAAATTTTCAGGTTCGAGCCTACGCTACCTTCTGCGGTAGTTTTAGTTTCGTCGGTTTCTCCAGGTTTATTACCGTATTTGTTAAAATCACTGATGTCTTGGAAAACGTGTCTGACGTTAATAGTTTTCTTTTTTGCGTCATACTTAAAGTCTTGGGAATTTTGGTGAGTGATTCCGTATTCGGTATTCCCACTGCTTTTACCCTTTTTCGCGGCGTCCACAACTTTTTGATAGTTGATCAGAAATTGGTCTAGGGGATTGCCGTTATCTTGGGGCTTACCGTAACCCGGGAAATCCGGAAACTTAATATTTATGTTTACCTTGTCTTTTTCTTCTGGAGTAGCCGCTGCCCCTACGGTCGCCACATAGGGTTGATAGTTGATGTCGTACTCCCCATTTCTTTCAACCTTAAAGTCGCTACGAAGCGTGTAGATATCAGGTTGCTTCGGGTTGCTGACGTAATCCTTCGCCTTTTCGCCTTTCGGTAGCTTAACCGGTTGCACTTCTAGTTTGTCTGCGTATTTGCTGGTTTCGGCGGCGCCAGCTTCCAGAGGGTGGGAGAGGAACGTCGCCCCTGGAAGAATCAAGCCGAGTGCCAGCATCAGGGACAGAGTTTTCTTTAGCGAAACTTTCACAGGGACTTCCTAACTTTCAACACCAACATTTCTTTTCGAGGGCGAATATCGGTGTTCTCTATCTGAATTTTCGGCAATTAAAACATTATTAATTTAATCGAAGGTAGCTGCTTATAGCAAGTGCTCAGAGAGTGATTAGGGTATTAAAGCATGCTCTTAGGAACGCCTAAGTTATTTCCGGGGTATAGGTTTTCCTCGGGTTATTGCAAAATGTCTTTAATGCTTAAAAATCCTTATTAGCTAGTTGCTCGTGGACGCTAGTAGTGAACTCTAGAATCTGGCTGGCGACGGTCACCGGGTCAAAAACTTGCAAGAGGTGGCGGGAAGAGTCGGCCCGCACCAGGCGGGCATCAATCGCGCGAGCAAAGGAAGTCAGTCCTCGCCAGGTTTTGCCATTGCGGCGGTGAGCGGCGGAAATCACCAGTTGGGGCAGTCGGCGATCCAATAAATCAATTTCTTGTAGATCTTTCCAGGCCATATAAAAAGAAGGCTGCTCGCGGGCGGCGCCGCGGTAAATCCAAGTGAGGATCTTTTGTTCGATTTCCTGATAGAGGGGGCTGGCGCCCTCGCTGTTTCCTTCAAAAGAGGGATCTATTTGTACGATTCCTACTGGTTTTACCCGGGAGGGAGCGCGGGCTTTAAGTAGCTGCGCCGCCCAAACTCGCACCAGCATCGCCCCATAGGAGTGTCCTACCATCACTACCGGCAGGGGATTGTCGAAGGTAGCCCCCAAGTGGCGGGCAGTTTCTTCCCCGCCCTCCCGCATCTCGGTTACTAGGCTTTGCCAAGTGACTTCCGCGTCCGCTTCGGGGTACAAAATGGGGGAGCGAGTGGAGCGGGCGCAGTGAAAAGCGCGGCAAAGAATGGGAAAAGTTAGGTTCCAGCTGTGCATAGACCCGCCCAGTCCGGCCTCGAGCCAGATCAGGGGCGCCGGCCTGGCCGCAGGAGTTTTTCCAATCTGAACCCGCATATAACCAATTTAA
Source organism: Varibaculum vaginae (assembly GCF_900604285.1). Taxonomy (GTDB): domain Bacteria; phylum Actinomycetota; class Actinomycetes; order Actinomycetales; family Actinomycetaceae; genus Varibaculum; species Varibaculum vaginae. Next base: position 110,200 of record NZ_UWNY01000002.1, read on the forward strand.
GGTAAGAAGCTACTTTGGGTGAAGCGTTCATCGCTGCGCGGTGGTAGCAGGGCTGGGAATACCTGGGGCTGTGAGCCGCGAAATCGCCTGCCAGTTCACAGTGCTGGCCATTGCCAATTTATCTCGATGTCGAGTAAAGTTAAGGCCAAGGACTTAAAACTAAGGCTTTTGGAGTTATTCATGGCAAAGATCAAAGTAGCCGGCCCGATCGTCGAACTAGACGGCGATGAAATGACCCGTATTATTTGGCAGAAAATCCGTAACGAACTAATCCTTCCCTATCTGGACGTGGATCTTCGTTACTACGACCTTGGTGTTGAAAATCGTGACGCTACCGGTGACCAAGTTACGATTGACGCTGCTAACGCGATTAAGGAACACGGTGTAGGGGTTAAATGCGCGACCATTACCCCCGATGAAGGTCGGGTGGCAGAGTTCGGGTTGCAGAAAATGTGGAAATCTCCCAATGGCACTATCCGCAATATCCTGGGTGGGGTAATATTCCGGGAACCTATCATTATGCGCAACGTTCCCCGGTTGATCGGTGGCTGGACGAAACCGATCGTAGTTGCCCGCCACGCCTTCGGTGACCAATACAAGGCTACGGATTTTAAGGTTCCCGGTGCTGGTAGTCTCACCATTACTTTCCATCCCCAAGATGGCTCAAAGCCTATCGAACATACCGTGGTTGAATACCCCGAAGGTGGGGGAGTGGCTATGGGGATGTATAACTTCAACGATTCCATTAAAGATTTTGCCCGAGCCTGCTTCCGCTACGGTCTGCTGCGGGGTTACCCGGTTTACCTGTCCACCAAGAACACTATTTTGAAAGCCTATGATGGGCAGTTTAAAGATATCTTTGCCGACATCTATGAGGCCGAATTTAGAGCACAATACGAGGAAGCTGGGCTGCACTATGAACACCGCTTGATAGACGATATGGTGGCCTCCTCGTTGCGTTGGGAAGGTGGATATATCTGGGCTTGCAAGAACTATGATGGCGATGTTCAGTCCGATACTGTTGCGCAAGGTTTCGGTTCCCTCGGGCTGATGACCTCGGTATTAATGACCCCCGATGGTCGCACGATGGAGGCTGAGGCGGCGCACGGTACGGTAACTCGGCACTATCGACGCTGGCAGCAGGGGGAGAAAACCTCCACTAATCCAATCGCCTCTATTTATGCTTGGACACGCGGTCTGGCACATCGCGGGAAATTGGACAACACCCCGGAAGTTACTCGCTTCGCCCAAACTTTAGAAGACGTCATTATTGACACCGTTGAAGGCGGACAGATGACCAAAGACCTAGCGAGTCTGATCGCTCCGGATCATCCGTGGTTGGACACCGATGGCTTTATGGAGGTGCTGATTGAAAATCTAGCTCGGCGCCTCAAAGGAAATTCTTAACTTGAAGTCCAGGTAAAGCTGGGTTTTCTTAGGTGATTTCCATTTGAATATTTCCAAGCAGAGTGGATCTTTCGGGACGGACGCAACCACCAAGCGTCCGTCCCGATTTTTAGCACTGGTTGGATCGGTGAAATAGGCTAGTATTAACTTTAGAACTGAGAGCTAAAAACTTAGAGTAACTCGGCATCATGGCAGGGAGGGAGACAGTGGCGAAGGATCAACAGGCAGATCCCAAACGATTCCTATTGGTTATCCCTCCGATGCCACATAATTCTCCAATGCTCAGCACGGTGATGCGGGCAGCATTCGAAACTGCCAAAATGGGGATTGATTTAATCCCGGTTCAGCTAAACAATGATCAGCTCGATGTCGATGCGCTAGCAGATAGCGCAAAACGGATTGGTTCGATTCTGCCGTTAGTTCCCTTTAGCGCAGAGCAAAATGACCAGTTGCAGAGCCAGGGAGTGCAGATAAAACCGGCAATTTTTGCCACCGATTCTCCGATGTATTCAGTGGTGGCAGCGCTTTATGGGGCCTCCGGGCGGGCAATGGCTTCGCGGATGGTTTCCTCCGGGCATCGAAACCTTGTTTATTTGTGCTCTGATAGCGCCCTCCTTAAAAACCTGAACCAATTACGTTATGCCGGAGTGCTGCAAGGATGTATCTTCGGGGGATGTCCTACCCCCACCATGCTGACCACTGAATATAATTCTCCCAAATTATCGGGAGAACTGGTGCAACTCTTTTCGAAGAATCCCGGAGTCGACGGATTTATTTGCCATAATGATTTCTTAGCGATGGAAGTAGTTCAGGCGCTGCGGATGTGTGGGCGGATGGTTCCCAACGACTGTGCGGTGATTGGAGTGGGGAACGCCCCCGAAGGGGCGCTTTTCAATCCCCCCCTGACTTCTGTTGATTTTAATCCCGAAGCCAGTGGCCAGATGTATGCCCAGGCTCTCGGCAAGTTCTTGTCTGGAGAAAAGGTGGAAGCGCCTGATCCAGCAGAAGTAGACAAAATGATGACGCTGGTGGCCAGGGGAAGCGCCTAGGGGCCAGCCTTCAAAGAGGAGGAATAATGGGTCAGTCTACGCAAGGGCAACCAAAACGGCTTGGAGTCTTAACCTCGGGCGGGGATGCCCAGGGGATGAACGCTGCAGTGCGGGCAGTCGTACGCACCGCCCTAAAAATGGGGGCTCAACCATACGCGATTCTTGAAGGTTGGCAAGGGGCAGTTACCGGCGGCGAGATGATTAAGCCTTTGGGCTGGTCAGATGTGTCTAGTGTGCTCAATAAAGGCGGAACAGTCATTGGCACTGCTCGCTGTCAAGAGTTCCGGGAACGTTCCGGTTTGCGAAAAGCCGCTAAAAACTTGGTTCTACAGGGGATTGACCGACTAATTTCTATCGGCGGGGATGGTTCACTTGCGGGAACCAATGAGTTCCAAGAAGAGTGGCCTAGCCTGCTGGCCGAATTGGTGGAGCAAGGGGAACTGACCCCCGAGCAGATTGCCGGACATGAAAAGTTGCGGGTTGCTGGGTTGGTCGGTTCTATCGACAATGATCTGGTGGGATTTGATATGACCATCGGGACGGATTCTGCCCTGCAGCGAATCCTGGTGGCTCTGGACGAATTATCATCTACCGCTGCCTCCCACCGCCGGACTTTCGTAGTAGAGGTAATGGGGCGGCATTGTGGGTACCTACCGTTAATGAGCGCGGTTGCTCGTGGTTGTGACTATGTGTTTATTCCCGAAGCTCCTCCCGAGGATGGCTGGCAAAAGACCTTAGCAAACAAACTTGCAGCTGGGCGTAAAGCTGGGCGGCGCGAATCAATAGTACTGGTTGCCGAGGGAGCTATCGATCATGACGGCAATCCCATCGCTGCTAACGATGTTTGTGATGCCCTTGAGCAAGAAACTGGACAGCGCCCGCACTTGACGATTTTGGGGCATGTACAGCGTGGTGGTACCCCCTCTGCCTATGACCGTTGGATGCCCACTGCCCTGGGGTACGCTGCCGCTTATGAAGTATTGCACCAAGACGAAAACTCTGAGCCGGTAATTATCGGGGCTCGTAACAATCGGGTAGCTCGGCTACCTTTGATGAAAGCCGTCACGGACACCCGCGCGGTTGCCAAATTCACCAAGGCAAAAGAATACGAAAAAGCGGTGCAAGCACGCGGTCGCTCTTTCAGTGAGATGCTGGCGATTAATGAAGTAATGTCGACTCCTCCCGAAGAAGACCAGCTGCCCGCTGATGCACGGCGGGTAGCAATCATGCACGTGGGGGGGCTGGCTCCTGGGATGAATTCTGCCGCCCGCGCGGCAGTGCGGCAAGGCATCGATTGCGGATTTGAAATGCTGGGGATTTACGGATCTTTTGACGGACTCATGTCCGGGAAAGTGAAGCCCCTCGCCTGGGAAGATGTTGAAGGATGGGGATTTGACGGAGGAGCCGAACTGGGAACCCTACGCCCAATTCCTAAGGTAGAAGAATACTATGCGATAGGGCGTGCGCTGGAAGAACACCATATTGACGCCCTGGTGGTAATCGGGGGTTATAACGCTTACCTTTCGATTAACCAGATGCGTCAGGAAACTTCTCGCTACCCCGCGTTTAATATCCCCATGATTTGTGTTCCGGCCTCAATTGATAATAATTTGCCGGGTTCAGAACTCTCCATCGGAGCCGATTCTGCCTTAAATAATGCGGTATGGGCATTAGACCGCATCCGGGAATCGGCGGCAGCTTCAAGGCGTTGTTTCGTTGCCGACGCGATGGGTCGTCACTGTGGGTACCTGTCCTTAATGTCAGGTATCGCAGCGGGAGCAGAATTGGTTTACCTTGATGAATTCCCCTACGATCTGCAAAATCTGGCGAGTGACGTGCGTATGATGCGGAATTCTTTCCGTGACGGTCGCCGCCTGTGCTTGGTTCTACATAATGAAGAAGCCGGCGGTAGATATGACCGAGAGTTTATTGCCTCCGTGTTCGCACAAGAATCGAAAGGGCTCTTCGATGTACGTCATTCCGCCCTCGGACACTTGCAGCAAGGTGGAGAGCCCTCGCCCTTTGATCGAATTCTAGCTACGCGTCTCGTACGGGTGGCAATCCAAGAGCTCAGTGCGCAATTTGCTCAAAATAGAACCGAACCTTTAGGGGTGGGGCTGGCTGAGAAGGGAATTGAGACTTTCCCGCTGTTGCAAATGCAGGACAAGGTAGATCAACAGGTGCGTCGTCCTCTCAACCAATGGTGGTTGCCGCTGGTTGACATTATTCCCGTGGTTTCCCGTGACGAATGGGATGTTGAAGTTCGGGAACTACCAGTCACTGATCTTTAAAAACTTTTGAACAGGAGAAAACATGAGTGCTCCCATTGATCCCAGTACCACCCAGGCTTGGCAAGAGCTAGAGAATCTTGCCAGGTCATTTCAGCCTGACTTAGCGGGTTGGTTCCAACATCATCCCAATCGCGCCGAGGACTTGACCTTTAAGATCGCAGATTTACAGGTAGATTTATCAAAAAATCTGGTGACCGCTCCGATATTGGCGGCATTGGCACGCCTGGCAGCACAGACCAAAGTAGAGGCGCATCGGGACGCAATGTTCGCAGGTGTTCATATTAATACCACCGAGGATCGCGCAGTACTACATACCGCTCTGCGGCGGCCGTCAGAAGATAATCTAAAGGTTGACGGTCAGGATGTTAGTGCCGATGTAGCCGCTGTTTTAGAGAGGATTTATGCTTTTGCCGAGGAAGTGCGCAGTGGTACATGGGTGGGAATCACCGGTAAACCCATCACTACCGTGGTAAACATCGGAATCGGAGGCTCAGATTTAGGGCCGGCGATGGCCTATGAAGCGCTACGTCCTTATGTGAAACCGGGACTTGGGTGCCGTTTCGTATCCAATATCGATCCCACGGATCTGTGTGAAAAAGTAAGGGATCTAGACCCGGAAACTACTCTCTTCATAGTTGCCTCTAAGACATTCACCACTTTGGAAACCCTAACCAATGCCCGGGCAGCCCGCAGCTGGCTACTAGAACAGCTGGCTGCTCGCGGAATCTGGAAGGGGAAAGAAACAACTGAACAGCTTAGCAATCAAGACGCTCGCCAGGCAGTATCGAAGCATTTCGTGGCGGTTTCTACCAACCTCAGTGCTGTAGCTGAGTTCGGGATTGATCCGGCTCATGCCTTTGGTTTCTGGAATTGGGTAGGAGGACGCTACTCGGTAGATTCTGCCGTAGGTACCGCACTGGCAGTGGCTATCGGGAAAGATGGATTCTCTGATTTCCTATCCGGAATGCACGCCGTGGATGAACATTTTCGGGCCACTCCGTTAGGAGAAAATGTCCCCATTTTGATGGGGCTACTTAACGTGTGGTACCGCAATTTCCTACATGCGCCCACCCATGCAGTGTTGCCCTATTCTCAATACCTGCATCGTTTCCCCGCCTACTTACAGCAGTTAACCATGGAATCTAATGGTAAGGCAGTGCGCTGGGACGGTGCAGCGGTAACCTACGATACTGGTGAAATCTTCTGGGGAGAGCCGGGCACTAACGGGCAGCATGCCTTCTATCAGCTGATTCACCAAGGTACTCAAATGATTCCGGCGGACTTTATTGCTTTCGCTAATCCCACTTGGCCATTAAAAGATGGAGAGAATGATCAACATGAGCTATTCTTGGGTAACTTCTTCGCCCAGACCCAGGCGCTAGCTTTTGGGAAGACCGCGGATCAGGTGCGTGCCGAGGGGACACCCGAGCAGATCGTACCGGCGCGAGTATTCCCCGGAAACAAGCCTTCGACCTCGATTATGGCGCCGCGGTTAACCCCCTCGGTATTGGGGCAGTTAATCGCCCTCTATGAACACATCACCTTTACGCAAGGGGTGGTATGGGGGATTAACAGTTTCGACCAGTGGGGAGTGGAGCTGGGTAAACAGCTAGCCAAAGCCCTGACTCCGGCAATCGCTGGCGATAAAGAGGTATTGGAGCAGCAAGATCCCTCTACGAAAGCGATGATCAACTACTACCACGCCAATCGCGAAAACTAGCCTCTACTTTAGTTTTTATATAGGGATGCGCAGGGGGTGGGCTAGGAGGTTGGTGCGCTAAAAGCGCTCGGGGCTCTGGTGAGCCTTGCTTCGCTCGGCTCAAGTCGCCCTCTCGCATCTTTTAGCGCGCCAACCGCAACATAGTGGTCAGGTTGGTTCCAGCTGTGCGCGGGGGCTAGGTTTTATCCGAGTCGGCTAGGCGGGCGCAAAATTTGGAAAACGTCGCTACGTTTCCCAAATTTTTGGGCGGGAGGAAAAATCTAGCCCTCGCGCCCACCGTGAAGATCAGTCTTTGCGTCGCTAGTCATGTTGTAGGGGGTTAGAGGATGTCCATGGTGTCGGGGTGGGAGCCGGTACGCCCGTCCTCGCCCTTATCTAGGGAATCTAAATCTACTTTGGACCGTTCGTCCAGCTGGAAATCAAAAATATCCAGATTTTCTTTAATGCGGTCGGGGTTAACTGACTTGGGGAAGAGAACGTCTCCACGTTCAATGCCCCAACGTAGCACTACCTGAGCAGGGGTTTTGCCTAGGCGCTTGGCGGCAGCGACCACTTTTTCTTCCCCTAACACCCTGCCTCGAGCTAGGGGGGACCAGGCTTCGGTTAGAATTCCGTGTTCGCGGTGGAACTTACGCACCTCGTTATTGGCAAACTGGGGGTGAATCTCTACCTGGTTAACAGCGGGAGTCACTCCGGTTTCGCTAATCAAACGCTCCAAATGGTGAATCTGGAAGTTAGACACCCCCACAGTCCGAGCTTTTTCGTCATATTGGAACTCGAGGAGAGTACGCCAAGTTTGCACGAAATCACCGTCGTAACGGGTAGGAAGCGGCCAGTGAATTAAAAACAAATCTACATAGTCGGTGCGTAAATCTTCCAAGCTCTGCCGGAAAGAGTCCCGAGCATCCCGCGGCAGATGCTTATCGTTGTTAAGTTTGCTGGTTAAGAAAATTTCTTGCCGCGGAATTCCGGATTCCTCAATCGCGCGTCCTACTTCTGCTTCATTGTGATACATCTGCGCGGTATCAATATGGCGAATCCCTAGATCCAAAGCGTATCTAACCGCATCTACACAATCTTCAGGGGCAATCTTGTAGGTTCCGAAACCGAATTGTGGAATCTGGTAGCCGGTAGAAAGTTCCAAAGTGGGAATAGACGGGGCGGTCATAAAATCAATCCTTAGTTCTCGACTGCTCTTACCACCATTTTTACCCCAGGAATGTCATCTTAGGGGAGTATTGCTAGCTAAGTCACGCTTCGGGTAGCAGTGTTGTGGGTAGAAAACTGAGATTTAAACTATGTTTAGCTGCAAGAATATCCCTAAAGAGCAACTTTGTGTTTTATCTTGCAACTTGAGAGTATCTCGGCTCGCTCTTTCGCAAAAGTTTTGTGACGAAGACGTGTTGGGCTCTTCAGGAAGGGTTAGTTATCGGCGTAGCGATAAACGTTGGTTTCCCGTTGTTTAAAGCCGCAACGTCGGTAGAGGCGATTCGCTGCTTCGCGCGAGGGGCGGGAAGTTAAATCCACGGTTTTCGCTCCGATTTTTTTGGCGTGAGCTACTGCTGCCTCAACCAGTTTCTGGCCGGCACCCTGGCCGCGAGCAGCCGAATCTACAACCACGTCCTCGATCCAGGCGCGTTTTCCAGTGGGAATTTTGAAGGTTGCCAGGGAGAGCATTCCTAAAATCCTGCCCTCATTGGAGCGAAAAACTAGCAGGTAAACTCCATCTTGTTCGCAGAATTCTTTAATTTGCTGGGGGGTTAGCTGTTTGGCGGATTGCGAGAGCTGGGGGATGAGACGGGAAAATGCCTCTACAAGTTCCTCGCTGAACTTTTCGACCAGTTCGACTGCCATGATTGCTCCTTTATTTTTTAGGAAACTCTTACTTAGAAAAGATATACGCTCCCAGCGCAATTTGGGAAGTAAGCACACCGCTGCTGGCGTTCCCTCAGGGAATCGGTGACCACTCTCTGAATAAAAGCACAGGTAAATGCAATTGTTTAGGTTTTTTGAAAAAAGTTAGAGGGAAAGGGAATAAAAGCCACTCTTGCGGAGTTGAGTTAAGTAGACTCAGGTTTTAGGGGTGCGGCTTGATAGTCTCTTAGGATTTGATAGCCTTGAGTGTGTGAGGCTCAAGGCTGCTGAAATCCAAAAGAGGGCGCCTTCAAGATCGAAAATAGTGGGCATCGGCCGTTAGAGCCTAGAGCTAAAAAACTAACTAAATAAAATCTTAGGAAGGAAAAAATTATGGCACGTGCAGTAGGTATTGACTTGGGCACCACTAACTCCGCGATTGCGGTTCTTGAAGGGGGGCAGCCTACGATTATCGCCAATGCGGAAGGCCAGCGCACAACTCCCTCGGTGGTAGCCTTCTCCAAGGCTGGAGAAGTTCTGGTAGGGGAGGTTGCTAAGCGTCAGGCGGTAACTAACGTAGATCGGACTATTGCCTCGGTGAAGCGTCACATGGGGGATAGCTCCTGGAAAGTAAAAATTGATGACAAGGAATATACTCCTCAGCAGATTAGTGCGTTCATCTTAGGCAAACTGAAGAAAGATGCTGAAGAATACTTAGGGGATTCGGTACAGGATGCAGTAATCACCGTGCCCGCCTACTTTAACGATGCGCAGCGCCAGGCTACTAAAGATGCCGGTAAAATCGCAGGGCTTAACGTACTTCGTCTGGTAAATGAGCCGACCGCCGCTGCCTTGGCTTATGGTTTGGAAAAGAGTGAAAAGGATGAATCCATCCTAGTATTTGACCTAGGTGGAGGTACCTTCGATGTTTCCTTACTGGAAGTAATGAAGGACGAGGATGGCTTTTCTACTATCGAAGTGCGCGCCACTAATGGGGATAACCACCTTGGTGGTGATGACTGGGATCAGCGCATCGTGGATTGGCTAATCGGTACGGTTAAAACCAATACCGGTGTGGATCTTGCCAACGACAAGATTGCGATCCAGCGTCTGCGGGACGCCGCGGAGCAAGCTAAAAAGGAGCTATCGTCTGCCACCTCCACCCAGATCTCTTTGCAGTACCTATCGATGGCGGAGTCAGGGCCGGTTCACCTAGATGAGCGCCTCACTCGTGCCCACTTCGAGGAAATGACCCAGGATCTGCTAGAACGTACCCGCAAGCCTTTCGAACAGGTAATTGCTGATGCCAAGATTCACGTGTCAGATATTGACCACGTGGTTCTGGTGGGTGGCTCTACCCGCATGCCCGCAGTCGCCGAGATGGTAAAGACCTTGACCGGTGGAAAAGAAGCTAATAAGTCGGTTAACCCCGACGAAGTAGTAGCCAGCGGTGCTGCCCTGCAGACTGGGATTATCCAGGGGGATCGCAGTGACGTTCTTCTGATTGACGTGACTCCCTTGTCACTAGGGATTGAAACCAAGGGCGGGGTGATGACCACCCTGATTAAGCGCAATAGCGCTATCCCCACTAAGCATTCGGAAATTTTCTCCACTGCGGAAGATAACCAAGATTCGGTGTTAATCCAAGTGTTCCAAGGGGAACGTACCTTTACTCGCGATAATAAGTCGCTAGGTACCTTCCAGCTCACTGGGATATTGCCCGCGCCTATGGGAGTTCCTCGGATCGAGGTTACTTTCGATATTGACACCAACGGAATTGTGCATGTCTCGGCGAAAGACCAGAACACTAATAAGGAACAGTCAATGACTATTTCCGGGGGTTCCGCGCTTTCCAAGGATGAGATTGACCGCATGGTGAAAGAGGCCGAAGCGCACGCGGAAGAGGATAAGAAGCGGCGCGAAGAAGCTGATTTACGTAACTCGGCGGAACAGACGGTTTACTCGATCGAAAAACTGCTGAAAGATAATGCCGAGAAACTTCCCGAGGAAATCGCCAAAGAGGTGCGCGAAGCTTCCGACAAGGTCAAGAAGGCTTTGGAAGGCGAAGACATCGAAGCGGTAAAGACTGCGATGGAAGAGCTTAATACCAAGTCGCAAAAGATTGGGGAAACCCTCTATGCGCAAACTCAAGCCGAGGCGGCGCAAAGCCAAGCGGAGGCTGGAACTGAAGCTGGGGATGCTGGCGCCGGCGCCGAGGATGACGTAATCGATGCGGAAGTTGTCGATGAAGAGGATGAAAATAAGTAACTCTCTAGACTCAAACTGTCTGGGGCGCTCGCGACAGTGGGCGCCCCACCGGCAGGAGGAAGAACTTTGGAAGAGAAAAATGGGAAACGGAGGATAAAGATCAAGGTGAAAGACCCATTGAATCCAACTTCGGATCCAGAACCAGAAAATAAAGCGGATTCTTCCGCCTCACAGGCCTCGGATCCTCAAGATGCCGGCATGCCGGAATCTTCAGCTCCAGTCGGTACTGGTGGTAACGCGGAGGCAGCTCTCGTTGATAGTGCTAAACCAGAAGAAACCGAGCATCAGGATGAAGACTCCGCTTTTGCGGATTTGGCTGCGCGTCTAGGGGAAGAAATTCCAAATGGACCTGCTGGGGTGCAAGAAGAAGCCGCTGCTCCGCAGGAGAGCGAATCCGAAGATGTAAGTGACGAGTTAAAACAGTTGAAAGACCAGGTGGCGCAATTAACGGAACAGTTAGCTCGCTCGCGGGCGGAAAACTATAACTTGCAGCAGGAATACTCTGGTTATGTCAAGCGTAGCAAGACCGAGATGTCTGCTCACCGGACGGATGGGCAAAAAGCGGTACTGCAAGTATTACTGAGTGTTCTCGACGATGTGCAAGCGGCGCGGGAGGCGGGGGATCTTAAAGGGCCCTTCGAATCGATTGCCAATAAATTGGAAAACACGCTTGAAACCAATTTTGGTTTAACTCGCTATGGCAATACCGGTGATGAGTTTGACCCCAACGTGCATGAAGCCATGATGGCGCAAAGTGGTGGTGAGGGTGAACCTAGCATCGCCCAGGTGCTTCAGCCTGGCTACAAAGTGGGTGAACAGGTACTGCGAGCAACAAAAGTAATAGTAAATAATCCAGATTAGGGATAAAGGAGGTGAGCATTCATGGCCGGACAAGATTGGGTCGCAAAAGATTTTTATCGCACCCTAGGGGTGTCAAAAAAGGCAAATCAGGCCGAGATTAAGAAGGCTTACCGCAAACTGGCGCGCAAGTATCATCCCGATCAAAATCCTGGTGACCAAGCTGCTGAAGACAGATTTAAGGCAATCGGGGAAGCCTATCAGGTACTGTCCGATCCGGAACAAAAGCGCCAATACGATGCCATTCGCGCTATGGCGGGCGGTGGTGCCCGTTTCAGCGCCGGCCCCGCTTCAGGTCGTGGTGGGGCCGGAGGCTTCGAAGACGTATTAGGCGCTATGTTTGGAGGCGGAACCGTTCCCGGGGGCGGCTCCGCTAGGATCAACTTGGGTGAGGGTGACCTCGGCTCCATGTTTGGTTCCCTGTTTTCCGGGGGAGGGCGCGCTAGCTTCGGAGCATCCGCTCCTTTCGGGGCAGGAACTTCTGGCTTTCCCGGTGGTGGTAAAGGCCCGGATTTAGCTGCTGAAGTTACCTTGGATTTTCGCACCGCCATGGCGGGCAGCACTATGAAGCTTTCGGTAGACGGCGAGAGCATGACCGTGCGAATTCCTAGCAAGATTCGCGACGGTAAGAAACTGCGTCTGCGTGGAAAAGGGCGTCCCGGGCCGGGAGGAAACGGGGACCTGGTAGTGACAGTTCACGTTACTCCTGATCCGGTGTATTCCTTTGACGGAAAATCCCTGCAAATGCAGTTGCCGGTTACTGCGGCGGAAGCGCTCGCGGGTGCCAAGGTTAAAGTGCCGCTTTTAGGCGGCAAGCAGGCAACTATCAAGATTCCTACCGGATCCGATAGTGGCACTAAGCTGCGTCTGCGTGGGAAAGGACTGGACGGTTTAGATGTGGTTGCCACTGTACGGATAGTGAATCCGCGCAAACCTTCTAGCCGGGTAGTCGATATTGCCAAACAATTGGGTGAGGCGATTAGTGCAGATCACCCGGACTTTGATCCGCGTAGTCAGTTGGAGCGGCAATAATGGCTGCCGCGGTGGAAACACTCTATGTGATCTCGGTTGCCGCAGAGCTGGCGGGGATGCATCCGCAAACTCTGCGGCAATACGATCGCATTGGATTGGTAATTCCTAGGCGCACTAAGGGTAGGGGACGCCGTTATACCGCCGAAGATATTGCGGAACTGCGCGAAGTGCAGCGCCTTTCTCAAGAAGAAGGTATTAACCTGGCGGGAATAAAACGAGTGCTGGAGCTGCAGCGTGCGGCTACTCGTTTGGCCGCCGAAAACCAGCGCCTGCAAGAGCGGCTTAATATTTATGAACGAGGACGGGGGCGGGTATTTTCGGCCGCGCCCACCGGGGAAGTAGCTCCTTTAACTCGGTTCCCGGGTTCGCGTCGGGTGCCGGGACAGGAATTAGTACCCTATCTGCCAGGACAAATAGTTATTTGGGGTCAAAATTGAGGTTAACCTTTACAATTGGGGAAACGATTTAGGGGAGGAAGTATGAGCGAAACTCCAAATAGATACGGGGCTAACTCTAGCGAACAGGAGCAGTGGGTTCTGGACGGCAAGCTTTACTCCGGGAATCCTGCTATACAGCGTCAAGTTGCCGCCCAGCAACCTGATCAGCAGCCTCTATCTTTTTCCGAGCCGGCAGGGGAAGCGGCGGATGAACAGGTATCTTATAACTGCGATGGTGGTAATACTTTTGCCCAACCTCCCACTCTTCAGCCTCCTTATGGGCAAAACGTGTCTGGCAATGGAATCCCCAATAATTACTCCTCGGCGCAGAATTCTTACCCGGCAGGAAATAGGTTTCCTATTCCGCCAGGTTATCCCGGGAACGAGGAATGGAATACGCTCTCCGGAATGTCGCAAGCTACTGGATCGGGAGGTGTGGGGCCGGGGAGTTTCTCGGGGCTCACTAATAACCCGGTACCTCCGTATCCAGAACGAAAGTCTCGAGTCGTACCTGTCACAATTCTGGTGTTGGGTATCGTGTTAATGCTGGTACTGGCGCCTATAGCCTGTATCGGGATGTTAGTGGGGTACGGGCTGGATGTTGCTTCCAGCGCGGAACGTCAGAGTGGCGGCAGTGTGATTACTCGCGAGGATGACTATTATGGGCACACCTTAGTGCTGGTGGAAGTACCAGAAGATACCAGAGTTACTTGTAAAACTACCTTTAACGGCAAAGAAATTCCTACTGAAACCAACGCCGGATCAGAAATTAGTGCCGACACCGCGGTGGGGGACGATACTAACAACGAGGTGTTTAGTTACAATCTCCGCTCTCGCGGAAAGCTAGTTATTGATTGCCGTAGCGCCCAGCCTGATAAGGCTCCTATTTCCGCCATCACTGTGATTCCCAATGTCACCTTTACCCTGTTGGTTTGGGCATTTATTCTCCCCACTGTTATGGGATTTGGGGGTCTGGGGCTGCTGATTTGGGGGATTATCTGGACGGTGAAACGTGGTCGGGATAATCAACGAGCTCTCGTAAGTAACTCTTACTATCGTTAGTTTTTTTGGTTCCCTGAGTATTTGAAGTGTAGAGACTCGGTGTAGGTGAGCCTTTAGCAGGTCTTCAGGGGAATTTGCCTTTCCCTTTTGGGGATAAGAATCGTTCTTGAGAGGTAGCTAACTCAAAATAGAAAGTTGAGTGGAATAAACTCAACTTTCTGGGTGTTGGACTAAATAGCAACACCCCATCCCACCCGGATGGGAATATGGGAGGAAAAATGGAAACAAAACTTACTATTAAATCGCAGGCAGCCTTGGGAGATGCGGTACAAACCGCGCAGGCTAACAATAATCCTCAGGTAGAGCCGGAGCATCTTTTAAATGCGTTGTTGGGGCAAACCGATTCAATCGCGTTTGCACTCCTGGAAGCGATGGTGCCCAATCGTACCCAACAGATTAACGCGCCCCTGCACCATCTGCTGGGAAAGCTTCCCAGTGTCACCGGCAGTTCCGTAGGGGAAGTGCAAACCTCAATGGCAATGCGGCGGGTCATCAATAAGGCCGGCGAACTGGCGCGCGAACTAGGCGACGAATACGTATCAACTGAGCATCTCTTAATCGCCCTCGCCGATGATTCCGAGGGAAAGACAGCTGTTACCTCACTACTCCATGGCGCGGGTGCCAACGCTAAGGCGCTGCGTGCAAAACTCAAGGAAATCCGCAAAGACCCGGTTACTTCTCAAGATCCGGAAGCCTCATTCCAGGCCTTGAAAAAGTACGGTCGCGACCTAACGGAAGTGGCACGTAGTGGAAAACTTGATCCGGTAATTGGACGTGATAAAGAAATCCGTCGAGTAATCCAAGTGCTTTCGCGTCGTACCAAAAACAACCCGGTGCTAATCGGAGAAGCTGGGGTGGGTAAAACTGCGGTAGTGGAAGGTCTAGCGCAGCGGATCGTAGCCGGAGATGTTCCGCAATCTTTGCAAAATAAAAAACTGATTAGCCTAGATTTAGGGGCAATGGTTGCGGGGGCCAAATACCGTGGCGAGTTCGAAGAACGCCTCAAGGCCGTCCTTGAAGAAATCAAGAACGCCGATGGGGAAGTCATTACTTTTATTGACGAGCTGCATACGGTAGTTGGTGCCGGGGGCGGTTCCGAGGGAGCCATGGACGCCGGCAACATGATTAAACCTATGCTGGCGCGAGGCGAGCTGCGGATGGTGGGGGCCACCACCCTTGACGAGTATCGACAAAACATCGAGAAAGACCCGGCTCTAGAGCGTCGCTTCCAGCAGGTGTTCGTAGCCGAACCCTCGGTAGAAGATACGGTAGCGATTTTGCGCGGGATTGCCCCCAAATACGAAGCTCATCATAAGGTCACAATTACCGATGGGGCGCTGGTGGCGGCGGCAAAGCTGTCTGATCGCTATATCACCGAACGCAATCTGCCGGATAAAGCTATTGACCTGATTGACGAGGCCGCTTCCCGGCTGAGGATGGAGTTAGATTCCAGTCCGGTCGAGGTAGACGAAAAGCGCCGTCAGGTTGACCGATTGAAAATGGAAGAAGCCTATCTGGCTGATTCCGAGGGCGAAGGCTCAGATGAACAGACTAAAGCTCGTCTGGAAGATTTGCGCACAGAAATCGCCAAGGAACAGCAAGTCTTAGATGAACTAAATGTGCGCTGGGAATCTGAAAAAGCCTCCCGCAATAAGGTTGGAGATCTACGCGCCCAACTCGATAAGCTCAATACCCAGTTAGAGCGGGCAATGCGCAGTGGTGATTGGGAAGGTGCTGGACGTTTGCAGAACGGGGAAATTCCCCAGATACAAGCCGAGATTGCCGCCGCTGAAAAGCAGGAGCAACAAAGCGATGGCTCCGACGCCATGGTGGTGGACAAAGTAGGCCCTACTGAGGTGGCGGAAGTGGTGGAGTCCTGGACGGGAATTCCTACCGGAAAAATGCTGCAGACGGAAACCGACAAGCTCTTGCATATGGAACAGGAGATTGGAAAGCGCCTGATTGGGCAGGAGCAAGCTGTGCAGGCGGTTGCAGATGCGGTACGTCGTTCACGGGCAGGGGTCTCCGATCCGAATCGTCCGACAGGATCCTTCCTTTTCCTCGGACCTACCGGGGTGGGTAAAACCGAACTTGCCAAGTCCCTCGCGGCCTTCCTTTTTGATGACCCCGCGGCGATGGTGCGTATCGATATGAGCGAGTACGGAGAAAAGCATTCGGTATCCCGCTTAATCGGGGCGCCTCCCGGATATGTGGGTTATGAAGAAGGTGGGCAGCTGACCGAAGCAGTGCGCCGGCGTCCCTACTCGGTGATTCTGTTAGATGAAGTAGAAAAGGCGCATCCGGAAATCTTCCACGTGCTGCTGCAGGTGTTAGATGACGGACGCTTGACTGATGGACAAGGTCGAGTAGTGGATTTTCGTAACACTATTTTGGTGCTAACTTCCAACCTAGGTTCGCAGTATCTGACTGAGAAAGACATGAGCGAGGACGAGAAAGAACGTTTGGTTAATGAAGCGGTCAAGGCTAACTTTAGACCCGAGTTCTTGAATCGTCTGGACGAGATTTTAATCTTCAAGCCGCTTAGCCGGGCGCAGCTGGCGAAGATTGTCGATCTGCAGCTGGCACAAGTGATGAAGCGTCTGGCTTCACGTCGCCTGAAATTGCAGGTTAGCGAGGATGCCAAGAATTGGTTAGCCAACCAGGGGTATGACCCTGCGTTCGGGGCGCGTCCGCTACGTCGCCTGATTCAAACCGAAATTGGTGATCAGCTGGCGCAAGGGCTGCTGGCTGGGAAGTGGGAAGATGGTGCCGAAATTAAGGTGATGGTACCGCAGGCGTCTGCTTCCCCCGCGGGAAGATTCCACCTGCTGTTAGTTTAGTGACAGTTTGTCATAACATTGGTGCCGGAGGGTCTCCTACCTTCCGGCACCAATTTGTGTTGTCATTTTCTTTGAAATTGCAGTTAGCCAAGCTATCTAAATCGCTTTACGCATGATTTTAGGAGTTGGGAGAGGGTTTTAAGCTCGGAAACGGGGGAGTCAGTTGTAAAACATCTTCTATTTGTTAGGTGGTTTGAGGGGAAAAACTGTATCCTGGTTAGAGCTTGGGTGTTCTGGCATCCAGCGGTAGAAAAAAGTATAGGCGATAGGCAAAAGGGAGGGGGATGCCCAGGTGCCGAAACCAGCACACAAGAGCGGGGAGCGTGGCCCTTATGCCGGTGGCGTAGCTCGGCGTGAAGCCATACTAGACGCAACTGTCGACATGATTGCGGAAGTTGGCTACCACGGTCTATCTATGCGCGATGTGGCTCGCCGTGTTGGTATCTCCCACCCGGGGGTTATCTACCATTTCCCTTCCAAAGAAGCCCTGCTCATGGCGGTTATCGAACGTTATGAGGATCGCTCCAACTTCAATGTGCAGGCAATGCGCAGTATGCAGCCTTTTGAAGTGTTCAATGCCTTCACCGAACTTTCTACCAAGCTCAGTTCTAACCCCACAATCGTGGAAATGGAATGCATGCTTTCAGTGGAAGCCTCCAACGAGGTGCACCCGGCGCACGACCACTTCGCGGCTCGTTTTGAAGGGTTGCAAAAGGTGCTAACCAGTGCCTTTGGACAGCTGCAAGCAGAAGAACTTCTCAATAAGGATTCCGATCCCAAGACACTGGCACATTCCCTATTGGCTGAATGGTACGGCCTGCATATCCAGTGGCTCTACAACAGGGATGGAGTAGATGTGGTCGGTTCCTTGACCAACTTGATTATCAACCAGGTGGATCTTTCCAATCCCAAGGCGCTCCATGCCATCATGTCCAGCGGTTTTGCCTCCCCCTCCGCAATGGCCGCAATCGAGCAGGTGGCTGGTTTTACCTTGGAAGATTTGTTGGAAAAAGGATACATCAGCCTTTCCTCCCAGGAAATGGAGAAATACGGTCTTTCAGATGTGCCGGAAGAAATCCTGGACAAGATTGTTCGTTCCGGTACTCTGACGGCCAACGACCTAGAATACGCCCAAGAAAACCAGGCTCTCAGCATAGATTTGTTGGGTCGCTTGGTTATCAACAACGTCTTAGAAACAGAGGAATACAACACCCTGGCAGATGTTGGTGTCGTGCCGCGTGAAGCGGTGGCTGCGCTTACCGCAGTTATGGCAGCCCGCCCCTTCTAGGGGCTACTTAGGATGATTTCTGACCCAGTAAGCACGGTTCTAGCGCAGTTTCCTTTCCCGGTTTCCTGCGCGCTTTTTTCCTTTGAATCAGCGTCTCAACCGCAAAGCTGTCAGCTGTTAGGAACCTGGGGTGACCTGGATACAGTCTACCCTTGGATGTCGGTGACCAAGTTGGTTACCTCCCGTACTATTCTTGGGGCGGTGGAAAACGGCGTCCTCGACTTGTGGGAGCCGCTGCAGCAACTACCTGGAGTAAAAAATCCCCGTCCCGTGAGTGTGGCTGACCTGCTCGCGCACCGCAGCGGCCTTGATTATGAAAAAAAAGAGTTTACCCGCGCCCTCCATACTCGCCGGGTTTACTCCAATGTCGGGTATGAAATCCTGGGTGATCTACTCAGCCAGCGCAGCGGGGTATCCTTCAGTAACTGGGTGACGAAAATGGTATTTTTGCCTCTGGGGATCAAACGTCAATTGTCAGGGTCTCCTGCGTGGGGAATATACGGTAACCTGCGCGAACTACTCAGTTTTGCCTTCGAGGCTGCCTGTCCGCGTTTCCTTTCCCCCAAGCTGTTTTCTGCCTGGTCACGTAGTGATGGGATGCAGTTGCCCGGGGTGGTACCCGGATATGGTTTTCATCGTGACAATGCCTGGGGATTGGGCTGTGAAATCCACGCTGCCAAACAGCCACACTGGACGCTGCCGGGATCTTCTCCAGATACTTACGGGCATTTCGGGCAGTCTGGGGCATTCTTGTGGATCGACCCCGCCTCTTGCCTGGGAGCAGTTTTCTTAGGGCAACAGCGCTTCGGCGCTCTGCATAAGCAGTTATGGCCAGAGCTAAATCGCATTCTGCGGGAAGCAGCTAAAACCGCTTAAGGGGTGTTACAGAGAAACCTCTAAAATAACCGGAACATGGTCGGAGGCACCTTTGCCTTTGCGTTCCTCTCGTAAAGATTTAGCCCCCTTAACCCGTGTTGCTAGGGCAGGGGAACAGTAGGCAAAATCAATTCGCATTCCCTGGTTACGGGGAAAACGCAGCTGCTTATAGTCCCAGTATGTGTACTGATCAAAAAGATTACGGGTGACTTCGGTAAAACCGGCATCTTCGAAAGCGAAGAAAGCTTCACGTTCGGGAGCAGAAACATGGGTGGAATCAGCAAACACTTCCATATCCCAAACATCTTGGTCAAAGGGGGCAATATTCCAGTCACCCATCAGTGATATTTGTGCCTGAGAATCTGCCAGTAATAATGAGGACGCATACTCGCGGAGTTGCGTCAACCAAGCGAGTTTATAGCGGTAGTGAGGGTGGGAAAGCTCGCGTCCATTGGGGACATAGAGAGAAAATATTCGCACTCCACCGCAGATAGCACCTAAAGCGCGTGGTTCCACCACCGGCTCTTTCCCCGGGTTAGCATAGGCGGGTTGCCCAGGAAAATCTCGTTGCACATCCTTGAGGCCCACCCGAGAAATAATCGCTACCCCATTCCACTGGTTTATCCCGTGTACTGCGACCTCGTACCCGGCGGTGGTGAAAGGCTCATAAGGGAACTGCTGCGGGCGACATTTGGTTTCTTGGATAGCTAAAACATCCAAATTTTCCCGCTCTAAAAGCGCGCTTACCCGTTCTTGTCGTGCCCGAATTGAGTTAACGTTCCAAGTTGCAATCCTCATGTGCTAACCATATCGGGTACAAAACCGATAAACTGAATATCATGACCGCTAATGACTCGCAAAAGACACGTCTGATTTCTTTAATCAAAAAATTATCCGTTAAATTCGGGGATTTCACCCTGGCCAGCGGAAAGAAATCTTCGTTCTATATTGACCTACGCCGCTCTACCTTGCATCACGAGGCCTCGGTGTTGATCGGGCATGTGCTGCTGGATCTATTAGAAGAGTCGGGTTTTCTACCGGAAGATATTGATGCGGTAGGGGGACTAACTATGGGTGCTGATCCGGTGGCCTTTGCGATTATGCAGGCGGCTTCTTCGCGCGGCCTAGATATTGATGCCTTCGTGGTGCGTAAAGAAGCGAAAGATCACGGCATGGGGCGCCAGATTGAAGGCCCAGATATCGCAGGTAAACAAGTGGTAATCGTGGAAGATACTTCCACAACTGGCGGATCTCCTATCCAGGCGGCACAGGCAGCCGAAAAAGCAGGCGCCAAGGTACTGTGTGTGGCGGTAGTGGTTGATCGCGGCGATGTGGCCAAAGAAAAAGTTAACCAGGCCGGCTGGCAATACCTGGCGGCACTAAATTTGACAGATTTAGGGATCGAGGGAGATTAAAAGATGTCATGGGTTTTAGTAACCGGAGCCTCCAGTGGCCTGGGACTAGAGTTTTGTAACCAACTGGCCGGGCGTGGACACAATGTGGTGATGGTGGCACGACGGGAAAACCTTTTGCTGGAACAGGCACAACGAATTGAAGACTTCTACGGGGTCACCTGCGAGGTGTTGACTGCAGATTTAGCCACTCAACCAGGGCTAAAGGCGGTGGCACGTCGCCTGGCTGCGGAGACGCGTCCGATTTCCCTACTGGTTAATAATGCCGGATTTGCTCTGGCGGAAGATTTCGTGGATGGTTCTGCCTCTAAACAGGTACGCGGGTTAAACGTGATGGTGCGGGCGGTCATGCTACTTTCGCAAACCGCTGCCTCTCGGATGCGTAGGCGGGGGCGGGGTGCGATTTTGAATGTTTCCTCGGTAGCGTCTGGAACTGCCATGGGAACTTACGCAGCCCATAAAACCTGGGTAGAGATCTTTACTTGTGCGCTCGCAGAGGAACTGCGAGGCAGCGGGGTACTGGTAATGGCGCTAAAACCGGGAACTACCGATACCGGTTTCTTCAACAAAATCACTACCAAGATCGAGGACGTACCTACCATCGCCCGGCTAACCCCGGAATACGTAGTTGAACAGGCCTTGAATGATCTTTCGCGCGGAAAAATAGTTTCGGTACCTTCTGTAATCTATAAAGTTATAGATTTTTTGACCTGGAAGGCTCCCCGCTCCCTGGTTTGCCGTTTTACCGGATATTTGCAGCGCGACCGGTTTAAAGCCTAAGCCGATGGGGAACGGAGTCGGTCCATGGCCAGGAGGGGCAGACCATTGGCCAGAGGGAGAGCATTGGGATCCGCAGCTGCTTGCCGAAGGCGACCGCCGCAATGTAGAGGATCGTTTCCGCTATTGGCGTCGAGATGCTATTCGGGACTTCCTTGATAGTGAGCGTTTTCCCTTCCATGTGGCAATCGAAAACCTAGACCATGATTTCAATATCGGGTCAATCGTGCGTTCAGCCAATGCTTTTGGTGCTAACTCGGTGCATATTGTGGGGGCGCATCGCTGGAATAAGCGGGGAGCAATGGTAACTGATCGCTACCAACACGTAGATCATTTCCCCGATACGGACTCTTTCGCCCATTGGGCGCGGGGCGCGGGAATTACTCTCATTGGGATAGACAATGTCGAAGGTTCTCGACCGTTAGAGGATGCGGTTTTACCGTCGGAATGCTGCCTAGTTTTCGGATCCGAAGCCAATGGTTTAAGCCCGGAAATGCTGGCTGAATGCGCGGCGGTTTACGAGATTACCCAGTATGGCTCGACCCGCTCCATAAACGTAGGAGCTGCCGCGGCAGTAGCAATGTGGGCGTGGGTGATACAGCATCATGACCAAGCCAAGTGATGTTTTTATGGGTGTAGCTACCGGGGGAACTGGCGTAATTTTGTCTCCCGCCAATTCCCGCTGACCTTAAGGCCGATTACGTTCTGGTTCCTCGTGGGATGTACCTGGTAACGTTTCTTAGTTTTTAGCGCGGTTCAATGCAGTAAGTGCTGGTCTTTAAATGATGACGCAAGGTTATGGTGGCGCTACCGCTGTTTGCTCTATAAAGTGCATCGTCATTTTGCTGTTTTAGCAGTTTTATTGCTACCGCACTAGATGCAGCCACTGCGCGAACCTTGGCTTCTAGACCGTTTTGCGTTGCCATTTTAACCTGGTCAATACTGTTGGTTCCGCAAATAGTCTCTTACCTTCCATCCTCATCTCTAGCAATCGTGTGTCCATAGGAATCACGATTGCTAGCTGATATATAAGAGAAAAACAGAAATCGAATGAAAAGTATTTGATTCTTGAGTTGGCGGTAGATATAAGAGGAGAAAATGCAGTCGGCAAATGAGATATGAGCGACAACGATGTGGGACGCAAGACCCTGCAGTGAGCTAGACCTTGTGAGAGAATGAAAAATGTAAGAAGTCTATCTTAAAGGAGGGCCCCTGTGGCTATTGCAACCCCTGATGTTTATAACGAAATGCTAGATCGCGCAAAAGATGGCAAGTTCGCCTATCCTGCGATTAACGTTACTTCTTCCCAGACGCTAACTGCGGCGATTCGTGGTTTTGCCGAGGCCGAATCCGATGGGATCATCCAGGTTTCGGTAGGTGGAGCCGAATACTGGTCGGGCTCTACCGTTAAAGATCGGGTAGCCGGTTCTCTGGCATTGGCCGCCTATGCGCGGGAGATCGCCAAGAACTACCCGGTTACCGTCGCTTTGCACACTGACCACTGCGCCAAGCAGAACATTGATTCCTGGATTCGTCCTCTAATGGAACTAGAGGCCGAAGAGGTCAAGGCTGGTCGCCTTCCGTTCTTCCAGTCTCACATGTGGGATGGCTCCTCCGTTCCGCTAAAAGAAAACCTGGAAATTGCTCAGGAACTGCTGGATCTCTCGGTTAAAGCCAACACCATCCTCGAGGTTGAGATTGGCGTTGTTGGCGGCGAAGAAGATGGCATCGTCGGCGAGATTAACGAGAAGCTCTACACGACCCCTGAGGACGGCATGAAGACCGCTGAGGCTCTGGGCTTCGGGGAAAAGGGACGTTACCTGACCGCATTGACCTTCGGTAACGTTCACGGTGCCTACAAGCCGGGACACGTGAAACTGCGTCCGGAAATTCTGGGTGAAATTCAGGAAGCTGTCGGCGCAAAGTACGGCAAGGGCGATCGTCCGTTCGACCTGGTAATGCACGGTGGTTCTGGCTCTACCGCCGAAGAAATCGCCACTGCGGTAAGGAACGGTGTTATCAAGATGAACGTAGACACCGACACCCAGTATGCCTTCACTCGTCCGATTGCTGACTGGATGTACAAGAACTACGAGGGTGTACTGAAGGTAGACGGCGAAGTCGGAATTAAGAAGCAGTACGATCCTCGTTCTTGGGGCAAGGCTGCCGAAACCGGTATGGCGGCACGCGTAGTCGAGGCGTGTGAACGTCTGGGCTCGGTGGGCACCAAGATGAAGTAACTTGTTTTAGCTAACTAGAGCAAGGCTTAAAGCAATAACTCAGCCGGAGCTGGAACGCGGCGCGTGCCCAGAAGTTGAGGTTTGTCTCCGCATTCCTGCTTTTCGGTCACTAGCTAGTTATCAAGGGAGCCTTGGGGATTTTAGGGCATGAGCCCGGATTGTCCTCAAGGCTCCCTATTTTTTTAATGCCTTGTTACTTACTGCTATTCCTTAGTTAGTCCCCAGGAACCTGAGCGACATAATCACCCTCCAGAACCGAATAGCCCTCTGGGGAAAGAATGACCCTCCAGGGAGAAATCTTCCCTCCCAATAAAAGTGCTTTGACAGTAGGGAGGAGAGCAATGAACAAAAATCACGCTGGAGCGCTCGCTTACGCTATGATTAGGGGCAGTGAAACTCTTACCTATTTGCTCGCGCCCCCTTGGTGCGGGCAATTTTTTTCTATATGCCTTTACCCTTGGGTGAAGCATAGATAAGGAGAAGTTCTTATGCAGCAGGCCTCCTCAGATCTGGCCTTAATCGTGCTGGAGGACGGGTTTATCGCGAAAGGTAAAGCCTGGGGCAAGCGAGGGCGCGCCTTGGGGGAAGTGGTTTTCGCGACTGGGATGACCGGTTATCAGGAAACTTTGACCGACCCGTCATATCATCGCCAGATAGTTATCCAAACCGCTCCCCATATTGGAAATACCGGCGTAAACGAAACGGATCCTGAGTCGGGACGGGTCTGGGTAGCTGGATATGTGATCCGCGATGCTGCTCGGCGTGCCTCCAACTGGCGTGCTACCGGAGACCTGGAAGACCTGCTGAAATCCCAGGAGGTAGTAGGAATCCGCGAAGTAGACACTCGTGCCCTCACCTTGCATTTGCGGGAAGCCGGGGCGATGCGCGGCGGTATCTTTTCTGGAGATGCGCTTCCGGCGGGTGCCGCTTATCTAGATCAGGCCACTCGTGACCTATTAGTTTCGGTGGTGCGCGATCAGCCGGTGATGGCGGGCGCAGCGCTCGCAGCTGACGTGAGTACCCCCGAAAAATACGTGGTGGAGCCAGCTGGCGAATATGAGGGCAAAGAGCCGTTAGCAGTGGTAGCCGCTCTGGATTTAGGAATCAAAGCGCGTACTCCCGAGCAAATGGCGCTGCGTGGGATCCAGGTGCATGTGTTCCCGCAGCAATCAAGCTTTTCAGAAATTATGTCGGTTAACCCCAATGGAGTGTTCTTCTCTAACGGGCCCGGCGACCCGGCTTCAGCAGACCATGAAGTGGCATTGGCGAGGGCGGTGCTGGACGCAGGTATTCCCTTTTTCGGGATTTGTTTCGGTAACCAAATTCTGGGGCGTGCCCTGGGGTATGGCACCTATAAACTTGCCTACGGTCACCGTGGGGTAAATCAGCCGGTGGTAGACCGTGAAAGTGGGAAAGTGCAGATTACCGCGCATAACCATGGTTTCGCGGTGGATGCCCCGGCGGAACATCCTTCGGTAGCTCCCTTTGATGGGGGACGCTACGGGCGGGTAGAGGTTTCCCATTTAGCGCTAAACGATGGGGTAGTAGAAGGCTTGCGCGCCCTGGATCTGCCGGCTTTCAGCGTGCAGTATCACCCCGAGGCAGCGGCCGGTCCCCACGACGCCCAATATCTATTTGATAAGTTCCTAAGAATCATGCAGGAAACAAAGGAAAAACATGCCACGCAGAACTGATCTTAAATCTGTCCTAGTTATTGGTTCCGGGCCGATCCAAATCGGCCAGGCCTGCGAATTCGACTATTCCGGGAGCCAGGCCTGCCGCGTGCTCAAAGCGGAAGGCCTGCGAGTTATTTTGGTTAACTCTAACCCAGCAACCATTATGACTGACGCCCAGATGGCGGACGCTACCTACATTGAGCCGATAACCCCGCAGGTGGTGGCGTCAATTATTGCAAAGGAACGTCCAGATGCCCTATTGCCTACCTTGGGTGGACAGACCGCGCTGAACACTGCAATTGCCCTGTCCCAAGATGGTACCTTGGAAAAATACCAGGTGGAGCTGATCGGAGCCAGTGCTCAGGCGATTAACGCCGGTGAAGATCGCGAGGAATTCAAAAAGGTAGTACACCGCTGCGGCGCCGAAGTGGCACGTTCCTTTATCGCCCACAACCTGGCTGACTGCCGGGCAGCTGCCGAACAATTGGGATATCCACTGGTAGTACGTCCTTCCTTCACTATGGGCGGCATGGGGTCTGGGATTGCCTATAACGAGCAGGATCTGATCCGCATAGCCGGGGGAGGCATGGCTGATTCCATAACCTCCGAGGTGTTGCTGGAAGAATCCATTCTGGGCTGGAAAGAATACGAACTGGAGCTGATGCGTGACAAGGCCGATAACGTGGTCGTGGTGTGCTCTATCGAAAATGTTGACCCGGTAGGGGTACATACCGGCGATTCAATTACGGTGGCGCCGGCGCTCACTCTAACTGACCGGGAGCTGCAGAATCTGCGCGATATTGGGATTAACGTGATCCGGGAAGTAGGGGTAGATACTGGCGGCTGTAACATCCAGTTCGCGGTGCATCCGGATACCGGCCGGGTAGTAGTCATTGAGATGAACCCGCGGGTTTCTCGCTCCTCCGCGCTGGCGTCGAAAGCTACCGGTTTCCCGATTGCGAAGCTGGCCGCAAAACTGGCTCTGGGCTACACTCTGGACGAGATTCCCAACGATATTACCGGTTCGACTCCGGCCTCTTTCGAGCCCACTTTGGACTATGTGGTAGTCAAAGTGCCGCGGTTTGCTTTCGAAAAGTTCCCGGCGGCTGACCCCACGCTGACTACCGCCATGAAATCAGTAGGCGAGGCGATGGCGCTGGGGCGCAACTTTACCGAAGCGCTACAAAAAGCCTTAATTTCTCTGGATAAAGCCGGCACCTACTTCCGTTGGGATACCCCGCTTGCATCCTCAAAAGAAGAATTATTAGAGCAGGTAAAGATACCTACAGAGAAGCGTCTGATTCAAGTGATGGACGCGATTAGAGCGGGCGCTACCCTAGAGGAACTCTATGCGGCCACGAAAATTGACCGCTGGTTCCTAGATCAACTCTTCTTGCTGAACGAGGTAGCGGAGGAAATTCGGGTAGCAGAAGCGCTTACCCCGCAGCTACTGGTAGAAGCGAAACGTCATGGTTTCTCCGATCTACAGATTGGGCAGATTCGCTCCGTATCCGATGAGGTAGTGCGCGAAGTTCGCAAGGCTTTCGGGATTCGCCCGGTCTATAAGACAGTGGACACCTGCGCCGGAGAATTCCCTGCCCAAACCCCCTACTATTACTCCACATATGACTTGACCAGCGAAGTTAAACCGCGTAAGCGTCCGGCGGTGATTATTTTAGGATCTGGGCCGAATCGGATTGGGCAGGGGATCGAGTTCGATTATTCCTGTGTGCATGCCACCCAGGAACTGCAATCTGACTATGACACCGTGATGGTTAACTGCAACCCGGAAACGGTATCTACGGACTACGATATTTCTTCGCGCCTGTATTTCGAGCCGCTTACTTTTGAGCACGTAATGGAAATTTATGAGGCCGAATGCAAGGCCGGTCCGGTCGCGGGGATGATTGTGCAGCTCGGTGGGCAAACTCCGCTATCTTTAGCGTCCCGTCTGAAAGCTGCCGGGGTGCCGATTGTAGGTACTCCGCCGAGCGCAATTGATGCGGCGGAAGATCGTGAGCTCTTTGGCCGGGTGCTGGATGAGGCAGGACTACCTTCGCCGGCTCATGGAACGGCAACCAACGCTGAGCAAGCCTTCGAACAGGCAGAAAAAGTCGGGTATCCGGTTTTGGTACGTCCATCCTTTGTGCTGGGAGGGCGAGGAATGGAGATTCTCTATTCCGCAGAAGAACTCGACTCTTACCTACATCGCTATAACCTGTCTGACCCCACGGTGATGACTGGACCGTTACTGATTGACCGGTTCCTTGACGATGCGATCGAGATTGACGTAGACGCCCTCTATGATGGCCAGGAACTGTTCCTGGGTGGGGTAATGGAGCATATTGAGGAAGCTGGGATTCACTCTGGGGATTCTTCCTGCGTACTACCGCCGATAACGCTTTCGGACGCGATTATTGCCCATATTCGCACCTCCACCGAGAAAATCGCAGCGGGAGTAGGGGTACGCGGCCTCATCAATATCCAATACGCTCTGGTAAGCGGGGTGTTGTACGTGATTGAGGCCAACCCGCGGGCTTCTCGGACGGTACCCTTCGTCGCTAAAGCTACCGGAGTGCCGTTGGCGCGGGCGGCTGCCTTGGTGATGATGGGGTCTTCAATTGCAGAGCTAAAAGAACGCGGCTACCTGCCGGCAGCTGATTCCGACTTTGCCACTCCCGGACGACCGATTGCGGTTAAAGAAGCGGTGCTTCCCTTTAAACGTTTCCGGGACAAGGATGGCCGGATCGTGGACACGGTTCTTGGTCCTGAAATGCGCTCTACCGGGGAAGTAATGGGTTACGATCGCGATTTCCCCACCGCATTCGCCAAGAGCCAGACCGCGGCCTATGGGAATCTCCCCTCCAAAGGAACTGTATTCGTGTCGGTGTCTGACCAGGATAAACGCGCCTTAGCTTTGCCGGTATCCCGGTTATTTGACCTGGGATTCTCGATTATGGCAACTGCGGGAACTGCGGCTTTGCTGCGGCGCTACGGGATTCCGGTTACCGAGGTGCGCAAAGCCAGCCAAGGGCCGGGTCCAGATGGGGAACAAACGGTGGTGGATATGATTCGTGCTGGGTTAATTGATATGGTAATCAACACTCCTGGCACTTCCGGCGCGAGGGCGGACGGTTATGAAATCCGAACCGCCACCACTGCCGCTGATAAACCGATTGTCACCACCATTTCTCAGTTCCAGGCGGCAGTACAGGCGATTGAGGCTACGCGTGATCGCACCTATGGGGTGTGCTCACTGCAAGAATACGACAAAGCTAAATAGCCATGTTCCTATTCCTCGCCGCTGCTATCGGGTTGTCAATCGGCCTGATAGTGGGGGCGCTGGGCGCGGGTGGGGGAATGCTATTTATCCCGGTTCTGGTGTACATGCTGCATTTTCCTCCCCATGAGGCAGCGGCAGTCTCCCTGATTATTGTGGGGCTCACTGCTTTGGTTTCTCTCGTTCCCCATGCGCTTACTGGCAATGTGCGCTGGGGTAAGGGTGTGCTGTTTGGTTTATTTAGTGCTCTCGGATCTGTCGGGGGGTCGTACCTGAATCTGCTCACTTCCGCTCACTACTTAATGCTGCTCTTTGCAGTGTTAGCCGGGGTGGTCGCGGTCGTGATGGCCCGGCAAGGGGTGGCGGCCAGGAACCTGTATCAAGCCAGGATCCGAAAAATACTGCAGGAAGATGTCGTGGAGTCTTCGCGGCAAAAAACTAACCCGGAGGCTACGGCTTTCCCTGAATCTGCCGCGCAGGTAAACGCAAATAATTTAAAACAGCAAAACTCGCTAACTAAATGGGTGCTAGCCGCTCTGATTACCGGTTTCTTGACGGGATTTTTTGGGGTTGGCGGCGGATTTGCAGTAGTACCTGCCTTGGTGATTTTTCTGAATCTAAATATGCGGCAAGCCGCGGCTACCTCACTATTAATAATGGTGATTTCTTGTGCCGCTTCGCTACTGGCACGAATAGGTGTGACTCTAAATATTGAACTGCTGGTGGTGGCAGTGTTCGCGCTTTCTTCCATGGTGGGAGGGATGCTCGGTCCCATTCTCACTCGTCGGGTATGCGAGTACCGGTTAACCTTAGGATTCGCATGTCTACTTGCGGGAGTGTCTATCGTTACTGCTACTGAGCAGCTTCTTTTATGATTAGCTCAGATGTAAGCGGGGGTAGCCCGGCTAGCTATCCTTAATAGGGCTGGCATTATTAAACGCAAAGATCCAGGCGGCAGCTTAGCTTCACTAGCCAGCTGTCGCGATAAGGGAATAGAGCCAGTGGCGGATACCAGTGATTGCCCAAGTTTAGGTACGGCAGAGTGCCTAACGGGAACCTACCCTGCCTGGTAACGAACCCTCCTGTTTCAACTATGAACGTTTAGCGACATCGTTTTCGGCCAAGCGCAATGCTTGCTCAGTTTGCTGTTTTGCCCGTTGTAAGAGTCGCAAAGCTTCTTGAGTGTCGAGACTGCCTGGACGGTCAAGTCGGGTTAAAGTCCGATTTGCCAGGTCAAGCATGGTACGTCCCGCTACCCCAACCTGAGTGGTGTGTACCCCGATATAGTCATCGACAGCCGCCATTAGAATTGCGACCTGTTCACTAAGTGGCTCAACCTTTTCTTCGAAGGTCAAAGCCCGAGTGGCTTTCTCTGCCACGCGGATAGCGGCTTCTTCTGCGCGAGCTTGACGTGCGATTTTATGCCCTTGTAATAAAAGATTTTCGGTGCGTACAGTAGCTTTTAGCACCTCATTTTCGCGTCCTGCACGATCCATTGTTTGCGCTTCTTCCAGCAAGTTCTGAGCTCGTGCCAATAGCTTATGTGCCCCCATGACATCTTCACCTATGCGAGTGGCCTTTTGGGGATCCTCACTTTGAATTCTTTCCACGATCAAACGGCATCTAACCAGGTCTTCCCGACATTCAATAATTTGTCGTTCAAAATTGCGGGTGATATCTGGCAGCGGAGTCTGCTGATGATACAGATTCGTAAAGTGGGTAATCTGATCGCGTAGTTCCCGCAAAGGAGCGGGCAGATTTCCGGCTACAATCTGCTGATCAATAGGGCGAGATTGCAGTTGGGCGGTAGCAAACTCTGCAAATGCTGCGCGGACAGCATCTTGCGCGCGAACTAGCGCTAAAGCGAAGGGCTGGGTAACGATCTTGCCGAAACGCTCCTGCGCTAAGGCTAGTTTGCTGGAACCTTTGCGCGTCCAGGAATCGGCCTGTCGCAGAACTTTTGTAAAGTCTAGTTGCCCGCCGGCTGCCGCCGGGCGTTCGCCTGTCTCTGCTAAAGTTCGGGGCTCCACCTGCGGATTTTCTTGGGGAACTTTCGGCAGATTAGACGTTGGTTTAGAACTAGAGAGCGCGGCGGACTGTGGCTGCCGGAGAGGATGTGATTTTTCGAGGCGCGGGGATGGGGTTGCTATCTGGGGAGAGAGCGGGGGAATTGCCTGCGCTGCTATCTGCGTTTTAACCGGGGTAGTCTCTTGTGGGGGCAGTGCTGGTTGTGCAGCGGGCTGAGAGGGCTGATGCATTGTCGGTGCGACCCCACGAGCCGCTGTTTGCTGAGTAGGGGGCGGGGTTTGCGGTCGGGAGGACAAACTGACAGGCTCCGGTTTAGCAGGCGCAACGGGTGAAATAGGGGAGCCGTCCTGCTCGGTAAGGGGAGGTGTGAGCACTTTCCCGGATATGGGGTAGGCAGCCGGCGTCACCACCTGCGGAATGGGGCTGGAGCTAGTCACCGGGAGGCTTGCGCCCGGGTGAGAGCTGGCAGGCTGTTGCGGAACAGGCGAAGTAGGTTTCTTTGCCTGTTCTTGACGGAAACGGTTAACTGCCTGCGCGTGGGCTTTCGCGCGGGCAATCTCGTCACGACGCTCTTGCCCATAATGCTTAATCTGTGAGGCAGAAGTAACCTGAGTGTCATCGTCATTGGCTTGCGGCGGCAGGTAGGTAGTTGCACCCGGATGCAAGACAGAATTATGAGGCTGGGGTGCGGACATCTGTGGAGAATGCGAGGGTTGTACTGCGATAGGAGCCGCAGGAGCGGCGGTAGTAGCTAGAGGAGATGAAGCTGGTGCTTGCACTGCTGGTAGGGGCAGTTGGAACTGTTGTATTTGCTGCGGTGATTGTGACAGTGACTGCTGTTTAGGTGTCTGCACCTTAAAAGTCTGGTCTTGGGGATGGGATTGCGTTTCCTGGAGCACTGGCTCCCGCGAAACCTGCGGGGATTGTGCAGTGTTGCGATCAGTGTGGGGAGCCGGGGAAAGCCCCTGCGAAGCAGCCTTGGTTCGTGCCAAAGCAATCTGATCTAACTCGGCAAGCGAAGGAACTTTGCCCGGTTGCGGCTGGAAAGTGGCAGCTGCACTTAGGGGCTGAGAAGGAACTGCCCGCGTGGAACTAGGGGTACTGACCTCGGGTGTTTGGGGCGCTGCCGAAGGAATATCTACAACCGGAGCAGGTGAAGTTGCAGCGGTAACTGTTTCGTGCTTTAGAGGAGCCGGGGAGGAAGCTGATTGCGTTGTCTGTGAATCACTGACAGAGACTTTAGTATGATTCTGGCCTCCAAACTTAAATCCGAAATTCTGTTTACTGGCTCGCTCATTTTCCTCGCAATTTTCTGCCTCAGGGGCAGCTAAGGCAGAAGAAGTCTGGGTAGCCTGCGTCTCCGGAGCCGGCGTCGTCTCTGAAACTGAACCGGAGGTAGCCGGGGAGATCAAAGCGTCCGTTTGTTCCTTTCCTTCGGCTCGCTCCTTAGCTTTACGGCGTGCTTTAAGCATCCGGGAAAGCACTATGATCACTAAAATCAGGGCAACCAGGAAAGCGATCATCGCCCAAGGGGCTACCGCTAATCCCAAACCCATTTCCGGTGCTTTCGCTGAGAGCGCATCTAGATAAGCTAACACTGCATCGGGATATTTTTGTTGATTGAGTAAGGGCACCATTTTGTCAGAAGCGATTGCGGACAATTCCTCTTGAGAGAGTTTCGCGGCATTATCTGCAGAGGCTAAATACATGGTCTGATTAGGGTTGTCAGCTACTATGGAGAGCATATAAGAGCCTTGGGGAGCACCTGACTTTTGTAATGCCATCAAGTTCCAGTTACTGACGGTGTCATTGGAGTATTCTGATGGGAATGCCACGTAAACATGCAGGCCAGAGCGGTCTAAAGATGCTAGACGCTCTTTTACTTTATTTGCCTGTGATCCCATTTTATTTCCAGGATCATAAAGATGATTGGAAATTTTAGGTGGATCCTCGGCGTAAGCAACATTTCCCGCAACTATGAAACTGGCAAAAAGCGCAGTTAGAAGCACTATTGCCAGTAAACCGGCTTTTTTAAAGACTCTCACTTAAGTTTCTCCCTAACTAATGAGGCTAGTCCGGAGCAGATTAAATCCCCACTTTGCATTATCATATGCAAAGAAGTGGGTTGCATGTTGCTTCATGTAACCTAGATTAAGAAAAAGTAGGGAGATTTCAGTGCCAACGGGAAAAGTTAAGTGGTTTGATGCCGACAAAGGGTTCGGGTTTATCACCGCAGAGGACGGCTCGCAGGTATTTTTACATGCCAGCGTGCTGCCTGCTGACACTAAACCTCCTACTCCGGGAACCCGCGTAGAGTTCTCAGTAGCCGACTCTCGCCGTGGCCCCCAAGCCCTATCGGTGCAGATATTGCAACGTACGCCCTCGGTAGCGAAAAATTTGCGACGTAAACCTAAAGCTATGGTGCCGGTAGTCGAAGACCTGATTAAATTATTGGACGCCTCCTCCGGGCATTTGCGGCGTGGACGCTACCCGGATAACGGTGCGAAGATCGCTCAGCTGTTGCGAGCAGTTGCCGATGATTTCGATGCCTAGTGGTGGCGGTGAGCTAAGAAAGACATCTATGAATGAAACTAACCGTCGTAAGACCGGAAAAGCAGATACTTTACTAGCCAACGCGGTGGAAATTGCTCGCGAAGGGCTAGCACCTATTGCCAAGTCGGAAGAAATCGGCGAACATTTAGGTGCTAAAAGTGAGGGGGAACGCCTGGTTACCCACAGCTTTGAATGCTTAAAGCCCGGTTATCGCGGCTGGCATTGGGTGGCGGTTCTAGCGCGGGTTCCGCGGGGTCGCAAAGCCACAGTCTGCGAAATCGACTTACTTCCGGGCGGGGATGCGTTGTTGGCGCGTCCCTGGGTACCTTGGGCAGAGCGTTTGCGTCCTCAAGATATAAAACGTGAGGATGTACTGCCTTACGTCCCCGATGATGAACGTCTCGATCAGTCCTATGCGGATACCAATTCCGAAGAGCTAGATCGGCGCACCTTAGAGGAACTGGGGCTCGGGCGTCCCCGGGTATTATCGGCGCAGGGACGTGCCCAGGCTGCCAAACGGTGGTATCACTCCGAACAAGGACCGGCACGGCGGGGCGATATTCGTAAGAAACTACCGGAGAATACCTGCTCAACCTGTGGATTTTTACTAAAAGTTGCCGGCAGCATGCGTACTATGTTTGGGGTGTGTAGCAATGAATGGTCAGTAGACGATGGTCACGTGGTGTCTATGGATCACACTTGTGGCTCTCATTCGGAAACTGACGTAAAAATGGATACCTCCCCTTGGCAACCCACCCCGGCGCGCCTAAATGAACTAGATGTGGAGCAAGTTGACATCTAAAAGACGAAGGCAACTGACCGGAGGCTTGGGCAGATTTTGGTGGCTGCTAGGGAATCTGGCCAAGATTTGCAAACAGGTTGCGCATAGCGGTCAAGATTGAAAAAAGCCTGGGAGTCTTTCGATAATGAGCCTGTAAGTAACTTCTATGCCTTCGGTGGCGGATTGGAAAGTTATCTTGTCTTCTCAAGATACTGCGAACAAGTCGGATAGTTCTTTAGATCGTTTCTTTAAAATTTCGGAAAGGGGCTCCACCGTTGGGCGGGAAATCCGCGGTGGTCTAGTCACTTTCTTCGCGATGGCCTATATTTTGGTGGTTAATGCTGCGATTTTGGGGGTGGCAGCTCCCAAAGATATTAGCCAGTCCGCAATCGCGGCCGGTACCGCCCTGGTGGCTTGCGTAATGACCCTACTGATGGGGTTAGTTGCAAACTTCCCGCTGGCTTTGGCCTCCGGTATGGGGTTAAACGCGGTGGTGGCTTTCACTTTGGCTAATCCCGAGGCTTTGGGGCTTAGCTATCAGGAAGCTATGGGACTGATCTTTTGGGAAGGGGTGGCTATCACTATCCTGGTGCTGACCGGTTTTCGGGAGGCCGTTTTCAAGGCGGTTCCTGCCCAACTGAAAACCGCGATTAGCGTAGGCATCGGGCTGTTTATTGCGTTCGTAGGACTGATTAATGCCGGGATTATCCGTCCGGGAGGCACTCCGGTGCAGCTGGGGGTCAACGGCTCCCTGGTGGGCTGGCCGGCTTTGGTATTTTGCGTTGGCCTGATCGTGATCGTGGTGCTTTATATCCGCAAAGTACAGGGCGCAATTCTTATCGGAATCGTAGGAGCCACCGTTTTGGCGTTCATCGTGCAGGCTTTCGCGCATTTAGGTTCGCGCGCAGCCGATGAAAAGGCCGTGTCCGCCTGGGCATCCAATGTTCCGCAGCTAAAAGGCTCCCCGGTTTCCCTGCCTGACTTTTCTAGTATCGGAGCGGTTGATTTCTTTGGAGCCTTCACTAACCCGCATACTACTGCGGTGGGAGTGGTGTTGTTGATTTTCTCGCTGATGCTGGCGGACTTCTTTGACACGATGGGCACTATGGTGGCGGTAGGTGCAGGCGCGCACCTGCTAGACAAGGACGGCAATCCGCCTAAGACTCGGGAAATCCTGCTGATTGACTCGCTTTCCGCCATGGCTGGCGGTCTGGGTGGGGTCTCCTCGAACACTTCCTTCGTGGAATCGACCTCCGGGGTTGGCGAGGGCGCACGTACCGGTTTGGCTTCGGTAGTCACCGGGCTGCTGTTTGGGTTGTCTATGTTCATTGCCCCGCTAGTGGAGCTGGTTCCCGCCGAGGCAGCCTCCACCGCCCTAGTGTTCGTGGGCTTCCTGATGATGGTGAATGTGCGCGACATTGAGTGGACTCGCCCCGACGTTGCGATTCCCGCTTTCATGACCATCATGATGATGCCGTTCGCCTATTCAATTACTGTCGGGATCGGGTTCGGTTTTATCACCTATGTAGTGATAAAGATTGCTTCCGGACGGATCTCTCGGATTCATCCTCTGATGTGGGTAGTTTCAATCCTGTTCATAATCTATTTCTGCCTCGGGCCAATCCAATCTCTGCTGTCGTAGGGGCGTAGATTTTAAATAAGTCCGTGGGAGCAGCTAGGAAGCTGTTCCCACGGACTTGTTAAGTTAAGAGCTTGCCTAAGTTGACACCGCTAGATGTGGTATCCGCTAGAGGCGGTCAATTACATAGTCCAGACAGGCGGTCAGTGCTTGGGTATCGGCCACTTCCACATTCGGGAAGCACGCTACCCGGATCTGATTGCGCCCCAAAGCGCGGTAAGGGTCAATATCCACGATCCCGTTGGCGCGCAGCTGCGCTATCACCTGGTCGGCATCAATATCGTGGAAATCAATCGTCACCACCACCGGGGATTGTTCCTTCGGAGCTGATATATAAGGGGAGACATCTGCGCGGGAATGCGCCCAATCATAGAGCACTGCCGAGGACGCGCGGGTGCGTTTTTCCATTGCCGGAAGTCCGCCCTCGGCTAGCATCCATTGCACCTGGTCTTCCCATAAAAGCAGGGTGGCAATCGCCGGCGTGTTTAAAGTCTGGTTCTTAACCGAGTTTTTCAGCGCCACCGAAAAATCCAATATTGGCGGAATCCAACGTCCCGCACCTGGGGTCGTTTTGATTTCATTTGCTCGTTCCTGAGCAGCCGGGGAGGCGAGTGCCACCCACAGCCCGCCCTCGGCAGCGAAACATTTTTGTCCCGAGAAATAGTAAACGTCGGTTTGAGAAATGTCGACTGTGATGCCCCCGGCGATAGAAGTGGCATCTACCAGGTTTAATCCTCCTTCGATGCGCTTCACTGGGCTGAGGGCTCCGGTAGAAGTTTCGTGGGCGGGATAGCAATAGGCGTCGATTCCCTCTTGATCACCACGTAAAAACGCGATTTCACTGCTGGTTTCCCGGCCTTGCGCCCTCGCCGATACACCCCCGAGCTCTAGATAGGGTTCTTTAAGGTGGGGAGCCCCGCTGACGGTTTCCGCAAACTTTTCTCCGAAGGAGCCGAACACGGCGTGCGCGGAACGCTCCCTAATTAGGGAGGAAGCTGCCACCGCCCAAAAAGTAGTGGCTCCGCCGTTGCCTAGTACTACCTCGTATCCATCTGGCAGGGTAAACAATTCTTTTAGACCATCGCGCAGCGAACCCACTAGGTTCTTAACCGGGGCTTGCCGGTGTGAGGTGCCAGGTAGGTCACTGGCGGCAACTTTCGCAAGGGCGGTTTTTCTTATTGAGCTGGGTCCGGCGCCAAATTTCTTATTTTTAGGCTTTAAATTTTCGGGAATGCTGACAAAGTTTTCCATAAAGCAAACCTTACTCTAGGTGCGTAAACCTCCGCGAATCCAGTCCCAAAAGCCAGAATTGGTCGCGTGTACGCCTTAAACTTTAGGTTAAACACGTTAGCCTGGTTTAGCCGGGGAAAATATGACTTGGTAATAATAATGCGGGCGCAGGTTCCGCGACTGACACGGTATAAGGGGCATTGATGAGCGATCTGATTGATACTACCGAAATGTATCTGAAAACCGTCTACGAGATGCTCGAGGACGGGGTGCCGCCGCTGAGAGCGCGGATTGTGGAGCGTCTGGATCATTCTGGTCCTACTGTTTCTCAAACTGTAGCGCGTATGGAGCGCGACGGATTGCTGTATGTGGCCGATAATCGCCGCATTGAATTTACCGATCAGGGGGTGACTCTGGCGCGGGAAGTGGTGCGCAAACATCGCCTCGCGGAGCGTTTGCTGTTGGATTTGATTGGCCTGGACTGGGTAATGGTGCACGAGGAAGCCTGTCGTTGGGAACATGTGATGTCATCCGCGGTAGAGATGCGTCTGCTGGACATGCTGCATCATCCCTCTACGGATCCTTATGGCAACCCGATTCCTGACGTGGAAAGTGATTTGGTGGGGCCGGGTATCTCCGCGACACAGATTGTGGAGCAATATGGCGGCATTGTGGCGGCTAAAGTAGTGCGGATTGGCGAGCCTCTCCAGGCGCAGCCACGTATGCTAGCTTTCTTTGATGAGGCAGGTGTTTTACCTGGAAACGAGGTTAATCTGCTACCTCAAAGTGACCAGGTGTCGGTTATTGGGGTTAACACGGAGAAAACTGTGTTACTTGACACTTCTTTAGGGCAGCACCTGTTTGTTGAAGAAGTATTGTCCCAGGATTAATCATATTTAAGCTTTGCTTTGAACTGAGGGAATAGCGCATTTTTGGAGCTAATTTTTGAGGTTTGAGGCGACTTATGCCGTTAGGGATTGTTCTTAAGGTGGCAGCCGATTGCTGAAGATTAAAAAATTTTCGTAATCAAAACGTGACAATTCGTTATCGAAGCATTATATTTGGTTACGACCAATCGGTCAGGACGGTTTCCTGGGTAGCTCCCAAGGAGTCATCTTGATCGGCGAGACACTTATGACTGTCAGGAGAACCCTTATCGTGACTCAGAAACTGAAAGCGCGTCACCGTGCTCCGAGCCGTCCCTCCACTCCGGTTTCCCAGTTTGCCCAGTCTTTCTTTTCCTCTGAAAACGGAAAGCGCCTATCTGCGTTGGCCGGATCGGGAGTTGCCCTAACCGTAGTAGCGGCTGCAGCTGTTCCCGCCAGTGCTGATGCAACCGCCGCCAAGTTGGCTGCCACCGCAGTTAATTCTGGACAGTTGGCAAAGGGCACCGTTGAAAAGCTGACTGTTAATGAAGCCGTTACCTCTGAGGTGGAAAAAGTTGCTGACTCTGCTACCTCAGCTCAGGTGGGTACTCCCGCTCCGACGGCGGACGGTAATAGTTCTTCTGCATCGTCAGCTGAAGCCTTTGTAGGTCGCGATTTAGGCCCGGCTGATGGCACAGCAGTCGGAATTGCGATGCAATATCAGGGTTCCCCCTATGTGTGGGGAGGGACGACCCCCAGTGGCTTCGACTGCTCCGGTTTCGTCGGTTATGTCTATCGGCAAATGGGTAAGTCTTTACCGCGTACTACTGGTGCCATGATGGGTGCCGGACAGGTAGTTCCGCTTTCGCAGATTCAGCCGGGCGATGTTTTGCTTAGCCCCACTCATGCCGGTATTTATGTAGGCAATGGACAGGCTATTCACGCCCTCAGTCCCGCACAAGGAGTACAGGTCACTCCGATGTCTTGGGGTTCTTTTACCACCGCGCGGCGTTTCTAGTTCTTTACTAGCTGCTGTTACCCACTGACTTCTTAGGTCGGCTTTGGTATCGCCTGGTAATACTGAGAAGGATAGTTCCTGCCTCTTGCTAATGGGGTCGTTTACTGGTCTATTTCCTCAGTTTTGACGTATTCTTAATAGTTTTGATGATTGTGGCTCGAGGGCTTTCCTCGGGTCACAATCTTTTTTCCCGTACTCTCCCATTCTTCCGCTCTGGAGGGCGTTTCTGCCTTTGGAGGTATTTAAAGCCGTTGGAGGGCGTTTTTGTGCGCGGAGGGCGTTGATGTCGCACATGTTTCCTGATTTATGTTTTCTGAAAGACGTTTTCACTCTCCAGAGACAAAATGCGCTTGGACTTTGTCTACTCTCCCCTAAAACAAACTTCTATTGTTCTCGCTGGCGGGTGTTTATGTCTCAGAAGGGTGTTTTTGTGCGGGGAGGGTGCTAGTGCCGCGCATATTTCCTGCTTGCGGTCATTCGGATGACGTTTTCACCCTCCAAGGATTTAGAACGGGCAGACAATTAAGTCCTAGTAGATGAGTGGGTAGGTGGGGTTTACTATTCACTACGGAGGGCGTAGGCGCTCCTTTTAATTAGGTGTCAGGTTCGCCCTCCGCGGGCAGGAACATGCGCAAACTCGCAACCCGAGCCAATAACCGCGAAAAGTTCGCCCTCCGCGGGCGGGGATATGCGTACTAGGTGCGGATGAAAAGGTAGCAGCAGGATCTGGAGGGAATAAGGAGGACGAGCTAAGCAGGAGTAACGACTAAGGGGGGGCGCTATTGATCCGTTTCCTGCGCGAAACAACCACTCCCCGTTAGGGCATAAAATCGCAGAAGAACTGCTCAGATAGCTAATAGAATCAGACTTCTCATAGGTCTTTACATATTAAAAGCAGGCTTTTTCAAACGGTACAAGGGTGGAAGTGCCACACCATTCCAACTGGTATCCAGCCGATCACGCAGAAATTTGGCGAATCCCAGCGTGTCGGCCACGTCCTCGTAGGTAAAACGGTAAATTCGCCATCCGAGTTTTTGGAGCTGACTTTGGCGCTGTTTCTCCCTCTGGATGGCGTCGTAAGTTTTTGAGGATTGCTGCTGTGGTATTTTTGCATCCCGTCGATTTCGAACGCCTCGCGAATCTTCGGGAGAGCGGCATCTAGAAAGTAACTTTGAACGGTGGAAATCGTAACTTGGAACTGCGGAATTAGCTTCTTTACCTGCGCTAACTGTGCGGCGGCGTGAAATAAAGATTCTGCGTAACTTTCAAACCGAGGATCCATATTTGCGAGGATTCGCCGAGCTTGAGGCGCTCCGAGTCGTTTTCGATACTTGATGGCGAGGTTTGTCATTTGTGCGCGCAACTTTGGAATGTGCTTTGCGAAATCCTCCCGACTGCGGCGATCAAGGCGGATCCATTGAGGGATGAGCTTTCTAGCTGCGGAATCAGCAACTGCTTGCGCACTACCAGCGGGTAGCCAAGCCGCGCATTGCAATGCGGTTACCGCAAGATTGGTGACTCGGACTTTGTGACCGATAAATTCAGGAGAATTTTTAGGGAGCGTGATTTTATGGAAAATCAGGGGAGTCGGCGGTATCTTCGTGCGGATGGGGCACCCTTGGGAGGTATCGACATCGACCCAAGCTGGCAGTAATTTCTTTTCAAAATGCCTGGTAGAGGTGTGTAAAGGAGTATCGCCTCGCACTGATTTTAGAGACAGGCCATGCAATAGGGCAGCAGTCACTCCGATAAAGACCGGGGGAGTTTTACAGCGCGCTGCGTGGGAGGCAATCTGTCCCAACTTTACGTGTCGGATTCTTTCCCATTTATTTGCCGATTTTAGCGGCCTAATCACGTGGCCGCGCCCGACTTTAATTAGAGAGCCGTTCGCTAGGGAGTCTGCAAGGACTCTCCGCGAAAACGCCTGGGTGCTAATTAGATCAGGAAACATAGCTACAGCTTGACAGCTATGGTTAACAAACTCTTGTTCCTAATAATCAAGCAAGGAGATTATCGGTTTGTTGCCGTTGGGGACTGGCGTCATTGCTGAGTCGTTTAGATGCCGCTGGAGGGTGTTCTCTTCTTGTGAGGGTGTTTTGGGCCTGGGCGGGTGGAATGGTTGCGTATTTGACGGAATGTGCTGGTGAGCTCTGGTGGAATCACCCTCCGGCGACAGATTTACCCTCCAGGGACGGGAATACTCTCCAGTGTTTATAGGAGGAGGGGCATATTGATGCGTGCGGAAGAGGAGGGGCGTTAATGCGTGCAGGGGGGCTCGAAAGAAAAGGAATGGAGTCCAAAGGGGCGATAATCAATCCGCGGAGGAAGGAACAAAGTAACAGAAATATGAAGAGGGCGCGAAGATCACACGAAAATGGCATTCAGGAACTGCGAAGCGGAGTGGGGGAGAGCGGTACGGCATGAAAATTGCGGGAAATGGACGCGGATAGAAAGGGACTTGTCTTCAAGGGGTGCCAAGATACTACTTGGGAACCACGAGGGGACTAGACAGATGGCGCAGTGCAGCCGTTAATTGGCGTGGAATCAGGGCTGTAATCGGCGCAAACTTGGAGTGGAAGTGTCTAGATAATGGGACCTTGCTGCGGAATCAGGATCGTAAGCGTCATTAACTTGCTACAGAAACCGGCTCAATAATCGCGCAAACTTGGAACGTAACCCGATCGGAAACAGCTCAAACCCGCGGCGGAAACGGTTTGGAAACGGCACAAATCCTCGTTCGGAAGTGAACCGGAAGCGCCACTGTCTTAATGCACAAATGTATCTAAAAGGCTCGCCGGATCTATCTGGGGTTATGAAAAAGAGGGAGAAAAACGGATCTGAAAAGCCAAAAAAGATTGCGAACGGCAGGTTAATTTACTATCATGGATTAAAACGTATTAAGGTTAGAGTTGGCTACTATTTTGGTGGCTTATCTCGTTTAGGGGTGTTAGCGTGGCAAGTAAGGTGCTGAGCAGAAGGCTGGTTGCCGCGCTTTCGGTTTTAGGGCTGCTGTTATCCACTTTGTTGGTGGTGGTGCCGCTTACGGCATCGGCTAAATCCGAACCGGTTAAGGCTTCTTCGGTATCTGCTGCTTCCAAGTCGGGGATAGCTAAGGCGGTGCGTTCTGGGCAGCCGGTTCCTGGGCAACTTAGTTTGCAGGATCTGTCGGCGGGGGCGCCGCAGGCGTTGCGTAGCCCGGCTCCGCTGGGGCAGGGGGCGCCTCTGAGCGACCCTCGTTTTACTTATAACGGAACGGAAATCACTGGTCTGACTGCTAAGGGCAATAAAGAACTTGAAACTAAGCATGAACTGACCATCCCTGATGGCACCACCAAGATAGCGGCGGGCGTATTTTCGGAGAAGGGGCTCACTAAGGTCACCTTGCCGGATTCGGTGACTGAGGTCGCGGAGCGGGCGTTTTACGATAACCAGATTGAGAAACTTAGTGCGCCGGGATTGATAACTATTGGGGCGGGCGCGTTCCAGAAGAATCAGCTCAAGGTTTTTGAGTCTTCGACGGTGGGGGAGATCGGTGAGGGCGCGTTTACTGATAACCAGCTGGAAACGCTAAGGATTACTGATGAGCGGCCGGATGATACCGGTAATCCGCCTAAGCGCTTGACTAAGATTTCGGATAACGCTTTCCGTGACAACCAGCTGAAAACGGTGGAGTTACCTCCGTATGTTACCGAGATTGGGGCTAGTGCTTTTGCTAATAACCGGCTGCAGGAGATTACCCTTCCGCCCAGCTTGCAGAAGGTAGGGCAGGAAGCCTTTAGTGGTAACCAGATTGAAAAGGTCAAGATTCCCGCGACTATCACCACCTTCGGCAAGGAAGTTTTTTCGAATAACCAGCGCTGGGTAGTGCTAGAAAACGCGGACGGGCAAACTTCGCTCCCGACTGCGGTAAAGTCTGCAAAATACAAATCCGGGTTTGGTCAGGTGGCTGCCGAGGACGCGGTCTCGATTACTATCAACTATGTTGATGCGGATACTAATAAGCCTCTGCGTAGCCCTCAGATTTTGCAAAGTGAGTTTACCGAACCAGATGGGGTCTATTTCGCAGATGAACCTAACAAGATTAAGGCGCCGGTTTTTGCTGGTTATGAGGCTACGGAATCCTCAAAAGAGATCACGCCGGTAAAGGGCGAGAAGAACGAGCTTACTTTTACCTATAAGAAGACCGATTTCTCTCCCAAGATCAGCGGAGAAATCGTTAAACACATTGACCATGGTGGCGACGGCTCGACTGCGGCTCTGCTCGCAGGGGTAACCGCGAGAGATGCTGACGGCAATGATATTACTGCTTCCTT
The DNA here is from genome assembly GCF_900604285.1 of Varibaculum vaginae. GTDB lineage: Bacteria > Actinomycetota > Actinomycetes > Actinomycetales > Actinomycetaceae > Varibaculum > Varibaculum vaginae. Next base: position 152,995 of record NZ_UWNY01000002.1, read on the forward strand.
GACGGTGTCCCCGGAAACGGTGGATACCCGTGTGGAAGGGACAGTTCAGGTTTACTACACGGCTAAGGATTCTCAAGGGCGCACTAAGACTGTGAAAGGCAACATCGCGGTCGGCCCTAATTGGCCAGAGCAAATTATTTGTGCTGGCTGGCAGGTAAAAGATTTCGCTTACAGAGGGGGAACCATTACCGGGTTCAGTGCCACCGGTAACGATAAGAATAGGAAAGGGAAGACTAAGGATCCCTGGTGTTGGCCGACTTTCGGGGACCAAGGGCAACCAATCAAATCCATTGGCATGGATGCTTTTAGTGGCAGATACAAGTCTCCTAAGCTGACGCGGCTCCCAGATTCTTGGGGGACGATTACTACCATAGAATGGGGAGCGTTTGAGGAAAATGAAATCACCTCCCTGCCGGATTCTTGGGGCAAAGTTACTCACATTGTTCGGTCAGCTTTTGAGAACAATCAGATTGAGGCGCTGCCTGATTCTTGGGGAGATGTTACTGAACTAGGATACTGTTCTTTTAGTGACAATAAAATAGCTAAGCTTCCAGATTCTTGGGGAAAGATTACCAAACTTCCGGCTTCGGTTTTTTATAAAAATAATCTGACCGCGCTGCCGAAATCTTGGGAAAGTATTACATCCATCGGTGGGTCAGCGTTTGCTTACAACCACCATATTAAGGCGCTGCCTGATTCTTGGGGAAATGTCACTGGAATGGGCACGGAAGCCTTTCAGATGAACGAGCTAACCACCTTGCCGAAATCTTGGGGCAAAGTGGACACCCTAGGAGAGGGCGCCTTTTCTAACAATAAACTCACTGAGTTGCCGAATTCTTGGGGTAAAATCACTGTCTTACGCAAAAAGGTCTTCGAATCCAATAAGCTAGTTTCCTTACCCGCTTGGGGAAAGGTTACGAGCGTTGGTGAATCCGCGTTCCGTAATAATCAAATCACTACGCTGCCTGATTCTTGGGGGAAGATTACTTCCCTGCCCGCGCAGGTCTTTAAGAGTAACCAGATAGCCTCGCTGCCAGCTTGGGGATCGATTACCAGCATTGGAGAATCTGCATTTGAGAAAAACAAGCTAGTTAAACTCCCAAATTCCTGGGAAAACGTGTCTCGGATAGACACGAGTAGTTTTGCTTCTAACCTGTTAACTACTTTGCCGGATTCGTGGGGCAAGATCACCACCATTCCCGAAAGGGCTTTCTACGATAACCAGCTGGCCGTGCTGCCTGCTTGGGGAACGGTGACCACTATCGGTAAGAACTCGTTCGTGCGAAATAACCTCACAGTGCTTCCCCCTTCATGGGATGAAGTCACCACTATCGAGTCCTGTGCTTTCGCTGGAAAAATGATTTACCAAGATAGCGCTTCTCTCGATTACCGTTGCTACCCGTATGACGCAAATACCGGTACTAACATTAACCAGATTCAATCCCTGCCTTCTTCGTGGGGAAAGGTGAAGACTGTTGGGGCTCAGGCTTTTATGGGTAACGCTCTTGCCGCTCTCCCTAACTCTTGGGGAGAGATCTCAAACATTGGTGAAGAGTCTTTTAAGGATAATAAAATCACTGCTCTCACTGCACCCTGGGAAAACTTTACCGCTATTCCGCGCGGCGCATTCTTGAATAATGAAATAGTATCTTTGCCTTCGTCTTGGGGCAAGATTGCTGAAATTGGAATGTATAGTTTCTTGGACAATCGCCTAAAGGCTTTACCTAGTTCCTGGGGTGAGGTTAAAGAAATCCAGTATGGGGCTTTTGCCAATAATGAGTTGACGGCATTACCAGATTCTTGGGGCAAGATAGCTCTCTTAGGCACGAGGCCGCGAGGAGCGTCTATATCCGAGGGAAACCCGCATGCTCACGTCTTTGGGTATTCAACTTCTAACCCGAAGACAAGGTATATAGACAGTCAGAAAAATAAAAATAATATCACCGCTCTTCCGGAGTCTCTTGGCGATTTATGGGCCATCGGTCCAGATACTTTTAGCTGGGAAATGCCGCGAGGAATGGTGTTTACGGTTCCAGATGCTCCCCTTATAAACGAGGGGCGTCAGTATGATCATCTAGAACAAGCCGTAAAAATGTTTTCAGGGCTAAGTTGGGGTCTAGACGGCGCGGGTCCTAATACTACCTACGGCGGTCTTAGGGGGCCTATATATCTGCGACCGGAGTCAGGGAAGAACCCCAAGAATATTCCTGGATATGTTACTGGATATGGTAACGACATTATTATTCTTACCAGTACCAAGGTACAGATAGATTACCTGGGGCCAAATGACGCAGCAGTAGCCCCCAGCGAGACGCGGAGTATTAGCACTAAAGACAGTGGGGGCGCGAATAAATATACCTTAGTCCCGCCGGTAGTAAAGGGCTATTCCATTCCGGAGCCGGAGATAATCGATCTAGATGGCACGGATAAGCACGTAGTTTTCCGTTATAAACCCACACCTGCGGAGTTTGCCGGCACCTATGCGATTCTTAACTTGACCGGCAAATTGTATAAGCTGCCAAACGTTCCGGACTCTAGAGTGCTAGAGGACGAGATCGGGCAAAAGCTGCAAACCAATCTTACCTACGGGGGTAAGGGCCAGAATTCTGTAGTCAAGAATGGGGTAATTCGGGTGGCCTATGACCCCAATCGGGTCTACGATCCTGAGGTAAAAATTACCGAGAATTCCGGGTTTAAGGAAGCCAAGGTGGTGGCTCCGGGCATCCTGGAAGTGAAGCTAGAGCCTGGTTATGGTGGGAACCGGGCGGATACTATTCCTATTCTTTGGCGTTTGAAGGAGCGAGTTACTCCCGCAGGTAAGGAGTTCCCGATTACTGCTACATTGCTGGATACGGATTCGCAGGGTAATAGATATGTGTTGCAGCCTCATGCTGATTCTTATCCGGGCCCGGTGATTCTTAAAGGGCACTATAAGCTGCCTACTTTTTATAAAGATACCGCCAATTGTGATCGCGAAGGTATCTGCAGGGATTACGATGACGATGCGCAAGGACACGTAAAAGAAACCGGTAATAACGCGGTTACCTTTACTTTTACAGTTGACAAATTAAAGCGTAACGTACGGGGTTATACCATTACTGACCAGCTGCCTCTATATATGAAAGTAAATGGCACTCAGGTGCGGGCGGAGTTCGTAGAATCAGAAAACCCCGGGTGGAAATTGGGGGAGGATGAAATCACCCTCACTTACACCAACACCACAAAACACCTGACTACGGAAACTCCGGGTTTGGGCATTTTGAAGCTGCATTTCCCGGGAGCGAAGAAGCAGCGACTAATAACCAATACCGCAAACTTCAAACTGATCCCGGAAGATAAAGGCGCGATAGAACCCGAAATTACTGGCTCGGCGAGTACCGTTTTCAGCTTCTATAAACCGATGGAAACCAGGCCTCCGGAAGGCATAGCCTTAAGCAAGACGCCTGACGGTCCGCATTTCCCGGCACGTTTTGGCTATAACGCCGTCATCTTTGACACTAAACAAGATCGAACCTCCGAGATTAACTGGAATGTGTTAACCAATAACCTGACGGACACTCCCGGCACTTTGAATCTAAGAGATTTTGATCTGGATACTCGTTTGCAGTACACCGCAATTACCCCTGATCCGGTGTTTGTGGGCGGCAAGTTAGAGATTATTAGCCCCACTGGCGAGCCGGGTAAATTTCAGGTGCTTTATTCGGTTGCTATTACCCAGCCGGGGCGTATTGAACTACCTGCGGAACTTACAGAACAATATGATAATGTCCAGTTGCGTTGGAGCAGTGTTAAGGCCACGCAGCCTGGGCAAACTACTATTACTAAGATTCATACTAAGCTTCGCGACCCGGATGCGGGCATGATGGATACGTCAACCGGACTTTGCAATGAGGACGGAAAATGCGAGTCTGACCTCAGAAACAAGATCCAGGGTGGAGAGCGGATCGAAGAAGCTCATATCATGATTAAGCCTGAGGGCAAGACCCTGCAGGCTCGTAAAGAGAGCAGTTTCCGTGGGATAAATCTGCCAGGCAGTTCCGGAACCTATGACGTGGGTGCGCGACTGGAAGTTGATTATGGTGATCCTCTGTCCGGCTTTGAGCTGGTAGATGTCCTACCCCAGGGGTTGGAAGTTACCCAGGTGACGCTAACTCAGAAGTTCTCGGAGCTGCCGGGAGCCCACTACGAGATCCTTTCTAACTTCAAAAACACCGGGCGGATGGCGGTTCGTTTCCTAGCTGATCAGGTTAACGATCCCTATGACGTGTATAGTGTGGGGCGGTTGGAGACTTCGATTACTAACCAGGCTCCTCCGGGAGCAATGACGAATGAAGCCTTCGTGCAGGCTCGCGGCAACGTTGAGTATCCAGAAGATAAAAGCGACAAAGACAAAGATAAATGGATAACCACGGTAAATAACCCGGTGGCTGGGGACGGCAAGTGGTCGCGGGCTGAGAATAAAACCTATGTTGGTACTGGTAGCTCGGTTTATGTAACTAAGCGGATCCGTGAGGGTAAACCGGGGGCGCCTTGGGTGAACCAGATTAATACGGTTGGGAACGCGAATTTCGATTACCAGTTGCGGCTGGGCTACGGTGATGAGGTGGTGACCGACCCGGTCATCTATGATTTGTTGCCGGTGACGGGCACACCCGCTAGGGTGGGTTCCACCTTGGTTAACCGTTATAATCCCCAGGGGCAGATTAAGTTTGAAATGGCAAATGGCGAGCCAGTTGTGGGTTGGCAGACTTTCTTCACCTGCGCTACCGGAATAGCCAGAGACGAGTTGGCTACTGCCACCTGGTATGCCAGTCCCTCCTGTGGGAATGTTACGGGTTTGAAGTTTGTGAACAATACCCCGCAGAAACCGCGCACCGAGGTGCGGATTACGGTACCGATGATTGCCGGCCCAGAGGGGGTGGATGCGCGTTCCCAGAGTGAACTGGGTAAACAGGCTATCAACGATATCTGGAGTGTTTCCCGCGATAACGAAAAGCTGGATTCTAATAAGGTGATTAACACCTTGGTACCGCCGGCGGTGGATATCGAGCTGCAGAAGTTTGGGTGCAAGGGGATCGCATTTTCGGAATGTGAAGTTAAAAAGAAGAAGCTTGCGGGGGCGAAGTTCGGCTTATTTAATAAAGAGGGCGTACTGAAAGCTACCGTTATCTCTGATAGTGAGGGTTGGGTTAGGTTTAAGAATACCCAGGCTAGCCCGGGTTGGACGGTGCGAGAGCTAGAGGCTCCGCTCGGGTATTCTCCTAGCAGTAAAGCGTTTATACTGGCAGCGGCTAATTTTAGCGCCACTAATTACGATGGCGTTAACGGTAAGTACCGGATTATATTGCCTGATGTTACTAACTATGGTTCTTGGCAGCCGATTGAGCCGGTAAAGGGCAGTGTCACGTTTAAAAAGGTGGATAAGGATCTCCAGCCTTTAACGGGTATTGAGTTTACGATTACTCCCCAGCCGGTAGAAGAAATTGATAAGAATGGGAATGGTACCGGGATATTTGTTACGCCGAACTCGGCTCCGATTACGGTGCGCTCGAACGATTTCGGTGAGGTGAAGTTCTATAATATTCCTGCTGGTAAGTGGAGGCTGACGGAGAACCCGGGTGACCGTCACCTGCAGCCGATTGATCCGATTGATTTTACGATTAGTCGTTGTGTCACGTCATGTACTAACTTGAACGGTCTGAATTTAGCGTTCGGGTCTGGCGATCTCGGCCTGGTTATAAACGATAAGGGTCGGGTGTCTTTGTCGAAGCTGGGCGTGCGGGGCATGGCCGATAAGAAAAAGACCTTTGGCGACTGGCAGCGCGGGGATGGCGTGATCAAAGGTGGCGCGACCTTCGAACTATATAGAGGAACTACGGACAATGCTACCAATCGGGTAAAGACGGTCACCACCGCCAGAGATGGGCAGATGAACGTCATTTTAGACGGGCTGGATCTAGACCAGGTTTACACCTTGAAAGAGACCGTGGCTCCTGCCGGATATATCAAGAGCGATGCTTTAATGCAGTTCCAGATTAATGCTGCTGGCAAGCTCATGGATGCTTCCGGGAAGAAGCCGCTGCTAGAGCAGGGCGAACTATTGGTGCCTAACGAGCAGGAAAAGCAGAAGTCTTCGCTGGTAATCACCAAGGTCGATCCCAAGGCTGCTGCTACTGCCCGCAATCTGAAGGGCGCGGTATTTGGTCTGTTTAAGCAGGCCGGCGATGGTTCTTGGCCGACCGAGCCGATCACGAAGGTAACTACTGGCGATACTGGGCAAGCAGAGTTTACCGAACTTGAAGGCGGCATTTACCGGGTTAAAGAGTTGAAGGCTCCGGTCGGGTATTATGTGGATTCCCGGGCGCAATATGATTTTGTGGTTGATGATTATAAGGCGCAGCAGTTTACTTGGACGGCTAATAATGATCGTTCCCGCTTGCAGGTTTTCAAGTTCGAGCCTTTGGTAACAGGCGTTAGCGAGGATGCAGCTGACAAAGTGGTCTCCGGTACCCCGAATGCGATTAAAATGGCTGCTCAAACGCCGGGTACTTTCGATGTGGTGATTCCGCTTGCTGGTGCCGAGTTCTCGCTGTTGGAAGCTGATGGGAAAACTCAAGTGCCGGGGGCTGGGGTCTTAGTTACCGATAAAGATGGGTATGTGGAAGTACCGGCAGCGGTGAAGTTGGATCCGGATAAGGTTTATAAGCTTAAAGAGACGAAGGCGCCGGCTGGTTATATTTTGAAGTCGAATCTGATTTCGGTGAAGGTGTCGGATTATTCTTCTCTGTCTGGGTTCACTGGTTTGATTACCATGGAGGTTCCTAATACTAAGAACACTGGTCGGGTTACGGTTTCTAAGTTGGCGCAGGAGACTGGTAAACCGCTGGCTGGGGCAGAATTCACGCTTAAAGATGTTACGGCTAATACCGAAAAGACTTTGACCACTAACGAGGTGGGGTTGGCGACTTTTACTGGTTTGCCTTTTGGTCACGAATATGAGCTGCGGGAAAGTAAAGCTCCGGATGGTTATAAGCTATCTGCGGATGTCGAGAAGTTTACTCTTACCAGCGATAAGGAACCGGTAAAGACTTTTACGCGCTATAACCGTTTGAATAAAGTCGATATCACCTTAAACAAGGTTGATGATAATGGCTCCGCGATGGCGGGCGTGGTTTTTGAGCTCTATAAAGAGGGGGCTAGTGCTCCGGAGCAGTCTTTGACTACCGGTAAGGACGGTACAGCTAAGTTCACGGTGGAGCCGGAGCAAATCTACATTTTGAAGGAAATCAGCACCAAACAGGGTTATGCCTTGTTGCCGCAGCCGGTGAAGTTTAGGGTCACCGGGGACGGGAAAGTGACCGTTATCAGCGGCAAGGGTGAGGTAAATACTGTTAGTGGCGGGGGTAAAACCCTGACCGTCACTAACTACCCCGAGGGGGAAATTCCCTTATCGGGGTATGCCGGTGCTTTAGAAGTACTACTTCTAGGGTGCCTGGTATTAGGGATTGCTATGTTATTCACTCTATTTGAAAGGAAGAGAAAGTGAGTAAGAAAAAGTTATTAGCCATGCTAACCGGCATGGTGATGGCCTTCATGGGTCTGGCCGGAGTAGGCGCCGCCAGCGCTGATACTACGTTGACCCCGAATACGCCTCGGGCATCTATGCCCGATAAGGCAAGTTTGACGGTGCATAAATTTATGGGTGCTACCACGGATGTGAAAAACGATGGTACCGAGCTAAACGCGGCTGAGATGAATAAGCTGACTACCCAGAAAGAGTTGGCGGGAATCAAATTCAACCTCTACAAAGTTGAAGGCGTTGATATTAACACCAATGCGGGGCTGAAACTGGCCACCAAGCTTGCCAAAATTAAATTGGATTCCACAGTTGTTACCACTGGTATTAAGGATGGATCTGATACCTACAAGCTTGTCCCGGCTAAAAATGCTTCCGCGGTGACTGATACTGGCGGTACCGCGAAATTCGAAAATCAAGATCGTGGTCTTTATGTGGTAGTTGAGGACGTGGCTGGATCAGACCCGGATGCTATTAAGGCTGATGGTAAGAAGGTTGAGAAGGATCAGATTACTCCGATTGCTCCTTTCGCGTTGACTTTGCCAATGACGAGTCCTGATGGTAAAACCTGGAATGACAACGTACATGTCTACCCCAAGAACCAGGTGGACGAGCTGAAAAAGGAAGTCAGCGACAAAAACGTTAAGGTAGGCGAGGAGTTCTCCTACACCCTATCGGCCACTTCCACTCCTACCGATAGCAATAAAGATAAGAAATTGGATAAGGACGACCTGGGCGGAGTTTACGAATTCTATGATGAGCTACCTGCCAATGTATCCTACGTGGGAACCACGGCCACGATTGCCGGGGCAAACCAAACTGAGAATACTGATTTCAAAGTTACTACCGATGGTAACAAGATCACCGTATCCTTCCAGGATCCTGCTTTAAATAAAATTGCTAAGGGCGTCGAGGTTAAGGTAAAAATCACTGTCAAGCTAAACAGCGTTCCAGGCAGCGGTCTTACTGAGAACGAAGGTAAGCTGTACCCGAATAAGTGGAAGAAAGATAAGGGCGACGGAATTCCGTCTAATAAGGTTATTACCAAGCACGGCGATATCGTAATCAAGAAGATTAACGGGTCTAACGAAGTCCTGGAGGGCGCAATTTTCACTGTGCACCTTAATACGGCTGCTAAGAAAGATTGCTCCACCTATGGTGACGTAATTGCGACATCAGAAGCGACTAATGCTCAAGGTTTGACCAAACTTGAGCATCTGCAGCTATCTAACTGGTACAACGGCGCAGCGGTTGGTGACGATGATCAGCAGCCTTACTGCTTGCTCGAGACGCAAGCTCCGGAAGGTTACCAGATCTTGCCGAAGGCGATTCCTTTCAAGCTGACCAAAGAGGGAAGCGTTACCGATCTGACCCAAGCTGCCAACGAGGCGGCTGCCGGTCACTTCACGACGGTTACCAACTACAAGAACCCGGGGCTGCCACTGACTGGTGCGCAGGGGATTCTACTCGTTTCGGTTCTGGGCTTGATTCTGGTTTCGATTGGCGTGACCTTAGCGGTTAAACGTCGTCAAGACTAGGGAAAACCTAGAGATACTATATTAATAGAGTGAATAATAGCCCCTAGTATCCAAGAGGGGGCGGTGCAGATCGCTGCATCGCCCCCTCTTTGCGCCCCAAAACTAGAAACCGCCTCCTCGGAAAAGGCAAGGCGGATAACGGGGCGCCGGGCAGGGGAGGAGTACTCAACTAAGAAAAAGAAAAAATATCCTTCCGGGGAGTGCCAGAACCGCAAACACCCGGAGTTGGTTAAGAAAATACCAGATTAGCTGGCGCAGCGATTAAGCGAAAACTACTAGGAATTTTGAGAGAGGAGGGGAGCCACGTTGCGAAGAGTCTTAATCATTGTTTTAACAGTGGTGGGGGCGTTGCTCTTGCTATATCCGGTAGTCGCGATTTTCATTGGCAATGTGCGTATCGGGGAAATCTCGCGCCAAGAGGCACGAGAAATGAAACAAATGGCTGCCCGCCCCGATCAGTCACAGGAGGTGCTGAAAGCGGCACACGAATATAACCACAATATTCGCGGGATCCCGATTCTCGACCCCTACCTTTTCCGGATGACCAAAACCGGGTCTGCGGAATATCAACAGTACCTTCACACCATCAGTGGAGACGTGATGGCGCGGCTAGTGGTACCCTCAGCAAAAATAGATTTGCCGGTGCGGCACGGAACTGATGATGACGCGATTGCCCGCGGCGCCGGACACCTTTTCGGCACCGGGCTGCCAGTTGGTGGCAAAGGAGTAAATGCCGTACTGACCGCCCACTCCGGGATGAGAACCGCCAGTTTGTTTGACGGGCTGCACGATGTCAAAGTCGGCGATATTGCCTATGTGCAGGTGGCGGGAAAAAAGCTCGCCTATAAAGTCCGCGCTATCCACGTAATCAAACCCACGCAGTTAGAGTTATTCCATCCGGTACCAGGCAAAGACATCCTGACCCTGTTCACCTGCACCCCCTACGGACTTAACACCCACCGCCTGGTAGTTACCGCCGAACGCATCGCCCTCAAGGATGCACCCCAGATGAATGAAGAAGGTCCCACCTGGTGGGATGCCTTGCGATGGTGGATGATACTCCCGATACTTATTTCCGCAGTGGGAGGAACCATCGTAGTGCGGTACCTGCGAAAAGGTCGTAAGAAAGACGATGAAGAAGGCAGCCCCGATAAAGCAGAAAATCTGGCGCAAGTTGGCAGGTTAACCCGGGCAGAAAGAGCGAAGAAGTTCCGGAAAACGCGTAAAGGTAAAGAACCACGCCATTCCCTGCGCTCGCACCATTCCTCTCGCGCCCCCAGAGGTGGCGAGGTCAGCGGAAAAAGCCGCCAAGCGTCCCCTCGGGAAAAAGAAAAAGCTTCACCTGAATACCATCCGTTTCAGCCTTCGCTTCAGCGCGCACGCGTCATTTCAGAGTAAAGGCGCCCTGCGGCCTATAAAATAGGAGTAAGCAGGCAATGGCGCAGCAGAAGGGGGACATGATTATGTCGGAAAAAGAAACCATTTTAGTGGGGGTTGACGGCTCTCCGGAATCTTTAGAGGCCGCGGAATGGGCGGGGGCGCGCGCCGAGCAAAGCGGCGGGAAGCTGCAAGTATTATGTGCCTACGCGCTGCCCTCCTATACGGCCGCCTCCATGGATTCCGGATTCGCAGTAGTAGACAATGACGCCATCCGTGACAGTGCACAAACCGTAGTTGATCAGGCAGTATCGCACCTAGAAAAACGAGGCTACCAAGCCGAAGGGCGGGTGGAGGCTGGCGATCCCACCGCGATTTTGGTGCAACTATCAAAACAAGTTGATTTAATCGTGGTTGGTACCCGGGGTGGCGGCGGGTTCACTGACCGCTTGCTAGGAGCTACCTCCTCGGCGCTGCCTGCCTATTCTCGCTGCCCAGTAGTGGTAGTGCCGCGGCGGGGTGCCGATGACCAGTTCGTGCCAGTAAAGAAAATAGTTATCGGGGTTGACGGCTCCACGCGTTCCCGCAAATCCTTGCGCCGCGCCATCACCGAAACTCAAGTATGGGGCGCGGAACTGACCGCGGTAGAGGCAGTGCCGATGGCCTCTTCCGCGGGGGTATTGGCATGGTTGCCAGCTTCGGTGGACCGCGAAAGTATTTTGCGGGATGTGCGCAGTGAACTCAAGGAGATCTGTAAAGAAGAAACTGCTGATAGTGGGGTTAAAATACATTCCCACGCCCTAGATGGGAACGCGGCGGCTCTGCTCAATGAGTTTTCGACCGCTGTGGATCTGATGGTAGTCGGCACGCGAGGACGTGGAGGATTCGCAGGGGCGCTAATGGGGTCCACCTCGCAATCATTGCTGGCTCATGCAGCTTGCCCCGTACTAGTAGTGCCCACCGGGGACCGCGATCTGGCGCCGAAGAATAGTGGCCGGTAGCAGCGGTTATTTCGCGCGGTAGTGCCGGCCTGTCAGGACGCTAGCGAATCTGCCACCAAACACTGAGCATTTGCTGCACAAGTGCAACGCAAATGGTTTCGTTGCACTTGCGTTACGACTCTAAATTTTGCGTTGCACTTTGCGTTGCAACGCAAACCGAAGGATTCTGCTTAGTGTTGTTCCCCTATTAATAAAGTTCCTGCGTCTGGAGTGCTGAGCGGAGGAGAAGATCGGGAGTGTTACTTTCGGTCTTGCAGTTGGCCGCACCCTCTGTTTGGCGGATTCTAGAGGTGGTTGCAACGGTTGATGGTTTTAGGCAAGCAGATTCAGGGGGTGCTCGTTGGGCATCTGGGAGATAGTGGGGTTGATAGTTGGTGAGGTTGACGTTTGTGGTTGGTGGGGTGCGCCAGTAACCCTCCCTGACTGCCATCTCTGCCCCAGGATTTATGGTTCTGACGCTTTTGTGCCCCCTCATCTGCGAATATTCTTGCTCCTGTTGGTTTGCGGGTGTCGTAGCCTCTTAGTGGATGAGCAGGCAGCTAAATATCTTAAATGAAATACAACACAAGTTAGCTGCATATCGTGAAAAGGTTTTGTCGGAGTTTTTAGGGTCGTTAGCGCCGCCTTGGAGCTAAAAATAGGTGGTTTTATGCCGAAAAGTATTTAAAATTGGCAATTTAAAGATAAATGTTACAAAAGAAAAGTTAGTTGCATTTAAAAATAAAGGAAATTAAGCGGTTAATTTAATGAGTTTTCGTGTCGCATTCCTAATTTCAATTTCGATGAATTACGCAACAAGTTATCCACAGGCTGTCTTCAAATTTGCTTGTGTGTTCACTCCATGAAAGTTCGCCAAAACTGAGTGAAGTTCGGAAAATTTTCGCCGTCCGGATATCTGACCGTGTCCCGTAGCTAGGTCGCCCCCCTTGGCTGGTCTATCTCCTCCCCGAAGCTTGGCGCCGTTCTCTTCTCCTCACTTCCCCCACCTTCCTTACCTTCCTCCCTCCCTCCCTCAGCCTCCTATCACTCCCGCTGCGCACCCTCGCCATAGCGCCTTCTGCTGTACCGGGTCTTCGAAACCTCCGTTCCAGAATCCGCTCCGGAGGGTGAAAACGTCGCGGGAGGGTGGAAATGTCAGCGTTGTGCCTGTAGTGGCTTGTAAGGGTGTACAGGATCGCCCTCCACGGAGAAAATCACCCTCCCGGTACGGAAAGCCCTTCAGTGCGGAGAAAGGCGGCAAAACCACCCTCCAGGGTCGTTTAGGGTGGGGAAGGGGAATCGCCTGGTTTTCCAGATCGATGGCGAGGTGTTGCGGATAGTCCAGTGCGGCACCCATTATGGTGACTTGTGACGCTTAACTCTGCTTACCTCCCTCCCAATTCCCGCAACCGCCAGCGCTGCCATAAACTGGAGACTATGAGCGTAAAGCAGTCGATTTTTACTTCTGAATCTGTCACCAGTGGACACCCCGACAAAGTCTGCGACCGGATCGCCGATACCATTGTGGATGCCCTGCTAGAGCAAGACCCGGAGGCGCGGTCCGCAGTGGAAGTGATGGCCACCACCGGGCAGGTGCATCTGGCCGGAGAAATCACCACTTCTGGTTATGTTGACCTGCAGACCTTGGTGCGTGAAACCATTAACGAAATCGGCTACACCTCCTCTGATATTGGTTTCGATGGAAATTCTTGCGGAGTACTGGTTTCTATCGACCGCCAGAGCCCCGATATTGCCCATGGGGTGCAAGACTCGTGGGAAACCCGCCAAGGCGCAGCGGTAGATGCCTTTGACCAGCAGGGAGCCGGAGACCAGGGGATGATGTTCGGCTATGCCTGCAACGAAACCCCTGATTTAATGCCCGCCCCAATCTGGCTGGCGCATCGCCTAGCCAAGCAACTCGAAAAAGTCCGCCGGGAAAACGTCCTCGACTACCTGTGCCCCGATGGGAAAACCCAAGTAACGGTACGTTACGAGGACGGGCGCCCAGTAGGGCTAGACACAGTCGTGCTCTCCACCCAGCATCGCGCCTTCGCAAGCCTTAAGGATCTGCGGGAAGAAGTGAAGGCCGCCGTAATTGACCCGGTTATCGCTCAGGTGCCATGGGTTGAAGATAGCAATTTCCGCACCCTTGTGAACCCGGCAGGACGTTTCACCCTAGGAGGTCCGGCCGCCGACACCGGCCTGACCGGCAGGAAACTGATTGTCGATACCTATGGGGGAATGGCGCGCCACGGCGGGGGCGCATTCTCCGGGAAAGACGCCAGCAAAGTGGATCGTTCCGCAGCCTACGCGGCGCGGTGGGTAGCCAAAAACGTGGTCGCGGCTGGACTTGCGGATCGGGCGGAACTACAGGTGGCTTACGCTATCGGCTCGGCGCACCCGGTATCGGTAGAACTGGAAACTTTCGGTACCGAAAAAGCCGATAAAACCCAGATTCTGCAGGCTGTGCAGGAAACTTTCGACCTGCGACCGGCAGCTATTATCGATCACCTCTCGCTGCGTCGACCTATTTATGCGCGCACCGCCGCCTACGGACACTTCGGTCGTTCCGGGTTTACCTGGGAGGATACCGGTAAAGCGCGGGAGCTACGCGCCAAACTGGGGGCATAAAATCAGCGGGTCAGCTAGGGGAGTGACCACCAGCGAGAAAAGCTGGGAGCCGAAAAACCATTACCGCCAAGTGCCACGCCTAGAGGAAAAACTAAAATAACTAATCGTGCTTTTTGCCGCAGCCATATAGAATCGGTAAACGGAGCGAACACACGGGAGAACCAATGTCATTTTTTGAAAAAATCCTGCGGATGGGCGAGGGACGAATCCTCAAACGCCTAGACCGGACAGCTCGCGAAGTCGTGGCGAAAGAAGAAGAATACGCCGCCCTCAGCGACGAAGAACTAAAAGCCAAGACTGCTGAATTCAAAGAGGCACTGGCAAAAGGGGCAACCGAAGACGAAATCCTGGTGGATGCCTTCGCTACCGTGCGGGAGGCCGCCTGGCGCGTCCTCAAACAAAAGCCCTATCACGTGCAGGTTATGGGAGGAATTGCCCTGCACAACGGCAATATTGCCGAAATGAAAACCGGTGAAGGTAAAACCCTGGTAGCCACTATGCCCAGCTACCTCAACGCCCTTAGTGGCAAGGGTGTGCACGTAGTCACGGTTAACGACTACCTCGCCAGTTACCAAAGTGAGCTCATGGGGCGCGTCTATCGCTTCCTGGGGCTAACCGTAGGTTGTATTGTCAACGGTCAAACCCCTACGGAGCGGGTAAAACAATACCAAGCGGATATTACTTACGGCACCAATAACGAGTTCGGATTCGACTATCTGCGGGACAATATGGTGCAGCGGGTAGAAGACATTGTTCAGCGTGAACACAACTTTGCCATCGTGGACGAGGTGGACTCCATTCTGATCGACGAAGCGCGTACCCCGCTGATTATTTCCGGTCCCGCTCAAGGCGAGGCCGACCAGTGGTACAACAAGTTCGCCTCCCTGGTAACCCGTCTAGAAAAAGATATGGATTACGAGGTCGACGAAAAGAAACGTACCGTGGGGGTCACCGATGTGGGGATCGCCGCGGTCGAGGACTTCTTAGGGATCGACAACCTCTACGAAGCCTCCCACACTCCCTTAATCGGTTTCCTCAACAACGCAATCAAAGCGAAAGAACTGTTCAAACGGGATCGGGACTACATTGTCCGCAACCGGGAAGTGCTAATCGTTGACGAGCATACCGGGCGCGTGATGGAAGGGCGGCGCTACAACGAGGGTATGCATCAGGCGATCGAAGCCAAGGAACACGTCCCGGTCAAAGCCGAGAATCAGACCCTGGCCACCATCACCTTGCAAAACTATTTCCGCCTGTACAACAAGCTTGCGGGCATGACCGGTACTGCCGAAACCGAGGCGGCCGAGTTTATGAATACTTACAAGATCGGGGTTATCCCGATTCCACCCAATAAGCCGATGATCCGCATTGATCAACCGGATTTGGTTTATCCCTCCCGACGCGGCAAGCTCAAGGCGATTGTGAGCGACATTAAAGAGCGTCACGAAAAAGGCCAGCCGATTCTGGTAGGTACCACCGATGTTGCCAAGTCGGAAGAACTTTCCATTCTGTTGGATGAGGCCGGGGTGCCTCATAACGTGCTAAACGCGAAGCAGCACGCCCATGAAGCCCAGGTGGTGTTCGATGCCGGGCGTAAAGGCATGGTCACCGTGGCCACCAATATGGCCGGTCGTGGTACCGACATTATGCTGGGCGGCAACCCGGAGCATATCGCGGATCAGAAACTACGCGCCCGCGGACTAGATCCGGAAGAAAACCTTGCCGAATGGCAAGATGCCTGGGAGGATGCCCTTACCGAAGCGGAGGCCGAAGTAGCTGATGAACACAAGGAAGTTGTAGAACTAGGCGGCCTTTACGTCCTCGGTACCGAACGTCATGATGCTCGCCGCATTGATAACCAGTTGCGCGGGCGTTCTGGACGTCAAGGTGACCCCGGGGAATCCCGCTTCTACCTGGCAATGGACGACCCGTTGATGATGAAAAATATGGCGGCGTTCGTAACCCGGTTCATGAATTCTTCCCTCTATCCCGAGGATCTACCACTTGAATCCAAGCTGGTTTCCGGGCGCATCCAATCCGCACAGCACCAGACGGAGGCGCAGAACTTCGAGATCCGTAAAAACGTCCTCAAATACGACGACGTGATGACTGATCAGCGCGATTTGATTTACACTGAACGTCAAGAAGTGCTGCATAAGAAAATAGATCTTGACGAATTGATTCCTTCCTATCTGCGCACTTTGATTAAAGAGGCCGTCACTCACGCCACCAGTGAAGGCAACGATTCCAACGAATGGGATTTGGAAAAACTGTGGAATAATCTGCGCGCGGTTTACCCGGTGCGTGCCTCTCTTTCGGAGCTCAAGGGAGAGGACGGCTCTTTCCTACATATCTCGGCTTCCGAGCTGGAAACTATGTTACAAAACGATATTGCCGATGCCTATGAAGATATTCTGGATCAGGTCAACGAGAACCCGATTGCAATTGATCAGCTGGGTGATCAGCCGATGGCCGAACTGGAACGCCGGGTGCTGCTGGCTACGGTGGATCGCTTGTGGCAACAGCACCTCTACGAGATGGACTACCTTAAAGAAGGTATCGGTCTGCGGGCGATGGGACAGCGTGACCCCTTGGTGGAATACAAGTCCGAGGGTGCGCTGATGTTTGAGAACATGATGGGGCAGGTACGTGAAGATACCGTGACCGGTATTTTCAGTTTCTCCCACCAGTTCCAGCAGGTCTATGAACAACAGCTGGAGGCAGAAAAACAGCAAGCGGAACAGGCTAAGAAGAAGGCGCTGGCGGAAGGCTCCGTGATGGGGGATACCGGACATAAGGAATCCTCGGAAACGCTGCCGGCTGGCGCGGGAGCTTCCGGGCAAGGATCAGCTTTTGGTGCCGAGGCTGCGCGGCAAACTGCTGCGCAAGGCGGTAACCGGGCTCAGCGCCGCGCGCAAAAGAAACGCCAAAAACATCGCTAGTATTGCTGAGGTGTGGCTAGCAGGCGGGGAGATTAGTGGTGTTTTGCCGATTTCTTCCCCGGGTGTCGCTTCTACTGGCTATTAAGCGGGGGAGTGAATCGTGGGGCATGCCTGCTTAGCCGATTTCTAGGGCGCAAATTCGCCAAGTTTTTCCCCAGGGCTTAATGCGCATGGCGACTGCTCGAACTCGGGAACCATCGTTAACGCTTACCGCTACCTCGATCCCGTTGAAGCCATGCTCACCCTCTCCGGCTTTGCGACAACAAATCCGGCGTACCTGGATTGGGGTGGGCAGAGGGTGATGTCTTTCGGTACGTACTAAAGCCAAAAAAGGTTTACGCAGCTCGCTTGTGAACCAATTAGTTACGGCCTGTTCGGATCGCCTCCCGGAAAAAACTTCAAAAATCGTTCTCACTGCTGTTGCTATCCAAGGTTTTATCTGAGGCAGTTTAGATAGTGATTCTGCCTGGCTGCAGACTGGTAGTACTTCTGGTTTTTCTTGTTTCTGTGGTTTTAATGCCTGTACTACTAGCGGACCATAGTTGGGGCTTAGGGGAATTTGGGGAAGCTCTGGGCAGATGATAGCTAGCGGTCCAGAATATTTCCCATCTTGGGGGCAGATAGTTACTAATGGTTTTCCCGGGGGAAATAGTTTCTGAAAGTGGTTTTGGGTATTTTCTGTTTCCGGGTGCTCTTCTTCCACCTCGTCTAAAAGAGGTTGTCTAGCTGCTAATATCATCGGCTTGGATCCTTAAAATATGAGAATTGTGCCGCTAATCCATTAGGGGCATCTGGGGAAAGGCTTCACTGCCAAGTTGCATTTCGCGATATTTACAGAGATATCTAAAAGTTTTTAATAGTCAAAATCTATACGAACAGGCTGTTAATAATTGCAAATTAAGCAAAAGTTAAAGTTAGATGAGTTATAAGGGTGTTTTTAAATTTGAAAAATACGCGAGTATTCCATTTCTAGGATGCTTCGGGGTGGGGGCGACCTCAAGAAGGCGCGCGGGGGTTAGCATGGTTAGGTGCGTATTTATCTTCCCTTGACGGTCAGTGAACTTTCTGAACTGCAGCTTTATTCTCGATTTGCCTGGGCGGGCAATGATGATTTTTGCCAGCTGTGGGGGATTGACTTCCAAGATGGGGAGCAAGCGGAAGATATGGCCATGAGCATGGCGGCAATGGCCTGCCTGGAAAAGGCCGGGGAAGCCTATCCGGGGCGAATTGTGGCGGCCTTAGATGCGGATGCCAGTGAATTGATTACCAATAGCGACCCTGGTGTTTTTGAAGTTAAAACTGGTTTTGACTGGCGGCGCATGGTTAGTCTCCATGTGGATAGCCGCGAAGATCTTGAGCTTTGCCGGCAGGTCAGGAATTTGGTTTCCCCACAGTTAGCCGCCTTGTGGTGTCGGGGAAGATTTAGTGGTGAGGGCGAAGAAGAAACCCCCGAGTGGGAACTGTGGGAGGCCTTGGCGGCGCAACCACTATCCTGGTATGACCAGAGCGAACTTGATTATTTACGCCGGTCATTGCCCGTCTTGTAGGGTGTAGGGTAATATCGCCGGGCATTACCGCACCTATTTTCCCTCGCTGACCTAGCCAGGATGGCTCAGATTCTAGGGGTTTATGCGAGTGTACCTGCGAAATTTGGATGAAAGTTGGCAGTCGGTGGTTACTTGAGACAGGTATGCGCCGAAATTAAGACCGGTTCCGCCGCCTCGGTACCGTGCGCAACATTAGCCGGGTCGTCCATCGCGGTTTTAAACCCACCCCGCAGCCTCGGTACTATGCCTCCTTGAGCTAGGGGAAGGTGAGTCGCCCTCGGAGGATTCCCTGCTGGGCGGGTTGCCGCGTGCCCTTGCTTCTAAAGTTAGTTTTAAGCGTTGATCCCCGCCTCGCTGGCATATCCTTGAGCGGCAAGAGCTTGACGTAGTGCCTGCATAGAGGTCGCGATATCCTTCGGGGTAGCGGGCTGGGCGTGCGCGAATTTAATATCTTCCATCGAGTTTGCCGGAATTAGGTGTAGGTGCAGATGTGGCACATCGAATCCCGCGATACTCAGGCAGGATCTCTGAGATCCAAATGCTTGGCGTTGCGCGCGCCCGATAATCTGCGCCACTTTAATTAGGTGCTGCAGCTCTTCAGAAGGGGCATCCCAGTAGTTTTCGACTTCTCGGCGGGGAACTAAAAGCACGTGTCCGGGAGTTATCGGATTGATATCGGCAAAGGCGACACAAATGTCATCTTTCCAACAGAATTCGCCGGGGATTTCCCCGGTGATAATGCGAGTAAAAATGGTGGGCATGGTTCCTCCTGGGATGGTAGTTCTTGTCTTCAATGATAGGACGGGAAGGGGAAGAGAAAAGTTTTTGGGACAAAATTGGCAACACGCGTGCCGAGTGCTTGCTGAAAATGTCAGGTTACATAGGATTTTCGTTTGACCAAGAGGGCAATAAAATCTAACCCTCAACTAAAGGTTGAGGGTTAAATCGGAGGGCGACCGTGACAGTACCAGATACGAACCTGGCAGATATTAAAGTTGTAGGCATCGGCGGCGGCGGAGCAAATGCCGTTAACCGCATGATTGAGTTCGGTCTCAAGGGCGTGGAATTCATCGCGATAAATACCGATGCCCAGGCGCTAATGATGTCGGATGCGGACGTGAAACTGGATATCGGAAGGGAAGAAACCCGTGGTCTAGGCGCTGGAGCCGACCCTAAAGTTGGCGAACGGGCTGCCGCTGATAACGAAGAGGAAATCAAAGATATCCTAGCAGGTGCGGATATGGTCTTCGTTACCGCAGGCGAGGGGGGTGGTACCGGTACTGGTGGTGCTCCTATTGTGGCGCGGGTGGCGCGGGAAATGGGTGCTCTTACCATCGGGGTAGTCACTCGCCCCTTCTCATTCGAAGGCAAACGCCGTCATACCCAAGCTGATGCTGGGGTAGAGGCGCTGCGAAAAGAAGTCGACACCATTATCGTGATTCCTAACGATCGCCTCCTGGAAATCTCAGATCAAAACATCACCATGGTTGATGCTTTCTCGGCAGCTGATGAAGTTCTACATTCCGGTGTCCAGGGAATTACTGATCTGATTACTACATCTGCCCTAATCAATGTGGACTTTGCAGATGTGAAAAGCGTGATGAAGGGGGCGGGTACTGCCCTCATGGGGATTGGCTCCGCCACCGGGGAAGATCGCGCGATTCGCGCTGCTGAAGCCGCGTTTATGTCACCGCTACTAGAAGCCAATATCGACGGGGCGCTCGGGGTGTTAATGTTCTTCCAGGGTGGCTCCGATATGGGATTGATTGAGGTACACCGAGCCGCGGATATGGTGCGCGAAATGGTGCACCCGGAAGCTAATATTATTTTCGGTGCCAATGTTGACGAATCCCTGGGTGACCAGATTCGGGTAACCATCATTGCTGCCGGATTCGATGATCCCAAAAAGGCTAAAGGGAAAATCAAGAGTGCGAAGGCAGAACCGAAAGCCCCGCAACCAGCGATAGAAGCGTCTGCTGTTCCGGTCAAGACAGAACCCAAAGAGGATTCCACGGCAACTTCTGCGATCCCGGCATTTCCGCGCCGAGCGGCATTGAACGAGGAAAATAGGAGCGTAGGGGATCTTCCTCGAGCAAGCGCGCCCGGGGCGCACCGCTTGCCGGTTACACCGCCTTCTCGCGATGCTTTCAGCCGCAGAGAGGCTGAAAGTACTCACAGTTACCGCGATAACTTTGGAGTGGATACCAAACGCGAAGATGACTCTACCTTAACCGTTCCACGAATTTTCGAGGACGATGAGCCAGAATCAGGTCTTGACGTACCTGACTTCATGCGGTAGGGCTCAATGTTTGACCTTGGGGGAGCGCAGGCAGTTTTTACCAACCGCATTGGAGGTGGATCCACCGGCGCGTATGCCACTCTAAATCTGGGGGATCATGTTGGTGACGATCCGCTGCTGGTGGCGCAAAATCGCAGAATTGTTGATCAGGCGATCGGGCGCAAAGTGGTGTGGATGCATCAGACCCACTCTAACCGGGTGGCGCAAATCCATCCTGGTTACACGGACAGTCCTGTCGATGCCGACGGAATCGTTATCGACACCCGTGAATTTACAGAACTGGGTCTGGCAACACCTGCCGCGGCGGTGATGGTGGCCGATTGTGTGCCGCTACTGCTTGCTTCTGAAGATGGCCTATTAGTTGCTGCTGTACATGCAGGCAGAGCCGGAATGGTTACTGGAATTGTGCGGGAAGCAGTAATCGCAATGCGAAAGTTGGGCGCGCAAGGCGGAAAGATTCACGCTGCAATCGGGCCGGCGATTTGCGGGGCTTGCTATGAAGTTCCTGAAGCTATGCGTACCCATGTGACCGGGCATGTACCTGCCGCCTGGTCGCGAACTCGTTCAGGGAGCCCCGGTTTAGATTTGCAGGCCGGAGTAATCTCTCAGCTGCGAACAGCCGGAGTACGGATTACCTTTGCTTCTAAACGCTGCACTTTCGAGGATCGGAATCTTTACTCTTATCGCCGCGATGGTGCCACTGGACGCTTTGCGGGGATTGTGGTTGGTAAAGGTAAGGTACCAGCTAGCTGAACTGCAATTTTAGGTCGGTAGTTTTAGGAACACGCCGAGGGGATGCTTCCTAAAAAACCCGGTCGCGATTAACGTTTTCATAGACCCACATTAGAACGAAGGAGAACCTGATGGGCGCTTTGAGGAAGACCATGGACTATTTGGGGCTGTCCGAACCGCAAGAGAACGAGGAATTCAGCGATGAGCTGCAAAGCGAAGTTCCGGACGCCGAAGTACCGGCTCCTCGTCCTCGAATTGCAGAGCCGGCACTGCGTTTCCCGCATGCAGTGAGCTCCCATCCTGAACCCGCCTCAGAGCTAAAGCGGATTGTAACCATTCGTCCTACTACCTATAACGAAGCGCAAAATATCGGGGAGGCTTTTAAAGACGGTACCCCGGTCATTATGAACCTTGGAGCAATGAACGACCTGGAAGCGCGACGGATGATTGACTTTGCCGCAGGTCTTAGCTTCGCGTTGGACGGGGGAATTGAAAAGGTCACTAACCGGGTGTTTCTGCTTTCGCCAAAATCGGTACAGGTAGATGAAGGTGCATCCTCCCTGGGGTCCAAAAGAGATTTCTTCAACCAAAGTTAATAGATGCTTTCTCTAATCTATTGGAGCGGTCTGATTGGCAGATGGCTGCTGCAGTTATACATCCTGGCGCTAATAATCCGGGCAGTGTTGTCCTGGGTGATGGCGTTAAACCCCAGTTGGCGTCCTCAAAAGTCATTCACCTTATTCCTTTGTAATTTGGTATTTGCCTTAACTGATCCGCCTTTACGTTTCTTAGGAAGATTTATTAAACCGCTCCGTCTTGGGACTATCGCCCTAGACCTCAGTTTTATTGTGCTATTTTTGCTGGTCACAATCTTAATTAATGTTTGGACGCACTTAGTCAATGCGCTTTTGGTGCTTTTTAGTTCCTAAAACTGCAGGAAAATAGCTAAAGTGTTGCCGAAAATCATAGATGTTACTATTGTTGAAGATGTGGAAGTTGAGCAGAACTCCGGTATGCTTGTTTCCAACTGCAACCTATAGCGCAGAAGTCCCTAGAGGAAGCTGACAGTTTCCCCCAGGGAGAAGACGATAATAAACTGAGGTGACAGGTATGGCTCTGCTGACTGCTGAGGATGTCCATTGGAAGCAATTCCAAGCGACTAAGTTCCGTGAAGGCTACGACCAAGAGGAAGTTGATGAATTCCTAGATGAGGTTGTGGAAACCATTGCGACCCTGCAGGATCAAAATGCTTCCCTAAAAACTGAACTTGATGAGGTACGTCAGCAGGCAGCTGCTGGTGGGCTAGTAGCGCCTAGCGACAATAGCGAAGAGGTAGCAGCGCTCAAGGCACAGCTGGAAACCGCTAATGGGCAGATTGCCGAGATGCAGGCGCAGGTACAGCAGTTCCAAGCGGCGGCTGCTGAAGGCGATCCGCAGGCTGGGGAACAAATCCAGGCGTTGCAAGCTCATTTGGCGCAAACTCAGCAAGAAGCACAGGCGGCTTTGGCGCAGTCTCAGGCCGAAACCCAGCAGGCTATTGCGGAAATTGAGCAGCTGCGGGAACAGCTGGCGCAGGCGCAGCAGGGTGCAGCCGCTTCTCAGTCTGCATCCGACCAGCCCGAGGATGCGACTTCGATGCTGGCTTTGGCGCAGCGGGTACACGATGAATACGTGCGCAATGGTCAGCAGGAAGCCGATCAGATTCTGGAAGATTCCCGGCTTAAGGGTGACCAAATTGTACGTGAGGCCAATGATGAACGTCGTCGGGTGCTAGAGCAGCTAGAATCCGAGCGGGCAGATCTAGAGTCCCGGGTAGACGACCTAAAGGCCTTCGAGAACGATTATCGCCAAAAGGTGCGGGAACACCTGCAGGCGCTGATTGGTCAACTCGACGCCCAAGAAGCCTAAATAAAATAAAAGTCTATTTCCCTCCCGAGAGCCAGGGAGGATGAGGCGATGCCACCACGTAAGTGGTGGCATCGCTGCTTTTTTATTAAATTGAGTCTTAGACTTAACCGATCTGGGAAGAAGATGAATAAGCAAGAAAAGAAGCCAACCCTCCCCCTAGTGGTGATATTTGCTTTTATTGCCATACCGGTGCTGATCATTGATCAACTCACCAAGCTCTGGGCACTTAACAGCTTAGAAATAGGAGCTGCTCCTAAACCGCTGATTGGCAACCTTATTGGTCTGCAATTGGTGCGTAACCCGGGCGCTGCCTTTTCTCTGGCTGAAGGATTCACCTGGTTTTTTTCCGTGATTGCGGTAGCGGTGCTCGCAATTATTATTTGGAGCGGGCGTGCTATGACCAATCTAGCATGGCAATTATCTCTCGGGCTATTGGCAGGAGGAGCGCTGGGGAACCTGATTGACCGGCTTATTCGCCCTCCGGGGATTTTTCGAGGTCATGTAATCGATTTTCTAAACTATCGCGGCATGTTTGTCGGGAATATCGCGGATATCGCGATTGTACTTGGGGTAATTACTGTGGTGGTACTGGTGGTGTTGGGTGTTCCCTCTACCAGTGGGAAACATGTCTACCAGCCGGAACGGGTTCGGGGTAGCAATGCGTGAACAGGTTACGATGCATTTGCCCGATTCTGTGCGGGGGATGCGTCTTGACCAGGTACTAGCCGCTAAACTACAGGTTTCACGTTCCCAAGTTGCCAAACTGATTAAGCAAAAAGATGTGCGGGTAAATGGGAAATTTCCCCGTAAATCTGTCGAGGCTATTCCCGGTGACCAGGTGGAAGTGCTTTTGCCCGATGCCTCCTGTAAGAATTTAGAAACCCCATTTGACCTGCCGATTCTTTTTGAAGACGCCGATATCGTGGTGGTGAACAAACCGGTGGGAGTGGCCGCACATACCGCACCCGGATGGTCTGGGCCAACAGTTGTTGGTGCATTGCTGGCAGCGGGACACCAGATTTGTACCTCCGGCCCGGAAGAGCGGATTGGGATTGTGCATCGTTTAGATGTAGGCACTTCCGGTGCTCTGGTGGTGGCAAAGACAGAACCAGCATACCGGCAACTCCAGGATGATTTTCGTGCTCGTCGGGTGGAAAAAATTTATCGAGCGCTGGTGCAAGGGTACTTAGAACCAACACAGGGAACTATCTCCGCTCCGATCGGGCGGCATCCCTCCCGGGATTTTAAAATGGCGGTAGTCGCTGGAGGAAAACCTGCGGTTACTCATTATCGCACTTTGGCGGTTCTACCTGGGGCTTCGTTACTGGAAATTCAGCTTGAAACGGGCAGAACCCATCAGATTAGGGTGCATATGCAGGCGGTGAAGCATTGTCTGGTGGGTGATCCGATTTATGGAGGAAATCCGCTATTGGCTAAGAAGCTCGGCCTAGGCCGGCAGTGGCTGCATGCGGTATCCCTAGGTTTTACCCATCCAGTAACAGAAGAGAAAATGATTTTTGAAGCCCCTCTAAGCCCGGATCTAACGGAGGCTTTAGAAAGATTGCGGGCTCTAGGAAGCGAGGGAAATAACTAGTTAATCCCGTTAATAGTGTGTTTATGGCGGGATCCTTGCTCACTTGAAAGATTTTTCCCCAGCGAGAGATAACCCTGATTTGTCCTGTTGGCTGAAGACTTTTGATGGAAATTAAAACTGGCGGGCAGTAGGTTCGCCCTATGGATCAAGAAAAATCCAGCTATACCCGTGCGCAGTTTCGTCAAGCCGCTCGCAGCGCCGTTCAGGGACAAAAGCTTTTACAGCAGGCAGAGGGGCGCCTACGTGCGCCTAAAAGGGGTATACGGGTGCGCCTGGTTCCCTCTCCACAGATAGTGGCAGTGGCACTGGTTGTCATCGTCATAGTGGCAGTGCTGGCGGGCTGGAGGCAAAGTAAAACTCCTACTAGCCACACTTTGTTACCAGCTACCAATTTCAGTTCCTCAGCAGTGCATTCCTCCGCAGCTAATGGTGCGGTCCTGGTCGATGTTGTGGGAAAAGTTAATAAACCGGGGGTAGTCCGTCTGGAGGCTTCTGCTCGGGTACAAGACGCGATTAAGGCTGCCGGGGGTGCGGTGTCCGGCACGGATTTATCCGGGTTGAATCTGGCTCGCAAAGTTAACGACGGGGAGCAGATTCGAGTGGGTGTCGAGGATCGTGCAAACAGTAGTATCGGGGAAGATAGTGCCGACGTGGGCGGCAGTGCGGCGGCAGGAGACGGGAAAATCTCAATCAATGAATCCTCGAAAGAACAGCTACAACAACTACCGGGAGTGGGAGAAGCCTTGGCGCAACGGATAGTGGCTTATCGCAAGGAACAAGGACGATTCCAAAGCATTGAGGACTTAAAAAATGTTTCCGGAATCGGGGAAAAGAAATATGCCTCCTTGGCGGAATTAATCAAAGTATAGGTAGCAATGGAACGGCGCATCCTAGATCTTAGGCTACTACCAGCAACGCTTTCCTCTTGGTTAGGGACATTGATTTTGCCTGGCCTACCTTTGGAGTGGGAACCAATTGCTAGTGCGATGTCCCTAGTAATAGCGGCCGCACTATTGCTTGGCGTATATTACCGGCGTTTATATGGGGTAGGGCTAACTTTAGCATTGGCTCTTGGGGTATTTGGCGGAGTAGGGCTGTCATTATCGCAGTCTGCTCGGCAAATATCCGCAGATCCCTTAGTACGTGCCTGGCAGGGAGATATCTCCCAATTTCGAGTATTGGCAATGGTAGAAAATCCTCCGCGAAAATATGCCCCTAGCAGTGGGCAACAAATAATCCAGTTGCAGCTATTGGAGGCAAGAATACCGGGTACTCCGAAGATAAAAACCGAGTTGCAAGTTGTGGCGTTCGGCCAGCGACTAGCGCCTTATGCACGCGGTACTGTTTTGGAAACCAGCTTGAAACTGGAAAAGCCACATCGCGCAGCGGAAATCAACCCTTTCATATACGATTTTGCCAGTGTAAATACTTTGTTAGATATTTCTGCTCAAATCGTGGCAACCCCAAAAGTTAGAGCCGGGCCGTGCGGTGCCGCGGCTCTAAAACAAAAGCTAGCGAGTCGCTTGGAAGAAAAACTAGTCGCTGCAAAATCCCCGGCAGCAGCTGCACTGCTGCCGGCGATGATCTTGGGAATTCGCGCCGATGCCTCTGCGGATACTGAAGCGTTAAAAACTGCTGGGATTGTGCATATTACTTGTGTATCCGGGATGCATATCTCTGTGCTGTTGTCCCTAGTTGCACTGCTAACTTCCGGTCTTCAACGGCGGTGGCGTCTAGCTGCCTGTGGAAGTCTGCTAATAGGGTATTGTCTCTTACTGGGACCAGCTCCCTCGCTACTACGTGCGGCGTTAATGGGTATGGTGAGCATCTTGGCTTTGACCCGGGGCAGAGAACCCAGCTCTTTTAGTTCTCTACAGACGGCAGTAATTGGGCTCCTAATTTTTGAACCCTCTTTTGGACAAGATGCCGGTTTCTTATTATCAGTTAGTGCCACCGCCGCGATTGTACTGTTTGCTAAACCCTTTGAGGCAAAGCTACAAGAAAACCTAAAATCTTTCGAAAGAAAGGGAAGCTGGCTGATACTGCGAGTAGCATCGGAAAAATGTCGGTCACGTTTGGAGAAGTTTTTAGTGGCTTTCCTAACCGTTAGTGCAGTTAGTCTGATAGCTCAGATAGCATGTCTGCCAGGGCAACTATTTATCCGTCCTGGAATCAGTACCTTAACTGTGTTAGCAAATGTGGCAATCGCTCCGGTAGTTACCTTGCTAATTTGGGGAGGGGCTTGCCTGACTTTCTTACCGTTGCCGGGTACTTTGCTAGCTAAAATTCTGGGTATAGGGTGCAGCTGGGTAATGATGGTTGCCCACGGGGTCGCAGCCAACCGTTTAGCGGTTCTGCCCTGGCCACAAGGAATTCCCGGCATTCTAGCTTTGAGCGCAGTTGCCTGTGGGGCAAGCTTCATTTTTCGATGCTACTTTGCAAAAACGGGCATAGGTGGCAATGTGGAAGTATGGCCTCCAAGCAGATGAGTTGGCGAGATTGCACCCTGGCATCCGTGGTACTAATTCGTGGATCAGAAAAACTGCTAGCAGATCGCGCTCTTGCCCGCTTAAAGCAATTGGGACGAAACCAGGATCCTTCTTTGGCAGTGACTCAGCTGACTGCCACCGGTTATCAAGCAGGTTCCTTAGATTCTCTAACCTCTCCCTCTTTATTTGGGGAGGCACGCCTGCTGGTAATTCCCGACTTTGAATCCGCAGATGAAGCTTTGGGTGAAGACTTAGTTTCTTATCTATCGACTCCACAACCAGATTGTTGGGTAGTGGCCTTGCATGATGGTTCCAATAAAGGAAAACGCCAGATAGACAAAATAAAAAAGGCGGGGGTTCAGGAGGTTAAAGTCGCGAAAGTCAAGAATGCCCGCGACAAACTGGCTTTAGTGGTCGAAGAAGTTCGCACTATCGGTGGGCGTATTGAACCTGCCGGTGCGCAGCTACTAGTAGATGCGCTCGGTGGAGATTTAGCGGAGCTAATCGGCGCTGCCCGTCAGTTAGTATCTGACTATCCGCAGGCAGTAACCTTGCAGGCAGTGCAACAGTTCTACGGATCGAGGGTGGGGGCCACAGGTTTTAATGTGGCAGATGCAGCTGCGATGGGGAATCTTTCGCGTGCCCTAGTGCTTTTGCGGCAAGCATTTTCTTCGGGAGTGGAACCGGTCGCTATCGGGGGTGCTCTTGCCCTAAAGTTCCGCAGCCTGGCAAAAGTGAGTGTGAGAGGAGTAAATACTGCTCAGCTGGGAATGGCGCCCTGGCAGGTGGAAAAAGCACGGAGAGAAGTGCACGGATGGAAGGATTCACAATTGGCAGCGGCGATTAAGATTATTGCGCAGGCAGATGCAGATGCCAAAGGAGCCAGCCGGGATCCGCAATATGCCTTGGAAGCGGCGGTCAGGAAAATCTGTCTATTGCGACAGCGCTAAGTGGTGGGAAAGTAGTTAGGAGAAGTAATGATAATACATCGTAAAACCTGGCAGCGAGACGCCATTATGGCGATTATGGCTGATGAAACAGATTTCCGTTCAGCTCAGCAGGTGCATGCCGCCCTGATAGAAGCTGGGCAAACCGTGGGGCTAGCTACTGTATACCGCAACTTGCAGACTCTGACTGAACTTGGGGAACTGGATAGCTTACGTTCCGAGGAGGGGGAAACCCTCTATCGGCGTTGCGCGGCGCAGCGTCATCACCACCATCTGGTGTGTCGAAACTGTGGGTACACTGTAGATATTCAAGATGACCAGTTAGAGCGATGGATAGGGCAAATATCGCAGCGCTACCAGTTCAGCGATATTGAACATATAGCGGATGTGTTTGGGCTCTGTGCCAACTGTGTGAAGCAGCCCGCAAAATAATGTCCCGGGTTCCGGGTTTTATTTTCAAACGTCCTCATTAAAGCTAAAATGGCTGCTCAGGTAGGTAAAATCAGGTGCTAACGAAAAGCTATTCGAGCAGCGAAAAATATCCATAGCAAATTCATAGGTTTTTCTTCCGAGCCTCATAAATCAGTTTCTTAACTTAGTGGTGTCAGTTAAAGAAACAACTTAGGAGGAAAAATGAATCCCGAAAATGAAGCAAAGGAAGAAAATCTAGAGCAAGACGGTAAAGTTACTGAGCAGCTGCCCGAGCAGGAAAATAATCAGGATGCCCCCGAGCCTTCTTTGGCAGCTCACGGAAGCCAGTCGATGGAAACTGGGCAGGAAACTGAACCTAAACCTGAATCCAGGCAACCAGTGCTCCCTGCGGGTGCGCAGTCCGGAGCGTCGGCAGCATCCGTGCCGCTCACGCAAGAGAGTTTCCAGCCAGCGTCCTTTGTGGAGGAAACTGGCGCTAAGAGCGGGAAAATCGCCTCTTTTTTCCGGAAAACCTGGGTAAAAGCGGTCACCCTAGTAGGGGCAGCAGTCATCCTATTTTTGGGAGGCATGGGATCGGGGATGGCAATATCTAACCACGGTGGCGGCGGACATATGCCCCCGGGTCACGGCGGACATATGCCTCCGGGGCAGGACGGACAGATGGCTCCTGACGGGCGAAGAGGTGGCGATCTGGGGCCTTGCGGTCCAAGGAAGCCGGGGCAAAATGCCCCGGGAGGGCAATACGACCAGATGGCACCCGACGGGCAAAACCAAAATGGGCAAGAGCCACAACCACCGCAGGACAATCAGAACCAAAAGCTGCAAAACCAGCAGAAACAAAGCAACTCCCAAAACGGTAGTGGGGGGACAAGCGGCTTTCAAAACCAGAGCATCGCGCCCTCCAATAACAGCTAAAGCCACCTGAACAGCTCAGGGTAAAGGCATAATTAAGACATGGAAACTGAAGCAAATCCTGCCCGCGCCTTTGGTTTGGCGCGGGCAGGCCAGGTGCCCCGAATCCTGATCGTGGATGATGAAAAATTACTAGCCGACCTATTGGCGCAGGCTCTAAGCATCCAAGGTTGGGAAACCTTCACCGCTAATGATGGATTCCAGGCGGTACAGCTGGCCAGAAAACAACGCCCGGACGCGGTGGTGATGGACGTGATGATGCCGGTAATGGATGGTTTTGAAGCGATGGAGCGGATCCGGCGTGAGCGGGAGGATATTCCGGTGCTAATGCTTACTGCTAAGGATGCTATCGCCGATAAAATCGCTGGGCTACGCTCTGGGGCAGACGATTATGTAACCAAGCCCTTCGATTTAACCGAAGTAGAGTTGCGCCTAGAGGCACTATTGCGCCGCAGCGGTTTTGCTGGTGAAAATGACCCCAAAGAGCAGGTGTTGCGGGTAAAAGACCTAGAAATGAAGGTAGACAGCCGCCAGGTTAGCCGGGCAGGGAAGCCAATCGAGCTAACAAAAACCGAGTTCGAACTGTGTCGCTACCTGATGGAAAATTGTGATCGGGTTCTTAGCAAAGAACAGATCCTGGATGCCGTCTGGCATTTTGATTTCGGCGGCAAGGCCAGCGTAGTCGAGCTTTATATCTCATACCTGCGAAAAAAGATCGACCAGGAGGCAGAACCATTGATTGAAACCGTGCGGGCAGTAGGGTACGTGATGCGTTCGGAGCAGGCGCGTGGCTAATAACAGACGCAATAGGGGCCGGTTTTTACGCGCCCCCTCACGCCGTCTTTCGCGCCGCCTACCGGTGATGGTGCTAGGGGTGTGCCTGCTGGTGCTCGCGGTGGTAGGAACTTTCGCAGGACTAACGCTGCGCGGCGCCCTCTATACTCAACTCGACACTTCCCTTAACCAATCTGTGCATCAACTAGCCCAAATTACCCGCGCTGGCCAGGGAAAAGAGATTTTAGGAACTCCTTTAACCGTGGAGAAGGAAAGCGCGCAAGAAGGCGAATCCCCCAAGGGGAAACCGGCGGATCAGCTGGCAAAAGATACACCGCACGCGAATAAACTCCCTGATCCGCATGGTAAAGACGGCGAGGGAGAGCATGTTGACAAACCGGAGAAACCGCACCCAGGACGGGATTTCCCGGGAATAACAGCCGGTTCATTTAGCCTCATCTATCAAGGCAGTCAGGCGACCTCTTTAGTGGCTAGCCCGATAGAGGGCTCGCGCCAGTTAAACAGCGCCCAGGTGCAGCAGGTGTTGGCACATTCAGTTGGTCATCCCCAAAACGTTCACCTGATTTCGCTAGGCGATTATCGAGTGGTACAGCGCTCGGTGAGTAGCCCCGGTGGCACTGCCCAGATCGCCAGCGGAATTCCGCTGCGGGAAGTAAATGAAACTCTGCGTTCCTTTACCCTCTTTTACACTTTAGGATCGCTCGCGGCTCTGCTAGGCGCCTACTTTTTGGCGCGATTCCTGGTACACCGGGAACTGCGGCATCTAGCCCAGGTTGAACGGGTAGCGCGAAAAGTTGAAACCGTCGATCTCCAAAACGAAGCTAAGCTACCTGCGCGAGTTGAAGACGTGGTTACCCGGGAAGACTCGGAGGCCGCCCAGCTCGGGCGCTCTTTGAACCGCGCCCTCGAGCATGTTGAAACCTCGCTGAAACTACGTGAGGATAGCGAGGCGCAGCTGCGCCAATTTGTAGCTGACGCCTCTCATGAACTACGCACCCCCGTCGCTGCTATCAGCGGTTATGCCCAGCTATTGGCGCGGCAAAACCTGGGAGAGGAGGCCGCAGCCGCGGTAGAGCGGATCGAAAGGGAAAGTGGGCGGCTCGCGGATCTAGTTTCTGATTTGATTTTGTTGGCGCGGATGGATGCCGGACAAAGCGCTCAGGTAGAGGAAGTGCCGATTGCGGGAGCCTTGGTTGATAGTTTTACGACTGTCCGGATTGCCTATCCCGACCACCTCTGGGAACTGGAAATAGGGGAGGAATTGGCCGCAGCCAGGGTAGTGGGCAGCGAATCCGCTCTCGCCCAGATTTTTTCTAACCTGCTTTCAAATGCGGCTCAGCATACTCCTGCCGGAACCAAAGTGCAGGTTAGTGCTTGCTTTAAAACAGGTGGGCTAGTGCAGGTGCAGGTGGTTGATAACGGATCGGGTATCGACGAGCGGATTGTCGATACCCTCTTTGATCGCTTCGTGCGTGCCGATAGTGCGCGCCAGCCCGGCGAATCTTCCGGTCTGGGGTTGGCGATCGTAAAAACCTTGTCTGAAGCCCTCGGCGGCAGCGTCACAGGCGAAAATCGCGCCACCTCAGGAGCTGTTTTCACCCTAACCCTGCCCCTCAGCTAGTAGGAATGAAATAGCTAGAGCTGGGGAATCCTAACCCACTTAGCGAGCGCGGGCGGTAGCGATGGCGTGCAGGGCGATCGCGGCAGCAGTCGCCACGTTTAGGGATTCAGCTTGTCCCCACATGGGAATAGAGATGGTTTCATTACAGAGGGCGAGTTCCTCGCTACTTAAACCTTGGGCTTCGTTACCCAGGCAGATAAACAGGGGCGAGGTCGCTAACGAGGTGGAGGAGGTAAATACAGGTAAATCCATTTTGGCAGCTCCTGATAGTCCCACCAGGTAGCCACCATTTTTCTTACTGAGCTGAGCTAAAGATCCAAAAGAAGCACCGGAGTAAACCGGTAGGTGGAACAGACTCCCGGCGCTGGAGCGGATAACTTTCGGGCTAGAGGTATCAGCGCAGCCTGCTAATGCTAGGATCCCGTCCATACCGCAGGCATCAGCAATCCTGATGATAGTCCCCAGGTTACCGGGGTCTTGCACCCGCGCACACACTGCCCACATGCTCTCCTGTAAATCCTCAAAAGCCGGAAGACTATCGGTAGGTAACAACGAAAGCTCAGCAGTGGCCGTAATTCCTTGGGCAGAGGGCGCAAATAGCTTCATTACCTGTCGGGTAACCGGATGTACCCACGGAGTCACTTCTAACGCCATCCTGGCCACCTGGAGTGCGGGAGAGGGGGCATCCGTGCTTAGATATACATCCCGGACAGCCTGCGGGAAAAAACGCAGCAGTTCCCGGCAAGCCTGCGGCCCTTCTACCAGCAGCAAGCCATGCTTTAAACGAAAACTACGCCTAGACAGGTTGACTAGCATCCGCACTCGCTGGGAGCGAGGATTGTCAATCGTGTCTAGGCGTAGATTAAGCAAAAGCTAACTTTTCTTCACAGCTTTAGGCAGCCGGAGCGTTTACGTCCTTCGGTAGCGCAGCTTTCGCTTTTTCTACCAGTTGATTAAAGGTATCAATATCGTAAACTGCGAGTTCAGAGAGCATCCGGCGGTCAACTTCGATTTCCGCCAGGCGCAAGCCCTGGATGAAGCGGTTATAGGTCATATCCTGGGCGCGGCAAGCGGCATTAATCCGCTGAATCCACAGCTTTCGGAAATCATTTTTGCGTTTGCGCCGATCGTTGTAAGAATAAACGCCTGAGTGCAGCAGCTGTTCTTTAGCCTTACGATACAGGCGGGAGCGCTGACCCCGGTAACCGGAGGCGCGATCCAATACGGTGCGACGTTTCTTCTTGGCATTAACTGCTCGTTTTACGCGTGCCATCTTTTTTAATCCTCTCCTTGCCTACTTGTTGCCAGCCAGCAGCTTATTTACGCGCTTGGCGTCGGCGGGTGCCACTACCTGATCGCGGCTGAGGCGACGGGTCAGTTTGGAAGACTTATGTTCAAGCAAGTGACGTTTACCTGCCTTTTCCCGCATGAGTTTTCCGCTTCCAGTCCTGCGGAAGCGCTTCTTCGCACCGGAGTGCGTCTTCATCTTCGGCATTGTTTTTCCTCTCTACCGGCACGCCGGTGGTTTTGCCTGTTTTTTAGGCGGTCGGGTACCTCTATTTTTTCGCTTTCGCTGCAGCGGCTTCTGCTTCCTGAGCCTCTTTAGCTTTCCGCGCTTTACGGGCATCCTTAAGTTGTTGACGGTTCATAGTTTCGCCGCGCTGTTGGTCGCGGCGGCGACGCTGATCCGATTTGGTGTGATGTTTACGTTTCGTGGGAGCTAGCACCATAGTCATATTGCGTCCGTCCTGACGGGGCATAGACTCTACGGTAGCCATCTCGGTTACGTCCTCGGCCAGGCGCTCTAAAAGTTTTACGCCCAGCTCGGGGCGGGACTGTTCCCGCCCGCGAAACATAATCATGACTTTTACTTTGTCTCCACCTTCGAGGAACCGTACTACGTGGCCTTTCTTGGTTTCGTAGTCGTGATCATCGATCTTTAGGCGGAAACGAATCTCTTTTAGCTGGGAGTTCACCTGGTTACGGCGAGCGTTACGGGCTTTTTGCGCGGCCTCGTACTTGAACTTGCCGTAATCCATCAACTTACAAACTGGAGGTTTCGCCGTGGGGGCGACCTCTACTAGATCCAAGCCAGCTTCGGTGGCTAGGCGCAATGCATCCTCGATCCGGACTACCCCTACCTGTTCGCCACTGGGGCCAACTAGGCGTACTTCTTTCACCCGGATGCGGTCATTAATGCGTGTCTCGTTGCTGATAGCTACTCCTTGCTTAAGATTTTTAGGAGCCAAACTTAAAAAGAAAAGCCCCGCTTGTTCTGCGGAGGCTGCGAAAAACGCACAGATACTTTAGCATCTGTTCTTACCCGATACCCGAGAGCATCCAGGTGGGAAAACCTCCACTTTCGTACCAGTTTCCTGGTCGGTTGATACCTAATCTAGCAGATTAGGGCGCCTTAAATAAAGCTGAAAGCGCCCCGGTGGCCTTTGAACTTCCTCACATGGGAAAACCGGAAACGCAATTGGTGGCAGTTTTCCCTGTGGGCAAACTTGGTGCTGGGAACCAGTAATAACCGGCTCGGCGCTAGTTAGTCACGTAGAGGTATCCCTTCGGCATCGAGTGCCCAGGAAGATCCAGGTTTTGCCGCCAAAATTAATATGCCTTCGATGAAGCCCCAGATGGACGCGATACCGAAGGAAAGTAGGGTGATTACTAGCTGAAGAACTGCTCTCCCAGTCCTTCCCAGATAGAAATTATGTACCCCAAAACCGCCTAGGAAAATCCCCAGCAGACCGGCGACCAATTTTGATTTCTGATTCGGGTACTGCCCGGCTGCGGGATTCGGCATAGGGGATGCCATGCCTGGAGCTGGCTGTCCGGGGAAAGGCGGGTACTGCTGGTAGTTGCCAGGAGCTGCCTGTCCGGGGAAAGGCGGGTACTGCTGATAGTTGCCAGGAGCTGCCTGTCCGGGGAAAGGTTGTCCCTGAGGCTGACCAGGGTTATTAGGAAAATTACCGTATTGGTTTGGGGTGTTCTGGCTCATGAGAATCCTCTAGTTATCTAATTTATCAACGGAAAGTCACTCCTAACTTTACACGGCATCCGTTGCTCAGGTTGAAAAAGTTTCCGGATAAAAAATAACGCCGCCTGCCAAAGGCA
This sequence comes from Varibaculum vaginae, assembly GCF_900604285.1. Taxonomy (GTDB): domain Bacteria; phylum Actinomycetota; class Actinomycetes; order Actinomycetales; family Actinomycetaceae; genus Varibaculum; species Varibaculum vaginae. The sequence goes on from NZ_UWNY01000002.1 coordinate 188,432, forward strand.
GACGGCGCTGAGTGTTCCCCGTTACTAGCGGGTTACCCGACCAGATTTCAGGCATTTGGTACAAACATTCATCCGTTTACGGCCACTACCAACAACGGCGCGCACGCTTTGAATGTTCGGGTTAAAACGGCGGTTCGTGCGCCGGTGGGAGTGCGAAACGCTCTTCCCGAAACCGGGGCCTTTTCCGCAGATGTCACAGGTGGCAGCCACGATAGTCTCCTTCAAGTATTCTTCTAGCTCTGAGCGGTAACGCCCAGATATCGGCAACCCGACCAGATTAACTGATTCGAAGGGCAACAGCCAACTACCAGGTGGTTATTGTGCCAGGCTTCACTGAAAAACTCGTTAGACTATGAAGGCGGACTAAAACAGACCTTAGCCATTATTTTGTGAAGGAGGCGGTGGTGAGCGAAGAAGAACCCCTAGCGGATCTATTTTCTTTTGCGGATTTCGCGCGCGCCGCGCGAGCCAAAAAAACGGTTCCAGCCAGTTCAATGCCGCTCAATAACCAGGGGAAAGAAGAGAAAAATCCCTTTGAGGTTAAGGAAAGTGAAAAGCCCAATAAGTCCGCCTCACGTCTCCGTTCCCGGCAGGAAGCGGCAAAAAACAGTCAAAAAAGCGGGGAAGTGACAGTAAAAGGAACAACTGGACTGCTTGACTTTGAAGTGCCGCAGCTGGCTCCCAAACCGGTGAAACCGCGGGTAAAGGGCAAACGGGAAAATGTGGCGACAGCGCTGGAATCTGAGGAGCGCCTGGATCTGCAAGTTACTGGAAGTGATATCCGGCATTGGGTAAAAGTTAGCGGGGAAGTGCTGCAAGCCGCGCAAAGCGCGCTAGATGCCATGGATTCACAAAGCGAACTTGATTCCGATACCGGCGCAAATGCCCTTCTAACCTGGGATAAGGTTACTTTGACTGTGGCCGGGTTGCCACCTAGTGCCGATAGAGACGTTAGTTGGGTATTAGAGGCGATCGCCGACGCCGCGTTAGCAGGAGCCAGCGGGATGATCGGAATAGTGCTGTCCGAACTGTTCAGCGCAGCCGCCAATGCGGTTAATTCCCCCGGTCTAAACCCGGTGCAGCTATTAAAAGTGTTGCGTTCTAGCGGCCAGTGCCCCACGCGCTGCCTATTGCCCGCCGTGGAACGCCTTGATCCGCCCACCTTGTCGGGGTTGATAGAAGAGGTAAACGCGGAGTTAGAAACCCAGCCGGAACAAATGTCAATCGAAGATATCCTTTCGCGCGCCTGGATGGCCAGCCAGGTGGCTCTGGTAGAAGGAGCAGAAGAAAACCACGGACGCCCCGATGCGCGAGCGGCAGTATTAATGCTGTTAGTGGCGGCAATGCTAGAAACTTATTGTCAAGAAAATCAGCAAGACCAAGGGGCGCTAGCTACCAGTTTGCAAATGGTACGCGATATGACTCCGGCTTCTCACCTTGCTTTGCCTACGTCCTCGCAAATTCATTCTTTAGTGCTAACTTGGCGCGGGGAAGTAGATAACTCTCGTTTTCAACGACTGCGCGCGGAACTAGAACAAAACGGGGTGTATGGGGCAATTACCGGGCGTGCTGACATGTTGGGAATCGGTCCGCGGATGCTGTTAGTGCGTACTCGACATCCCCGGCGGGTAATCGAATTGTTACCGGAAAAATCGGGGATGATATTAACCCGTCCTCCGCTACTGACTGAAAACGCATCTTCCTCCAGTTCCAATTTGGTGAGTCTGGATTCCTCGCGTGCTATTCGTCCGATTAGACCAGCGGTTCTAGCCTATGCTTCGGCTCCGGGATTGGTGGGAGATTTAGCTAATTTGGGTGCCACGGTGGTGCTTTCTCGCCGAGGGACTCCTCGGGAAATATTGCCGTTAATCACCGAAATGGAGCAGGAAGTTGTGCAAGTACTTCCCTGTGACCAGGTAAGTGCGGCAGAACTAGCGAACTTGGTACGGCCTGCCAAAGATCAAGGGATTGAAATTATGGTGGCGCCTACTCAAGATGACCTGCAAGTACTAGAAGTAGCCCGCGCGTGCTGTCAAATAGTTTCTTCCGCGATTGAAATCCCTGACCTGATCCAGCTGCAGCGCTCGCGTACCTTTGATGCCTTAGCCATCCAACGTACGTGGACAGTGTCGCTGGAAACCCCCTTTGATCTGTTGACATCCTCGGTGAGTCCCAATGATATTCAAGCTCGAATCCTTTCTCGTAAAGGAGAGGATCCCGAGGTAATCGCCCGCATTCAAAACGCGCTGTCGCAAGGGGCTCCTGGAATTCGGATTGAGTTAATCAGCGGAGGGCAAAATAGCGAAACCTTGGTGGGGGTACTTTCTTCGTGAGTGGGCAGGAAACTCCAGTAACCGGGGAACCCCTAAAAAAAGTCCTAGGGCGCGTTGCCGGGAAGTTAGATAAAAAATTCGGGATACAAACTACCCTTGACCTGTTGTATTTCTTTCCTCGGCGCTATCACGAACTGGGGGAGCTTACTTCTTTCCCGCAACTCACCTTGGGGGAAGAACAGTCAGTAATCGCCCAAATCGCAGATTCTTCGCGAAGGCGTACTCGCGGCGGAAAATGGATGCTTTCCCTGCAGCTAAGCGATGGGGAAAACCTAATGGATGCGGTGTTTTGGGCAAAAAGCCAGCACCTAATCAACTGGATGTCCTCGCAAATGCAGGTGGGGCAAACAAAATTATTCTCTGGTCGCCCCAGCCTTTATCGCGGACACTTGCAGCTGTCCCATCCCTCCTATCAAGAGGTAAGTGACGAAAATCTGGATGCTGCAAGTAATCAGGCGGCTAAGGTGCAAGCGCAGCGTCCGGAACCGATTTATCCGGCGAAGGCCGGGCTGCCCACCTGGACTACCCAAAAAGCGATTGCAGTGGTTTTAGATCAGCTAAAGTTTGCTCCTTTGCCAGATCCTTTGCCCGAAAATATCCGGAAAGCACAAGGATATCTAGAGATAAACACAGCTTTAGAACAGATTCATCGCCCCCGCACTCGCGCGGATTACGAGGCTGCGCGTAAGCGTTTTCGTTACGAGGAAGCCTTTGTGTTGCAAGTGGCGCTAGCTGAGCGGCGACAAGAACTCGCTGCGGATGCGCCCATTTTAAAAGAGGTTCCGGGCGGCTTTACCGAGCGGGTAGCTTCCTCGCTACCTTTTGTTTTAACTGATTTTCAGCAGCTAGCCATAGCGGATATTGGTCGGCGCCTTGAGTCGTCTAACCCTATGAACTTGCTGCTACAAGGGGATGTGGGATCCGGTAAAACTGTGGTGTCGCTGCTAGCAATGTTGCGGGCAGTAGATGGGGGGAGACAAGGAATCTTCATGGCGCCCACCGAGGTCTTGGTGCAGCAACATTTTTCTACTCTCACTAAGCTATTAGGTGAATACGCCCAACCGGGGGGATTCAGTTCGCGTGGGGGAGAGGGAGTTCCGATTTATCGGCTTACATCTTCCTTACCTGCTGCGGAAAAGCATCGTACTTTGGATGCGCTTAAAACCGGGCAGCCCGCGCTGATAGTGGGAACTCATGCTTTGCTTTCCCAGCGGGTAATGCTCTCTTCCCCGGGGGTAGTAGTCATAGATGAACAGCACAAATTTGGGGTGCGCCAGCGTGACCGGCTGCGGCAGACAGAATCTGGAACTCCTCACTTATTGGTGATGACCGCTACCCCAATACCACGCTCTGTAGCCATGACCTCGTTTGGGGATCTAGATTTGCTGACTCTTAAGGGAATGCCGCCAGGCCGAAACAAAGTAGAGACTTTTCGAGTAGATACCGCTAATCGCACCTGGAGATCGCGCACCTGGCAACGCGCCTCCGAGGAAATTGCGGCTGGTCACCGAGTTTTTGTAGTCTGTCCAGCGATTAATCCCGGCTCCCAAAGCGATGGTGAGGCTGAGGGTGAAGAGGGTGGGGACGTCCGCGAATCAATCGCAAACGTTAGCGATACGGTCAGCCAGTTACAGTCGCAACCAGCGTTAAACGGAATTGAGATCGGGGTTCTGCATGGCCAAATGTCAGCGGAAGACAAAGACCGGGCGATGGCGAATTTTACTAGTGGGAAAACCCCCTTATTGGTAGCCACCACGGTAATCGAAGTGGGGGTGGATGTTCCCCAGGCAACCATGATGGTAATTCTGGATGCTGACCGATTTGGTTTAGCGCAATTGCATCAGCTGCGGGGGCGGATAGGGCGTGGCCGTTTCGGAGGGCTTTGTTTGGTTTGGTCGGGAGCGCAGCCAGATACCTTGGCTAGCAACCGACTGCAGGCATTCACCGAAACTACCGATGGTTTTCGCTTGGCCGCCATAGATCTTAAACTCCGGGAAAGTGGGAACATTCTAGGAGAAAGTCAGTCCGGCCGCGCCTCCTCATTAAAAATCTTGGATTTGCTAGCGGATGAAGCAGTGATTTCCCAGGCACGCCAAGACGCGAAAGATTTGGTTAGGGCAGATCCGGAGCTAGAGAAGCATCAAATATTAAGAGCAGTGATTTCCCGGCGAATCAGCGAAGAAGAACAGGAATTTTTAGAGCGTGGGTAGTGGAATGCTTAAATGTAATATCGAAAGTCGCTATTTGTGAACTTCGCTAGGGATAGGCTGTCAATATGATGAGAATAATAGCCGGGACTGCCGGGGGAATCCTGCTTTCTGCCCCCTCTTCTGGCACACGTCCCACTCAAGATCGAGTGCGGGAGGCAATTTTCTCGGCTCTGCAATCTCGGGGAGCATTGGAAGATGCCTGTGTTTTGGATCTTTTCGCCGGTTCCGGAGCCTACGGTTTTGAATCACTCTCACGAGGTGCCCTCAGCTTAGACCTGGTTGATTATGCCCAAAGTGCGGCTGCCGCCATTCGGAAAAATCAGGCGGCATCTCCGGTGTTTTCCAGAGCTAAACTATATGTGCAGTCTGCGCTGTCTTTCTTGGCGTCGCGTTGGAAGGGAACTGACCCGAATCCCCAGTGGGAATTGGTTTTCATCGACCCACCCTACATTATGAAAAATCAGGAACTCTTGGAGGTTCTCACTCAGCTGCTCCCCCTGTGTGATCCCGATGCCTGGATAGTAGTAGAGCGTTCTGCGCGCGATGAAGTCCCAGAATGGAACGAAAACGATTGGGAGGAGCAAGCCCGCAAACTCTATGGGGAAAGCGCCGTCTACTTCCTACGTCCTGCCCTCGGTGCCCTCTAAAAAGTTAAAGCAGCCTCAGTTTCTCCTTCCTCCGCGTGGGACAGGCGTTCTCGTGATACCTTGCAGGTATTTTGGTTTTATGAGTACTGTTGTCTGTGTCGGATCCTATGACCCTTTGACCTATGGTCACCTGGACGTGATTAGCCGCGCAGCCCAGATTTTTGAGCGTGTGATTGTGGCGGTAGCAAAAAACTCCCAGAAAAATTATCTGTTCACCGCCGCCGAACGTGAAGAATTCATTACTCAAGCCACCGCCGATTTGCCGAATGTTCAGGCAGTTACCTGGGAGGGGTTAGCTTGTGACCTGGCCTCCCGCTATGGAGCAGTGGCGCTGGTGAAAGGAATTCGCAATTCTAAAGATACCGACAGTGAAATGACCCAGGCTTTCGCCAACCGCCAGCTTTCCGGGATTGACACCATTTTGATTCCTACTTCCCCGGAAAATGCGTTGATTTCTTCTTCAGTGGTTAAAGAAATCGCCGCCTACGGGGGAGACGTTTCCGGGTTTGTTCCTCCTGAAGTAGCACAGGCGCTACAGCAAGCATTTGCGGTGGTGTCGAAAGATACCGCCGTCCCCGATCAATCTTTGAACCCAGAAGCCTAAAAAGGAAGGAAGATTATGGAAGCCCAGGAAGAACCACAGTACGCACCTTCAGATGTGATTGCAGTGCTCGATCGCCTCACTGAAATGATTGAAGAGGGACGCAGCGTTCCCTTTTCCGCATCGGTAATGATTAATCAGGCCGAGGGGGTAGAGCTGCTCGACAACGCGAGGGCGGCGTTACCAGCTGACCTAGTTAATGCAGATCGGATTGTAGCCGATGCTAACAAAGTTTTAGATGCCGCTGATGAGGAAGCTGAGCAGACCATTTCCGATGCACGTGCTGAAGCAGAGCGAGTCACTAAAGAGGCCAAGCGGAACGCGGAACAAACTATTGCGCAGGCAAATGAACAGGCGCGGCAAACGGTGTCCGACGCCAATCAGCAAGCCGAGTCGGCGATTGCTCACGCCAGTGCCCAGGCAGAAGAAACCATTGCCCAAGCGAAGGAGCAAGCCTCGCAGATTATGCAGGAAGCCCGGCAGCGCGCAGATCAAATGGTTTCGCAAGAAAATGTCTACCGAGAAGCCCAACAGGTAGCTAAAGAAACAGTTAATTCTGCACGCGGCGAAGCCAGCGATTTTATGAATCAGTCTGACCAGTACGTTAATGATTCGTTGACCCAGCTTGAAGATTTGCTCGGGGCAATCGCTGAGCAAACTCGCCAGGGGCGCGCCCAGTTTTCCCATCAGGAGCGCCCTCAGTTTTAACCGCAGAGCGTCGGTTTTAGCGTCAGCGCGGAATAACCCTTAGGCTGAGGGACATGAAGCAAGTAAATAAGGCCGTGATTCCGCTGGAGCTAACTGGTTTAGGTTCCGCCGAGGGCGATAGTAAAACTTGGCAGTTAAAGGTAACTCTACCGACGGCTATTGGAACCGTAGATATGACTGTTCCTGCCGGAAAAACTCTGGATTTACAGGTGCTGGCGGTGGCGATTTCCGAGGGTGTATCCCTTAGCGTCAGCGGTGCTGCCCGTGCGGAAGGATTCTGTGTACGTTGCCTGCAACCGGTGGATAAATCCTTTGATTTTTCCTTAAGCCGTGTTTACTACTATCCCGAGGAACTTGCACACCTGCTAAATGAGGTGAGTGGCGACTCAAACGTGTATGCTGATTTGGACGAGGCCTATCAGGTGCAGCCGGATTCCCGTGTGGATTTAGAGCCGCTGCTGATAGATGCTATCGTTCCGCAGATTCCATATTCGGTGCTGTGCAGTCCCGATTGTCCAGGGCTATGTCCCGATTGTGGAATCATGCTGGCGCGTGCCGAGGCAGGTCATCATCACGAAAAAATTGATCCGCGTTGGTCAGCGCTTGTCGATCTAGTGAAGGAACAGGGAAAGAAGGACGAATGAGTCGCGGTTCGCAAGATTTGGCGAAACTGCTCAGCAGATGGGGGATTGAGCTAGATCCCGATATGGTGGTGCTGGCTTTAACTCACCGTTCTTTTGCGCATGAACAAGACAATCTTCCTAATAATGAGCGCCTAGAGTTCCTAGGAGATGCAGTTTTACAGCTGATTGTTACCGAGAGTCTTTACCGTAATTATCCCTCCCACCCGGAGGGTCACTTGGCGAAAATGCGTTCAGCCACGGTTTCCCAACCGGCTTTGGCCAAGGTTGCTCGCGATATTAACCTTGGGGAATTTATTTTGCTGGGACGCGGGGAAGATAAGACCGGGGGGCGCGAAAAAGATTCTATTCTCTCTGACACGGTAGAAGCCCTGATTGGGGCAACTTATTTATGCCATGGTCTGGAAGCTACCCGGGGGGTAGTAGAGAATCTGCTTCAAGAACTCTTAGAGCATGCCCTCGAGCGGGGAGCGGTTATGGACTGGAAAACTACTTTGCAAGAACTTACTGGTCAATTAGGGGTTCGTAATGTAGGCTTTTCGGTAACAGGTACGGGTCCTGACCATAATCGCCGTTTCACGGCACGTGCGCTAATTGGGCAACGGGAAATCGGTTTCGGTAAGGGGCGTTCTAAGAAGGTGGCGGAACATGAAGCCGCCAGGCAAGCGGTGATGACGCTGCGAGAAGAACACGGTGTTACTACCCCGCTAGGGTTCTAGACCACATTTATTTAACAGTTAAATATTGGGAAACAACAGTAGATTTGAGGGGAACTGTTTATGCCAGAATTACCTGAGGTTGAGGTGGTGTGTCGCGGCCTCGAAGAGCAGATTATAGGGGCGCAAATAGAAAAAGTTGAGGTATTTTTCCCTGGCTCCTTAAGGGGACAAGATGCGAAGCGCTTTAGCGAAGCGCTAAAGGGGTGGAAAATTACTAACGCCGTGCGTCGCGGCAAGTTCTTGTGGCTGTTAGGCGAGGATCAAGAGGGGAAACAAACTTTATACTCTCTGGTTATCCATCTGGGAATGTCTGGGCAGCTGTTAATCAATAAACCCAAGATTGAATTGTCTCATCGAAACCAGGGACATTTACGGGTATGTATAACTCTCCGAGATGGTAGAACCGTTAATTTCGTGGATCAGCGTACTTTTGGGCGTATGGTGGTTGAACCCCTGGTGGAAACCAAGGATAATAAACCGGCAGGTATTGGCGCTGAATCCCATCTGATTCCCCGCAACGTAGAACTAAATGTTGCCCGGGATGTGCTCGATCCTTACGCGGATTTTAAAAAGATTGCCGAAAAGGTACATCAACGCAAGAGTTCGATTAAGCACTCCCTTCTAGATCAAAAACTTGTATCCGGGATTGGGAATATTTATGCGGACGAATCATTATTTGCTGCCCGTATTAGTCCCGCGCAAAGCGCTAAAACTCTTACCGAAGAACGGATTGTGGAAATATTTAAGATCTCCGGCAAGATTATGGAGGCTGCCATTGAACACGGCGGAACCTCTTTCGATGAACTCTATGTAGATACCTCCGGAAATCCCGGGTATTTTGAGCAGGAGCTAAAAGTTTATGGACGGGGCGGCAAGCCTTGCAAGGTTTGTGGAACTACCCTAGAAAAACTTCAGCAGTCAGGGCGCAACGCCACCTACTGTCCCCAGTGCCAAGTGCTGGAAAAATAGGTTCCAATAAAAGTGCGGTGGCCGCTTTCTCCTTCTATCCGTTTTACTGAGGGGAGTCGGTGATTCCTCACGGAATTAAGGGCTGGCTGACTAACATATAGGGACATTGTTATCTTTACATCAGTATTAGGTAGAATCGAGGAGTGAACATTCAGCACTCGCAGACAGAAGAACCCTCCACTCGGGTAATGATTATTGACGACCACGAAATCGTGCGTCGCGGGATTGCCGAAATCATAGATCGCACTGCCGACATGGAGGTAGTAGCCGAGGCGGGAACGGTTGAGGACGCCGTACGTCGTGCTGAACTGGTGCGCCCCGACGTGGTGTTGGTTGATCTTCAAATGCCCGATGGCACTGGTATCGACGTGATGAAACAGTTACGCGAAGTTTCCCCTAAGTCCTTGGCTGTGGTGCTGACCAGCTTTGATGATGATGATGCTTTAGCAGAGTCCCTACAGGCAGGGGCTAAAGCCTATGTGCTAAAGACGGTAAGAGGAGCCGAAATCACCGACGTGATTAGGGCAGTAGTTGGCGGCCGGGTCTTGCTCGATGAACGTACCGTTACCCGCCGTCGCGCTGGCAACGAGGATCCCACCGCAAACCTCACCCCAGCTGAACGTAAAGTTTTAAACCTAATCGGTGACGGACTGTCCAACCGGGAAATCGGGGAAAAGCTGGGGGTCGCTGAAAAGACCGTGAAGAACCATATCACCTCGTTGCTAGCTAAAATGGGGCTGCAGCGCCGTACGCAGGTAGCTGCTTGGGTTGCCAGTCAGCGTTCCGCGGCGTGGCGGCATCAATCGTAGCTGTTCCCCTTGTACGGGGCTGGCTCGGTAAAAGCACTCCGGGGACCCCGTGACCTGCTACGCAGGTCAAGCCCCTCTCGTATCTTTTACTGGCCGCGCCCCTGTTAGGGATCAGCTACGATCATCATTTATAAAAAATAGTTTTCGATCAGGCGCTTGTTTGGTGGGTATTCGATGCTGCCAGTAATGAGTTGCTGTTCGTATGTGGGATAAATCCGCCCCTGCACGCTAAGTGCGCACCTCGCATGTTTCTCGTACCGGCCGCGACCCGAGTGCAGGGGATTAGTTTTATCCGAGTCGGCTAGGCGGACGCAAAATTTGGAGAACGTCGCTACGTTTTCCAAATTTTTGGGCAGGAGGAAAAACTAATCCCCCGCGCACAAGGGCTAGGCTGTAAAAGATGCGAGAGGGGGCTTGAACCGAGCGAAGCAAGGCTCATCGGGGTTCCCCGAGCGCTTTTACAGCCCAACCCGTACCGGGATAACAATCTAGATTCGCGTTTAATCCCCGCCGGGAAGAAAAACGTCCCGCAGGTCAAGCGCGGAGCAGCGAGCCTGCGGGCGGCGGGATAAAAATTACGGGTTGATTCGAGAGGTGGTTGGGAGTTTGATCTCTTTGCCAGCTCGCGGTAGTGCCTCTACACGACCCGATTGTGAATTACGGCGGAAGATTACATCCGAAACTCCTGAGAGTTCGGCAGCTGGAACCACTACCGGCTCCGCGAAGTAACCTTCCGTAGTGGGGGCTACTCCGGCGTGGGGAAGTACCGACACTTTGGTTCCGGCAGTCAGGTTTAAACCGGGTTCCACCATACAGTCATCTCCGAGGGCAATCCCTAATCCAGAGTTGGCACCTAGTAGGCACCGTTTCCCGATTGAAATCTGTTGTCCAGTTTCCCCTGAAAGAGTGGTCTCGGTAGAGGCCCCTCCTCCGATATCGGAGCCGTCGTTGATAACAACCCCCTGTGCTACCCGCCCCTCAATCAAGCAGGCACCCAAGGTACCGGCGTTGAAGTTAACGAACGCCGCATGCATCACGGTGGTGCCCGGGGCTAGGTAGGCGCCGAGACGAACCTTCGCTCCGTCGGCGATGCGTACCCCGGAGGGAATAATGTAGTTGACCATGGGGGGAAACTTATCCACGCTGAGCAGGTGAATCGGGTGTCCGTAGCTTAGACGCATCCGCATACGAGTGTTTTCGAAGTCTTCGACAGCGCAAGGTCCTTCCGTTGTCCAGGCAACGGTAGGTAGACGAGCGAAAATACCATCCAGGTTAATGGTGTTGGGTTTTACGAGGCGGTGGGAGAGTAGGTGCAGCCGCAAATAGGCATCGGCTGTTGAGCGCGCGGATTCATCCAAATCAATGGTTACTACGGTAGCGGTGCGGTTAACTCCTCGTCCGGCGTCACGGCCTTCAATCTGACTGAGTTTGTGGATTAAATCTTGATCGGTTTCATTGGGATGCTCGCCAAGGTAGGGGCGTGGATACCAAACATCCAAAGTTTGGCCAGTTTCGCTGACAGTAGCGAGTCCTACCCCGCGTGCTTTTCGTTCGCTCATAACTCAACCTTATCCGTTGGGGTTTGACCTGGTAAGCCCTTCCATAGGTTTGGCCAAAAAAAGCCAAGATTCCTTAATAGAGTACGCACTAACGGCAAAGAAATTCCAATAATGCCATGGGGGTCGCCCTTAATTGAGTCAATAAATGCCCCTCCTAGGCCATCGATGGTAAAACCGCCTGCTACCTCTAATGGTTCTTTGCTATTTGCGTAAGCAAGTGCCTCTGCAGTGCTGATCTCGCTAAAATATAGGGTAGCCTCTGAGTGCCCCCATACCTCTTTTTCGCAGGTAAAACCGTCCTTTGTGCGGGTGATGGCAATCGCGCAGTGGCCGGTAAAAAGTACCGCGGAGGCCCCGGAGAGCTCGTGAATCTGCGCGAGGGCGCGCTCGAAAGTGTGGGGTTTTCCCCGCAATTTTCCGTTTAAGAGCAGCATTGAATCGCAGCCCACCACCGCCAGGCGGTCACCTGTTTTTAGCTCAGCAAGAGTGTTCACGGTATCTTGATCGCAATGCAAACATTCTCGGCGTCTCCTGCCGGTTTTAGTTATTAATCGGGCGATGTGTCGGGCTTTCTCTTGGGCTAGGGCGGTGACTATCTGTGCGGAATCTGCGCTTCTTAGCCGGTTGCGCACTGCATCCTCATCAATGTTGGCCGCCCAAACTAAAGGGGTGATACCTGCTCCGTTCAGGACTTTTACTCGGGCACTAGAAGCGGAGGCTAGGACTACGCAATCGGTCATAGTTTCTATTCTAAAAGGGCGAACAGTGGCGGGGGTAATGCTGCAAGAACTATCCCTGGCGCAAGAAAATGACTGACGTAAGCGCAAAAAAGAAAAAGTTTCCACTGAAGCATAAGATTTCGCCCGCGCTGGTGGAAAAGTGAGGCTATTCACCTTAAGGTTGAAGGATGAGTGAATCCATGTCTGCTGCCCGAATTGCGCGTAACACGGTGATGCGCCCGGTGTGGAAGCTAATTGGGGGTGCTCCCACTATGACCATGCGGGAAATGGCGGCACATTTGGGGGTTGCTCTGGAGGTAATTGATAATTTTTGGACTTCCTGCGGGTTCCCGAAAGCAGACCCGGATAGTTATATGTTCACCGAACAGGATGCGCAAGCAATTAAGGAATGGATACAGGAAGTTAGGCAGAGTGCACTGTCAACCGGTGCTGTAACCTCGCTATTGCGCGCACAATCCTATATGGCTGATCGCCTGGCGCTATGGCAGTTAGAGGCAATTGTGACGGATTTTCAAGAACGTATGGGGCTTGATGATACCAGTGCGCGCCTAGTGGCTCTCGATAAGATCGATCAATACATAGAACTTCTGCAATCGCAACTGGGGTATGCCTGGCGCAGGCAGATGGCTTATCTGCTACTTAACACTAACCGAGAAGTAGAAATGCGCGAGGGGAAAGAGGCTACTCCCGATTCCTATCCCCTGGATCGGTGTATGGGATTCGTAGATATGGTTGCCTATACCCGTCGCTCTTCTACTATGACCGGTTCAGCGTTGGCAGATATGGTGCAAACTTTTGAAATGGCCTGTCGCGACGTGGTAACCACTCGCGGAGGAAGGGTGGTAAAAACCCTGGGGGATGCGGTTCTATTTGTTGCAGATGAGCTGATGGTGGCGGCCGATATCGTGTGTGCGATTGTCGAGCGACTGAAAAAGGAGCCAGAGCTCCAACCAGTGCGGGCTTCCCTAGTTCACGGGAGGGTGGTGTCTCGTTCCGGAGATATTTTTGGTCCTCCCGTCAATTTGGCTTCGCGCCTAGTAGATATCGCCCCTCGTGGACAGATTCTTATGGATGCCACCTCTGCCAAGCAGTTGCAGGCTTTAGATACCCAAGGTTTTTTTGCGGTAAGTCCCGCAGAAACTCAAGATCTCCAAGGTCTTGGTGAGGTCGAGGCCTGGCTGCTTGCTCGCGGCAAATCTGCGCAAGCTTCCTTACCTTTGATTCCTCGCAACACCTTGGAAATACCCTCCCCGCTGGTAAAGGAATAGTAAAACTATCTAAAGGTCAAGCCTGCTGGCGACAAAGATTTTTATAGTTTAACATGGGAATATGACTACAGTTTTACTTGTTGAAGACGACCCGGCTATCTCCGAACCCCTGGCACGTGCATTAGGGCGGGAAGGGTACGAAGTGCGCGCTCACGGTACTGGTCGCGGAGCTCTCGGCGAGATAATCGGCGCCGACCTCGTTTTACTAGATCTTGGTCTGCCAGATATGGACGGTCTTGATGTGGCGCGAGAGATTCGCACCCAGGGTTCTTCGGTGCCGATTCTGGTATTAACCGCACGTACTGATGAGGTTGACATGGTTGTGGGTCTCGATGCGGGTGCTGATGACTATGTAACTAAACCCTTCCGTTTGGCGGAACTTTTGGCGCGGGTACGGGCCCTTTTGCGCCGCGCTGGCAGTGACTTTCAAGACGACACTCTAGAAGCACAAGATCTCAAAATTGATGTTTCTGCTCATCGTGCTTTCCAAGATGGACGGGAACTGCAACTGACCGCCAAAGAATTTGATTTGCTGCGTATATTGGTTAAAGAAGCGGGTAATGTGGTTCCCCGCCAGGTAATCATGCAGGAAGTTTGGGGTTCAGATCCGGCAGGCTCCACCAAGACCTTGGATATGCATATTTCCTGGTTGCGTCGGAAACTGGGCGATGATGCTGCCTACCCCTATTATATTTCCACTGTGCGGGGAATGGGGTTCCGTTTCGAGGCCGACCGAAAGTAGTCGGTTATGCGCCGACGTGCGCTGTTGATGGTTTTCCAGTCGGTACTGGTGTCACTGACTTTACTGGGATTACCTTTGGCGATTTTGGCTCCATCGTACGTGTGGCAGTCCAGTCAGACTGCGCAAGACAAACAAGCAGTGACTCTATCTCGTTACCTGGATCAGATCGGGATACAGGATTTAGATCGGACTCGCCAGGCAGTTAATCAGTGGCGCAGCGTTTATGCCCCCGAAGCTCAAATTCGCATTGACCAGCGGGAAAAACGCATTTACGATTCCGGCTCTGTGGACACTGATTGGCAACTGCATTCCCATGCGCGTAGTGCCGGTGGCCTCTATATTTCCATTCGTTCCTCAGCCGTACCGGTAATTTGGTCTGCGGTGGGAGCGGTCTGCGCGGTGCTAATTTGCGGGGCAGTAGCACTGGGGGCTGGCACTGCCTTTGCTTTCCATGGTTCGCGCCGGCTGGCTGCACCTCTAATCTATCTTTCAGCCCAGGCAGAACAGGTGGGTTCCGGTGCGGTTCAAGCCCGCTTAGAACCTACCGGGATTGAGGAGATCGACCTGGTCAGCGAGGAGCTTTCTCGTTCTGGAGAGAGAATTGTAGGTAGGATTGCCAAGGAACGTCAGTTCGCCTCGGATGTTACTCACCAGTTACGTACTCCCTTAACTGCTCTATCAATGCGGATAGAAGAAATTCAATATCTAAGCGATGACGAAGAAGTCCGTAGTGAAGCTGAATCATGCCTGGAACAGGTAGAACGCATTACGCAAGCGGTCGAGGATTTGAAGAAGCGGGCACAACAGGCCAGTCATGGACATACTCAGGCAGTGAAAATGGCGGAGATTTTCCGTCAGCAAAAGGATGAATGGGAGCCGCAGTTCACGGCAGTTGGTCGCCGCATTGTTTTCAATAATTTGGTAACTGATCGTTTGCCCTTGGCAACCCCTTCTTCGCTTTCTCAGGCGATTGCCACTTTGGTAGAAAATTCTCTAAAATACGGGGCTGGTACAGTCACAGTTTCTACTCGCAAAGGCGTCTCATCGCGCTCAATTTTCGTAGAGGTTACTGACGAGGGCGAAGGCATTAGTGAAGACCTTGTCCCCGATATTTTCCGGCGGGGGATTAGCGGTCACGGATCAAGCGGAATTGGTCTGGCGCTGGCGAAAGATCTGATTGAAGCCGATGGGGGGCGTGTAGAACTGACCAGCCGACAGCCGGTAGTCTTCACCATTTCACTAGCAGCTGTTTCCGAGTCAATGTCCCCGGATCGTCTTTTGCCTCAGGGAGGACTTGTGGTGGTAGGTCGTCGTCACGGACGACACTAGTAGCTCGCTTCCGGTTGCCAATGCTGTATTGGGGATGTCCTTAACCAGAACCAAGCGCTACTGTTCTGGCTTATGTCGCAAAGGGGGGGGCTAGTTTTTCTCTGGGTTCAAAAAATTGGAAATATCGGCGGTTGCAGTCAGCGGCATCGGAAGTACTACCTGCTCATCCGGGCGGGTTGCCAACTGGGTACGGATATAGTCTTTTACTGCTTCGCGGGTATGAACATGATGGTGAGCTTTCTCAGACATGAACCAGCGGTGTTCCAAAACTTCATGGAAGATTTGCGCCGGTTCTAGTTTCGCCCGCAAATCATCGGGAATCGCGCTGATAGTGGGCAGATAAACCCGATCCATCCAGGCATTCGCCACTAAACGCAGTGGAGTTTTGTTAAGTTTCTTTTGTTGCTGATAGGTCAAAATGTCGGTATAGATACGTTTTGCCTGTTCTTCTTGGACTTCCAGGCCGGTCAAATCTTTTACCAGATGCTGGAAATGTCCCGCCTCTACTACTCGCGGTGCAAATCTTATGTAATCGCCGTCCTCATCGGATTCGATATCAACTTGACCGATATCGAAACCTAGCTGTCCTAATCTATCGGCTCGCGCCCCGACCCGCCAGATTTCGTCAGCGGGGATACGCTCGGATCCGGTTAAATCATTCCAGAGGTCATGGTAACGTTCCTCAAGGTAGTCACCGATTGTAGTGACATCAAAGTCTGCGTCTACTAGACCACCGGCCTGCAAGTCCATCAGTTCCCCGATGATGTTCGTAGCACCTAGTGACACATCATACTCACGGGAACGATCCGAAATATTATCGTAAAAACGCCCGGTTTCTGCATCCACCAGGTAGGCGGCGTAGGTTCCAGCATCACGTCTAAACAGAGTGTTTGATAGGGAAACGTCTCCCCAATAAAAACCGGATAAATGTAGGCGTACCAGCAGGGCAACTAGGGAGTTGAGTACGCGATCAAGGGTGCTTCGAGATAAATGTTTCGATATTAATACCCGGTAGGGAAGGGAATATTGTAGATGGTGGGTGATTAGAGCTGCCGGTAGCTCTTCGCCATTTTCGTCTAGGCGTCCGGCGACCACTGCCGCCACCGACACGGTGGGAAGCTCTTTGCTTTGTAGTTGGCGCAGCATCTGGTATTCGTGTAGTGCATCGCGTTCGGAAATCTCTTTTACGGCGAATATCGCACCCTCGGCCTGAATGAAACGTACTACGTGGCGAGATATACCGCGAGGGAGAGCTGCTAACAACTCATTTGGCCAGTCTTTCAAGGGAAGCGACCAGGGTAAAGAGGGTACCAGAGAATAGAATGAAGAAGTTCCCGCGGTGGTGACTCGTAGCTTTTGTATAGCTGGCACTATTCCTCCCCTCGCTCGTGGCTGGGACAATTGTGGCACAGGTCGTTGGGTATGTGCTAGCGCAGTTAGCTAAAATCGATGAAAGAGAGTTGCTTAACAGTGAGGGAGCCAGTGGTCGCGCAGGAAATCGGGGGATACCAGATCCTAAAGGCCTTGGGTGCAGGGGGGATGGCTTCGGTCTACCAAGCTAAAGCTCCTGATGGGCGCCAAGTGGCCTTGAAATTTTTACATCCTCAAATAGCCAGCGATCTCAATGCTCGAAAACGCTTACAACGGGAAGCAGACGCGATTAACCGAGTAAGTTCGTCGGGGGTAGCGAAAGTATTTGAAGTAAACACCCAGGGAGAAACCCCTTATGTGGCCATGGAGCTAATCAAAGGGATAACTATCGCCCAGGATGTGAGCGAATTCGGTACCTGGAATCTACCGGATCTGATTGACCTAGCGCAGTGGCTGGCTCGGATTTTGCGGGAACTTCATAGCGCCGGGGTAGTACATCGGGACGTAAAACCCGCCAATATCATGATCTCCAAGCAAGGTCCGGTTCTAATTGATTTTGGAATCTCCCAAACCCCAGGGGCGGAACGTTTAACCGCAACTGGGCTGGTAACGGGAACTCCAGGCTATATTTCTCCGCAACTGATTCAGGGTGAGGATGCGCGCCCGCGCGATGATTGGTGGGCTTGGCTGTGCGTGCTGCTGTTTTGTATCACTGGCCGTCCTCCCTTTGGATCTGGCCCCGTAGAAGTAGTTTTGGGGAGGATCAATACCGGCCAAGCGGATTTATCAGAATTGCCTCCGCCGTTACAACGGGTGTTTTTGTCTGGTTTTCAGATAGATCCGGAGCGTCGCGCCTCTCCTGAGCAGCTAATCGCGGCTTTGGAAGCGGTTAACGAGGGGAAAGATCCCGCTGATTACTTGCCGGAAGCTGCTCGCCTGGCTGAAGGTACCGCTGTTTCCGGGCTGGAAACAGCGGGGGTAGGGATGCGTCCCCCCAGTTTTCCGCCTTCTTCTTCACCAGATGGGGGAGCCGATTTAAGCTCGACATTCCCTACTTCAGGGCAAGATACTCGGCTATACCCTCCGGAATCATCGACGAATGCGGGGCGAGCTGAATATCAGTCGGCGCCAGTGGGCAACCATATGGGCGGCGTTAACCCGGGGGAACAGTCGGTATCTCCGGGGTATGGGGAAGTTGCGGGAGGGATTCCGGGAAGTAATATACCTGCCCAGTGGGAGCCGCGCTATATTCCTAACAAGTTGCCTAATGCCTGGATATCTTGTTTGGCGGTGATGTTATCTTTATCGCTGTTGACGGACGCTTTTGTGCTAAAAAGTTATGCAGATACCCCTTCCGTCTCTTATCTGGATGCGCTAGCTTTGGCTGTTTTAGTGGCATTTTGCGGTTTTTTCGGTGCCTTTAGGGCGAGGATGCGAGATGCGCAGCTAGCCTCTGGGATGGTCGCCCCACCCAGTGCGGCGCTAAAGGCGCAACCGTTATTGGCGCCAATCAATGGCACGATGGTGGTGGCGGTGCTGGTAGGGCTAGGGGTTGGCCTGATAGGAAGTTTTGGCTGCAATCCGCTAGCACAACTGGCATATCCGCTTTTGCCGGAGGGGGTACGTGAGCAACAGGTGGTTTATCGTCTCCTGCTCTACTTGGTATGTGCTCTGTTTGGGATGATAGCGGCCTTTTTTTCTCGTTCTTTTAGGGTGGGGTTTGGTTCCATGGTGCGTCTGCTGGGAGGAGCAGGGGCGCGCTTTTTTTGGTTCTTTATACTGCTGGTAGTCAGTATCGGTCTCGAATATATGGTGGTAAATGGTCTTTCGGTAGTTGATGTTTCTTAGTATCACTGTGCTCGCGGCCCGGATAAGCTGGGAGCTAGGCGCGTCCTCGTTTATGCTTGAAACAGATAATCTGGAAAGTCATAGGAAAGTAGCAGCGGGAAAGTAATGGCACAGAAAAAAGGTAAGTTTCAGACCGGGCAAATTAAGAGTTCATCGCAAGCGGTACAAAATCGGCAAGAAAAGGTGTGGAAACAGGTTGAAGCGCAGCGTGAAGCCGCGCGTCGGAAGCAAACCGGGAAACGGGTTGCGATTGCGATAGTCTCGCTACTAGTGGTGGCGGCGGTCGCCCTCGCCGGATACCTGGTTGCTCAGCGGGGAGGCAATGAAGAACAGGGGAGCGGTGGCGCGGTACTATCCGGACAGCTGCCGGAAAAAATTGCCTCTCTTTCCGGACAGGAGGCCGTGGATGCAGCGCAGGGAATCTTGATTGGTCAAAAGGGGGCTTATAAAGCTACTCCGGGGGTTCCTACCATTGAAATGTGGTTTTCCTATGGTTGCCCGGCCTGTTTGAATCTTGAGCATCAGTTGGGGGATAAAATCCTGGCCTTCGCTAAGGAAGGCAAAGCCAATTTGGTGCTACATCCAGTGGCTACCCATGCACTGCCGTGGACTATAGTTGCCGGGAATGCGTCTATGCAGGTAGCCGCGGGACAACCGGAGAAAGCTTTGGCTTTCCATCAGGCATTGATTGATTCCGGATACGGAGTGATGTTCGCCAAGGGACAGGAAGCCGGGTGGAAAGATCAAGGAAATTCTACGATTATGACTGATCCGAGTAAATCGCTAGAAAAAATCAAGCAAGTTGCCAAGGGGATTGGAGTTAAAGACGAAATTATTAAGTCCTTTAAGCCGGATCCCCAATCGGTTCTGTTAGAGAAGTGGCAAAAACAGTGGGCAGATGCTGCTGGTAAACAAACCCAGCAGATAGGTACTCCGATGTTTGCCTCCAATGGAAAGTTAGTTGAAAATCCGATTAATCAGGACGGAACTTTTAACGAGGACGTGTTGCTCGGTAAGTAAGAAGTATAGGAGCAATGGGGTAGATACCTGTTGCCGACAGCACTACTGGGGAAAGAGCTAGTTTTCAACTACCTAAGAGGTTGCCCAGAACTAGGTGGTAACTAGCTGCGGTTTTGTTCATTTACGAAAGCCATGACAAACTAAAGAGCGTCTTTCTTTTTGAGGATGCGAGGCGATTACTGCGTTTGCGTCATGCAGTCTTAACACGCAGGTTTCGCAGGTGTGCCGTACGCGGGTAGGCGGCGGTGCACCCTACGTGCGAGTTTACGTACGTGCCGACTTAGCTCAGTTGGTAGAGCAGCTGTCTTGTAAACAGCAGGTCATCGGTTCGAGCCCGATAGTCGGCTCCACTAAGGAGCTAACTCCTAACCGGACTTTTATCGTCTTGCTGTTGGGAATCGGTAATCCCTCTCTATTTCTAGGTGGGTCGATTGTTTATGAGCGGCATGGCCTCGTGAAGAGGAAGGGGTCGTTTAACCTGAAAGCCTGTTTCCACCAGATTGCGTCTCGGGTTCTCGTCACCGGGACGAGTTTTAAATCGGCTTTTCATCTGGATGAAACAGATTGACGGCTAACATTGATTCTTAATGATGGATTAGAGCGCTTTGGAATTACGCTATATTGATCTGCTTCAGAGAATGCTTACTTATGAAGATAGTTTGGGACAAATCCCGGCTTGCGGGTGTCAAAAAATATTGCTTGATTTTAAAAAAATTCAGTCCCTTACACGGAAAAATTGGCATAAACAGCAGAAACGTAAAAAATAAATCCCGCAACTTAACGTTGCTTAACTGCCGATTCGGATGTGAGTATAAGCATAAGCGTCCGATAAGGTCTCAGCAAAGAAGCGAGCCATGGACGTTACAAGGAGAAATGCATGAGGGTTAATGAGAACCGCATTAGGGCTACCCGCGGATCGGCATCTGATATTGCCCAGGTGTTGGGAGTATCGAAGGCAGCGGTCTCCTATGCATTAAATGGAAAGCCGGGAATCTCTGACGAAACCCGGCAGTCAATAATCGAATTGGCACGTGCTTACGGAATAGAAGTACCGGAACGTGCGACAAATATGCACGCTATCCCCTCGTTGGTAGGTTTGGTACTTGCAGATCTTTCCAACCCCTTCTACCAGGAGCTAGGCGTTGCAGTTGCCGAGGCCGCCCGGTCACATAATCTAAACACGCTGTTAGCGCATACTGGCGACCGTCCGAAAGATTTGCTCTCTACCGTGCAAACCATGACTAAGCACGGAGTTAACGGAATCATTCTTACCGCAACGCAAGACGGCGACGCTTCGGTCGCTCGCCTATTGCGAAACGCAAACCTGCCTTATGTGCAGGTATCACGCAAAATGCCAACGGTACGAGCGGCGTTCGTGGGAATAGATAACAAGAACGCGGCGAAAGATGTGGCTCTACATATGGTGAGTCACGGATATAAAAAGATAGCGTTGGCTATTGGCCCCCGGAGGTCTTCGGCTTCAAACGAGCGTCATGTTGGCTATCTTGAAGGCCTCATCGAAAGCGGATTATCAACCCCTACAGAGTGGATTGTGCGTACCGATCTGGGAACTGGGGGTGGGCATAATGCCGCCAAACATTTTCGTTCGCTGAATCGTGGGTTACCAGAGGCAATTTTGTGTGGCTCAGATGCCATTGCTTTCGGGATAATAGAGGATTTTAACGCTCATGGCATTAGCGTTCCTGGCGACGTGGCTGTGGGAGGTTTTGATGGCGTCACTCCCGCCGTATGGCCAGGATTTTCACTTACCACTATCGTGCAACCAATTCGCGCGATGGCGGATCAAGCTGTGATGCAGCTAGAAAACCTGATGCGTAACGAACGTGTCAAGCAAACGGACATCGTATGTCCTTATGAACTGCGTATCGGCAATTCTTGTCGGTGCCGCCCTATCTAATCTAATGAAAGGTAAAAGAATAATGGATTCGATATCGCTAAACGGCAGGGTTGCGGTAGTAACCGGTGCCTCGCAGGGGATTGGCAAAGGTATCGCGCTCAAGCTTGCGCAGCGCGGCGCTACCGTGGTTGTTGTAGACATCAATGGTGAGTCTGCCAAGGTGGTGGCGGAACAGTGCGGAGGGAAGTCACGAGCCATTGCATTAAATGTTGCCGATCGTGAAGCTGTGGATGCCGCCATAGAGCAGGTGATTGCGGAACTGGGAAAGATCGACATCCTAGTAAACAATGCGGGAATTAACCGTGACGGCATGCTTCATAAGATGACCGATGATATGTGGGATTTGGTGCTTGCAGTAGATCTTTCTGCTGTTTTCTACCTGTGTCGCAAGGTGGGATCGCATATGCGTGAGAACCAGTATGGGCGCATATGTAACGTGGCCTCCGAATCTTGGCAAGGAAACGTGGGGCAAACTAACTACGCGGCCGCAAAAGGTGGCGTTGTCTCTCTAACTCGCTCTATTTCCAAGGAGTTGGGGTTCAAGAATGTGACTGCCAATGCGATTGCTCCCGGTTTTATTGAAACGGATATGACCTGCAAGCTTAAGGAAATTCCTTCTCGAGCTGGCTTCGAGAATCTGTACGAAGAGCAGGTCGCCAAGGTGTCTCTCAAGCGTGCCGGAAAACCAGAAGACGTAGCCAATTTGGTTGCGTTCCTGGTATCCGACGATGCGTCCTATCTGACCGGAGAAACCATTCGCATCGGAGGGGGATACAAGCTATGAGTTTTAAACAAGTGACGCCCGAAGAAGTGGCATCACTGATTCCGAACGGGGCGACGGTGGCCGGTGACGGATTTACCATGATGAGCGTAGCTGATGAGATCTACGCACATATCGAACAGTCGTTCTTAGAAAAAGGCACCCCCAATAATTTGACCTTCGTGCATGCAGCTGGGCAGTCAAATCGAGTGGATGGACTAGCCCGTCTGGCGCACCCAAAATTACTAAAACGGGTAGTGGGGCCGCACTGGGGGCTAAACCCTCCTATGGCAAATCTCTTGGGTGAAGACGAAGTGGAAGCGATTTGCTTACCTCAAGGCCAGATATCCACGCTTTACCGCACGATAGCAGCCGGTAGGCCGGGGCAGCTTTCTACAGTGGGGTTGGGTACTTTCATTGATCCACGGCTGGATGGGGGGCGAATTAACGATTCTGCCCGCGCAGCTACGGCACCTGACGAATATGTGGAACTGGTCGAAAGAGATGGTAAAGAATATCTGTTCTACAAGTCTTTCCCAATTGACGTGGCGATTATACGGGGAACGAAGATTGACCCGGATGGGAACATGTCGCAAGAAGACGACGTAACAATTCTGGATTCACTGGCAATTGCACAGTCTGTTCATAATAATGGCGGAATTGTAATTGCTCAGGTGAAGCAGATTGTAGAGCGTGGTGACATTCCGGCTCGTCTGGTGAATGTTCCCGGTGTGCTGGTGGATTACGTTATGGTGACTTCTGATCCAGCGAAATACCACAAGCAAACTAACTCTGCGATCGAGGTAAATATGGATCTGATCACGGGGTATGCCTCCTCTGAGGAGCTCGCAGAGTCCATCCTTGCCCACGAGGTGGAACCGGTTCGGGTGCGTATCGGGGAGAGAGGGGCAAAGCTGGTGCGTGATGGCGACATTATTAATCTGGGTACCGGTCTTCCTGGTGACTCCATAGGTCGGGCACTTGCGGTGAGCGGTAAGCTCGCCAATGTTACCTTAACGGTGGAGTCTGGCACATACGGAGGGGTTCCCTTAGGGGGAGTGGACTTCGGATGCGCAATTCATCCGGCAGCCATTATCAGCCATCCGCAACAGTTTGACTTTTACAACGGTGGCGGGGTGGACATCACCTACATGGGCGTGGGGCAGGTTGATGGCAAAGGCAACATTAACGTTTCGGCTTTTGGGGGCAAGGCTATCGGTTGTGGTGGCTTCATGGACATCGTGGACGGTGCGAAACGCATCTGCTTCCTGATGATTGCCGATTCGAAACATCCCAAGTGGGTAGATGAAGTAGATCAATTGACCTTCTACGGCGCTGCTGCCCTAGAAAAGGGACAAGAGGTCTACCTGGCATCTGAACATTACCTGGTGCAGCTAACCACCGAAGGTTGGAAGATTCTCGAGGTTGATGACAATGACGCTGCTCGCCAAGCAGCGGAACTCATACGTACGGCGCGTTAAGTAAACCACTGGATTCCGCGAAGGCGGAGCGGTTCTATTAAGAAAGGTAAACAATTGGAGAAAATAGTCATTGTTGAGGGCGCAAGGACTGCAATCGGTACATTTGCTGGTTCACTGTCCACTACGCCTAATCACGTCATGGGGGCAACCGCTATGAAAGCGGCGGTGGAGCGTTCCGGTGTTCCCATGGATGCGATTGATGAAGTAGTAGTAGGTTGCGTGGGACAGGTAGGCGGGGATGCCTTCTTGGCACGTCGAATTTCCTTAGAGGCGGGAGTTCGTGAAGAATCCACTGCTTTTACAGTAAACAGGCTATGCGGATCGGGGTTGCAGGCAGTTCAATCCGCAGCGCTTGAACTGCGTACTGGCGATTCAAAATTCGTAGTTGCAGGTGGTTCCGAAAATATGTCGAACCAACCCTTTATGGATTTTCAGGCACGTAACGGCTGGCGCACGGGCAACCATACCTTGGTTGACGGCACTATGTCGCTAGTGACCGATCCTTTTGGCGGCTACCCGATGGGTGTTACCGCAGAAAATGTGGCGGATAAATTCAATATTTCTCGCACCGATCAGGATGCTTTTGCGGCACGTTCGCAAAGGTTAGCTGCAAAAGCTCAAGCTGACGGTATGTTCGAAGATGAGATTGTGGACATCACAGTTAAGGAACGTAAGTCGGAGCGGGTGTTTAACACAGATGAGCATTTGCGTCCCACCACCGACGAGGAGAAGCTGGCTAAACTACGTCCTGCCTTCCGTAAAGACGGATCGGTTACTGCTGGTAATTCTTCTGGCATTAATGATGCTGCCGCGATGTTGGTGATGACCACTGAATCTATTGCGAAAGCAGAGGGTTTAAAGCCGATTGGTGAGCTGGTTAGTTTCGCAAAGGCTGGTTTGTCTCCTGAAATTATGGGATTTGGTCCTGCGTTAGCTATTCCCCGCGCCCTTGATAAGGCTGGACTAATTCTTGCCGACATCGATTGGATTGAGCTTAACGAAGCTTTCGCTGCCCAAGCTTTGGCGGTAATCCGTGATCAGGAATTAGATATGGATAAGACCAACCCACTGGGGGGTGCGATTGCATTGGGGCACCCGGTGGGAGCAACTGGCGCCATTTTGACCCTCCGAACTCTTTACAATCTACGCCGCACCAACACCGAATTTGGCATGGTGACCATGTGTATTGGTGGCGGTCAAGGGGTAGCAGCAGTATTCCGAGCACTATAAGGGAGTTTCTAATGAAAATATCAAAGGTGATAGATCTAAAACCAAATCTGGGTGAAGGCCCTATATGGGATGTAAAAAACCAAGAGCTGTGGTGGATTGATTCTCAAGATGGAAGGTTGTTCCGCCACAACGAAGACACTAGCAATCTAAGAGTTTGGGACGTGCGCGAAAAAATTGGTTCCATGGCGTTGTATCAAGACGGAAAGTCAGCTCTGCTAGCGCTGCAAACTGGACTCTACAAGTATGATCTGGAGGCTGATAAAGCTGAATTAATTTCAGATCCAGAACCTGAATATCCAAAGAATCGGCTCAACGATGGAAAGGTAGATTTCCGCGGGCGTTTTGTTTTCGGATCGATGGATACCATGGAAGAGGCTCCGACTGGTCGCCTATATTCCTATGAAGAGGGCAAAGAACTACGGGTGATTGACGAAGGAATCATTTGTTCGAATGGTCCTTGTTGGTCACCTGATGGATCAATCTTCTATTTTGCAGATACCTGGACCGGGGATATCTGGGCGTACGACTATGATCTGAAAACTGGCGATGTCTCTAACCGACGAGTGTTTGCGACCGTAGATCAGTCGGATGGGGGAGCATGCGATGGAATGACGGTCGATGCTGAAGGATTCGTCTGGCAAGCACACGTATATGCGGGAAAGCTTAATCGTTACGATCCCGATGGAAAACTGGAACGCCAAATTGAAATGCCGGTAAAGAAGGTTACCTGTCCGGTATTTGGTGGGGCGAATTTAGACCGGCTTTTTGTAACTACCATGGCACGCCCTCCGCTTCCCCGTTTCCCCGAAGACGGTGCTGCCCGCGGATCCTTGTATGTGATCGATGATCTTGGAATTAGAGGCTACGAGACCCCTCGGTTTGGAAAATAAGGAGACAAAATGAAACATAATCGAATCAGCCGCGGTTCCGCGCCTCTTAGCCTTATCCCGAAAGGATCTTGGGTTGCCCTTGGCGTAACCTGGATTATTTGGGCTATTAACGCTTTTGATCGTGAAGTAATACTCCGCCTCGGCCCGGTAATTTCTGATCACTTCAAGTTGAGTCCCGAACAGTGGGGAACAATCACCGCGATTATTATGTTCTCCCTGGCGCTATTGCCCATTATAGCTTCGCGTATGAGCGACAAACATGGTGTAGGTTGGAAACGAGCTGCTTTCCAGGTACCCCTGGTAATTGGCTATAACCTTATTTCCGCCTTCACTGGAATAAAAGCAATTGCCCATAATCTGAATATTTTTATTGCTTTGCGTATCGGAGTAAATCTGGGCGCAGGCGCAGGCGAACCTATCGGTATCTCTAACACCACAGAATGGTGGCCGAAGGAACGTCGCGGATTCGCACTGGGCGTACACCACACGGGTTACCCAATCGGTGCATTGTTCTCTGGTTTGGCTGTAGCTTGGATCTTAAAGACATTCGGCGATGAAAACTGGATGTATGTATTCTTCATAGGTCTAATCGTGTCCGTACCAGTGATGCTTTTCTGGCACTGGTATTCTACTCGTGATCGTATCGTTGCTACCTACAAAGAAATCGAAGCTAACGGTATGACCGTTCCGATAGATCCGGAGCAGGAAGCAATCCACGCAGATGCCGAAGGTGCCGTTGGTAAGTGTTTACGCAATAGCATTGTGATGTTGACTTCCGGAACCACTATGCTTACGCAAATTGTTTATATGGGCATCAATTATGTATTGCCACTGTATCTTGCCAATATTATGGGGCTCGATTTCTCTCGGGCAGCTGCCTACTCGATCGTATTTACGATTACAGGTGCTTTGGGGCAGATCTTCTGGCCCACACTGTCTGATTATCTGGGACGGCGCAAGACAATTGTGTTATGTGGTATTTGGATGGCTGTTGGTGTTGGAGGCTTCTACTTTGTGCGCAGCATGGCGTTCTACATCTTCCTGCAGCTTTTCTTCGGTTTGGTTGCTAACGCCGTATGGCCGGTGTACTACGCTGCTGCAACGGATAATGCCCCCGATGGTGCCCACGGTACCGCAAATGGGTTCATAACTACTGCAATGTTCATTGGAGGGGGTCTCGCGCCGCTGCTGATGGGATGGCTTATTGCTCTCGGGGGAGGCTGGGAGGCCGCCGCTGGCTACAATTTCACCTTCCTCTTCATGGCGGCATGCGCAATCATGGGGGTGATTCTCCAGTTCTTTATCCCTAAGGGGGCTCTGGAATCTCACCATCAGGATGCCTAATCCTCCCCGATGAGTAATAGCATCTAGGTACTTACAATCGCTGGTGGGGTAGGCAAACTAACCGACTACCCCGCCAGCGATAAAGATTGGAGAAGCAATGAAATTTGTTCTGGCGCCAGATTCATTCAAGGGAACCATGACCGCAGCTACTGTCGCAGCCACCATGAGTGCGGGGGTTCGTGATGTGTTTCCTGATGCCGAATGTATCGAGGTACCCATGGCTGATGGTGGCGAGGGCACCACCCGATCTTTGGTTGATGCTCTAGGTGGTGAAATGCGTACTGTTGAAGTTAGCGATGCACTAGGGCGTTCTAGAACCGCACATTTCGGGTGGATTGCAGCAAAAAAACTTGCGGTCGTTGAAATCGCTGAAGCTGCCGGTATCGAGCATTTAACCGTAGAAGAGTTAGATCCTCATCAAGCCACCACCGTGGGGGTAGGGCAGCTTCTCAACCACATAATTGAGCTTTCTCCTGCTCAAGTGATTATCGGTTTAGGGGGGTCTGCTACCAATGACGGTGGATGGGGGATGGCATATGAACTAGGTGCCATTGTTAAGAATAGTTCTGGTAATCCAATCGAAAGTCGGGCACTGGCCCTGGCGGACGCCGCCAACCTGGACACCAGCGGCATCAGCGAACGCTGGCAAGATGTAGAAATCACGCTCGCGTGCGACGTTGATAACCCACTAACTGGAGAACGAGGTGCCACCGCAGTTTTCGGCCCCCAAAAAGGGGTGCAACCTGAAGAAATAGCCCTATTCGATGCAGCTTTAGCGCAATGGGGAAACCTGCTAGATGAAACCAGCGGTCGTGCTGTTAGTAAAAATCCTGGTGCGGGTGCCGCTGGCGGTTTAGGTGCAGCGCTTATGGCTTTGCTGGGAGCCAAACCGCAGCGCGGGATAGATGTGGTAATACATGCGGTCAGTTTAGAAGATCAGCTAGCCGGGGCAGACTTTGTATTTACCGGCGAAGGATCCATGGATTACCAAACGAAATTTGGTAAAACCCCCTGGGGGGTTATGCTCGCTGCCCGCAAACAGAATATTCCTACTATTGCGTTCACCGGCAATTTAGGACGCAACGTTGAGTCACTACACGAAAACGGCTTTGCCGCCATCATCCCGACCGTGCGCGAAGTAGGGAGCTTAACCGAGGCTCTCGAAAAAGCTCAACCATCACTCAGGGAGTCAGTGCGTATGGCATGCCGAATACTTGCCGCTGCGCGGCATACCGAAAAATTCTGAACAGCCTAATCCCTTGGGGCTTGGACTAGCAATATCTAATCGCATTGAGATCACGCTTATTTTGCTATCCAGACCGCAAAATAATAAGGAGTAAAAATGATTTCCGGACAAGCCCTTTGGCCGAAAGATATGGTGCAAGATTTACAGTCAGTTGAGGTCTATGGGCGAACGGTTCAAACCTATGTACCTGGTCCTGCTTCACTGTATGAAACTCTAGAAAATACTGCGCGACGATTCGCCACTAAGGTGGCAATTTTTGCTGAGGACGGTAACCGTTTCACTTTCTCTGAAGTTAAACAGCTAACCGACCAGTTTGCGGCCTATTTGCATACAAAATATAAAATTGGTCCCGGAAAGCGGATAGGGGTATTGCTGGATAATGGAATTGACTTTATTACCTCTTTTTACGCTAGCAACCGGCTAGGTGCCATTATTGTGCCGCTTCCCGGTAAATTTCGTCGGGCGGAAATCGATGCTTTGGTGGCGCGTGCCAACTTAGATCTAGTCATATGTCATCCTGAGCAAGCTGCTTGGTTTGAGGGGAAGCCAGTGGTTACCACCTCCTCTAACAGCTGTGCTTGCGGGTTGCCTTTGACTAGTGAGAGGGGGGAGTTAGACCCGAAAATAGTGCTGGCAGAGGTTCCACTTCCGGGCATTGCGCAGGATTCAATCCTGTTATTCACCTCGGGCACCACCTCCCTATCCAAAGGTGTCTTACTCACGAATATGAATGCAGTGCATGCTGTACGTTCTTATGAAAGGGTACTGGAGTTAACCAGTGATGATACTACTATTATCGCTGTTCCCATCTACCATGTTACCGGAATGATTGCCATCATTGGACTATTTATTTATTTAGGAGGTTCCATTCATATTCAAAAACGTATGGAAGGTAGACCATTCGTTAAAGAAATTTTCATTTCTGAGGTTAGCTTTGTGCATGCCTCTCCCACGGTTTTCGCGTTGATGTTAGAAGAGCGTGACCGTTTTCCCGAACTTCCATCGGTGCAGAAGATGGCATGTGGCGCTGCCCATATGCCGGTATCTCGAATTAAAGAATTGCATGAATGGATGCCACAAATGCAGTTCCGTACAGTTTATGGGCTAACCGAAAGTTGCTCGCCTGCTTTCGTGTTTCCCTGTGATGCGGCTGGCTCACCCTACTTGGGTTCCTCTGGACTGCCTATCCCCGGACTAGAAGTGAAGATATGTGATGACTTTGGGGTGGAGTTACCTGTTGGCGAGGTGGGAGAAATAAAAATGCGCGGAGCCAACATCGCTAGGCGCTATGACGAAATTGAAATTGATGCGTTGACTGCCGATGGTTGGCTGGCCACTGGTGATGTTGGGCGGGCTAATTCCCAGGGGTATATCTACCTGATGGATCGCAAGAAAGACATGATTAACCGCGGTGGCGAAAAAATTTGGTGTATCGATGTGGAAGAAGAATTGCGTAGGTTAAATGTGATTACCGATGCTTCCGTGGTTGGAGTTCCCGACCCGGTCTATGGTGAAGTTGCTGCTGCTGCCGTGGTACTTGCGGAGGGGGCAACCACCAATGAAACACAATTAAAACAAGAACTAAATAAGCGGTTGGCACGCTACCAGGTTCCGGTTTACTTCCGTCAGGTTTCCGCTATCCCGTTAACCGCCGGTTCCAAGGTAGATAAGAGTGCGGTACGAGCCCTGTTTGTCTCTCTTTAAAACACTTGCTTTATCAGGGTATTGGCGTGGGAGTATCAGGTTGCGGTAGAGAGCTTTGATCCCCTAATTGGCGTTATTCGAAGCTTGTAATATCGATGTAAAGGCTAATTGTGTACCCACTCATAACTGTCTAGCTCAAAGTTGTTGCCTGCCTGGCGCATGCGCCTCGCTCCTGGTTTTGCTGAAACCAGGTAGTCCACCTCCAGTCTTTGAGCAGGAACAGCGGTTGCAAATGTCTGGTGAATAAAAACTAGAAAGGTTCTATTAGTATTAATTCGTGAATAAAAAATATTATTTTATTTGCAGCCGAAACATTTCGCTTCTCGCCCGTTAAATAAATTTCACTGCCGATTAATAATGTAATCATTTTTTAAAAAGTCCTTGAATATATATATATATATATATATTAACCTGATAAAGGAGCGTCTTTTTCTAGGGGTGTATCTTTGCAGGAAGGAAAATCATGAAAAAAGTTAAACCAATATTGGCATCCGTATTGGTGTTTCTGGTCGGTATAGGGATGATACTGCCAAATTTGTCTCAAGTTTATGCCCAAGATGGTGGTGACTATGGGGTAGTGGGCGCCTATGAAGCCTATTCCGTAGCCGAGAACCTATATGAGCAGGGCAAAAAAGTAAAAACTGGAAACGAAATGATTCGTGTTCGTTCGAATCCCAAGGGCGGCTCAAAGGAACTTGGGGAAATAGCGTACTGCTTTAATGCGGATAGAGCCGTTCCAGATATTCAAGGAGCGACCGAACCTGATTTTACAGGAGAAGATTATCCGGAAGATACCCTAATAACCTATACAAAGGTAGCGGGTACAGATAATAAATTCTCTTCACTTGCAGTTAATGCCAGAGAAAATGCAAGAAAAGATATCTTGAAGGTGGTATATAACGGTTTTCGTGATGGGGATGCAAATCGGGTAGACGAGATTAAAAATGCTTTCAAAGCGAAGTATCCGAATATGCCAGAAGGAAATATATCGGATGCTGAACTCTATGCTGCTACGCAAAAAGCAATTTGGTACTACACAGATTCTCAAGACTTGGTTACCCAAAAACCTAGTGAAGCAGAAATTAAGGGTGACGAGATTGACGCCACCATGAATACGAAGACCTGGTATGTTTATCAGTTCTTATTGGGGCAACCTTTAACTGACGATAACCCACTAAAGGGAATGAGCTTGAATGAAGCTCCGGTGAATAATACTTTGGATTTATATAAACCTGCAAGGTCTCATCAATTGCACAATAAGGGTTATCAAAATCTGATTTCGAGTAAGTTTGTTTCCTCGAATACCGAAACAAAGTACTCAGAATATGAAGTGAAAATTAAGAAAATAGATAAAGCTAGTAAATCTCTTCTAGCAAATGCTCGTCTTAAGCTTGAAGCGGTCAATAATGGAACTAACGATCAAAGACTGTTTATGTGGACCACTAAGGAAGATGGGGGATTAAATCCCACCACGTTTAAACTTCCTGTAGGGGAATACCTTTTGACGGAGTTAACTGCGCCGAATGGATATAAACTAGCGGAACCTATTACTATTAAAGTTACTGCTAACGGGGAAATAGTCTATAACCTTAAAAATAAAGCAGAAGCTATCACTCCCAATAATAAAACGGTAGTTATGGAAGATGAAAAAATTCTTACTATGACCGTTAATGTAAATAAAGATTGGAAGGATAAAAATGACGCAACTCCTGCTGATTTAGATTTTCTTACTACGAAGGTAAAACTACTAGCAGATGGGCAGGGTGCGGTTGACGCCTCTGGACATGCAGTTCCGGAACAGCTTTTAAGTAAAGGGAACCAATGGAAGGGATCTTTTACAAATCTACCCATATACAAAAATGGCAATACTTCCGGTGAAAAAATAGTTTATACCGTATCTGAATCCGAGATGAACGAGGGGTATAAGTTAATCCAGGGTGGAGATACGAAGGTATCGGGAGACGCCGATAAGGACATAAAAACTATTCAATTAGTCAACAAAGAGACGGATACTACCCAACCCGAAGAAACGCATATAACTAAAGTTCAAGTAATTAAAAAATGGAGTAATCCGCAGAAAAAGTCTTCTAAAGATATCTATTTTGAGCTTTGGAAGGCAAAGGATGGAGCTGAAAGTGCAGTTACTTTAGCTGATTTTGCTATGAAGCCCCGGGCTTTTCAGGCTCGCCAAAAACTATCGCCAGGTGGGTCGGTCGTCTGGAATAACCTGTTTATGAAAGAACAGGGCTATAGCTTCAAAGTAAAAGAAGTAGATGTAGACGGTAACGCTTGGCAAGATAAGGCAAATGGCTATAAGGAAGGCTCTGCGAAAATTGAGTCTAATGTTGATAAAGCCAAACAGTTACTGGCTTTTACGGTAACCAATAATTACGAAGAGGTAGCAAAAACGAAGGTAAGCTTCTCCAAGAAGGCATTGGCGGAAACTGGAGAAGAACTATCTGGAGCTAAGCTAAAGCTTGCGAAGAAAGATGGCACCGTCGTAAAAGAGTGGACCACCGACGGAACACAACCAGAAGTTGAGTTAGAAAACGGAAGTTACACACTTACAGAAGTATCAGCACCAGACAAATATCAAGTAGCACCAGCAATTAGCTTTGAGGTTAAAGATGGCAAGGTGTTGGTAGCTGGGGCTGAGGTTAAGAACAACACTGTGGTGATGGTCGATCAGCTGAAGAAGGCTGGGGTTCACTTCTCTAAGAAGGCTTTGTCTGAGGATGGGAAGGAGCTTTCTGGGGCGAAGATTAAGTTGGCTAAGGCTGATGGGTCGGTTGTCCGGGAGTTTGAGACTGCTGGTAAGTTGGTTGATTTTGAGCTCGTAGATGGTAAGTACTCTTTCAGTGAGGTTTCTGCTCCTGATGGGTATGTGAAGGCTGCTGATATTGCTTTTGAGGTTAAAGATGGCAAGGTGTTGGTAGCTGGGGCTGAGGTTAAGAACAACACTGTGGTGATGGTCGATCAGCTGAAGAAGGCTGGGGTTCACTTCTCTAAGAAGGCTTTGTCTGAGGATGGGAAGGAGCTTTCTGGGGCGAAGATTAAGTTGGCTAAGGCTGATGGGTCGGTTGTCCGGGAGTTTGAGACTGCTGGTAAGTTGGTTGATTTTGAGCTCGTAGATGGTAAGTACTCTTTCAGTGAGGTTTCTGCTCCTGATGGGTATGTGAAGGCTGCTGATATTGCTTTTGAGGTTAAAGATGGCAAGGTGTTGGTAGCTGGGGCTGAGGTTAAGAACAACACTGTGGTGATGGTCGATCAGCTGAAGAAGGCTGGGGTTCACTTCTCTNATGGGTCGGTTGTCCGGGAGTTTGAGACTGCTGGTAAGTTGGTTGATTTTGAGCTCGTAGATGGTAAGTACTCTTTCAGTGAGGTTTCTGCTCCTGATGGGTATGTGAAGGCTGCTGATATTGCTTTTGAGGTTAAAGATGGCAAGGTGTTGGTAGCTGGGGCTGAGGTTAAGAACAACACTGTGGTGATGGTCGATCAGCTGAAGAAGGCGCCTGCGACCCTGGGCGACCGTTTGGTTAGAACCGGAGCAGGAAGTAACATATTGCTATATGCCGTGCTTATGGTATTTTCCGGGGCACTATTTATTGCAATCAGACATAAAAGAAACAAGAATTAATAAACAGTAAAAATTATTAATATCGGCCTTTGGAATTAGATAACTCGGATTCCAAAGGCCGATATTTGCATTAGTGTCGCAACCGTGATTGGTATCGAGTAATCGTATCCGTTTGCAAATCCTAATAAATAGCGGTTCTAAAAAAGTAAAGAAACAAGCTTTCAGTGAAGAACTACCAGTAACTTCAGGAAGCTACTTGATGCTACTAGTAGCTGCCCGGATTAGCCACTTCACAATCGCCGCAACCGCAGCGCCCTGCGCCCAGCGGTCAAAACTACCAGAGCGCCGGTGAACCTTAATTCGGGGATCATCAGGACGCCCGTAAGATTTCAAATGCTTATCAAAATTATCGGCCCATCTTGATTCTAAGAGACACACGCCCTCTCCATCCAGAACTACGTCCAGAACCAATGCTGCTGAGGCTACCGTTTGCACATAAACAGCTAGATTTTCCGTGAATTCCATGATTGCGCGTCTACATGATTTATCTCCGCGATCTGCAAGGTAAATTAGTTCTTCTGCGGAGGAAGGGGCAGAATCTCTATGGGTTATAGCCCTACCAGCTTGCGCGCGCGACAAAACTGCTGGCAAAGTCAAGGCGCCGTTCGCGCAGCCCACGTGCCCGTATTGACAGACCCCGTGAGCCCCCGCCAAGGGGATATGGGACGTGGTTCCCAGTCCGCTGAGAGGAGAACGCACCGCTCTCAAATTATGTACCATACCGTTTCCGATACCCGCCCCGATAGTGGTAACCACAAAATCTTCACATTTTCGACCGAGTCCAAACCACTGTTCTAACATGGTTAATCCGGTTACATCGTTAACGAACTCTATATCCGGGTGAGAAGATGATTTTATTTTGTCAGAGAGGCTATGCAAATCGACATCGTGCCATCCTAAGAAGCGATTTTCCTTAATATTCGAAGCGTTAATTTTCCCCCCTAAAGAAATCCCGATTCCCTCTAACCGGGGGTTTTCACCCTCCCCAATCTGGTTACGAATAACCGTGCAAAGCTGGCGTAAGCATTCGTCAGGATCATGGCTTTTCACTGGCACAGCTTCGCGTGACAAGATCTGGGCGTTAGTGTCCGTACGTACACAGTGAATCATAGTTCCCGACAGGTTAACTCCAATGAAAGCATGCTGATCTGGGGGGACGGCTAATAGCTGGGTAGGGCGTCCCATACCGGTTTTAGATACTCCAGAACGCGCTTCGGTAATCATCCCGCTCTTCATTAATGGACGTACTAACCGCGTGAGCGTGGCAGGAGAGAGCTCTAAGTCTCGGGCGGTGTCGGCACGAGAAAGGGGGCCGTGAGCCAGGATATGAGCCACGGTGGCTAGCGCCGAATCGTCAAAAAGTCGCGTCATTGTTCCTCTTTCACTATGGGTAGCAACGGCCGTTATCGGAAACCGAAACAAAATATGTAGAAATTGTTCAAAACTCCTTGTTCCCAGTTTACATATGCGTTACTATCTTTAATAGTGAAAATATGTCGGCGCAAGGTGGCGGCGAATAAAAAATCCTGGGAGGGTTCAATGGCGAATTTTTCACGTTTGATCCATTTGCGTAACGGGGGCACGTCTCTGTGTTTACGCATTACAGAGCAGGGAGTTCCTCAGGTTATTTATTGGGGAGCCGATCTTGGATATTTAAGCTCGAAGCAGTGTGAAGAAATATCAAAGTCCCAGTATTCTGCACTAGTATCGGGAACCTCTGATGTTACTCCACTCTTTTCTTTAGTCCCGCAACAAAGTGAAGGCTGGATTGGAACTCCTGGTCTGATTGGATCTCGACGGTCAGTGGCTCTCTTTTCCGCGTTCGTTCCTGTTGATATCCACACCGATGGTCAAGGAACCAACGGGGCTCCCTCGGAAGTGAAGGTAACTCTCCATGACGCGGAAGCCGATATCAATCTCAGTGTTTTGGTAGAAGTCGCCTCCTCTGGAGTGGTTCGCGGGCAGGCAAAGGTCACCAATACCGGAAGTGATGGCTACGAGGTGCAATCGCTGCTACTAGCCATGCCCACTCCGGCAAGTGAAACCTATGTATTGGATCAAACCGGGCATCATTTGCGGGAGCGTGATATTAACACCCATGAATTCACTATCGGCTCTCACCAAAGAGAAACTAGTGTTGCACGCGGGCACACTACTTCCAGTATTCATGGTACTTGTCAGCCCGGTACCTCCTGGCAGAGCGGACTTGTTCACTATATGCATGTGGCTTGGTCAGGAAATACTCGCACCATCGCAGAAAAAGATACGCAAGGATACCAGGGGATACTCGCGGGAGAACTGCTCTTGCCTGGCGAGGTAGTGCTCAAACATGGCGAAGAGTATTGCTCTCCCTGGATTATCGGAACCTGGGGCATGGCCTTGATGATGCGGCAGCACGTATGCATGGCTTTGTTCGCAATCGAGCTGCCCATCCAGTTACTGAACGTCCCGTTACTCTCAACGCCTGGGAAGCTGTTTATTTTGACCAATCACTGCCAAGGCTGTTGAAACTGGTCGACCTGGCGGCCGATGCCGGCGTGGAACGCTTTGTGCTTGATGACGGCTGGTTCTCTGGGCGCCGTGACGACACTTCCAGTTTGGGGGACTGGACAGTATCTGAGGAGGTATGGCCGGAGGGGCTTGCCCCGTTGGCAGATGCAGTGCACGCCAAGGGAATGCAATTTGGGCTGTGGTTCGAGCCGGAAATGATTAACCCCGACTCTCAAGTGGCGCGGGAGCATCCAGATTGGATGCTTTCTCCCCGTACGCATCGACCGCAAGAAGCTCGCTATCAGCAGGTAATGGATTTAACTAATCCTAAAGCCTTTGAGCATGTTAAAAGACAAATGCTGGAAGTGTTGGATTCCACGCAGATCGAATATATTAAATGGGACTTCAATCGGGATCTCTACGAGGCGGTTTCGCCTATCACTGGTCGTCCGGCATACCATCGGCAAACGTTAGCTACCTATCGCCTACTGCAAGAAATTAAAAACGTTTACCCGCACCTGGAAATTGAGTCCTGTGCCGGAGGAGGCGGGCGTATTGATCTTGGAATACTGGAATACACAGTGCGGGTTTGGGGGTCTGACTGTACCGATCCGATTGAAAGAAAACAGATCGAAGCTGGTACTTGTCTACTCCTCCCTCCGGAGTTGGTAGGCTCCCATGTTGCCTCCCCGATTTCTCATCAGACTGGCCGCAGTTTAAACCTGGCTCTGCGTGCCTCTAATGCCATGTTCTCGCATATGGGAATCGAATGGGATTTGACTACCGCAAGTGATAAGGAGCTTACGGAACTTGCCGGCTGGGTAAAACTTCACAAGCAGCTACGTTCGATGCTGCATTCCGGGCGAGTTGTACATTTAGATCACCCTGACCAGGGGTATTGGATTCATGGGGTAGTAGCTGAGAATCAAGCAAGCGCGGTTTACGCGATTACTCGTTTACGTACTTCTGCCCAGCGCCCTTCACCAGCGTTATGTTTGCCTGGCCTAGAAGAGTCAACTACCTATCGAGTACGTGAATTGCTCCCCCAAGGTGTTGAATCTGAAATCAGAGAGGGGCATGGTTCCGTTCCCTGGTGGAAGGAAGGTTTGGAATTACCAGGAAGCGTACTCGAAAATTCGGGAATTCGTTTCCCAGATCTAAATCCGCTGCAAACAGTGTTATTAGAAGTATCTGCGCGGTGACTCAAATTTTTTATCTAAATTTTTAACCGTTAAGAAAGGAGACAAGGATGGAAACATCCTCAGATGTTGTTTCGATGAAGAAACAGCGTCACGTGGTTAATTCACGTCAAACGCGATATGCGTTAATATTTCTGATTCCTGCCGGGATTGGTTTATTTTTCTTTTACCTATTACCCGCTCTGCGTGGATTCTATTTTTCATTCACTGACTACGCGGTGCTAACCCCGGCTAAATGGACAGGGTTGGCAAACTATCAGCGGCTAATTGCTGATCCTCTTTTTTGGAATGCTGTAAAAGTAACGGTTTACTATGTGGTGCTGAACATTGGTTTTCAAACCGTCATTGCCATTGCGCTCGCAGTGTTGTTACAAAGGTTGACAAATTCAACGATCATACGAGGAATGGCGTTGCTGCCCTATTTCATAGCAAACGTAGTGGTGGCGTTAGTTTGGTACTTCATGATGGACTACCAAATCGGTATCGTTAACGAAATCTTTAACTGGGTTGGACTTGATCGGGTAGCTTTCTTCGGAGAATCTGCTTGGGCAATTCCCACGGTTGCTTTTGTTAACGTGTGGCGTCATATGGGATATACGGCGTTACTGATTTTTGCGGGTCTACAAACTATTAATCGAACAGTGTGGGAGGCGGCCGATATTGATGGAGCCGGAGAGGGACGTAAATTCTTCTCCATCACTTTACCGCTCTTACGACCGGTGTTAGCAATGGTCATGGTGGTTACGATTACCGGATCATTCCAGATCTTCGACACGGTTGCGATTACCACCAAAGGCGGCCCGATCAATGCTACTCGCGTTATTTATTACTACATTTGGGATTTGGCATTTGGTCAGCTTGACTTTGGGTACGCCTCAGCCATCGCCATGGTGCTATTTGTCCTGTTATTTGGAATCTCACTCATTCAGCTGCGGCTGATGCGTGCCGGCGAATCAGATGAACTGTGAGGAACAAAAATGACTACAACAACTTTGAAAACTGTTTCCAAAGAAACCGATAAACACGTTCGCATGCGGCAAAGCGGTAAAAATGCTTCCAAGAAACATCGCGGGCCAGGATTTTATTGTGCCTGGGCTTGTTTGGTTATTCTGCTGATTATTACGGTTTTTCCCTTCCTCTGGATGCTACGCTCCTCTTTAATGACCAACAGTGAGCTGTTGTCTCATCCCGGAACCATCTGGCCAAAGAATCCTACTTTTGATGCCTATAGGCGGGTATTTGGTATGACCACTCCGGAAGAATCTCTAGCCCAGGGGGGAGCCGGAGCCTCTATAAACTTCTGGCTGTATTTGCGTAACTCCTGCATAGTGGCTTTCACCGTGATGGTGGGACAAACCCTATTCTCCGCAATGGCTGCCTATGCGTTTTCGCGGTTAAGGTGGCGAGGACGGGAGGTCGTATTTGCGCTCTTCCTGTCAGCTTTGATGGTTCCCGCAATTTTTACTGCTATCCCTAACTTTGTCTTGATTAAACAGATGGGACTGCTCAATACTTTTGCTGGCATTGTGCTCCCGACTTTCTTTATGACCCCGTTCTCGATATTCTTCCTACGGCAATTCTTCCTGGGAATTCCGCGAGAGATTGATGAGGCGGCCATGATTGATGGTGCTGGTCCCTTCAAGGTATTCTTCCGGGTTATCTGCCCCATGGCTTCTGCCCCGATTATCACCTTAGCGGTGCTTACCTTTATCAATGCCTGGAATGACTATATGTGGCCCTTGCTAGTAGGCCAATCGGATCGGGTAAGAGTATTGACGGTTGCCCTGGGGATTTTCCGTTCTCAGAAGCCGCAAGGTTCTCCGGACTGGACAGCACTGATGGCTGCGGCTCTAGTGGCTGCGCTTCCTATTATCATTTTGTTCACCATCCTCGGGAAGCGGATTGTGAATTCAGTTGGATTCTCTGGAATTAAGTGAGGCTAGACATGAAAAAATCTGTGATTGCGGTATCCGGGCGAAGGGTAATTATCGCAGCTCTTACCGCCGTTCTGGCTGTTATTTTGGCTGGTGGGTTAACCTCTTGCAGCTCTCAAGTTAGTGGAAAACCGGGGCAAACTACCCTGCGATATTGGCTTTGGGATTCCGGACAACTCCCGGGATATCGCCAATGCGCGGCGGATTTTGAAAAAGAAAATCCCGATATACATATCCAAATTGAACAATTCGGATGGGATGACTACTGGACACAAATTACGGCCTCAATGGTGGCGGAAAATGCTCCCGATGTATTCACTGACCACACTTCTCAGTTTGGTAAATACTCTGCCTTGGGGCAGATTCTAGATATTGATCCCTTTGTTAAACAGGAAAAGTACGATTTTAGCCACTACGCGGCGGGTCTAGCTGATCAGTGGAAATCTGCCGATGGGAAACACCGATACGGTCTTCCCAAGGACTGGGATACCGAGGCTATCTTCTACAACGAAGACATGGTTAAACAGGCTGGTTACACCAAGGAAGATCTATGGAAACTAGAGTGGAATCCCCGAGATGGAGGAAGCTTTGAAAAGTTTTTAGCCCGGCTAACTGTCGACGTGAATGGCGTGCATGGAGATGAGCCTGGGTTTGATAAAAAGCATGTGAAGGTTTACGGAACTGGTTATAACGACACCGGTGGGGGACTCGGGCAGATTCAATGGTCACCCTATGCGCTATCTAATGGGCAATGGAGATGGACAGAGAAAAATCCTTGGGGGATGCACTTTAACTATGATGATCCTAAATTCCAAGAAAGTATCGGCTGGTGGATCTCTTTAATTAAGAAGGGGTATATGCCTCCGTTGTCGGTAGCTACTTCGGGAGTGGGGACAGTGGAGTCCTTAGGATCAGGATCGTACGCTACCTTGCTAGAGGGTTCCTGGAATATTTCCACGATTGATAAGGCTACTGATTTGCCGATTCAAGTGGCGCCTACCCCTATTGGACCCGATGGGCATCGCGCCTCAGTTACCAATGGTCTGGCAGATTCAATTTGGGTGGGCACTAAGCATCCGAAAGAATCTTGGCGCTGGGTCAAATACCTGGGGTCAGCAAAATGTCAGGATGTAATCGCTGAGCAAGGTACGGTATTCCCCGCCATCACTACCTCAACTGAAAAAGCGATTAAAACCTTCGAAGATATGGGATACGATGCTCGTGCATTCTCGGTACACCTGGAAGATAAAACCACGGTTCCTTCATTGGTGGTTGACCGTTGGGCACAGGTAGATGCCTTGATGAAACCGGCTATGGCTAGTGTGATGTCATTTGAAAGCGATCCTTCTAGCCTGACGGAAGCTAATAAGCGAGTTAATGCATTGATGAGTGCAAATCGTGGAAAGGATTAGGTGATTTGTAGCTAACCATTTAGAGCTGGGGCGTCTTTATCGCGGTGTCGGTGAGGGCGCCCCAGTCAATGCTCTCTCCCGATAACCGCCGCCTAATGTTTGGATGGATGGGGGGATTTACGCTGCCGCTAGCTAGCCAGGCAGAGGACGGCTGGAGTGGTCAGCTAGCCACCCCGCGAGAGGTCTCACTGAGTAAAGATCTAGAAATTATTGCTACCCCGATCCCAGAGTTCGATGAGTTACGTGAAAACACGGTCGATAAGGGCGGATTTACTGTTGAAACCGACAACACTGTGGAACTGGCGTCTGATCTGCCTGTCGGGGAAATCGAGTTGACGGTAGATCTGGATAAAACCTCCTCTGAACAGGTTTCTTTACTGGTGCAGCAGACAAGCAAGAACCGCTATACCGAGGTTGCTTATGACTCGCTATCGAATCGAGTGTTTCTTGATCGGGGTAAGAGTGGATCGAGTGATCGCGGTTATCGATCTGCTCCCTACGTAGGAGGGTCGCAGCTGAAACTACGGGTAATCATTGATCGCGGATCGATTGAAGTGTTTATTAATGATGGTCGCTACGGGTTATCTTCACTAGCTTTCCCGGCCGAGGGTAGACGAGCGGTCAGTATTGCCTCTGTTGGGGGAGTAATCGCGGTCAGCAACCTGAAGATTCATAGCCTCAAATCTATTTGGGGAAACTGAGTGATTGCTGGCGGTTACTAGTAGGGTATTCTGCTTGCTAGTTCCCCAGCCAAGCCAGGATTGCAGCTAGTGCAGCCTCGGTTCCGGTGGCCAGCGTGGGTTTCATGATGGGTGCGAACTTGGGGTTGTGGTTGGGGAACTTGGGATCCTCCTCGCGAAATCCTCCTAAACCCCAATAGCAATAGGGGATCCCGAACGCATCCGGGATAGTGCTGAAATCTTCTGAGGCCGGAACATCGCCGCAATCACCTACGCGCTCAGATCCGAAGTGCGCAATAAACGCGTCAGTTACTGTTTTAGTGGTTTCGGCATCGTTGTTGGTCAGGGGATAGGAATCGTAGAGCTCAAACTCGGCAGGATCAGGGCTTCCGGTTACTTCACATTCGGCGTTGACTATCCGTTCGATCGCTGCCAACAAATGTTCGCGCACCTCCAGATCGTAGGCGCGGATATTGACCAGCAAGGTGGCGCGTTCGGGAATAATATTCGACTTAGAACCAGCTTGCAGTGACCCCACGGTCACTACCGCCATTTTAAAGGGATCAATTTCGCGAGAAACAATAGTTTGCAGGCGCAGCACAATCGCCGAGGCCAGTACCACCGGATCGACTCCCATATGAGGCATAGATCCATGCGAGCCTTTACCATGCACCGTAATTTTCAAAGAGGCACCAGTAGAGAGAATGGCGCCCACATGGGTGCCGACTGAACCGGTAGGCATAGGGGCGGTGAGGACGTGCTGGCCGAAAGCCACATCGGGGTGCGGGATTTTCTTTACGAGGCCTGCATCTACCATAGACTTGGCGCCCTGGGCAGTTTCTTCGCCGGGTTGAAAAAGGGCAATATGGGTGCCGCTCCAGGCCTGCCGGTTCTCGGAAAGTACCCGCGCTGCCCCCAGACCGGCAGTAATATGCACGTCGTGTCCACAGGCGTGCATCGCCGGCACTTCATTCCCGTCCTGATCGCGCCGAGTGGTAGTGGAGGCGTACTCCAACCCGGTTTCTTCCTTTACCGGCAGTCCGTCGATGTCGGCGCGGAAAAGCGTGGTTTTACCGGTGCCGTTTTGCAGTACCCCGACTATGCCGCCACCGATTTCCTGAGTTTCGTAACCGAAATCTTGCAGCTGCTGGTAAATAAAATCACGCGTCTCGCTCTCTGCCATCGACAGTTCGGGATGCTGATGTAGCCACTTGTAGGTTTCCTCTTGCCAGGAATCTAGCTTTTTTACGGCCTGCGTAATATTGAAATCACTCATCATAAACTCCTCTCAATCTGTCTTAACTCTATTTTGCTCCCGCCTCAAAATCGCCCTCCCGCTTGGGGGAGAGGCGTGCCAAATTGGGTGGTTTTGGTATCTGTGGAGGGTGATTTTGTCCCTGGAGGGTGATTTGGTCGTTGGAGGGTGAATTTGTATGGGGTTTTATTAAGTGAGGTGGTGAGGGGTGAGGTTTTCACCCTCCCGGTACAAAATCACCCTCCCGCACTGATTCAGGGTGTGAGTGTTTCGAGAGCGAGTGTTGACGGGGTTAAGAGCGGTGAAACCTTGCAGCGAGAAGTTGTTATTTTTGGTGCCCAAACGGAATTGCTAAATGAAAAATAGCCCTGTATTTCTAAAGGTAGTGGGGATATAGTAGGGTGGTGTATGAGAATATAATTAATGTGGCTTAATCGCTGTTTTCGGGGGAATGGCTGCATTAACTCAGGGAGAGATAATCATGAAAATGGGATCCGCTCACGCAACGGGGCAAAATCGGAAACATCGTGCCCTAAAATTACTGCTTCCTATGTTGGCTTTTGCATTGCTACTAGGGTTCGGCCCACAGGCTGGGGTGAGCTATGCTCAGCCAGAGGGGAACGCAGACCTGGTAGTAAAGCAAACACAACCCGGTGATCCTGGTGTCGCGAACTCTAGTCCCGCGGGAAATGAGGGACAAAACGCTTCCGAGAACGGCACCGAGTCCTCCCCGGGCGGGTCCCAAGCTTCAGGTGGGGAAGCAACCCCAGAGCAGCCCGCAGAACCTAGCGATCCCGCCACTCCGGAATCGCATAAGTTCGACCTGAAGTCTTACCTAAGCGACGCGAAGCTGTTCTACGGTGGTGCAGAACTTGAAAAGGATAAGGATCAGAAATATCAAATTCACCCGGATACCCCATACAAACTGAAACTAGCTTTCGCGGAAACCCCTAAAACTAATGCTGGCAGCGGAAATCAATTCCCCGAGGACGGCAAAACCGAGATGGTTATGCAACTCCCGCAAGAGATATTGGCTGCTTCCACCGATAAAGATGTGGATTTCGCTATCTATGCCGAAAAAGAACCCGTAACTGGGAACAAATTTGGGGTAACAAAAGACAATAAAATTCATGTGAAGTTAGTGAAAAACGATAAACTAAATGCTTCTCAACAGGCAGAATTCTTTGTTACTTTGGATGTAAAGTTCGCCAAAGATGCCGAAAATATTGAGCTGAATAAAAATACCCATATGGATGTGCTGATCTCGAATAATCCGGATCTAGCTATAACTAAGAGTGCGCGGCATGATTTTGCTGCGGGGAAAGTGTTCTACACCCTCACGGTTACCTCTATTGACACTAACGAAAATGTGGTGATTTCTGACCAGATTGCGGGCGATAAAACCGTACTAACTCTGGATAAAAATCCCAAGAGCATTAAGGTTAAGTCCACTAATAAGAAAGCCCCCAAGCCGGGTGTACCAGTCTTTGGTAAAAATGGCTTCAAATTAACTATCCCCAAGATGACTCATGGGGAGCAGGTTACGGTCGAGTATGCTGCTTTTGTCGATTACAGCCAGGTTGATCCGGTAACTGCAGGTACTAAAG
The DNA here is from genome assembly GCF_900604285.1 of Varibaculum vaginae. Classification (GTDB taxonomy): domain Bacteria; phylum Actinomycetota; class Actinomycetes; order Actinomycetales; family Actinomycetaceae; genus Varibaculum; species Varibaculum vaginae. Next base: position 232,733 of record NZ_UWNY01000002.1, read on the forward strand.
AGCAAACCACCAATACGGCAAACGTGCTCTCTGATCAGCTGCCTACCCCCAAGAAAACCGAAAATAACCTAGAACACCAGCTTAAGATCGGAAGTATCGTCAAGAATGCTGGTGCGTATCAAGAAAAAGAAGGCAAACCTGGAGTCTACACCCAACAGTGGACAATAAAGGTTAATGAATACTTGAAGCTGAACGTGCAAGGCTACGTTGTCGAAGACTCCATCCCTGGTGATTATAAGGACATTATGAAGTACTCGGGAGATGGCCTCACCCTGAAGATAAACAAGGGTGAAAAGGATACGGACGGTAAACCTGTGATAGAGGAAAAGAAAATCCCTTGGGAGCAGGTAGGAATCAACGACCTTAAAACCGATACTGCCTGGAAATATAAGCTTCCGGATAACTTGAGTTACGAGATTAGTTACGAAACGACGGTGGATGTCAATGCAAAGATTTTGCCAAAGGCAGTTAGTAACCAAGCTTCTAGTACTAATCCGCAGCGCCCGAATGATCCAGAAAAAGTAACTGCCCCCACCAGCCCCTTGCGGCCTGCCCATGTTTTCAAAGTAGCGAAGAAGGCAATTAGTGCCAACAAAAAGGAAGTTGAGTGGCAGATTGCGGTAACAGTAGTGCCGCAAGGATATAAATCTTTGAAATTAACCGACAACCTGCCGACCGCCAAGAGTAACAATAAAACTTTCCAGGACAAGCTGAAGCTTGAAGAACTCACCAAAAATATTAAGGTTGCAGGCTTACTTAAAGGCGAAAGCTGGAAGTTCGCGAAAGACGAGACCAACCCTGACGGCAGATTCACCATTGAGTTCTTTAAAAATAAAGAACAGACAGAAAAGGGACTTCAGAAGAACACTGATGTAGACGAAGGTGGTAACCCTAAAGAACGCGAGGTTACGGTCACTTTCTTTACCACTAATAACCGAGATTGGGTGGAAGCCTATGAAGCAGGGGATAACAGTCTGTATCGCCATGTAAATATGGTCAAGGCTGAGGCAGACGGTGAGGAGCTTACTACCTCGGCTGAAGCCACCCCGACTTTAGAGAATATCGACAAGACCTTCAATGAAATTACCTATAAAGAAATCGATGGGGTTGATTATCCGCTTTTCCACTATCGGCTACGCCTGGAAGGCCTCGCCAAATGTAACCAGGGTTCTCCCAATACCGAAGATCCATTGTGTAAAGCAGAAACTCTGAAGATCTTTGATGAGTTTGATGCTAGGAAACTGAAACTATCCACTGACCCAAAGCCGGCGATTGAAGGAACAGATAAGCTGCGGGCACAGGAAGAAAATGGCAAGATTGATTTCTTAATCAAAAAATCTGATTTGCCAAAGCAGGGTAAGGGTAAGTATCAGTCGGTTTACTATCTGGAATACTCGCTGATTCCCGCCAATCGAGCGGCATTGAATGAGATAAATAAAGATCCCAACGGTTTGAAAGTAAAGAACAAAGCCACTTGGGGACCGATCACTACCCAAGATGTGGCAGCCGACTATGTGTACGAGCCGCTTACTAAGGAGCTTGCTGAAAAGCCGGTAAGTAGCAATCATTATGAAGCAAAATTCAAAGTCGCTATCAACCCTGGGGCGCTAGATATTGCTAACGGATCCCCGACTGCTAACTTCAAAGACCAGATGACAAATCTGCGCTTGCAGCCGGAAACCTTAGAAATGACCCCGAAAGACTTTAACTATCATCCGGTCTATAAAGACGGAGTGCTCACTATGGCAGTTCCTAATAAGCAGAAAGTGGTGGTCACCTACACTGCCAAAGTGATTGGTAAAGACCTGGTTAACTACGGTAACGAGGTCGAGGTCGGTAAAGATCATGCTGCGGTTAACGGCTCCGTAGCCGTGCAGCTCTCCAGCCTGGGATTGGCTCCTAACCCAGGAATTACTATCCGTAAGCATGATTCACGTGACTTGACCACCAGATTGGAAGGTGCCGAGTTCGAGCTAAACCTGGTGGAGAACGGCAAAGCCCAACCGGTAGTCGGTAAGCTCAGCGCTGATCAGGTACAGGAGGAGCCCCTGCGGTTTACCACCGATGAAAATGGAGAGGTGACCATAAAGGGTGACAAGAAGAAACTTGGCTGGACGCTACTGGTTAGTGACGACAAAAACCCCGAAAAACAGTACGAGTACCAGCTGAAAGAAGTGAAAGCCCCCCAGGGGTACCAGCTGTTAGAAGAACCGATAACTTTCAAAATCACCCGGCATCCCGAGGGAGAAACCCAACAATACGACGGTGCCACTATCTACGTGGCAAACGATCCAGAACCGGGAACCGATATTCCGGGTAATCCGGGTGAGGTGCATAAGCAGTTAGGAAAGACCGGTACGCAAGTTAGCGTAGTACTAGGAGCCATGCTGGCATGTCTCGCCGGAGGATACCTAATCCTACGCCGCCGCGAACAGCGGTAGCAGATTTTCCTCAGCAGGAGGCAGGCAGCGACACCAGGTCGGTAAAAGCGCTCGGGGAACCCCGGTGAGCCTTGCAAAAGTTAAGACAAGGGCAGAATTGGTATCTAGCTAAAGGCGAACGTATCCGATTCAAAAATTAATGGTTGCTAGCGTGTCCCCGTTCGCATCTTTTACCGCCCCGTGTCCCAATGGCGTGCTAACAGCTCCATCTGCGCAATTCGTGATCTGTTTACGCGGGTGACGTAGGTATGAACAGAAAACACGCGGGGGCTAAGTTTTATCCGAGCAGGCGCGGTGGGTATAAGAATTTGAAAATGTCGCTATATTTTCCGAATCCTGGGGCGGGAGGAAAAACCTAGCCCCTGTATGCAGAGCGGATGGCAGCGAGCGCTTTCATTGCCCCGAGGTCGTAGGATATGTCGAGATATCCCCGGTAGGGCGCGGATTACAGGGAGCGTTTTCAGGCGTTTTGTAGTCGGCGGCGTACGAGCACCCCTCCGGTGCTTAGTGCTAAGACTCCCAGCGCCAAGGCGGCGCTAATTTCAGAGCCCGTAGGTGGCAGCGGGGGAGTCTTTCTCGATGGAGGTGGAGTATTTCCTCGCGGGGGAGGAGTCGTGCCAGGCGGGGTGGTACTGCTAGGCGGGGGAGTTGTTCCCGGGGAAGGAGTGGTATCAGAGGGAGGAACCGTGCATTTGTTAGTAATCAGGAAGCCTCCGGTAGCGTTTCCTTGGATTTCGGTGCGGTATCCCTTGATTTCCACCTCGGAAACGGTGTATTCGGCCAGTTTCCCGTCAAGATACTTGGGCAGACCGGTAAATTTGCCTTCCCAAGAGTTAGTGGGATTTAGAGTTAGCTTTTTCCCGGTATCTTTACCGTTTGCCAGTAACTGCACCTCTATTTGAGTGACATCGGGGCAACTCTTATGGGGGTTAGACCATTTCTTGGCCACCGCTATCTCGGTGGCCAAATGGTTTTCCAAGGAGATGGAGTAAATCTTATTTTCCTGGTCTGTGGATTCGCCGGTTACCGCCAGCTGATAGCCCTCCAGCTGTTTACCGTTCTCGTCATGCTCCCTGAAGGTGAACGGCAGTTTCTCGCCGGTCTTGGCGTCAAGTAGGGTATCCGGATTGGGGAAGTCGTTAATTGTTGCGGTCCAGTTATTTTCTTTGCTCAGTTCTACCTGGTCAACCTGGAACCCGCCGACTAGCACGTCTAGGGTTATCTTAGTAGGACGGCTTGCCAGGTCATCACCCTTCCAGGACTTCTTGATAATCAACTTCCATTTCTCGGGGTTACCGAAAAATATTTGACCGTTATTCGCGATTCCCCCACCACTAATACCGACTTGAGTGGCGGCATTATCTTCAATAACTACTCGTGCTAGCTTCTCGGCGAGTTTCTTTGAGTCTTCACTGGGAACCGACTTGAAAGCTTTATTTTCAGTGATTTCCGTGTCGTAAGGAATCGGCTTGTTATCGGCGCCCTCTTTATAACGAGGCAGCTGATTAGGTAGATCCCAGTTAGAGTGAACGCCATAAATAGAACCATCCTGATACCAGAGGCGCTGCCCGCCTCCTAGCATCCGGGGGCTAACGGAAACCGGTTGTCCTTCATGAGGTTCGCCAGCAAAATGCTTGGTGATACTGGCAAAATCATCCCCGGCACCATTGAAACTTTCATATTTAGGGGTATCCTCGGCAGAATTTCCATAAAATGCTACCCCGTTAGTAATGTTTAGCGTGGTCTGCCCAGTGGGGCAGTTCCAGACCCCGCCGCCTTGTTTACTGATGGGGCGATTATTAGCGCCGATTAAAAACGCGTTTTTAACTGTGTTATTCCTGATCAGGGCATTATTGATGGTCAGTTTGGCGGCAGTGTCGTTGTAAATGGCGCCGCCGCCCCAAAACCCTTCGGATTTGTTTTCAGAGAAATAAGCGGCGTTAATTGCGGCTTCCGCCTTACCGCCAAAAGCGATAGCACCCCCGGATTCTCCAGCAGTGTTACCGGTAAAGGAGCCGCCGTTGATGGTTATGCTGCCTCCATCGGTGTCGATAGCTCCGCCCCATCTAGTCGTCTGGTTGTTGCTAAAGTCGCCGCCGTTGATGGTGAGGGTGCCTCCATTGGCTTCGATAGCTCCGCCCCAACCTTTAGCAACGTTGTTATTGACAGTACCTCCAGAAATTTCGGTTTCTGACGTGTCTAAATAGAGGGCTCCGCCATTACCCTTGTATTCCCGGCTAGCCTGGTTTTCATGCAGGTTTCCATTGCTCATCTTGAAGGATCCGTTCTCAAGGGCTAGCGCACCCCCACGTTCCGTGAAATTGTCATGAATATTTCCACCTGAGATGTTCACGTTAGTGTATGCGCCAAATAATGCGCCGCCGTAACCGTTACACCTGGAGTTCTGAACGCTGTTCTCAGAGATTTCGCCGTCCTTAATATTGAGGGTGGCGTGATTGTCTTTGCTGCCCCAAACTCCCAAGGCTCCACCTTCGAAAAAGCCTTGATTGCTTTTAATAGTGCCGCCACTGATTGTGGCCGTCCCGTTGTAGACGGTGATGGGAGCCAACTTTATATTTTTGAAGTCAACACATCGAGTATTGGGATCGTTGATGATCTTATCCTCTGGAGTGATGTTCTTAGAGAATTCGGCAGTGTCGCTCATGGTGAAGCTGCCGCCATCAACGAAAATGACCGGGCCGGCAGGGTCGGAATCGTGAATCGAACCTGCAGTAAAGTTTAAGTCTCCGTTCACCGTGAACTGTACTTTGGTGAAGGAGGGGCCGGCCAGGTTTAGTTTCCCGCCCGGTTTAACTTCCACTGCCGGGGTATTAGTGCCGGTAACTGTGCCCGAGCCCTTCAGAGTGAGCTCTGCGCCCTCCGGAACTACCAACGGTTTTGACTGCTCGCTTAAGGTGAGGGCACCGGTCATCGTCAGATTGTGCTGCCCGGGAGTGAGCTCGCTGGTTTTGCTGATCAGGTCGTCCCAGTCGGTTACGCCTTCGGCGGCTGCCGGACTGGTTGACCCTAGCGCCACGATTAACGCGAGGATGGCGAGAGCAGCTAGGAATTGAAAAATGGAGGGAGCCTTTTTTCTTAGCATATTTTCATTTTAGGTTATGGTCTAGAGTTTGGTGATGGATACAGGGGTGTATATATTCACAGTCGAAGCCGTCTTCGCAGGCGGAAAAATATTATGGTTGCATTAAAAGTGCTTAGCTGAAAGAGTGTTTATTAACAGTTAAGGATTCAAGCAGGCAGCTTTTTCGGAAACCGTTACTTACGGTACAAGTCAGAATTGCCTGGTAGCTGGGATCTGTAAATTAGGTGGTTGATTAACTCGACATCGAGGGAAGGAAATTAGTTGAACTCTGTAATCGTTAAGGTGATGCCACGCAAGTTCGGGGGTATCCTCGTAACCTTGCTGGCGCTAACGCTTACTGCCATGGGGATCGTCGCTGCTGGTCCTACTGCTAGCGCTGCCGATGGGGAGACTAACACTTTTATTGGTTTGCGTTGGCGTACCTATGCTGATACGCCGGGAGAAGCCTGCAATCCAGAGCAGAGGGGAAAGCCAGCGGGAAAGATTGCTTTCTACCTCACCTTCGAAGGGAAAAGCCAGAAAACTGGGAAAACCGAGAATTTTAAGTCCAAATACTTTATTAAGAAGATCAACTACTGCGAAGAGATGAAGATCCCGCTTGGAAAAGAGATGAAAAATATCCGAGGAACCGACACCTACACGGATATTTCAGAACCCAAGCAGGTTCACTGGTATGTAGATGGCGAGGCTTTCCCGGCAAGAGCTAATGGTCCTGCAACCCTAAAGAAAGAAGGGGACATCTACTGGATTTCGCTCGTCCAACAGGCAAACCAGGATGTAAATAATACCAAGCTCACCGGGATGATCGCTCCTTGGCACGAAGGCAAACTCCAGGTAGCGGCCAGCTACGATGTGCAAGAGCAGGGCAAGGCGCGTAAGCATTACGACTCCGAAAACACGAGCGTGCCCCATTTTGAGGGAGTGTTTGATTTTGAGGCTGGGAAGAAATTCTCAATGCTGACCCTGCCTGACCGGGAAGGAGAGAAAGTTCTCCAGTGGCTAACTCCCGCTACCGGCAGGTTTGAAATCTGGAATGAGTATGTGGGCAAGGACAAGGAATTCTTCTTGAAAGCACAGTTCCTGGATCCAGAGGTGGCGGCTGCGCCCTACTATAAGTTAAATGTCACCGGCAATGATCTTGATGGCTGGGAGATTGAGCTGGTATCCAAGCTGCAGAAAAAGGAATACCAGGCTAAGAAAGCTGTCCCCTTTAAGATAGAGCGCCGCGCGAACGCCAAACTGGCGAAGGGCACGGAGCAGATCGTGCAGCAAGGAGTCATGGGGGCGGAAGTGACCCCCACGCTTAGGTACTTCTACCTCGCTGACAATGGTGCTGAACAGCTTGTTAAAGATGAAGCTAACGGAGACACCGTAAAGACCGCGCCTAAAACTCAGATCGTGGAATATGGAACCGCAGAAAAACCTGCAGTAAGACCGAATAAAACCGAGAAAACCGCACCTCGTTTGGAAGAGACCGGTGTAAACAGCTGGTCAGTCTTGGCGGCAAGTATAACTTCGCTAGCCGCAGGAAGTGTCCTGCTGTTGGCACGCCGCCGTAACGGGTAAGACTAGCGTCGGCAGCGGCTAACCGGTGACAAGGTGACAATCTGCTAGTAAAAATATTTCTGCGGGAGGGCAAAAGCCCTCCCGCAGATTTTATTTTCGCTCGGCAACCGGCGCTGTTAATCGGATCTGTACACACCGAGGTGTCTGGTGCGCTAGCGCACTATAGGTAGTGGAAAGTCTGAAAATGATACTTGCAGGACAGAAATAGATTAAAAGCGGCGGAGAAGTCCTGAAATTTAGTAAACTCAGGAATTGGTAAATATATGCAGGTAAATTCCCCTCCTGCGCGGAAATATTTCTCCGGGTTGGCGGCGGAAGATTAAAAGATAAAAAGAGGATTTCGCTTTGGTCAGGTTGCGGGGAAGCAAAGGAGGCTTTCGCCACTCGGCTCGCTCTAACTCTGGGCGAAACAGCTCCTCGCAATACCAAACCGCCTCTACCGGGTACTCCAGTTTCCGCGCGCGTCGGGAAAAGAACGCTAATAGGCGTAATCGGATACGTAAAGCAACGCTGGGAGTGCTCACTGTCCTCAGCCTGGTAATCTGCTATCTAGCATGGCAACATCCGGGAATAACTAAAGCCCAGGTAGATCTCAACGACGGCGGAATTTGGGTAACTAACCAATCCCAGCATCTGGTCGGACACCTTAATTTCCCCGCGCGTACCCTGGACGGTGCCCTGCGCTCCAAAGCTGGACAGTTTGATGTTACCCAGGCGGGTGAAAACGTACATTTCCAGAATCAAGCCGCTAGTGAAGCCGCCAAAATTGATCCCAAGAAAGTACGCCTGGAAACCTCCTCCTCCCTGACAAAAGGGCAACAGATAGCTCAATCCGGGGAAAACTTAGCGATTCTTGATCCCCAAGCTGGTTTACTTTGGAGCGGAAAAGACCTGCTGGGGGTAGAGCGTAACCGGGCTAACGCTAGCGTGCGTTCCCTACGGGGTGCTCAACTGGCAGGTGGGGAAAATGGAACCTTCTTCCTGGCCTCGGCTGCCACAAAACAGCTGATAACAGTGCATAAAGAAGGAAGACTGTGGAAGGACGAACGGGTAAGTATTCCCGAAATTCCGCTTAACGCCAAACTAGAGGTAGCGGGGGTAGGAGACCAGGTGGTTTCCCTCGATAGCGATCAAGGAATCCTCTATTTGCCCAGTGGGAAAAGAATAAAACTGCAGGGTATGCAATTAAAGCTGCAAGAATCTGGTCCCCGAAAACCTTTCGTGCTCCTTTCTGATCAAGATAAAATGCTAAAGGTTGATCTCGTCAGTGGGGAAACTAGAGAGATTCCCTCCGGGGGTAGCAGCGGCACTCCCGCACGCCCGATGGTGAAAGCCCAGTGCGTTTATGGGGCGTGGGCAGGCAGTGGAAAATTCGTGCGGGAATGTTCCGGGAAAGTTTATCGACCATCCCAAGAGTTGCAGCGACTAAAAACTGCACAAAACCCGGTGTTCCGTAAAAACCGTGACTTAGTGGTACTCAATGACACCGCTGATGGAGCGGTATGGTTAGCCGACAGAAACATGGAACTGGTAGACAACTGGAATGAAATCTCCACCATGTTAACGAAACAAGAAGAACGTGAAGATTCCCCCCAGCTGACCGAAGAAATCGCGCAGAAAGATCGACAAAAGGAAAACACGCCGCCCGTAGCCAGGGACGATGTGTTTGGGGCACGGCCAGGAAAGATAACTACCTTACCGGTGCTGGAAAATGATTCTGATACCGATGGGGATTTACTGACTGCCGAAGTAGTGGGACAGGCAGGGCACGGTCAGGTGAAACCGGTACGCGGGGGAGCGGCCTTGCGGATCGAATTGCCCGCCGATGCCTCCGGAACCATAAACTTCACCTACCAGGCAAAAGATGGTAGAGGCGGGGTGGATACCGCCAATGTAACTGTAAACGTCTCCCCGGAGTCGCAAAATAATGCTCCAACCCAAAAGCGGGTACCTACCGTAGTCGTGGAATCGGGTAAACAGATAGAATACAACGCCCTGCCCTCTTTTACTGACCCAGATGGGGATCCGGTGTTCCTAACCGGGGTATCTGCCAGTAGCGAGAACCAAGTCGAATATCGGCAGGAAGGCACCCTGGTAATCCGCAATCAGGGCGGCTCTGTTGGAAAAAAAGAAATAAAAGTACTGGTATCTGATGGTCGTGACGAAATCACCGGGCGGTTGATAGTAGATGTGCGTGCCGCCGGAAATGTGCCACCCGAGGCAAACGGGGATATCGCGTTTGCGCGGGCAGGAAGCACTATCAGTATCCGTCCCTTGGCTAATGACACCGATGCAAATGGAGATCCCCTCACATTAGCGGGAGTCAATATCGAACGAACCGGGCCGCAGGTTACCCCCGATTTGGCAGGGGGAACTTTATCTTTTAAGAGTGAACAAGAAGGTACCTACTATTTGACCTATACCGTGTCTGACGGACCAGCTACCGCTACCGGGGTTATCCGGGTAGATGTCACTTCCGCGGGCAAACGCGGGAAACCGGTAGTAGAAGACGATATGGCGGTATTGCCCGTTGGTGGGCAGGTACTAACCGATGTACTCGCCAATGATGCTGACCCGGCTGGGGAAGTGCTAGTTACCCAAGCGGTAACCGTGGGGGAGTCTTCGCCCCTAAGGGCGACCGTGATGGATCACTCCCTGTTAAATATCACTGCTCCCCGGGGAATCACCAAAGCGGAAACCTTAAAATACCAGGTGTCAAACGGGTATGAGAGCGCCGAAGGGGTAGTTACCGTTATCCCCATGAGGACGCAGTCGGCAACTACACCCCCTAACGCCAAACCTGATGAGGCTAAAGGGCGCGCAGGGGATGTAACCAGCGTGGACGTGCTGGCCAATGACCGCTCTCCGGTGGGGCTCACCCTGAAACTGTCTCCCAAGTTGCAAACCTCAACCCCGGCGGAGGCAGGGAAGTTCTTTGTCACTGGAAACCAGGTACGCTTCTTGGCGAAGAAACCTGGCAAGTATGAAGCTACCTATACGGTGACGGATACTAACCAAAATCAGGCCAGTGCCCGGGTAAGCGTAGAGATAAAACCGGCCAATGCCTCCGATAATGCAGCTCCCGAGCCGCGGGTGGTCACTGGTCGGGCAATTTCCGGGCAAACTATCCGGATACCGGTGGAACTAACCAATATTGATCCCGATGGTGATTCAGTTTCCCTGGTGGGAATCGCGGATGCGCCCAAGATGGGGGTAGTTGATATTGGTCCTAGTTGGCTCAATTATCAGCCAGTAGCTGGGAAAATCGGGACTGATACTTTCAGTTATATCGTGGAAGACCGCTTCGGTAAACAGGGAACCGCCCGGGTGCAGGTAGGGGTGGCTCCCGCCGCTGCCCTTAACCAAAATCCGCAGGCTAATCCGGATGAAGTACGGGTAAGGCCGAATCGCGCCCTCGCACTAGCAGTAACCGCGAACGATACCGATCCTGATGGTGACGGGGTGAATTTGATTGCAGAATCGCTGCAAAGCCCCCGGGATGCTTTGAAGGTTTCTGCACGTCAAAATGCGCTAGTGCTTACTACTCCGAAGAAAGCCGACTCTTATGGGATTCAGTATTCCATCAGTGATGGGAGGGGAGGACAGGATACTTCGATTGCTACGGTGCAGGTAGATCCCCATGCACCTTTGCGGGCTCCCGAGGCCGCTGATGACTTGGTGACCGCGAAAGAGGGGGGAAGGAAAGTTGGCGAACCGATTGTGGTAGACGTCCTCGCTAATGATATTGATCCCGATGGGGATGGTGCTGCCTTGACCGTGAGTTGTCAGCAAAAAGGGGTGACTGTAAGAGGAACCAAGCTGGTGATTCCGGCGCCTTCTAAGCGGCAACTGGTACTCTATAAGGTCACTGACCAGGATGGTTTAAGCGCTAATGCCATAGTTAATGTACCGGGGGTTTCCGAGCAGAAACCCTATATCGACCCCGATAGCGTGCCCATAAAAGCCCAATCCGGAGAAACTCTGACTGTTGATCTAGCCTCTTACGTGGTTACTCGGAAAGCGCGTACCCCGCATATTCATTCCGAAAAAGCTATTACCTTGGGTGCGGGATTTGCTGGCGGAGTGAAAATGTCCGGAGATGACTCCTTCCAAGTAACCATTAGCCCCGAATTTTTTGGAAAAACCTCGCTGGTAATGCAGGTAAGTGACGGGAAAGCTAATGATTCTTCGGCTCTCAGCGCCTCTTTGACCTTGCCAATAGACGTGAAATCTACTAATAATCGTCCTCCGATTTTCACCCCCACTCGCTTAGACGTAGCTGCTGGTGAAGAGGGGATCAGTACTAATCTTGCAGACATGGTGAGCGACCTAGATGGAGATGACCCTGCCAAAATGCGTTATCGCCTGGGGGCAGTTCCGGCTGGGATTAAAGCCTCTCTAAATGGCAGTAGGCTCTCGGTTTCGGCGGATGCCGGTAAAGCCAAGGGTAACGCGGGCAATATTGAAGTCACATTAGAAGATGCATCCGGGCCGACTACCGGAAAAATACCGGTGAGGGTAGTTAGCTCTACCCGTCCTCTAATTCAACTAACGGCGATTGATTTGGAGGGCGAGTCCGGGAAGACCCTCAGTATCGATTTGAATCGTTACGCCACTAATCCCTATCCCGGAAAGCCTTTGAAAACCGTGGGATCGCCCAGTGTGGTACAAGGATCCGGACAGGCTTCCACTTCGGGAACGCGCCTCGATGTTACCCCGGCCGCAACTTTTAAAGGCGATATGGTGGTGTCCTATACCCTGCAAGATGCCTCCGGTGATCCTGACCGTCAAGTAACCGGTACTGCGCGGATTAGGGTAGTGACGGTACCGGATGCTCCCACCGCAGTAACAGCTGTAGTTAAAGAATCTACCACTGCCGCTATTAGCTGGGTTGCTCCTGCAAGCAATGGGGCGCCGATTACCAGTTATAAAGTTACCGATTCGGTTTCGGGCAAATCCGTTTCCTCTACGGCAACCATAGTTGACTTTCCAGGCCTGGAGCCAGGGGAAAAGCATGCTTTTACGGTGATAGCCACCAACCGCGTGGGGGATTCCCGGCCTTCGGGGCCTTCCCCGATGATAACGGTTGAGGTTACTCCCGGTGTTCCCGGAAATCTGCGAGGAAGCGTCGGTAGTAAAGCCGGAACTGCCACCCTCAAATGGGATGCGGCTAGCACTAACGGAGGATCCCCCATAGATCACTATGTGGTGACCATAGATAAGGGCAGTCCTAGGGAGGTTAAAGGTACCACTTTAGAGGTTTCGGAGCTTCCTGGCGGATCTCATATATTCACGGTTTACGCAGTCAATACCAAACCCGGGCCGAGCGATGGCGCTAGTTTTAAAACCTTCAATAAATTCCATGCGGATAAGATATCTGCCACCTTAGAGCGTGCGACACGGGACTTGGCCACAGTTACTTTGACTGGAGTCGCAGCCCCTGCTGGCGATAGTGGGACGTGTGTCGCCGACAGCGTTGATGGCAAACCAGTAGCTGGCGACAACACCTTCAGAATTTCCAATCCGCGGGCAAAAAATGGTTTGGAAGTTAAGTACAGCTGCAATTTTACGTACAATAAGGGAATCTCTGGTTCGGTAAAGGCGAATTTGCCGGCTCAAAAGAATCCCGAGATTATCAGTATGCAAGAGCTGGAGAGCCAAAGATCGGCAACCGGTGCGGTGATAAAAATTGGGGCTAGCGGTTTAGAAACCTGGAATAGCGAATACGTAGAGCTAGCTGTTTCCGGGAAAGAATCGCGGGGCACAACACTGAAGGAAGATCAATATAGCATTCAGTCGCTTGGGCAATCCGGTTGGAGTATTAATCTTAAGAATTTAAATCCGGGAGAGACCTGGACAATCAAGGCCGAGCTCAAATTGAAACCTGAGGGAACCACCGTAAGTTCAGACAGTCTAAAAGTTGTAACTCCCGAACCTAGCCCAGCCCCGTCCCCCTCTGGTTCTCCGGATACTGAATCAGCATCAGCTGTCTCTTACCTGCATAATTGGTTGATCCTTGATCCGTTGATTCCGGTGTCAAAACCGTTATATCCGCAGTTAATCCCGTTGGTAGAGCCACAGGCTTTAACCGGCGGTAACCTCCCCATCTGGCGTGAACCCAACTTACAATTCAGGTGGAGAGCCTCCGACAACTATAAGAACCGCAAACCTAGTCATAGCGGGTGGGAGCTACCTGCCCGGCAAAGCGAAAGGCAGATAGCTCTATGATCCTTAAACAGACAGAAGCCGCCGATTTTTCCGCTCGTTTCGCGCAGATAGCCGAAAATGTTGATCGGGCGATACTTGGTAAGGGGCACCAGGTGCGTTTGGTGTTAGCGGCCTTCTTGGCAGGGGGACACGTTCTTTTAGAGGATGCGCCAGGAACCGGGAAAACCGCCCTGGCTCGTGCCCTTGCGGCCTCCGTCACCGCTTCCCATAGTCGGATTCAGTTCACCCCCGATATGTTGCCTACTGACATTACCGGGGTGACCGTCTATGACCAGAAAACCAAACAGTGGGATTTTCATGCCGGTCCGATTTTCGCCAATATCGTGTTGGCGGATGAAATTAACCGTGCTAGCCCTAAAACCCAGTCGGCACTGCTAGAAGTGATGGAAGAACGACAGGTTAGCGTAGATGGGGTAGTGCATCCGGTAGGTTCGCCGTTCCTGGTGATAGCCACCCAGAACCCGGTGGAACAGGCGGGCACCTATAAACTTCCTGAAGCACAGCTAGATCGCTTCTTGATTAAAGTGTCGCTGGGATATCCTGATCGAGAAACCACGGTGAAGATATTGTCGGGAGCTTCTCAACCTGATCTGTCTAAAGATTTAAATGCGGTGGTAAAGGCAGAAGAAATTACGGCTTTGGGAGAGTTGGGGCTACGCAACTATGTAGATGAGCAGATTACGCGGTATGTGCAGCAGCTGGCGGAAGCAACTCGCTCTGATGATGCCGTTAATCTGGGAGTTTCTACCCGGGCGGCCATCGGGATGATGCGGATGGCGAAAGTCTGGGCTGCTTCCCAAGGGCGGCACTACGTATTGCCGGATGATATAAAGACCCTGGCTGTTCCGGTATGGGCGCATAGGATCATTATGGATGCCGATGCTCTCTTTGAAGGGGCGAGTGCACAAAGCGTAGTCGAGAGGGCGCTCAACGAGGTGCCCCCGCCAGTGGATTCGCAGGCCTAGAGTGATGAAAGTTCCTGAAAGCATTGCGGTCGCCTTAAAGAGTGTGCTGAAAAGCGGAAATAAGGCTCGGAAACAGACACTGGCGATCCCCCATCTAGGTGAGCTACGCAAAATTCCGCTTACCGGATTGGGGTGGTTAGTCCTGCTAGGAGGGCTCGCCAGCCTGTTTGCCTGGGTGCTTTGGGATTGGGCAGAGGCTGGTGCGGTGATGTTCGCTTCCTTATTGGCGCTGTTATCCGCAGTGGGGCAGACCTGGGGTGGGGGAGACCTGTCGGTAAGGGTTTGGGTAGAACAAGACCGGTTGCGAAAGGGGCAAGATTTAATTGGGCGAGCAAGCATCCAGAATAATGGGCGTCGCGCAGTGCGCGCCCTCAAAATAGAGCTACCCCTGGGAACTGAGCAAGCCGATATTGCCTTGCCAACTTTGCGTTCTGATAAAAGTTTTAGCCGGGATTTTCAGCTGCAAACTAGGCGGCGCGAAAAGATTATGGTGGGTCCAGCCCGTACGGTGCGTCAAGATATTCTGGGGCTGATTCGCCGAGTGCGTTCATGGACGGACTTCCAAGAGGTGTATGTGTATCCCAACTTCACTCCGGCGCTGGGAACATTAAGTGGGTATACCCGGGATATGGAGGGGGTAACTTCGCAGGTAATAACCAGTTCCGATGCTGCTTTTCATGCTTTGCGTCCCTATGAGAGTGGCGATGATCGTCGCCATATTCACTGGAAAATGTCAGCCCATACCGGTCAGTTAATGATGCGGCAGTACCTAGAAACCCGCCGCTCCCACCATCTGATTGTGTTGGATTTGAAACGCGAAAACTATGGGGAAGCTGATTTCGAACTCGCGGTAGAGGCGGTAGCCTCCCTGGCGGTTTCCTCCCTGTCTAGCGGGCAGCCCCTGACCTTATATACGGGCAAAACTGTCTTGAAAGCTGTCACCTCCCGAGCGGTACTGGACTTTCTTACTGAAGTACATCCACAAGAGGAGGATCAGGAATATCGGCATCTGGTTCGCTGGGCGCTAGCCCATGAGACACAAGCCTCGGTTTGTTCTCTGATTTGCGGGCCAGGAGTATCCATACGTCGCCTGCAACAAATCTGTTTAATACCTCCCGCTGATATGGCTACCACCGGTGTGCGCGCAGATGCGGGTGCTACTTTGACTCGGCGGGGCGCAAGTTCACGTAGGCTACTGAATATTGGGGAGCTATCGCAGCTACCCCGAGGATTGAGCGGGGCGAGTCTGGCGTGAAAAAATCCGATTTTATCTGTCTGAGTTCTCTTAGTTTATTCATCGTTCCCTGCTGGCTATTTGCCCTCCCCTTCCTGGGATTAACCGGGGGAATAGCGGCAAGCGGAGGCGCCGTCCTGGGGTTGCTTATCGCTTTAGTGGTTCGCCGCTGGCGTCTGGGAATAATCTCCACTGTTACCTTGTTACTGGGGGTATTTTTAGCTTTTGGCTCCACCTTGGCGGTTACCGATCCGTTGGGACGTACACTTTACCCCACCTTGCCCGGTCTGCAAGTATTAGTGACCTCTACGGTAACCTGCTGGCGGGATGCCCTCACCGCTACACTTCCTCTAACTCCCGCTGGAGGAGTAGCGGTACTTCCCCTAATTACTTGCCTAATTACCTCTCTGCTGGCAGGTTTAGCAGCGGCTTCCCGGCGTCCCTGGGTGGCACTGGTACCTGCGACCATTTGCCTAGTGGTGGCGATTGCCTGGGGGGCTCAAGTTGTTCCGGCGGCACGCTGGGCAGGAGCCGGTTATTTTCTGATATCCCTGCTCTGGTGTGCCCTAGTGACCGGTGCTGTCTCCAAGGCACGTACCCACCGGGTTAATTTAACGGATGTCAAGAAGACAAATGGTTATACTCGCCCCCTGGCGATGGTGGCGGTCACCGTAGTTATTTGCCTAGCCTCCGCATCTTTGGCAGGTATAACTGAACGCGGAAACCGGGAAGTGCTGCGCACCCAGGTACTACCACCAATAGAATTAGAAGATTTTATTTCCCCCTTGGCATCTTTTAGGCATCTTTCCCGGGATTGGAAAGATAAAACCATCGCAGAGGTCAAGAACTATCCGGCGGGAACCCGGATGCGTTTTGCCACTATGAATGCCTATGACGGTACAGTTTTTAAAATCGACCCCCAGCTAAATGCACAATTTGTACAGGTTGATTCGATATTAGACAAACAGGTTTCCGCTGATAGCACCGCATCCGTAAAACTGGTGAACTATGACCAACCTTGGGTGCCCCTGTTGGGAGATGCCTATTCCCTAAAAGTTATTTCCCGACCTAAACCAGTTATTTACTATTCGACCTCGCTGCGTTCGGCTTTTGCCGCTGCCCCAGCTAATCTTTCGTACCAGGTAGGGTTCGTTAAAGATCGAATTCCCAGTGACTCGCGAATTTCAGGACTGGAGTTCGATCCCATCCCGCAGGGGAAAGACGTAGCGGTTCCCACCGAAATTACCGAATTAAATAATCAGCTAACCGCACGGGCAACTACTCCTTTGCAAAAGCTGCGTAATGTGGAGTCCTATTTATCAGGGCAAGGTTTTTTCTCTGATGGCTCAGATGGGCTTTCTCGTCCTGGACACCGTGCGGCGCGGATGAGCCAATTTTTTCAAGGGAAAGAATTAATTGGTGACGACGAACAATATTCGGTAGCTATGGCGCTAATGGTCAGGGCATTCGGGGCGCCTGCGCGAGTGGTACTAGGAGCCTATCCAGCTGATAAGAAAGCTGGGGGAAATCTAAAACTTAAGGGCGATAACGTTCATGCCTGGGTGGAAGTGAAGTTTAAAGACGTAGGTTGGGTACCCTTTGATCCCACGCCGCCGCGAGAACGAGTACCGCGTACTGATCAGCCGCAGCCCAAGTCTGTGCCCAAACCGCAAGTGCTGCAGCCACCTCCACCGCCGGCCACTCCGCCGGTGTTGCCACACGTGGAAAAGCAGGCACATGCCGATAACACTTCTACCGGTATGCAGATTCTGGCGGCGCTAGTGGTGGCTGCGAAATATGGTTCCTGGTTATTGCTGCTCCTTTCGCCGATTCTGCTAGTTTTGTGGGCTAAATGGTATCGTGCGCGCAGGAGGCGGACAGCTAAAGATCCGGGTAAACGTTTACGGGGGGCCTGGGAAGAAATAGTTGATCGTTTCCGTGATCGCGGGGTGCGGCTCCCGGCAGGAGCTACCCGCCAAGAAGCTGCTTGGATAATCGATACCTACCTGAGTGGAATAAAACAGGCGCCGGCTGAATCGGGAGCACGTGAACTAGCCGGAATCGCGGATTACCTGGATTACAGTCCGGGTCTAGATAGCGAAATTGATTCCGATTGGGCTTGGGGACTGGTTAAACAGCTAACCGATACCTGGAGAGCGGCAGCTGGTAAAGCTAAAACTATAGTTGCCGCAATTCGTCCCTCATCGCTTTACAGCCGTTTTATTCGCAGTAGTTTCGCTAAAAACCTCCTTATTATCCCGGGTATGGAGAAGGTTCTGATCCCGCGCAAAGAGATTTCGCTACCCAGCTTGTCCCTGGGACTTACCCAGCAGGAATATCGGCAGCTGCGCACGCCCTTGGCTCCAATGCGCAGTGAAAGCGCTCCGGTCACGGCAGCCGTAGATGGGGTATTTTCAGATGCTACGCGCCTAGGAAAAGTGGGGCTCCCGCAGGCGGGAATAGATTTTAGTGACGGTACGCATTTGGCGAAATCCTTGGAATCTTCCGAGGGGAAAATGGCAGTGGTTGCTAAGCAGCCAGGAGCGGTTAGCCGGAAACTAGGGGAGGAGCTGGCGCTAGAAGCTGGATTGGACAAAGCCGATGAGGCAACGGAAGTTGCCCATTTGCGAAATCCGCAGCGACTGGCGCAAGGGTTACAGCCTCCTAAAGTGCAAGAACCGCACTCTTCTGCTTTGCCCGGGGAGTCTTCCTCAGGGGATTGGGATGCAACTCGTTTACGGAAACCGGCGGTTTCCCCGCTTTTGCCGCCTCCTCCACCTAATCCGCGGAACAGCCACGGAGAAAATCAGGATCCACTAGATTACACCCGCCAGTCCGTTTCACCGACTACTATAGATGAAACGCGCCTGCGGAAAGGGGATAACCATGGTACAGATACCCCCTAAAATTCCCGGATATAGTGTAAAAACTTTGCTGGGAAGGGGCGGTTTTGCTGATGTTTACCTTTACGACCAAAAACGTCCCCAGCGCCAAGTGGCGGTCAAAGTCCTGAGGGAACTGGGCAGCAGAGAGGGACGGCAAGTTTTTACTACCGAGGCGGATGCCCTGGCTGCTACCTGTGCACACCCGGCGATTCTCTCGCTTTATCAGACGGGGAAACTGCCCGATGCTCGCCCCTACCTAGTATTACAGTACTGTCCGGTGACGAACTTGTCGCAGCGGGTTCGCCGTCGGCCGCTTCCTCTCAAGGAGGCTCTGGACATTACGATACGTTTGGCCGGAGCACTGGAAACTGTGCACCGTGCAGGCCTGGCTCACCGGGATGTGAAACCCGCAAACGTATTGATTTCTGAATTTTCCACCCCGGTGCTCTCTGATTTTGGTCTAGCGTTACCGCTGGGAAAACCGCTGGCTCATCGCGATGTTTTAGGGCTTTCCGTACCCTGGGCGCCTCCGGAACAACACGATGAGAATTCTCTGGCTCGAGCTGCTAGCGACATATATTCCCTGGCGGCTACCATGCATTCGCTGCTTATCGGACGGAGTCCTTTTGAGGTTCCCGGTGGAGATAACTCGGTATCGGCTTTGACCCAGCGGATTTTACATACCGCTCCCCGACTCGATGCTCCCCAGTTGATCCCGCCACTCCGTGAAATTCTGGTCTGGGCGTTGCAGCCTGATCCGGAGGATCGCCCCGAAAGTTCCGCCCAATTTGGGCAATTGTTACAGGAAGTACAGTCCCGACTGAACCATCCGGTTACCAGTATGGATGTTGCGAGCGCTAATCCTACTTTGGCGCAGGTATCCACTGATCCAGATGCTACTCGACTAAAGAGTGCCTCCGGTTCACAGCCCGCGCTAGCGGAAGAAGATAGTGGGCGGGCGGATAGTCCCCTGATTGTGGGGAGTCGCTCGAGCGTGGCGCTTTCGCGTTCCCTCTTACCAGATTCTCGGCTGGGGTGGCGACAAATTTTATTGGCCTTGATTGGAGTCTTTGTGTTGGTAGCTGGGACTGCCGCCGGCGTGGCTCACTATTTCAAGACCGGTTCTAGCTCAGTTAAAAGTGCCCCCAGTTCTAGTGAACCTCTAATTACCGCCTCCACTGATGATGGCATGGTGGTGGAAGCGTCTGCAGTCACCTCCCTGGAAGGAAAACCGTCCGCAGATGGACAAATTGATTTGACTTGGAAACCGGGCGAGGGTGATGCTCCCGCCTCTTATCAAGTGCAAGTGCTTCAGGATGGCAAAGACGCGGGCAGTTATACGGTCACCGAACCGACAATAAAGCTCAAGCCCCAAGGGGTGAAATGGTGCGTAAAAGTTTTTGCGGTTAGCTTGGATGGAAAAACTTCGCCTGGGGTAGACTGGTGCCAATAGGAGAATGCAAAATTTCCGGTTGGTAATGGAGGAAACACTATGAATAACGATCCCTACCAGTACTATCCGAACCAGTCGGGTAATGCGAACGCGGGTTATCCGCCCAGTGGGATTTATGGGGCTCCGCAAGCAGAATCTGATTTGCCTGTGCCGGGAACTCCCGACCCCTATGGTCAGGGGGGCAATGCTCCCTATGTGAATTCTTATGGTGAACAACCCCAGGCTCCTCAATATCCAGGGTATGCTCCCCAGGATGCTCCTGCTTATCAGCAGGCCGAATATGCTCCGTCTGCCTACCAACAGCCCTCCTATGAAGATCCTGCTTATCGGCAGCCAACATATGGGCAGCCTCAATATCAGCCACAGTACGGACAAGCTGACTACGGTCAGGGACAACAGTATGAGCTGCCGCCTCAATACGGGGAACAGCCTGCATATCAACCTGCTGTGCGCTTTACGGTTACTTCCGGACAGGGACAGTCGATGATTTTAGAGGACGCGATTGTAGTGGGACGTCGCCCCGATGCCGGCATTTCCGCTTATCCACAAGCCCAAACCATGACTGTCCCTAGCCCCGCCAAACAAATTTCGCGCACCCATTGCCTGCTCTATATTGATGAGCGTGGCAACCCTTCGTTGAAAGACTTAGAGTCAGTAAATGGCACCCGCCTGCGTCGTGGCGGGCAAATTTATCCGATAGAACCGGCGGATCCGGTAGTGATGCAAGTAGGCGATATTGTTGACCTGGGGGAGGGGCAATACCTGTCTATCGGCACCGCTCCCGCCGGTTACTAAGACGGTTACCAAATTAGAGGTCGATCCCCAGGGCGCGGCGTGCTTTTGCGCGGGCGTCTCCGCTATCTTCGGCCGTTAAAATTGCTTGTGCAGCGTTCTCGCACTGCTCTTTGGTGACCTGTTCTAGCTGGGCGCCCACCCCGGGAATGGCCGAAGATGCCATTGACAGGGAAGTCACCCCCATGCCGACTAGTACACACGCCAAAATGGGATCAGCCGCTGCCTCCCCGCAAACCCCAACCGGTTTGTGTAGCCGCACCCCAGCGGCCGCAACCCGAGAAATCAAAGTTAAGACTGCCGGTTGCCAGGAATCGGTATAGGTGGCCAGATTGGCGTTCATTCGATCGGCAGCCATCACATATTGGGTTAGGTCGTTAGTGCCGATAGAAACAAAATCAACCTCGGCTAAGAACTGGTCAATCATAATTGCAACAGCCGGGACTTCCACCATGATTCCGGCAGTAAGTCCCCGGTCGCGAATCAGCTTGGCCACCCACTTTGCCTCCGATAGCGTCGACACCATCGGTACCATTACCCAATTCTTTCCCTGATGATTGTGCGCCGCCTGTGCGATTGCATCTAGCTGTCGGGTGAATAATTCCTGGTCGATACCGGTAGTACGTAGCCCGCGTACCCCTAGGGCAGGATTGGGTTCTTCGTCTAAAGTTGCCCAAGAAATCGGTTTATCTGATCCGGCATCCAAGGTGCGGGTAACTACTTTCTTGTCTGGGAAAGCTGATAACACCTGTGAATAGATTTCTCTCTGCTGTTCGGTAGTAGGTTCTTGAGTTGAATCCAGGAAACAAAGTTCGGTGCGGAAAAGTCCCACTCCCTGTGCATATCTGGCGGCGGCTTTATGGGCACCGGGGCCGTCTTGCACATTGGCGAGCAGTTCTACGTCCTCGCCGCTGGCAAGCTGTGCCGGTCCGGACCAATTGCGGATAGCTTCGCGAGTAAGCAGGTCAGCAGCAATTTTTGGGTGAACTAAATCCGGGTTAGCTCCAGTGGTGATTGTTCCTAGCGAGGCATCCACAAATACTTGTTCTCCCTGGGAAATCTGGTGGAGTTTACGTGCGGCTACTATGCAGGGGATCCCCAGTTGGCGAGCAATAATCGAAGTGTGGGAGGTGGGTCCGCCTTGTTCGGTAACCAAAGCTAAGATTTCTGCTGGGTTTAGCCCGGCGGTGTCAGCCGGAGCCAGGTCGTCCGCGAAAAGCACGGAGGGTTCGGTTAAATGGGGCAGTCCTGGTTCCGGTTCCCCTAGGAGTTCGGCTACCACTCGCAGACAAAGATCATTGAGGTCAGTGGTGCGTTCGGCCATTAGCCCACCGGCCTTTTCGAACATGGTACAGAACATTTCGGTGGTTGTGATTACTGCGTTGGTGGCGGGGATTCCTTTGTTTATCGCATTGACTACCATCTTCTTGAAACCGGGGTCGCGAGATAGTTCTGCTTGTGCGGCCAAAACATCCGAGGCGCTACCAATGGTTTCTTTAGAACGAGCCAGTAGGCGCTCCGATACGGTTTGTGCTGCTTGAGTGTAGTGCTCGGCTTCTGCTTCTCGGTCGTCCAATGGGATTTTAGTTGCTGGCAATTTGGGGATTTCAAAACGGCTAACCCAAGCTACTGGTCCGTACGCCAGGCCGTTTACCACCGGGGTGCCGTAAATTGTTTCTTCTGCGGACATTTATCCTCCTAGCTGAGGGCTGCTTCGTAATGCCAGTGTTGCATGTTTTAAGGAGTTAAACAAGGAAAATATCTATAAATCCATAAAATAACACATTAAAACCCACTTAAATCCACAAGACTGCTCACTAAACTCATGAATCCTATTGAAGAGATGTGTAATTTTAAGTAGAATGGTTGCAAAGATGCTCTAGTAATACCCTATCTGCTGGGGGTTGGCTATGTCAGGAAGATGGGAGGCAAAGATGCCTGTACACAGCGGAGGTCGTCGCCTCCTCATAGAGCAAGCGCTCTGCGAGTTTGGGCAGGTGAATCTCAAAGAATTAGCGCAGCGTTTTAAAGTTTCTGATGAGACCATTCGCCGTGACTTAGAAATATTGTCTGACCAGGGGAAAGTGAAGCGGGTTTACGGGGGAGCGGTTAGCGTCCAAAAAGTCCCCGAGTCCCAACTCGCAGAAAGAATGAAAATTAATGGCGAAGAAAAAAGGAAAATCGCACGGCTCGCCCTCAGTCATATTCCCGAGGGTGCGTTTACGGTTTTCCTGGATTCCGGCTCCTCAACCGCTTATTTTGCAGAACTACTCCCTGATCGCGCAGACTTACTGCTGGTGACAAATTCTGCGGCGATCGCCACTGCCGTCGCTGCCCGCACCCGCCGTCTAAAAGTGCACCTAATTGGAGGGACGGTGCGCGAATCCACTCTGGCTACCGTAGGGGCATTGACGGTACAGGCGGTACGCAGTCTCCATCCTGACCTCACCTTCTTAGGTAGTAATGGGTTTGACCCGCTTGATGGTTACACCACTCCCGATATAGAAGAGGCCGCGGTAAAACGGGCGATGGTGCAATGCAGTCGCCGGGCAGTAGTGTTGGCGGACGCGGGCAAATATGGACATACCAGTACCGTCCAGTTCGCTGCTCCCGACGAAATTGAAATGTTGATTTCGGATCAGCGCCTGGCAAAAATCGCCGGTAAAGACCTAAAAAAACTAGCGAAGGATGTGTTCTTAGCGTGATTGTTACCCTCTCGGCGAACTCCAGTTTGGATAAAACCGTAAACTTGGATCGGCCCCTGGTACCGGGGGGAGTTCATCGCATTATCTCTACCCACACCGATGCGGGTGGGAAGGGAATCAACGTGGCGCGGGTAGCTCAAGAGGCTGGTTTTCCGGTCAGCTGCGTGTTGCCAGCGAAGCCTCAAGATCCGATTTTAGAGCTGCTAGACCAGGTGGAACTACCCTATGTGTGTACTGAAATTCCGGAAGTCGTACGCACTAACCTCACGATTATTGATGCCGGTGGAGAAACTACCAAAATCAATGAACCTGGTCCCACCCTAAGTGAGGGGCATGCAAAATCGCTGCTGACAGTGCTTAGATCCCAGGTAAGAGACCTGGGAGAGGCAGACTGGGTGGTGCTCGCTGGCTCCTTGCCACCAGGATTGCCGGATGATTTTTACCTCACCTGCCTAAAAGAATTGGCTAGCTGTCGGGGACGGTTGGCAGTCGATACCTCCGGGAATCCTCTCCGCGCCCTCGGGAAAGCTCTCGGTCAGGTAACAGTTGACTTAATGAAACCGAACTCCTATGAACTTGCCGAGCTTTTGGGGGGAAAAGGAGCCGAACTGGAAAAAGCTGCTATCAGTGGAGACTTGCTGCCGGTAGTGCGTAAAGCTAAAGAGCTTAATGAAAGAGGAGTAAGTTCTGTGCTCGCCACCCTGGGGTCAGCCGGTGCCATTCTGGTTACCGCGGAAGGTGTCTGGCATGGAACCAGTCCCGATGTTCCGGTGCGTTCCACCGTGGGTGCAGGAGATTCCTCCCTCACTGGGTATGTACTTGCCAAAAGCTTAGGGAAGAGCCCGGAAGAATGCTTGGCCACTGCACTCGCCTATGGTGCCGCTGCCTGTGCAAAAGCAGGCACCCAGCCGCCTACTCCCAAAGAAATTCATCCCGAAGAAGCCCAGATCACCAAACTTAAACTTTAAGAGCTACCTCGAACAGGAGAATTATGGAAAACGAAAAGCTGATAATCCCGCAGTTGGTGAGCCTAGATGATCCGCTCGGGGCAGATAAGGACAGTGTAATCGCCGCGTTGGCAGCAAAGATCGCGTGTACCGGGCGGGCTGAAGAAAATGGTTTAATCAGAGATCTGATGGCGCGAGAAGCTAAATCCGTGACGGGAATGCCGGGTGGAATCGCGATTCCACACTGTCGCTCCCAGGCGGTTAGCGTGGGCAGTTTAGCTTTTGCCCGACTAAAAAAGCCAGTAGATTTTGGAGCGAAAGATGGCCCAGCAGATTTGATTTTCATGATTGCTGCTGCTGAAGGGCAAGGACAGGCGCATTTGAAACTACTACAAAAGCTGGCGCGCAAACTGGTGGACAAAAACTTCCTGGCTAATTTGCGTTCGGTGGATTCTGTCGAAAAGGTAGCGGACATCATTATGGAGGTGGTGGAGCCAGGTTCGACAGCTGCCCCTAAGAACCAACCGGTAGCGAAGGGGGTAGCGACACCTCCGATATCTCCGGCAGCTCCTAAGATACAGAAAAAGGAAACGGATGAGGAGAAAGGCAACTATCTGGTAGCGGTTACCTCTTGTCCCACCGGGATTGCCCACACCTATATGGCTGCGGATTCGCTGGCAAATAAGGGCAAAGAACTGGGGATTCCAGTCTATGTTGAGGCGCAAGGCTCTGGTCATGTTGACCGCCTCAATCCCGCTCTGATTGCCGGCGCATCCGGGGTGATATTTGCTCATGATGTCAGTGTGCAGGCACCGGAACGTTTTGCGCATCTCCCGCTAGTGGATGTGGGGGTAAAGGCTGCCATTAATGACCCGGAAAAACTAATTCGGGAAGTAACGGCGAAAAAGAATGAGCCGAATGCTGCTCCGGTAGTAGCGGCGGAACCGATACAGACAGAAGAAAGCGTAGGTTGGGGACGTCGAATCCAAAAGGCAGTGATGGCGGGGGTTTCCTATATGATTCCCTTCGTAGCCGCCGGGGGATTGCTAATTGCGTTGGGTTTCCTATTGGGCGGGTATGACGTGGCGGGGCCTGCGCAAGACATCTCCCTTAATTTCTCACTGTGGCACTTGCCAGATTCTGGTCCCTTCGGGGAAGGGAAAATCGCTACTAACCGATCTGGCTTACTGCTTTATCTGGGAGCTCTGCTGGTTTTTCTTGGTCAAAGCGGAATGAGCTTTTTAGTGCCAGCGCTTTCCGGATATATTGCTTTTGGTCTGGCAGGACGCCCTGGGATTGCTCCCGGCTTCATCGGAGGTGCGATTTCAGTAACTCTAGGAGCAGGCTTCATTGGCGGTTTAGTGACTGGGATTCTTGCGGGGATTATCGCCAATTCTCTCTCCACCCTGAACTGTCCACGCTGGCTAGCAGGTCTGATGCCGGTAGCGATTGTGCCCCTAATTAGTACCCTGCTTATGGGGTTGCTTATGTTGCTGCTGTTGGGGAGACCGCTGGCGGCATTGATGAGCGGCCTACAAAACTGGCTGAACTCTATGGCCGGTACCTCAGCGATCTTACTGGGCATTATTATCGGTCTGATGATGTGTTTCGATTTGGGGGGACCGGTCAATAAGGCCGCCTACCTGGTGGGTACTGCTGGCTTATCGCAGGCTACCGATGGGGCATATCAGTTCATGGCGGCAGTAATGCTAGCCGGAATGGTGCCACCGTTAGCATTAGCGTTGTCTTCGAGCTTACGTCCCAAACTGTATTCGCCGGCTGAACAACAAAATGGTAAAGCTGCTTGGCTTCTGGGACTTTCTTTCATTTCCGAGGGTGCGATTCCCTTCGCTGCTGCTGACCCCCTGCGGGTAATCCCCTCCATGATGGCGGGAGGCGCGGTAACTGGTGCAGTTGCAATGGCGCTAGGGGTCGGGTGCCGGGCTCCACACGGGGGAATCTTCGTCTTATTTGCCTATACCAATGTCTTCGGGGCGCTGATTGCTCTGGTAGCTGGGGTAGCAGTGGCGGCCGTGGCGGTTACTTTCGCCAAAATGAATCGTCAGAAATCGGCAGCAGTCAAAGCTTAATTTCAATAAACCACAAGATAAGGAAAGGAAAAACAATGGCTTCAAAAACTGTAAAAGTAGGATCTTCTGTAGGTTTGCATGCCCGCCCCGCCTCGGTTATCGCGGAAAAAGCTGCCGAGTTTGATGAAGAGATTACTCTGGGAACCCCGGATGAAGAACCAGTAGACGCTACCTCAATGATGCTGATAATGACCTTGGGTGCCGAATGCGGTACCGAGGTCACTGTGCAGAGTGAAAACGAGGAAGCTGTGGCAGCAATTGCGGAACTGGTCGCAAAAGACCTAGATGCCGCATAGGGGCAGTTTCGGTTGCTGATACTTTTCCCTTGAAATTGAACAATCAATATCCCCTCTAGGTTTAAGTGGTCTCCGCGGCGCGATAGCCTAGAGGGGATATCTGTATGTGGGAGGAAAAGCTATGCAGCCGCAAACCGCCTTTATTATCGTTTCGCAGTCGCAAACGCTGGCACGGGGGATATGTGAAGTGGTGCCCCCCTTAGCTCCAAAAGTCATTATCGAGCCATGTGGCTGTCACGATGAAGGACTTGGCACCGCCTCTGAAATTCTGAGCGCAAAAATATCTGCGGTCATGGAAAACCTTGGCGAACAAGACGCGATTATCTTAATGGCTGATTTTGGGGCGGCGCGATTGGCCTGTCAACAGGTAATCACCGATATTGGGGTGCGGCGATTGCGACTTGGGCGTGGCCCGATTGTGGAGGGAACTGCCGCGGGGGTAGTAGCTGCTGCTCAAGGTGCAGACTTGGCAGAAATATTAAGGTCAATCAACGCTGCCTCTCAGTTTTACCCTGAAGAGGATGTGGTAGATATTTTGCCACCCACACCAGCTCCCGATCCGCTTGCACCACGCACGGTTACCTACGGAGCTTTAGAGCCCCTGTCTGCGCGTCCAGCAGCCCGTTTGGCTCGAATAGCTACAGGTTTTGATGCACAGGTGACTATTAATCAGGTAGATGCCGGTAGCGTCCTCGCGCTTATGGGGTTGAAAATAAAACCGGGGGATGAGCTACGGATTGCAGCTGAGGGAGGGGAATCCCTTAAAGCTTTAGATGCGGTCGAGGCGGCACTAACTGCACCCGAGTAAGAGGTTGGAAGTCAGCATGGGGATTGATTAAGTGGTTCCTACAAAATTTGTGGAGCTGATAAGGCCATTGGGCTTCACTGTTTGCCGGTATTCTTAAAAAGTGATCTCCGTAAGTTAAGGGGCTTATCGGGGCGGGAAAGCTAGAAAGGAAATGGGAATGAGTGACTTTAAGTTAGATCCAGATAAGGAATACACCCTGGTGCTGGTAAAGCCGGATGGGTATCGTCGCGGACTCACCGGGAAAATCTTGGCACGTATTGAGCAAAAAGGCTACGCTATTGTGGCTTTACGGATAGTGCAGGCTACCGATGATGACCTACATGAACATTACGTTGAGCATCGTGGTAAGCATTTTTTTGAATCCATGGTTGACTTTATGCAGTCAGGCAAACTTGTAGCGGCCGTTATTGAAGGAACTCGGGTGGTTGAGGGGGTGCGTTCCCTGGTGGGCGCTACCAATCCGACAGAGGCAGCACCGGGAACTATCCGCGGTGATTATGGACGTGACTATGACAGTGGGCAAATTCAAAATCTGGTACATGCTGCGGATTCACCCAGCTCTGCTGCGCGTGAAATAAAAGTTTGGTTCCCGGACGCCTGCTAATAGCGAGAGAACTAAAATGTATGTAAAGTCGCTGACACTGCGAGGATTTAAGTCTTTTGCCAGTGCCACTACTTTGCAGTTCACCCCGGGAATAATCTGTGTTGTCGGTCCGAATGGATCTGGCAAATCCAATATCGTAGATGCACTTGCCTGGGTAATGGGCGAGCAGGGCGCCAAGAATCTGCGAGGCGGATCTATGGCGGATGTTATCTTTGCCGGTACTAGTTCCCGCAGTTCTCTCGGCCGTGCGGAAGTGGCGCTTACCATCGATAACACTAGCGGAGATCTGCCGATTGATTATTCGGAAGTTACCATTTCACGCACTTTGTTTCGCCAGGGGGGCTCCGAATATGCCATTAATGGTACTCCCTGTCGGCTGCTAGATATTCAAGAGTTACTTTCCGATACCGGTATGGGTCGGAATATGCACGTTATTATCGGGCAGGGAAAACTAGACCAGGTGCTTTCTGCTGACCCTTCTCAGCGTCGCTCCCTGATTGAAGAGGCTGCCGGGGTGTTAAAACATCAACGGCGTAAAGAACGGGCTTTGCGAAAACTAGATGGGCTAGAAGAAAAACTGTCTCGTCTTTCAGACTTAACCCAAGAGATTCAAAGGCAACTGGGACCATTGGCGAGGCAAGCCAAAACTGCGCGGCGGGCTGCGGTGTTACAAGCGCAGGCGCGTGATGCTGGGTGTAGGATTCTGGCAGATGACTTGCAGCAGATGAGCTTGCAACTGTCTCGCTATAAAGAAAGCGGGAAAGCCTTGGCAAGCAGGCGGGAAGAATTAGGGAAACAACTTTCGGTACAGCGAGAAAAACTACAGAAGTTAACCGCAGATGCGGAACAGACTGATTTGGCAGGTAAAGCCACTAATTTATGGCAACAGTTGACCGCAATCACTGAACGTTTGCGAGCCTTAGATGCTTTAGCTAATGAACGTGCTTCCTCCCTGGCGAAACCGGAACCATTTCCTGCTGGTCCCAGCGTCGAGGAACGTCAGCGTCAGTTGGCGCATTTGCAAAGTGAATTGGCGAGCCACGACGAGGATACTTTAGCTAAGCGTAAACAAGCTGATGCGGCGGAGGCGGCTCGGGAAGAAACCACTCGGAAAGTTGAGGAGCGGGTTCGCGCTATCCAAGAACTCCGGGAGCAGGCGCAGCGGGAAACTCAGAAGACCGCGCGGCTGGAACGGGAAGTAGAGACCGCAAAGGCTCGTTTCGAGGCGGCAGATTCCCGGATTCAAAGAGCGGAAAAAGCTCAGGCAGATGCGCAAGAAAAACTGGAAGCAGCGCGGGCAAAGCAGCAAGCTGAGCAGGAAACAGTCCCGGAGTCTGGTGTGGATGCTGCTGGGCGCTATCGTCAGCTTTCCGAGGCGGAAAACCAGGAGCGTATGCAGCTGGAAAAGGCTCGTGATCAGCTGAGGGACAGTGAGGCTAAAACCCTGGCGGCCTCCGAGAGTGAAGCTAGTTTGAGACAAGTGCTAGCAGCCTCCTCGAACCAGGCTGAAAGTACTTTTTCAAGGGTAACTAAGGCGCGGGGACAATTGGCGTCTTTGATAACGGTTCCGGATTGCTGGGAGGCAGCTATCGCGGCCTTACTTGGGCGCGCCGGATCCGCCCTCATCATTGGAACGGTGCAGCTAGAGGCCGGTCTGCAGGCAGTTAAAGACAGTAGTGGAAGCGTTAGTTGGGTCGTAG
The DNA here is from genome assembly GCF_900604285.1 of Varibaculum vaginae. GTDB lineage: Bacteria > Actinomycetota > Actinomycetes > Actinomycetales > Actinomycetaceae > Varibaculum > Varibaculum vaginae. The sequence continues at coordinate 262,550 of NZ_UWNY01000002.1, forward strand.
GCAATTCCGAGGCCGAGAGGGCTGCCCTGAGTGCTCCTTCTAGCAGAACGGCGGGGGAGCCAATCCTCGCCCAGGAGGTAGTCTCGGCTCCCACCGGGTTACATTCGGCACTAAAAGCGCTGCTAAAAAATAGTTATTTGGCAGATAATCTGGCGCAGGCACAGGCTTTACTCGCAGATAACCCTGAGGCACGAGTCGGGCTCAGAGATGGAACGATTATTGGGAAATACCTGGGAGAAACTGGCAGCGGGGGGGTGAACCGTATCGAGGTGGAGCGACGGCTACGATTAGCTCGAAAAGCCGCTCAGGATGCCGAAGAAATTACAGAAAAAGCCCGTGTCCAGGTAAAGGAGGCTGAGAAAAAATTATCACAGGCGGCGGCGGCATCTGCGCAGGCACTAAAAGTTTTGCGCCAGTCCGACGCGCAGGCAGCAGCTAGGGCGCAAAAACGGGCACTTATAGAAGCGGCAGTCAGTGGAGCTGAGAGTCAAGAAAAGCGGGCAGCCGCAGAACTGGCACAGGCGAAATTAGATTTTGAAAAATATAAGCAGCAGCTGGAAGTCGCCCAAAAAGCGCGGGATGCCTTTGCGAGTAGCGCAGATTTAGCTCTTTTGCAGCAATCAGAACAAGATTTAGAGAAGGCACGTGCGGCTGATTTGGCTGCTCGGGAGAAAGCTGCGCAGGCGCATTTGGCGCTGTCAGCTGCTACTCAGATTACCAATGCTTTACGGGAACGTTTTCAAGGGGAAGTAAAGTCCTTGGAAAGGTTTCAATTACGGTTAGCTGCCCGTAGTCAGCGCGAAATCGAGCGAGCTCGCGATTCCCAAAGAATGTTGCAGGTTGCCTCCTGGTGTAAGGTATTTGCCCAGCGTTCGGCAACCGTGGCTCAAGTTGCGGAAACTTGGCGGGAAAGCGCCGAGGCGGCTCGTGCTGCCTCCTCGCATGCCGCTGGGCAGGTGCGTAGCGAAATTGATCGTTTGAATACTGAGCTAGCTGAGCTTAACGATCTGAGCCGCCGTGATGAGGTGGCAGCAGCCGAATATCGGGTACGTGCCGAACAACTAACTCAACAAGCGCAAGAACGTTACGCGCTTTCCCCGCAGGAACTGATCGCTGCTTTCGGTCCCCAACAGCTGGTGCCAGATCCAGAGCTGTTGGCACTGCGGGCAGAAAATGCTCAGAAAACAGTAGCCTGCTCTGCGGAACAAACTGAAGAGGGGGCAGCTAAAAACACAGATGAAACAGCTGAGAATTCCGGACAAGGAGAATCTGAAACTGAACCTCGCAGTGCCGAAAACCCGGTAAACTCCGAGGACGGACGTTGGCATCCCTATGATCGTGCTGAGCAGAGCGCGCTCCTGGAAAAGGCGAATCGGGCTATTTCCCGGTTGGGGAAAGTAAATCCTTTGGCCTTGGAAGAGCATCAGGCTCTCGAGAAACGTTTTGAATTCTTAATGGGGCAGCTTACAGATTTACGTACCTCGAAAGCAGATTTACTGGTAGTGGTGCGGGAAGTTGATCACCAGGTAAGAGAAGCCTTTGAGCAAGCCTACGCAGATATTTCCCGGGAATTTACCGAGGTGTTTTCCCGGCTGTTCCCCGGAGGTAGCGGTTCTTTAAAACTGACTGATCCCGCCGATATGCTCACGACCGGGGTTGAGGTAAATGCCCGTCCTGCCGGTAAGAATGTGCAGCGGCTATCGTTGTTATCAGGAGGGGAGCGCTCCTTGGCGGCATTGGCATTCTTAATCGCGATTTTCAAAGCCCGCCCTTCTCCCTTTTATATTTTGGACGAAGTGGAAGCGGCGCTCGACGATATGAACCTTTCGCGAATGTTAGAGCTGTTCAAACAGTTGCGAGAAGTTAGCCAAATGATTGTAATTACCCACCAAAAACGGACTATGGAAGTGGCAGATGTACTATACGGGGTGACTATGCGCGAGGGGGTATCTCGGGTAATCTCACAACGCTTAGAGCCGGCAGATCGCTAAGATCACATCGAAATCTGGTAACAGTTTGGTATCGGTCATTGGCTGGAGTCGGTAAAACGCTTAAGTATTGGCATACTAGATTATGTGACTCAACCGTTGATCTTGCTATTTGTGGGCATCGGCATCACTGTACTAATCGGGGTTTTAGTGGTGGCGGTAATGGTACGTACCCGCCGTCCCGGAGGTGGGGTGCGGGAATGGGTTCGCCAGTCCGCTAGTTCTTGGCAAGAAAACGAGCATCGGGCGCCCCGGGAATACTCTGGTCAGCGGGTGCGTCTTGATACATTGCTGCAAGAGGCAGCGCCTGGAGATTCCGCTAATCCACTGGCAGAGCTAGAGAACCTGCGTACTGCTGCCGGACAGATGTGGGGAGAAGAAGTTGAGGCGATGCGTACGCGCCGGGCGGAAAAAGATGCGGTACGTCAAGAAAAGAAAGCAAAGGCCGCTGCTAAAGGAGCTTTACCGGATGCCGTGGGGATGCTGCCTCCCGCTTTTGCACCTGCTCAACATCGGCGTCCTCCAGCTGGTGCAGCAACCCCTATAACCAAAGATCCAGAGGATGCCACTAGCTACCTGCCACAGGTGTCGGCGATGAATTCCACTGCTGCTTCCAAGGATGTAACTCGGGGGAAAACTGCTGACAGCCAGAACTTAGTGGATATGAACAGCGAGGGTAAACCCAAAGATCGCCGGGATAAGCAGATGCGCCGCTGGGCACGCAAATTTACTCCTGATACCCCCTCAGGGGAGCATACTGACGCCGACCTAGATTTAGAGGAGCATAGCGGTTTGCCGGGAGATCAACCTTTTCAAGTGGATAAGGTTTCTTGGCAGCCCTTACAATCGGAATAAACGTAATATTTCTAAACCAGCAGCTCAGTCGGGAAAAGTTTTCCTGATATGACCTGGGCGCGCCGATAGGCGAGAATAGAAGCATGGATTTTCTTTTTTCACCCCTCGGGATTGTAGTTGTAGTTCTAGTTTTGGCTGTCGTTGGAACCGGTAGTGCTTTAGCGGTGCGCTCCGCAAAAGCTAAGAAACAGCTAGAGCCCTCCAAGGCAAAACAACTGGCAGCAGTTACTGCCGAGGCAGGTGGGGAGGAAACAGTTGCACCGGTAAAAGAAAGTGAAACTTCTGATAAAACAGGCGCGAACGAAGTAGCGCAAGCGGTAACGTTGGCAGAGCCGTTACCAGCGGCGGCAGAAGTTGTGGAAGAGCCGAGTGAAGCTCCGATTATCGAAGAAGAACTGGTTGATCAGGCAAAGGAGAACTCCCAGGAGGCTCTCGAAACTCCAGAACCAGCCCGAGGGCGGATGCAGCGTCTGCGTTCCCGCCTGGCTAAATCCGGTTCTTTCGGCAAAATGCTGCTCGGGGTGCTCGGTCGTGGGGATCTGAGTGCCGAGGATTGGGAAGAAATTGAAGATACTTTGCTGCTGGCAGACTTAGGAATTGCCGCTACCGATGAACTAATGGAGGAACTACGTACCCAGGCGAAAGTGTTGGGTACCTCCGACCCGGATAAGATCCGGGAAATTTTGCGAGCTAAGTTGATTGAGCTGGTAAACCCGGATCTAGATCGCAGTTTGCACCTAGAACAAGCCGATGGATCTAAGCCGGGAATTGTTCTCGCCGTTGGAGTAAACGGCACCGGGAAAACCACGACCGTGGGCAAGATTGCTCGTATTTTGGTGGCGGAAAACAAGTCGGTAGTGCTGGGAGCAGCCGATACTTTCCGGGCGGCTGCTGCTGACCAATTGGAGACCTGGGGAAACCGGGTAGGAGTCGAAGTGGTGCGCTCCGATAAAGAGGGAGCCGACCCGGCAGCCGTAGCTTTTGATGCGGTCAAATATGCCAAAGATCAAGACCGGGATGTGGTGCTGGTAGATACCGCTGGGCGTCTGCAAAATAAAACTGGCTTGATGGATGAGCTAGGAAAGGTCAAACGAGTGATTGAAAAGAGCGCCCCGGTGACCGAAACCTTGCTAGTTCTAGATGCCACTACTGGCCAAAATGGGATGCAACAGGCGAAAGTATTCTCTGAAGTGGTAGATGTCAGCGGTATTGTGCTCACCAAGCTCGATGGGACTGCTCGGGGCGGAATCGTGGTTAGTGTGCAACGGGAACTAGCGGTACCGGTTAAGCTGGTAGGACTGGGGGAAGGCCCAGACGATTTAGCTCCTTTCGTGCCCGAGGATTTCGTAGACGCGCTGCTGAAGTAAACTAGACGGCGAAACTATTTCCAGGAGGAAACCACTTTGTTCAATAGCCTGTCTGATCGCCTAGCCGATTCCTTTAAGCGTTTGCGCTCTAAAGGCTTGCTGACCGAGGCAGACGTCGATAGTACCGTCTCCGAGATTCGACGTGCCCTGTTAGAGGCGGACGTAGCACTGCCGGTGGTACGCCAGTTCACCAAAGCGGTGCGACAAAAAGCCTATGGCGCGGCACGTTCGAAAGCGCTTAATCCCGGCCAACAGGTAGTCAAGATTGTCCATGAGGAACTGGTAGAGGTTCTGGGGGGCGAGACCCGTCAGCTGCATTATGCCAAGCGTGGCCCATCCGTTTTTATGCTGGCCGGTCTGCAGGGTGCTGGTAAGACAACCCTCGCAGGAAAACTGGGTAAATGGCTGCGGGAAGAAGAGGGCAAACGCGTCCTCTTGGCTGCCTGCGACCTGCAGCGCCCGGGAGCGGTTACCCAGCTAAAAATTGTGGCCGAAAAAGCCGGGGTAGATATTCACGCCCCCGCATCCGGGGATGGGCAGGGCGATCCGGTCGAGGTTGCGCGCTCGGGATTAAACCTGGCGATTACCGAAGGCTATGACGTAATCATTGTCGATACTGCGGGACGTCTGGGCGTGGATGAGGAAATGATGCGCCAGGCACGCGATATTCGCGACGCGGTTAACCCCCATGAAATCCTCTTCGTTCTAGACGCCATGGTTGGTCAGGACGCGGTGCAAACTTCGATTGCCTTCCGGGATGGGGTGGGCTTTACCGGGGTGGTGCTCTCCAAACTTGATGGTGATGCTCGCGGTGGGGCGGCGCTTTCGGTGCGGGGAGTAACCGGGCAACCGATTCTTTTTGCTTCTACCGGTGAAAACTTAGGTGATTTTGAGCGTTTCCATGCCGAACGGATGGCCGGACGCATCCTCGATATGGGCGATATGCTCACTCTGATTGAGCAGGCGCAAAAGGCCTATGACCAAAAAGAGGCCGAGGCGCTGGCTCGCAAAATGCAGCAGGGGCAGTTCACCCTCACTGACTTTATGGCACAGCTACAGCAGATACGCAAAATGGGATCGATGAAGAAACTGATGGGAATGCTGCCCGGCATGAATCAGTATCGCGACCAGTTGGATGCTTTTGATGAAAAGAGCATCGACCGGATCGAAGCCATTGTGAACTCTATGACCCCGGCAGAACGTGACGATCTGTCCCTGCTGAATGGTTCGCGCCGCGCCCGGATTGCGCGTGGTTCCGGAACCACGGTTACCGAGATTAATGGGCTGGTAGAACGGTTTAAGCAGGCGGCAAAACTCATGAAACGAATGTCTAATGGGGGAGGTATCCCCGGTATGCCCACTATGCCTGGGATGCCGGGGGGACGCGGAGGCGCCACCAAGAAGCAGCGTAAGGCGGGGAAGAAGAATCGCCGCAGATTCGGTAATCCCGCCAAACAAAAGCAGTGGGAGGCTAAGCAAGCTTCTAGGGGTGAGGAAGCGGCTCCTGTGGCCGGCAGCGCCTTTGGAATTACTGCGGAACCTGCCGCCCCGGTCGCGGCTCCTACTTTGGATGACTTGCCCGATGATTTGAAACGGATGCTGGGACAGCAATGAAACAGCTGAGCGGTAATTTTTATTACCGCGAGCACGCCAACCAAGATCCCCGCTGGATGCGGGGGCAGCTAACGATTACCGAGGATGGATACTTCGGTTCTTTTCGGGAAGATCTCACTGTTCAAGGAGACTACTTCCTGCCGGGATTTTGCGATGTGCATTGTCATATTGGTTTTGTGGCGGTAGGACAATTAGCTACTCCGCAGGAAGCGTTAGCGCAGGCTGAAGCGGATCGGGACTGTGGGATTTTAGCGATTCGCGATTGCGGAAACCTCGAATATGCTCCCGGGATTTTAGGAAATCGCGCATTGCCGCCAATTATTCGTTGCGGACGCCATATTGCCCGCCCTAAACGCTATATGCGTTTGCTTCCGATAGAGGTAGAGAACCTGAATGATTTGCCGCAGGTTATGGCCTCGCAAGCAGAGCAAAGTGACGGTTGGGTAAAAATCGTGGCGGACTGGATTGACCGCTCGAACGGGGCGGATTCAGATTTGGATCCCCTGTGGCCGACCAAAATCTTGAAAGAGGGGATTGCGGCTGCTCATCAGGTGGGGGCACGGGTAACGGCGCATGCCTTTTCTCATAAAGCGATTGCGGGATTACTGGAAGCGGGGATCGACTGTATTGAGCATGGCAGCGGGATTGATGAGGATCAGGCGCAAGAATGTGCTAGCCGTGGGATTCCGGTGACTCCGACCTTGTTACAGGTAGAACTATTTGATGAGTTCGCGGCGCAGGCGGGAAAGAAATATCCAATCTATGCGGCGACTATGCAGAAAATGTGGGAGCGGCGGCGTGAGCACTTTGTGATGCTCCATGATGCCGGAGTACAGCTGCTTCCCGGAACCGATTCTGGGGGCTATCAACCACATGGAGAACTGGGGCGAGAACTGATGCTGTGGGAACGTGGCGGGGTTTCGGCCAGCGAGATTATTGATTTTGCTACCTGGCGAGTCCGTGACTTTCTGGGGATTGCGGCCATTGAACTGGGAGCCCGCGCCGACTACCTACGCTATTCCTCAGATCCGACTGGCGACCTGATGCGGGCGCTTAGTCCCGAAAAAGTGGCACTGTTGGGGAGAGAGTTTCCATCCAGTACCTCAGTTTCTAGGGATAACAGCCTGAGAATTTCAACAAAGGGAGCTGTGTAACCCGCGGAAGGAACAGGGCGGGCATAGGCAATAACCGTAAGAACAGCAACTGCCGCCTAGGAGTGGCTGTATTTGAGGGATGGGGATTGCCGTAACAGTAAGGAGAATTTCTGTTACTAATGTTTCTATTGGTTAAAATGTGAAATATGTTAAATATATTTGTTCGTAATCATAACTTTTATATACTAAAGACGTTTCTCACCTCATTTTCCGTTAGGTAGAGAGACGCAATCGCAGAAATAAAACATTTTAAAGATTGGAGATGCTATGAAAATAACGCAGAAGTTCGCGCTCTGTGCGGCTGCGTCTCTCTTGGCAGTTGGATTCGGGGGGGGGGGCAGCAGTAGCTGCTGACCTTGACGCCCTTAAAGCCGATGTTGCTAAGGCGCAGGCGGCAGTATCAAAGGCAGAAACTAACGCTGCTTGGGATTGTGATGAAAATTCCGAGCACTACGACATGTACACTTGCGCAGAGCAGCAAGATAAAATTAAGAATGCCAAAGCGGAATTAACGCGGGCAGAAGCTGCATTAAAGGCGGCAGAAGGGCAAGGACAGCCAGCGCCGGCTGCAGAGCCTCAGACCCCGAGCACCCCTGAAGATACCACTAAGAAAGAAATCAAAGATAAGGATCTCGACACCCAGTATTTCTGCACCGAGACTTCTATCTATTACGATCACAACAAATGTGAGCAGGCCAAAGCTGAGCTGAAGGATGCAAAGATCAAAGATGCTGAGCTGGATATCAACACCTATTGCACCTACGACACTGATGTAGACGCAGAGAACCTGTATTACGATGCGGATAAATGTGCAGCGGCCAAAGATCGTTTGGCGAAGCTGAAGAAGGCTGACAAGCCGAATCAGAAGGTTGAAGAAGGAAAAGATTCCGCTGACTCAGGTGCTCAAGCAGAAAAAGATAAGCAAGCTGAGAAGCAAAACCAGCAGAAGCAAGCTGAGAAGCAGGAAGCTAAAAACGGTCTTCCTGTAACTGGTGCTAACAGCACAGTTATGCTGGTTGTCTCGCTGATGACTGCTCTCGCAGGTGCCGGAGTAGTAGTGGCGCGCCGTTTCAACGCATAAATTAATAAACGCTGTTCAAGATCTCAACTAGAATCTTGATTTAGTGTGTTAGAGGTTTGGCGGATTTTCCAGTTTTGAGAAGATCCGCCAAACCTTTAATTATGTAATCGATATGTTGAAAACCAGTTGGAGAATACCTTTCCTAGGGATACCAGCCTGAAGTAGGTAATAATGGAGAGTATGAGCACTTCGGGTATGAGCCTTGACCATGCATTGATGATCATCGCGGGAGAGGCCGCGCAACAGGTAGGGGTCTATCTACGCAAAGTTTTTCGCGCACCTCTAGAGGTGTTCTTAAAAGCCGGTATCCACGATCCGGTTACCATCCATGACCGCTACATAGAGGCGAGACTGCAGTACCTGCTAGGGAAGGCGGTGCCTGCTTCCCGGATCTTAGGGGAAGAAACCGGAGAACACGTCCTTGAGAAAGCAAAAATTTCCGCAGCCGGAGCTTTAACCTTAGAGCAGATTCAGCGCGCTAGTTGGGAAGGCGGAAGCCGGCAGGGGGCAGAGCAGATTTTAACCGAGGAATTCCCTTGGGAACTGGCTCGTCCCGAACAACGTGAACATGCCCCGGGAGCGGGGGAAATAGCTTATGCAACAGAGCTAGTAAAAGATTTGGGTGCGCGGGTACGCTGGATTGTAGATCCAATTGATGGCACCGCGAATTTCGCCTCCGGAGTGTCCTATTTCAACACTTCTATCGGGGTGGAGTTAGATGGAAAAATGGTGGCAGGCGTAGTCTACGTGCCCTATACCCGCGAACTTTTTATCGCTGATGCAACCAATGCCACCCTTTATGAGGGGGAACATGCCACCGAAATGTATGCGGATAATGCCCGCCTAGAAAGCGAGGGGATCATCACCGGATATTTTCCTTTCCGCGATAAAGATCCCCAACGGGTAGAAACATCTTGGAAAATGGCCTCGCGTCTGGCTGATGCGTATGCTACTGTACATTCGCCCGGGGCAGGAGCTCTCGATTTAGCCCAGGTGGCCGCCGGACATACCGCGGTGGCTTTTGGAACTGCGATGCGCCCCTGGGACGTGGCTGCGGGGATCCACTTGGTACGAGTGGCTGGAGGTACTGTACATACATTCCAAACCCGTCATAACCGGGAAGAACCTGAGTATTTACGAGGGGCGTTCGTGGCCAGTGCTCGCGATTTAGATCCCTTTACTGCACGCGCCGCTGTCGAGCAGTTTATTCGTGCTTTTCAATAGTCTCATTGGATCGGCACACCGGTGGGAAAACTCCTAACTGGAACGGAAATATAGGTGCAGTTTACCCGCGCAATTAATAAAGGGCGCCAATAGATGTGAAACTGCTCAAAGAAGCTCATCTAGTGGGGAATAAAGTAGAAACCTAGCGCGAAATTCTGGCAGAATAGCTTGTTGTACCGGGCCAAGACACCCCCTCTCTGTGTGGCGGCCTTGTCTCGAGAGCTTGATCCAGGCCGAATCCCACCGGCTAGGGCGGGCGCTCAGCAGTCAATAGAACAGGAGAAACCACAAAAGTGGCAGTTCGTATTCGTTTAAAGCGTATTGGTAAGATTCACTACCCGGTGTACCGGATTGTAGTGGTAGACAGCCGCAAGAAGCGCGACGGTCGCGTAATTGAAGAGGTTGGACAGTACAACCCTAACGAGGAACCTTCCTTTATTCAGGTAAAGTCGGATCGGGTTCAGTACTGGCTCGGCGTGGGGGCGCAGCCCTCGGACGCAGTTCGCCGGTTACTGGTGCTCTCGGGTGATATCGCCCGCTTCAACGGTAAAGAAAACGTTGAAAGCTGGATCAAGACCAAAGAAACTCTCAGCAGTGAAGAAGCTCGTGAAAAGAACGTGAAAGCCGCCGCTGACGAGGCACAAAAGCGTAAGGCCAAGGTCAGCGAAGAAAAAGCTAAGGCCGAGGCCGAAGCAGCGAAAGAAGCCGAGGAAGCTGCCGAATCTGCGGAAGCCGAGGAAGCTGCTCCCGAGAGCGAGGAAGCCTAAACATGTTGGCGGATGCACTAGAACATCTAGTTAGTGGAATTGTCGATCACCCCGAGGATGTGCGGGTGGATGAACGCAATATGCGTCGCGGCAAACTGCTAGAGGTGCGGGTTAATCCGCAGGATCTTGGGCGGGTAATCGGTCGGGGAGGTCGTACCGCGCGGGCTCTACGAAAAGTTATGGGCGCGCTGTCTACTCGCGGACCGGTTCGGGTTGATGTTGTCGACACGGATCGCCGTTCGCGCCGATAACGCCAGTTTTTACTTGCGAGCCCCATGAATCGTCATGGGGCTCGCAACTTATATAGCAAGAAAGAGAACTATGAATCTGGTAAAAATCGGGCAGGTAGGCCCGCCGCGTGGCCTCAAAGGCGAAGTGCTGGTGCGGCCCTTTACCAACTATCCCGCTGAACGTTTTCAGGTAGGGGCAGCCCTGACTACGGCTTCAGGTGAACAATGGACAGTGGCGTCCTATCGAGAAATAAAAAATCGTTACTGCCTCACGTTTTCACATATCAACACGCGCGAAAGCGCCGAATCTATCCGCGGCACCGAGCTCTTTGCCCCTGAAATGTCCCACGAAGACGAATATTCAACTGCCCAGTTATCTGGACTGACAGTTCTCAGTCCCGAGGGTGAAACCTTGGGGAAATGCAGCGGGGTAGAAATGGGAGGATTTCAGGATCGTCTGCAAGTAACCACTGCCGACGGCCAGATTGTGGAAGTACCTTTTGTGAAAGCCTTAGTGACCGGAATAGACCTGGAAAATGGGGTAATCACCGTGGATGCGCCTGCGGGACTGTTCTAAAAGCGCAGAAAGGTGCCCAAATGCGGATTGATATCATTTCTATTTTCCCCCAGTTCTTTGATTGTCTAGATGTTTCCCTTATGGGGAAAGCCCGCTCTAGCGGGCTTTTGCAAACACATGTTTGGGACCTGCGAGACTGGACCCAAGACGTACATCGTACGGTGGATCGCGCCCCCGCGGGCGGGGGCGCAGGGATGGTGATGAAACCAGATGTCTGGGGGAAAGCCATTGACCAGGTGATTGAGCAGGCAGGTGCCGCTAAAACGGTGCTGGCGATTCCTACTCCTTCGGGAATCCCCCTCACCCAAAGTCAGGTACGTGATCTTGCTGAGAACACCGAGCATCTGGTAGTGGCCTGTGGACGTTATGAAGGCATCGATCAACGGGTTGGTCAGTACTATCAGCAGAATACCGAGGTACAGGTGCTGCCGTTTTCTCTGGGGGACTACGTGCTAAACGGCGGGGAAGTCGCCGCCGTTGCCCTGGTAGAAGCCACCTGTCGGCTGCTAGAAGGCTTTGTGGGTAATCCCAATTCTCTGGTAGAAGAATCCTATGAATTATCTGGGCTCTTAGAGTATCCCGCCTACACTCAGCCAGCTACTTGGCGTGGACTGGAAATCCCCCCAGTGTTGTTGAGCGGAGATCACCAGAAGGTCAAAAAATGGCGGCGTCAGCAGTCCCTAATGCTAACTGCCGAACGACGCCCCGATTTGATTTGGAAGTTAGCTCCCGACGTCCTCGTAAAATCTGATCGTGAAATCCTTGCTGCCAGGGGATTCCTCCCTGCCCCCTATCGGCAGCAGGTACGCTTTCGCCGCGCTCAGCCGGGAGAAACTGTAACTTGCTCAGCCATAGCTTCTCGCTTATTCCCGCAGGCCTGCCCGAAAGATTTACCCGAGGAAGCCATCGCGTGTTTTATAGAGGACGAGTTAAGCGAAGCGGCTTTCAAAGCTTATTTAGACGACCCGAACAATTTGATTATTTTGGTCGAAGTCGCCCCCGTCACGCAGACCGGTACTGATGATACTGCTTGGGAAACTGCTGGTTATACTCTGATAGAGGCGGGAGCCCCGGGATTTTTGCCCCCAGAAGAAAACTTGATGCAATCCGGGGGCAAAAACTGCGCGTACCTTTCGAAATGCTATCTGGATGCATGCTGGCATGGTTCGGGATTAGCGGGGGCAATGCTGGAAGTATCCCACGCCTACCTACAAGAATCTTTTCCGCATCTAACCAAGATTTGTTTAGGTACTAATCGAGAAAATAGGCAGGCATTAAAGTTCTATCGTCACCACGGCTACCGTAAATGTGGACGTAGAACCTTCCTGGTGGGGGGAATCGAAAACCTGGATGTGATAGCGGTTAGGGATTTCACAGCCTGCCAGGTTCCGTCTTGGGCGCAAAACGTGGCACAATAGGCAAGGTTGCACAAGTAGGCTGCGAAACCTGCCGCAGGGGGCCGCAAATGCCGCTTGTCAATGCGAGATACGCCGGCCAGACCGGCCCGATAGCTGACGTTACCTGCGGAACGAAGGCAAATGAGGAAACTACATTGAATATTATCGATGAGATTAACCAGAAGTCCCAGCGCTCCGATCTGCCTGATTTTCGCGCCGGTGACACCGTTAAAGTAAATGTACGCGTCACTGAAGGTGGAAACACCCGTATTCAGGTGTTCCAAGGGGTAGTAATTGCTCGTCATGGTAAGAAACAAGCGAATGCTACGTTCACTGTGCGTAAAGTTAGCTTCGGTATCGGGGTGGAACGTACTTTCCCGGTAAACTCGCCGACTATCGATTCTCTAGAGGTAGTAACTCGCGGCGATGTACGCCGGGCGAAACTCTATTACCTGCGTGAACGTCATGGGAAAGCCGCTCGTATTAAAGAGCGTCGCGACGCCTAAAACTGTTATTTATAATCGGCTCTGCCTGCGGGCAGAGCCGATTTAACTATATATGGCATGATGGAAATAACGAATCATGGCGGGAGCTAAAGGGATGAAAGAAACTAGAGCCACAAGCGGCTTAGAAAAACGGGCGACTAGCGGTTTTGCCCCAAGAAGCGGTCGCCGCGCACGTAAAGCTCCCTCCAAAGGATGGTTAATGATTCGCGAAACCCTAATGATGGTGGTGGTAGCGTTAGCTATCTCTGCGATCATCAAGGCTTTCTTGCTACAGGCCTTCCAAATCCCGTCCTCGTCAATGGAACAAACCCTACAAATCAATGACCGCATCATCGTGTCGAAACTAGTTCCTAAATATCGGCAGCTTAATCGGGGTGACGTGATTGTCTTTCAAGATGATGAAAACTGGCTTAAGCGTGATGCCAATACCCCTAGCCCCTCCATTGCTGGAAAGATAATGATCTGGGTGGGGCTGCGTCCCGATGACTCCCATAACCATCTGGTGAAACGAATCGTAGGCTTGCCTGGGGATCGGGTGCAATGTTGCGATACTAATGGGCGGTTGAAAGTCAATGGAGTCAGCGTAGATGAAAGTGGATATATTAATCCCGGCAGTGCCCCCTCATTAATCAAATTTGATGTTACGGTACCGGCTGGAAAACTTTGGGTGATGGGAGATAACCGCTCGAATTCAGAAGATTCCCGTTTCCATATGAAAGAGCCCTCGAAAGGATTCGTGTCCGTAGACCAGGTCACGGGGCGAGCCTTTTCCATCATGTGGCCGATAACTCGGGTGTCTACGATTAAGAACACCGACGCTTTCGCGGCGGTTCCGCCTGCTCCCTAAAATGACGACCACCCCAAGCCGTGAACTAGAACTCTCCCTACTAAAGCGCGCGGAAAAACTATTTACCTCCCCGAATAATACCGCTATCTCTGCAGGTGAGGATGGGACTTCGGCGGCTAAACTAACTTGCGTGGCTGGTATTGACGAAGTGGGCAGGGGAGCCATCGCCGGCCCCCTAGCCGTGGGGGTAGCAGTAATAGATGGAACCGAGGGGGCACCCCCTGTCGGTTTGACTGACTCGAAACAACTAACCGCCAGGCGCCGCGAAGCTATGTTTGACGAGTTAGCTGCGTGGCCGGCAGCCTGGGCAGTGGGTACTGCCACCCCTGCAGAAATTGACTGTGAGGGCTTGACCCCCGCTCTCCGCCTAGCGGCATTCCGCGCCCTAAATGTCATCGAAACCATCGGTTTTTCTCCGCGTTTGCTGCTGCTTGATGGGAGTTTCGACTACCTAACGGCACCTGCAGATGTGTTTTCGCTCACGCAATCTTCCTTGCCGGAATGGGTGCCGGATGCGTCCTCAGGGCAAGAAAATTCTCGTGAAGTTACCACTTTGATTAAAGGGGATGGGAAATCGGTAGTTATCGCCGCTGCTTCCGTCTTGGCGAAGGTTACTCGCGATAGACTAATGAGCGGCTTACCCGATCCAGGGTATGGTTGGGCAAAAAATAAAGGATATGCGTCCGCGCAGCATATGCAAGCAATTAGTCGGTTAGGGTTGGATTCTTTACATCGGCTCAGTTGGCATTTGCAAGGCGTACCGGAGACTGATTTCACTCGGGCTTGGGGTATGCGCCGTGCCCGCGGAACGCAGGCTCCCACAGTTTTCAGCAGTCTAAGGGGATAAAATTGGGTATTGAAGATTTAGAAGCCTATGAGAATCATCAGGAACTCGCCTTATTCCGCGAATACCGAGATGTGGTTTCCATCTTCAAATACGTGGTGGAAACCGATCGCCGCTTTTACCTGGCCAATCAGGTCGACGTACAAATGCACAATAATGGTGGGGATGTTTTCTTCGAAGTAACCTTACAAGATGCCTGGGTATGGGATATTTACCGTCCCTCCCGCTTCGTTAATCAGGTTAAGGTCTACTCTTTCAAAGATATTAATGTGGAGAAGCTGCCCGAATCAGAAATAACTATCTAGAAATAATGCCCGGATAGCGTATTTCGCTAACCGAGGAGGCGGGCGACTGTTACCATAGAAAAAAGTGTTAGGCATTTTCCATGCTTTATAAGCAGAAAGGCAGACAGTGTCCAAGATTAATGCTGTGGCGCCGGACTGGTCCGGGATAGCTTTCCATAACGACTCTTTTGTCGATGTATCCAGCGAGGATTACCGCGATAAATGGGCGATAATGTTCTTCTATCCGGCGAATTTTTCCTATGTTTGTCCTACCGAACTAGAGGATTTGGCAGACAGCTATGCCCAGCTGCAACGGATGGGGGTAGAAGTTTATTCAGTATCTACTGATAAGCATCATGCCCATAAAGCTTGGCATCAAACTTCGAAGCGGATCCAAAAGATTGCCTTCCCCATGGTGGCCGATCCTACCGGCAAAATCTCTCGGGCATTTGGAGCTTTAGACGAGGAATCCGGCTGTGCCTATCGCTGTACCTTCCTGATTGACCCCAATGGGATTATTCAATACATAGAGACCACTTCGGATGCGGTAGGGCGCAGTGCTGGGGAGCTATTGAGGAAGGTACGTGCCGCTCAGTATATTTTTGACCATCCTGATGAAGTATGTCCCGCGAATTGGGATTTGGGCGAAAGTACTATTACTCCTACTTTTGATCTGTCTGGGAAGCTGTAAAAATGCTAGAAGAAAAAATACTTGACCAGGTAAAACAAGTTATTGGATTAATTAAATACCCGGTAGAGTTCGCCACCTCTTTGGATTATTCTGAGCAATCTAAGCAGACCTCTGAAATTCTGCACCAGATAGCAGGCTTATCAGAAAATATTCAGGTCAAATGGGAAGAAAATAAGCGTAAGCCCTCTTTTGCGATTCGCCGTGTGGGAACCGATATCGGGGTGCGTTTCGCCGGGGTGCCTACCGGAACTGAATTCAACAGCTTTGTGTTAGCGTTATTGCAGGTGGGTGGGCATCCGGTTAAGGCTGATGCCGATATTATCGCTGCGATTAAAGAAATCGATGAACCTGCCGAGTTCACTAGCTATGTTTCGCTTTCCTGTATGAACTGTCCGGATGTGGTGCAAGCTTTAAACGCGATTTCAATTATCAACCCGCTGATTAAGCACACCACAGTGGATGGTGGTACTTTCTGGGAAGAGTTTGAGCATCTGCATTTACAATCAGTACCCACGGTGATGAAAAATGGGGAAGTATTTTCGCAGGGCAGGGCAACTTTGGAGCAGATTGTTTCCAAAATTGGGCGGGGTATGACCGGACTACGGTTGAAGCGTCTCAATGCTCTAGATCCCTTTGACGTGTTGGTAATTGGGGGTGGTCCGGCTGCTACTGCTGCAGCGGTCTACGCAGCGCGTAAGCAATTGCGAGTCGGGTTGGTGGCAGATCGGGTTGGAGGGCAGATTTTGGAGAGCGGTCAGATCGAGAATCTGATTACCCTTGAACGCGTCCAACCCGAGGATTTAGTTTCTACTTTTAAAGCAAACCTGCGTGATTACGCAGTTCACCAAATCGGTGGGATTCGGATTGAAGCCATTGGGGAACGTGATAAGGATGGGCTGGTTCCGCTTACTACCGAAGGTGGGGCATGTTTGCGTGCGCGAACCGTAGTGATTTGTACCGGCACCAGTTTTAAACGTTTGGATATTTCTGGCGAAGATCAGTACCTGAACCGGGGGGTTACCTTCTGTCCTCACTGCGATGGTCCGCTGTTTGCGGATCGTAGAGTAGCAGTCATGGGGGGAGGAAACTCGGCGGTAGAGGCAGCTATTGATTTAGCGGCCTTAGCTCGCGAAGTTACTTTGATTGACTTGGCGGAACAGTTACAGGCAGATAAGGTTCTAGAAGACCGGCTCACAGCACTGCCCAATACCCGGGTGATTAGTTCTGCCAATGCCACTAGGGTGCTAGGAGACGGTCATCGGGTAACCGGTCTAGAATATATTGATGCCCAGAGTGGGAAGCACGTATTGGATCTTGACGGTATCTTTGTGCAGATAGGATCGATTCCTAACACTGACTGGTTACCGGAAACTATAGAGTTAGAGAATGGATATATTCGGGTAGATAACCAGGGTGCCACTTCGGTACCGGGAATTTTTGCCGCCGGAGATTGCACTAACACTCCGCATAAGCAAATTGTGATTGCTCTGGGAGCGGGGGCAAATGCTGCCCTGGGAGCTTTTAACTACTTGATCCGTTGTCCGCAGTATGGTGATCAGCTGTTTTAAGGGCTGTGTTTGAGGCTACGGGGTGTTCTGTCTCGGGCTAGCAGCGGTTTACAGAGGGGTATCCCCAAGGGAAAATAATCCAGAGTTTTCCTTGTTTGGAGAATAACAGGTTTCGTTTGCTTGGCTATTGGGTCATTCTTGACGCATGACAAGCAAGAACCGGGCGATTGGGACGGCGGGAGAAGATTTGGCCGTCCGAATGCTGAAAGAGTCTGGTTACCAGATTCTAGACCGTAACTGGCGCTGTCGTTTCGGAGAACTCGATATTATCTGCCGGGATCCACATTCAGCGCGTCTAGTATTTGCCGAGGTAAAAACGCGCACTTCTCAACAGTATGGGGGTGCGAGACGGGGTATTGGCCGCGAAAAATATAACCGCTTGCGCCAACTGGTGAGCTTGTGGCTCAGCAGCCATCCCGGTTCAGGCAGAGGGCGTGGAGTACGGATTGATTTGATAGCCATTGATATTTCTGGCGGTACAGTACCGCTGATTACCCACTGTCGGGGGATTTAAGATGGGGCAAATCGGAACTTGTTTTGCTTTAGGCATGGTGGGATTGCATGGTCACCTCATTAAAGTTGAAGCTCATCATACGCAAGGACTACCAGCCTTTTCTCTAGTAGGACTACCGGATGCTTCTCTACGGGAATCACGAGCTCGAGTGGAGGCCGCGATTGCCTCTACCGGGCTGCGTTGGGAGCCTACCCGGCTGACGGTTAATCTTTCCCCCGCGGAATTACCTAAGACTGGCTCTGGTTTTGATTTGCCGATTGCGTTGGCTGTGGTGGCTTCCCGCTATACGGGAGTGCAAAAACGGGCAACGGGGATGGTGTTTTGCGGGGAACTGGGGTTAGATGGACGCGTCTATCGGGTGAAAGGAATCTTGCCGCAGGTTTTGGCAGCACGGCGAGCCGGCTTTAAGAAAGTGATGGTTGCGGCCGAAGCGGTACCCGAAGCCTCTCTAATCGAGGGAATAGAAATTATCGGAGTATCGCATCTGGTAGAAGCGTTGTGTTATTTAGGGATGCGGAAAATAAAAGGGCGGCTAGCGGAACTTAAAATTCTCAATAAACCTGCTTCTCCAGCTATAGCTCGTTCCCCGGTGCTGGATAATTCCCCAGATTTGCAGGAGGTGCGGGGAGCGTTTCTAGCGCGAAGAGCCTTAGAAATAGCTGCTGCCGGGGGACATCACCTGAGTTTTATTGGAGTTCCTGGATCCGGAAAAACTATGCTGGCACGTTGTCTACCAGGGATTTTACCGCCCTTGAATGATGAAGAAGCCCTGGAAGTCACCTCGATTCACTCCCTGGCGGGAGCCTTTATGCCCGATAACGGCCTGATGCGTCATCCTCCCTTTATCGCCCCGCATCATTCCGCCACTCTTCCGGCCTTGATTGGGGGAGGTAGCGGAATCGCCTCCCCCGGGGCAATCTCCTTAGCGCACCGGGGCGTCCTTTTCCTGGATGAAGCCCCTGAATTTCAAACCCGGAGCCTGGATGCTTTAAGACAGCCTTTAGAAACCTCGAAAATAACCGTACATCGCTCCCGGGCGGTTACTAGTTTTCCCGCAGCGTTCCAGCTGGTAATTGCGGCTAACCCTTGCCCCTGTGGAATGTGGGGACAGCGGGGAGGAGAATGTAAATGTACTCCTTATCAACGGGTACGGTATTTAGCGCGGCTATCGGGGCCTTTAATGGATCGTATCGATTTGCAGTGCCGGGTGGGCAGACCCAAAATTACTGATTTAGCTACTGAGGAATTACCTGAGGATAGCCAATCTGTCCGGGAGCGGGTGCTTCAGGCGCGCGAAAGGGCGCGCTATCGCTGGAAAGAGCAGGAAGTTGCCCTGAACGCGCGTGTCCCCAGCCGTATGTTGAGGCAGCATTTAGATTCCGCTTCTAAAGATCGCCTTGATCACCTGGTGGGATCGGGGTGGATCTCTATGCGGGGTGCTGACCGTATCTGCCGAGTAGCGTGGACAGTCGCGGATCTAAAAGGCAGGGATAAACCCACAAGCGAAGATTTTGGTTTGGCCTATTCGCTGAGAACTTCGCAGTGCTCCTAGGAGGAAACATGGAAGATGATCACCAGTACCGGCTGGCCTGTGCCAGTTGGTCGATGCTTACTGAGGCCGGAGATCAGGCCGCAGATTTGCTCCTTAGTGAATTAGGGCCGGTTGCGGCTCTAAGAATTGCTCGCCGTGCTGCCAGTGACACCCCGCAGCGTTGGCACAGCTATTTACCGGTGGAGCTCCTACGGCGCACCGGCGCTGACAAATGGGATAAATCGTTTTCTCGCTGGCGGAGCCGCCTAGAAGTCCTAGATTTATCCGCTCTGGAAAAGATGCTTTCCCGAGGACGTTTTACGCTGCTTACTCGCCGCGATCCGGATTGGCCAGCCTCATTTGCAAATGTGGCTAACGCTCCGTGGGCTCTCTGGGCAATCGGCGATACTTCCCTGATAAATGGTAAAAGTGAAAAAACCGTGGCGATGGTGGGGGCACGCGCCGTTTCCAACCTGGGACACGATATTGCCACCGAACTTGCCTGGCGGTGCGCAGGGGAGGAGATTACCCTGGTTTCCGGGGGTGCTTATGGGGTGGATTGCCTGGTTCACCAGGCTTGTCTGCGGGCAAAAACCCCTACGATTAGTCTGCTGGCAGGCGGTCTGGATCGTCCTTATCCGGCTATGAACTCGCAGATGTTTAAACAGATTTCTCGCAACGGCTTGTTGCTTAGCCAATATCCGCCCGGATCGCGCCCCACTCGCTGGCGATTCTTAGATCGTAACCGGCTTATTGCAGCGTTATCGGCTGCAACTGTAGTAATCCAGGCGGGATTTCGCTCCGGAGCGCTCAATACTGCCCGGCACGGCATGGAACTAGGGCGGCAAGTGGGGGCAGTTCCCGGCCCGATTAACCAACCCGAATGGGCAGGCTCCAACCAGTTAATCCGGGATGGCGCGACCTTGATTAGCAGCGCCGAGGACGTGCAAGAAATGATTGCGCCCCTGGGGACGGTAATTTGCGCGCAAAACCGAGTGCAAGCAGGGTACCTGGACGGTCTTGATCCCCTAAGTGCCCGAATCCTGGATGCTATTCCCCTACGTAGCCCGGCTGATGCCTCGGCAATTGCACGTGCCAGCGGGGCAGCCATCGAGGAAGTGCTGTCCATAATGGGTAACCTGGAAATGGATGGTCGAGTTATCCAAATTAATGACAAATGGAAAAAGGCGGGAGTCTAGGCATGCGAGCGGTAAAGCGAAGGGAAGCCTTAGAGGATTATCGCCGCTACTTGCAGTATGCGAAATCATTTTCTCCGGCCTCCATTAAGGCCTATCTTGCGGATTTACGCGGGTGGCTGGATCATTGTGGAATCAATGAAGAGCAATCCGTTCTGCCGGCCTGTACTTTGTCGGCAGCACGTAACTGGCTGGCTCATTTGCGTTCTCAGGGGCAATCGGCTACTACGATTGCGCGAAAAATCGCGGCGCTGCGTGCCTTCTCGAAATGGGCAAAACAAGATCAGTTGCTGGAAACGGATTTTGCAAAGCAGTTGCGTACTCCGAAAACTGCAAAGAATCTGCCACATACGCTGTCAGTTTCACAGGCTAAACAGCTGCTAGCTTGGTGTGAAAGCCAGGCAGAGAAGACCGCGGTGCTGGCACGGGATTGGGCAATATTCGAGTTGATTTACGCTACCGGGGCGCGGGTGGGGGAGATATGTGCCCTCGTACCGGAAGATATTGATTTCAACTCGCGCACAGTGCGGTTATGGGGTAAGGGCTCCAAAGAACGAATAGTCCCCTTTAGTTCGCAGGCGGAAAAATCCTTGCTCTTCTACTTACAGAGGGCGCGGGGTGAGCTACAAAAATCTCCGCCGGCTGATGCCTTATTTTTAGGAGCCCAAGGAGGGGCAGTATCTGAAAGGATCGTACGGGGGCGTTTGCATCGAGCCTGTGCCTTGGCGGGAGTACCAGATCTAGGGCCACACGGTTTGCGGCATTCGATGGCTTCCCACATGTTAGCGGGTGGGGCAGATTTACGAGTAATTCAGGAAATGTTAGGACATTCTGCGCTATCTACTACCCAGCGCTATACCCATGTTGATGCCCATCGTCTGATTGGCGCCTATCAACAGGCTTTCCCCCGTGCCTAGCGTTTTCTGGTCATCTAAACCTTCGGTACAAAGATTGGTTTAAGCATCAGGGAGGAGGCGAATCGGTCCCAAGATTAGCAGCAGGGGGTTTAGATAGTGGTAATCATCGATTTTTGCCCCAAAATGTAGCCCCGGGTGTCCCGGTTGCAAGATTCCAATCTTTTGGCCGGATTTAACCGCGGTTCCTACCGCTAAATCACTTGTCACCGGGGTATAGGTGGTGCGAATTAGCTTCGTATGTTTAATCGAAATACTGGGCTTACCAGCGATGGTACCGACAAAGAAAACGGTTCCCGCACGCGCACTAAAAACCTCGCTGCCGGCCGACATATCTAGATCGACTCCCCGGTGTCCGCTGCCCCAGGGAGAGGTTGGGGGGTTAAAGGCACGTAGGATTTTGACCCGGTGGCGACTTGGCCACTGGTAATGCCCGATTTCCCCAGCAAGCCGCGCCAGGTTTACATTCTGTCCAAATCCTTGACCGCCGATAGTAATAAGAGCCGGGGGAGGTGGGGAAAAAGCCAAGAGTAAGGCTGCGCCCAAAGCCGCCAGCAGTGCCCCGAAGGAATAGAGATTCTTCTTCATCCCCTCAGCTTGCACCCTCGCACCCTCCGCAAGAATTTTCTAATAAGCAAACCAGGATGATGTGCCCTTATATAGCCCGGAGGACAAACGGGGGACAACCGCAGAGATAGCTGCAGGAACAACCAGAGTAAACCTTGAAAAATAAATAACCAGTATTTTCTTTTGGAAACTGTCAGCAGATTAACAGTGCTCAGTAGCGCTTTCAGCTTGGGGTACTTCCTTCCGGCCGCTAAGATAGCACTTAGCGCCTGGCTAGCCAGGTGACTTCGCGTACGACTACCAGCTTCGCTGGGTCACGCTGGCTTCGGTCCTGTTTTTGGCGGGGATCTTTTTGGGGCAAATCCTAAAGGGGTTTCTAACGGTAAAAACGGGTGTCAGCGGACGTCGTGCCAGGAACCGAATGAAAACCGTAAACCGGGGCACTAGCCCCTAAACGCGTGCGTCCCAGACGCACTGAAAGGAAGTCATGGCGGTAGTAACCATGTCTGAGCTGCTGAAGAGCGGCGTTCACTTTGGACATCAAACCCGACGTTGGAATCCTAAGATGAAGCCCTTCATCTTGACTGATCGCAACGGTATTTATGTAATCGATTTAGCGCAGTCCCTAGATGGCATCAATCGTGCCTACGATTTCGTGCAGCAAACTGTGCTGCGCGGGGGGAACATTCTCTTTGTTGGCACCAAGAAACAGGCGCAAGACTCCATTGCTGAACAGGCGGAGCGGGTAGGGATGCCCTACGTTAATCAGCGCTGGTTGGGTGGTATGCTCACCAACTTTGGTACCGTACACAAGCGTCTGCAGCGTCTGCGGGAACTAGAACAAATCGACTTCGATGATGTTTCCGGTTCTGGACGCACCAAGAAAGAATTGCTGATGATGCGCCGCGAGAAAGACAAACTCGCCCGCACCCTGGGTGGTATTCGCGATATGGCGCGTATTCCTTCTGCTATCTGGGTAGTTGACACCAATAAAGAGCACCTGGCAGTGGCAGAAGCCAATAAACTTAATATCCCGATTGTGGCGATTTTGGATACCAACTGCGATCCGGACGAAATCGAGTTTGGGATTCCTGGTAATGATGATGCTATCCGCTCGGTAGCTCTGCTCACCCGGATTATTGCCGATGCCTGCGCTGATGGTTTGATTGCTCGCTCGCAAAAGGCGGCTGCTAAGAAAGAAACTAGCGAAGATGCTGCTGTGGCCAGTGAAGAACCCTTGGCCGATTGGGAACGTGAGCTGCTAGAGGGCTCCGCAAAAGGCGAAGCTAGCGAAGAAGCCGGCGAAGAGAAAGCTGAAGAGCCTGCTGCCTCCGCGGAAGAGGAAAAAGCTCCGGCTGAAGCAGAAAAGTCTGAATAATCCGCTAAGGATCGTTAAGAGAGGAACATACTTATGGCTATTTCGATGCAAGACATTAAAGAGCTGCGCGAACTGACCGGTGCCGGTCTAATGGAAGTAAAGAAAGCCCTGGAAGAGGCCAACGGTGACAAGGAAGCAGCTGTAAAGGCAATTCGGTTAGCGGGTAAGAAATCCCTAGCTAAGCGGGAAGATCGTTCTACCGCTAATGGTCTGGTAATGGCGAAAGTTCTGGATACTGCGGACGGACAGGCCGGGGTAATGGTAGAGCTAAACTCCGAAACTGACTTTGTGGGCAAGTCCCCCAAGTTTGTGGAGGCCGCCGAGGAAATCATGCAGGCGTTGGTAGACAGCGGGGTAAGCACTCGTGACGACCTGTTGGCCGCAAAATGCGGTGAGGGCACCGTGAAAGACAAGGTAGAGGAAATCGGCGCTCTCTTCTCCGAGAATATTGTTTTGGGTAAGGTTACCCGGATTGAGGGCGAGGCTGTGACCAGCTACTTGCATTACTCTTCCGCGGATCTTCCCGCGCAGGTCGGGGTGCTGGTGGCCACTGATAAGGCTGGCGCAGAAGTCGCTCACGATATTGCGCTGCATGTTGCTGCCTATAGCCCCCGTTTTATTGATCGCGAGGAAGTTCCCCAGTCTGAGCTGGATAAGGAACGCGAAACTCTGCGGGAAATGACCATTAAAGAGGGCAAACCCGAAAAGATTGTCGACAAGATTGTTGAAGGCCGGATGGGATCCTTCTACAAGGATAATTGCCTGCTAGATCAGGATTTTGCAAAAGATCCCAAGAAAACAGTAGGGCAGATTGTGAAAGCGGCTGGCGGTAAAGTTACTGCTTTCGCCCGTTTCCACGTAGGTTCTTAAGTAGATAAAGATGTGGCCTCAGGAAAATCCTGAGGCCACACTTTTATGTTCACAAGCTAAAAACCCGGATTTTACCGGGATAAATAAGTAAGAAGTCCCTGGGGGCGACCTCAGGCAGTAATCTTCGGGTTAAGGTGGTAGGGACAGGTGCTGCCTGCCGGCCAGTAACGATATTTAAGGGGACAAGGGTGAACCAAGAAATCGCAAATAAACAACGCAGAGTGATGCTGAAGTTGTCTGGAGAGGTCTTTGGCGGCGGGCATGTCGGCATGGATTTAGACGTTATTAATTCGGTAGCTCACCAAATCGGAGCCGCAGTTGAACGGGGAGTTCAGGTTGCGGTAGTAGTGGGCGGGGGGAACTTCTTCCGGGGTGCCGAACTTTCTCAGCGCGGTCTAGATCGGGCGCGTGCCGACTATATGGGAATGCTGGGAACAGTAATGAATTCCCTGGCTCTACAAGATCTGTTAGAACAGGCAGGGGTGACCACCCGAGTGCAGACTGCGATTACCATGGGGCAAATTGCAGAGCCTTATATTCCTCTAAAAGCTGTGCGCCATATGGAAAAGGGACGGGTAGTGATTTTCGGCGCCGGCAGCGGTCTGCCATTCTTCTCTACTGACACCGTTAGTGCCCAGCGAGCCCTCGAAACCCACTGCCAAGAGCTATTAGTTGGGAAAAACGGGGTTGATGGGGTTTATAGTGCGGATCCCAAGTGCGACCCCAGTGCCACCCGCTTTGACCATCTCACCTATCAGGAAGCTCTGCAAAAAGGGCTAAAAGTTATGGATGCTACCGCCTTTAGTCTTTGCATGGACAATGGTCTTAATACCCGGGTTTTTGGTATGTCTGAGCCTGGCAACGTTACTTCCGCCCTCCTGGGTGAGACAATCGGTACATTAGTTTCTGCTGAAAAGGAGTAGCCAAGTGATTGACGATATTCTGCTCGAGGCCGAGGACAAGATGGAAAAAGCCATCGAATTTTCCCGGGAAGAGTTCACCACTATCCGTACGGGGCGCGCCAATGCCGCCATGTTTAACCCGATTTTGGTGGAGTATTACGGGGCACCCACGCCTTTGCAGCAACTGGCGACTATCAATATTCCGGAGCCACGTACGGTGTTGATTGCCCCCTATGATAAGTCCTCCACTAAAGATGTTATCAAGGCCCTTCGGGATTCTGACCTGGGGGTTAACCCCACTGACGAAGGTAACCATATTCGGGTTACCCTACCGGAACTTACCGAGGAACGGCGTCGTGACTACGTAAAGCTAGCGGGGCAAAAGGCCGAGGAAGGCCGGGTTACCATTCGCGGTATTCGCCGCAAAGCTATGGATCAGCTAGCTAAGTTGAAGAAAGATGGCGATGCTGGTGAGGACGAAGTAACGCGTGCGGAAAAAGAAATTGAGGCTCTGACTAAGAAGCAGGTAGACACCATGGATGCTTTGCTGGAGTCCAAAGAAAAAGAATTAATGGAGATGTAGTTGAAGCAACCTCCCCATGCCTTAAGCAAGGGATCGGCATCTGCCATGAACTCAGAACCTACTAAGAATCCGCCTGCGAAAGCCGAAAAATCGCGGGCGGGTCGTAACTTGCCAGCCTCAATCGGCGTGGGAGTAGGGCTGGGAGCCTTGGTACTGGCACTGCTATTAGCACCCACAGTTTTTTTCCTAGTGTTCGTAATGGTAGTGGCGATAATGGCTGAAGTAGAGATGGCCAGAGCCCTTTCCCGTATCCGGATAAAATTGTGTCTTCCACCCCTTTGGGTAGGAACTATCGGGATGCTACTTTGCGCCTATCTGCTTGGGCCCGAAGGGCTGTGGGCAGCACTATTGGCAACCCTGATTACCTGCGCGATTTGGCGCTTAAGCGTGGGGCCGTCTAAGTTTGCTACCCGCGATCTTTTAGCTACCTGCTTTGTCGCTATCTATTTGCCGTTCTTAGCTTCTTTCGTAGTGATTATGCTGCATAATCCACATTATCCGGCGCCGATTATTCTCTGGATTGTGATCACTATATGTAATGATATAGGCGGTTATGTGGCGGGGGTGCTTAAAGGAAAGCACCCGATGGCTCCGGCAGTATCTCCCGCGAAAAGCTGGGAAGGGTTTGCAGGCTCCCTGGTGATGTGTACGTTGGCTGCTACTATCGCGGTATGGGCTACAGGAACTCCGCTGTGGGCAATTGCGGCGCTAGGGATATTAACCCCCATTCTTGCCACTTGCGGCGATCTGGGGGAGTCCCTGATTAAGCGAGATTTGCAGCTTAAAGATATGGGTCACTTGCTGCCTGGTCACGGCGGGGTAATGGATCGCTTAGATTCACTGCTGCTCACGGTGCCATTGTTCTTTGTAGTCTCACTATTTATCTTTTAAGGACGGGGCAAAAATGGCGAAACCACAAGCCCCGGAAGCGGAGAAAAATACGGTTAAAACTGGGGGAAAGGAATACTTCCTCCCCAAGAGTGCTGCCAGTGATAAAGAATTGATGCGCCGGGCTCGTCCTCGCCGCGATCCTGCCCAGGTAATGCCCACCGATCAAGTACCCGAGGGCGCCAGTAGCCCGGATGCACGTCCCGTACTGCGCTTTCAAGCAACTAGGCGGGTAAAACCGCAGGAACATTTGGCGGATTTTAATCTGGCGGGACGTAAACAACTGCTAAAAGATGCTGGCTTCCCAGCTTTTCGTGCTGACCAGTTATCCCGGCATTATTTCACTCATCTGACTACTGATCCGCAGCAAATGTCAGATTTACCCGCCAATGGACGAGAAAAGCTAACTGAACTGGCTTTCCCCTCTTTGGTTCAGCAAGTAATATCTCATAGCGGTGACCGGGGAATGACTCGCAAATACCTGTGGCGTCTATTTGATGGCGCTGAAGTAGAGTCGGTGTTGATGCGGTATCCTTCCCGCGCTACTCTCTGTATTTCTTGTGAAGTGGGATGCGGCATGGCCTGTCCGTTTTGCGCGACTGGGCAAATGGGGCTGACTCGTAACCTTTCCACCGCGGAAATCGTGGAACAGGTGCGTTTGGCACGAAAGGCCTGTCAGGAGGGCGAGCTTGGCGGAACTCCCTGTAACCTTTCCAACGTGGTGTTTATGGGAATGGGGGAACCCATGGTGAATTATCGCGCAGTTCTAGGCGCGGTACGCCGGTTAATCGCCGATCCTCCGGAGGGGTTTGGCATGTCGGCGCGGGGAATCACGGTTTCGACTGTGGGGCTGGTGCCGGGAATTAAGAAGCTGACGGAAGAAAAAATCCCTCTCACCTTGGCTATTTCTTTACATGCTCCCGATGACGAATTACGTGATCAGCTGATTCCTTTGAATTCTCGGTTCAAGGTCAGTGAACTCTTGGATGCCGCCTACCAGTATTTTCAAGTTACCGGCAGGCGCGTTTCCATTGAATATGCTCTGATTAAAAACATGAATGATCAAGTTTGGCGGGCGGGCTTGTTGGCGGATTTACTGAATGCTCGCGGGCGTGGTTGGGCGCATGTGAACCCGATTCCTCTAAATCCCACTCCGGGATCTATCTGGACGGCGAGTGAATCCCGCGCTCAAGCAGAATTTGTGGATACTCTGGAGAGTAAAGGTATAACTACCACTATCCGTGATACTCGCGGACAGGACATTGACGGAGCGTGTGGCCAATTGGCGACCAAATCTCGGAAGGAGAGGGCTGGCAAATGAGTGAGAACAGCTTTCCGCGAGCCGGTTATTTTACGCGGGGGTACGATCCAGCACAGGTTGACGAGTTTTTCACTAAGGCTCGTAAGGCCTACGAGGGTGGGGTGCCTGCGGAAAAATTCTCGGCTGCCCAGGTGCGGGGTGCCCATTTTGACCTGGTGCGGCGGGGCTATCAGACGAGCGCTATTGATCAAGCGATGGATCGTCTAGAGGCAGCGTTCGTGCGCCGTGACCGTGCGGATAACGTGGCGGTTAACGGTTCCCAAGCTTGGATGGAGCGGGTGGCGCAGCGGGCAACTACTCTGTATCCCCGGATGCTCCGTCCTCGGGGTAAACGTTTTGCCCATCCGGATGGAAAAGGCTATGACGCTGCTCAGGTGGATGAGCTTCTAGACCAGCTGGCACAGTATTTTGACTCTGATGAGGGGATGACTTCTGCTCAGATTCGTAGCGCCACTTTCAAGACCGCCAAGAATGAAAAAGCCTATAAAGAGGGCGTTGTTGATGCTTATCTTTCGCGGGCAGTAGAAGTATTGCTGGCGGTAGAATAGCCGCTGGTGGGCGCGCAGATACCGTCAAAATAATGCTGGTGATTTGGGAGGGATAGTGCGGGACGTTTTTATCTTGGGATCCACCGGATCTATCGGCACCCAAGCCTTAGCAGTAATTACTCAAAATCTGGAGCGTTTTCGCGTTCGCGGTTTGAGCGCTGGGGGATCTAACCTAGCTTTACTGGCGCGCCAAGCTGCGAGCTTCCGTCCACAGATAGTGGCAATTTCCCAAGATAAGAGGGAGGAATTCGCTGCTACACTAGCTGCGGAACTTCCTGGCGGTGAAAAATATAGTCCCGAGATTTTGTCTGGGGGAGATGCGAGTGCCCTCCTGGCGGGGAGAGCCAGTCACGAGGCGGTAGTGCTCAATGGAATTACCGGTGGGGTGGGTCTAGCTCCTACTTTGGCTGCTCTAGAAAGCGGAGCCACCTTAGCGCTGGCAAATAAGGAATCTTTGATTGTCGGCGGTGCCCTGGTGAAAGCTGCCTGCCGACGCCCTGGCCAGATTGTGCCGGTGGATTCAGAACACTCGGCGATTGCCCAGGCTTTGGCTTCTGGCGTGCATCATAAGGGACTGACCAGTGTAAACCAGGATGGGCGCAGTGAAGTTAGCCAGATTATTCTCACTGCCTCTGGCGGGCCGTTTCGGGGGCAGAAACGGGCAGACTTAGCAGAAGTTAACGCGCAGCAGGCTCTTAATCACCCCACCTGGTCGATGGGGCCAGTAGTCACTATTAATTCTTCAACTTTGGTGAACAAGGGGTTAGAGCTGATAGAGGCGCATTTGCTGTTTGATGTTGCTCCCGAAAATATTGTGCCGGTGATTCACCCCCAGTCGATTATTCATTCCGGGGTTACCTGGCGGGATGGGGCTACTATTTTGCAGGCCTCCCCACCGGATATGCGTCTACCGATTGCCTTGGGGTTAGATTGGCCGGTGCGCCTGGAAAAAACAGTCATGCCCCTGGATTTCACCAAGACCCAGCAGTGGCAGTTTGAGCCGGTAGATCATGAGACTTTCCCGGCGATAAAACTAGCGCGGCAGGCAGTGGCAGCTTCGGCTACTCACCCGGCGGTCTATAACGCCGCCAATGAAGTGTTCGTAGCGGCCTTCCTGAAAGGAAACCTACCTTACCTGAAAATAGTGGATTCTCTGGCGCAAGTATTATCTGAACATGTCGGTATTGATAATCCGGATTTAACGCAAATCATGAACGTACAAACTTGGGCGAAAACTAGGGCTCAGGAAATTGTCATAAACACTAGGTAGGCTACCCCCATGGCGTTTTTGCTGGGAATAATAATTTTGGTTATTGGGCTACTTATCTCTATTGGCCTGCACGAATGTGGGCATCTATTGCCCGCTAAGAAATTTGGGGCGCTAGTTCCCCAGTTCATGATTGGTTTTGGGCCCACCCTGTTTTCGCGCAAACGTGGGGAAACCGAGTACGGGGTAAAAGCCGTACTCCTGGGGGGTTACTGTCGGATCCTGGGAATGTATGGACCGGGTGACCCTGATCAATTTGGATACAAACTTGACGGCAAGAAACTCTCGGTACGCCAGGCACGTGCACTGGATCCGCAACAAGCAGACAGCTTGGTTCCTACTTGGTCGCAGGAAGCCCGGGATACCTCGCTAGCTGAAATTCCCCGGGAGCAACGTTCCCGAGCTTTTTATAACCTGCCGGTGCGCCACCGCCTGGTAGTTATGTTCGGCGGGCCAGTTATGAATCTATTCCTAGCGTTCGTACTGATGGGGGTAGCGATGCTGGGAATTGGGATTGCCACTCCCACCACCACCGTCGATAAAGCAGTGTGCCTAAAAGCCGGTCAAGTAGTCGATTGTTCCCAAACAGGAGCTCAGCCTTCTCCGGGAGCTAAAGCCGGGATTAAATCCGGGGATGTTCTACTTGCCTGGAACGGTAAGAAAATCAACAGTTGGGAAGACCTGCGAAAATATGCGCAGGCTACTCGGGGAGATGCTACCGTTTCGGTGCGGCGCGGAGGAGAAGTAATTGACCTTCAGCTTTCCGGGGTGGAGGGGAAAGCCGGCCTCTATGCGCGTTCGGAGCGTCAAAGCACTGGACTTGCCACCTATGGGCAAACCATGTGGCAAATGTTTTACCAAACCGCAGCAGTAGTATTAAAACTACCGGTTGCCGTATGGGACGTAGGGGTTGCGGTATTTACCGACTCCCCGCGAGATAGCTCTGGGATTATGTCGGTGCTAGGGGTAGGGCGCATCGCCGGGGAAATCGGTTCCGCTCCGGCTACCCAAATAACTCTAGCTGACCGCGCGGGAGGAATGCTTTCTCTGCTGGCTTCGTTAAATATGGCGCTGTTTGTATTTAATCTGATTCCGCTACCGCCCTTAGATGGGGGACATATTGCCGGTGCCTGTTGGCAAGGAATCAAGAATGGCTATGCGCGGCTGCGTTCTCGCCCTGCGCCGGGGCCAATCGATGCTGCGAAAGCTGTACCACTCACCTATGTGGTGGCAGGACTGTTGATTGCGATGACAGTGCTGCTGATGGTCGCAGATATCGTTGATCCGATTAGCTTGCCATAGCCTCTTGCGATATTGCTAGGGTTTTTGATCCTAGCTGCATCCAGATGCCCTATAAAGACCGTGGTATTAGCGCAGGTAGAGGGGGAAGGGTTGGGGAAAGTAGGGGTTTAGCGGCTCAGGCGTCATAATAGGAACGTGAGTGTTGAACTAGGAATGCCGGAAGTAAAACCGATGGGTTTCCCGCGGAAAAAAACCCGCAAGATTCATTGCGGAAACGTAGCCATCGGGGGAGATGCCCCAATCAGTGTGCAGTCCATGTGCACCACCAAAACCACCGATATTGGTGCCACCTTACAGCAGATTGCGGCGTTAACGGCGGCCGGTTGCGATATTGTCCGGGTGGCCTGTCCCAGTGCCGATGATGCCCAGGCGCTGCCGATAATCGCCGAAAAATCTACTATTCCGGTGGTTGCTGACATTCATTTTCAACCCAAATATGTGTTTGCCGCGATTGAAGGCGGGTGCGCCGGCGTGCGGGTTAACCCCGGAAATATCCGCAAATTCGATGACCAAGTTGAAGAAATCACCAAATGTGCCCGTAAACATGGCACCGCTCTGCGGATTGGAATTAATGCGGGTTCGCTCGATCCGCGGGTAATGGCGCGTCACGGAAAAGCTACCCCGGAAGCGTTAGCAGAATCTGCGGTTAACGAGGCACGCCTATTCGAGCAATACGATTTTCATGATTTTGCAATTTCAGTAAAACATCATGACCCGATAACCATGATTCGTGCCTATGAAATACTCAGTGAAATGGGGGATTGGCCGCTGCACCTCGGGGTTACTGAAGCCGGGCCCCAATTCCAAGGCACTATCAAATCAGCGACCGCTTTCGGTGCCTTGCTACGTCAAGGAATCGGGGATACCATCCGGGTTTCCCTGTCTGCCGATCCGGTGGAAGAAATAAAAGTTGGCGTTGAAATTTTGCAGTCGATGGGGCTAAAAGAACGCACCCTGGAGATTGTTTCCTGTCCCTCTTGTGGGCGATCACAGGTAGACGTTTGTACCCTAGCCAATCAGGTTACAGATGCCCTTAAAGACGAAATCAAAGTACCGTTGCGAGTAGCGGTCATGGGATGCATTGTAAATGGCCCTGGTGAGGCGCGTGAGGCTGATCTCGGGGTAGCCAGTGGTAACGGCAAAGGCAAGATTTTTATCAAAGGCAAAGTGATAAAGACGGTTCCCGAGGAGGAAATCGTGTCCACCCTGATTGCGGAGGCACATCGCCAAGCCGAGCTGCTAGGTCTAGAAGAAGGCTCCGGCGAAGTCGAGGTAACCGTATAGTCTCGTTAGGCAGGAGCGGGAAAGCCTAAGGGTTCAGTAATGCGCGTGAGCAGATTTTGCCTCACGCCCCGAAATCCGGAAAATGCCTTGGCATTTTCACGGATTTAACGCCCGGAGCCTTCCCCTCGGCATAAATCTGCTCACGCGCTTAATAGCATTCCCCTCTCGTGTCTTTTCCCACTCCTGTAGGGACGGCGCGGTTTAGGTTCCTTTGGATCATCTACTAAACTGGCAAACGTGGCTTACAATATGTCGACTTATTTTGTTAGGACTTTGCGGGAAGATCCGGTAGACGCCGAGGTGGATTCCCATAAACTACTGGTGCGCGCGGGCTATATTCGCCGTGCCGCGCCCGGGATTTACACCTGGACCCCGTTGGGATTGCGCACGATTCGGCGGGTAGAAGCGGTGGTGCGCGAAGAAATGGATCGGATTGGAGCCCTAGAAGTGGCTTTCCCGGTACTTTTGCCACGCGAACCTTATGAAGCGACCAACCGTTGGGAAGAGTTCGGGTCTTCCCTGTTTAAACTGCAAGACCGCAAGGGGGCTGACTATCTGTTAGCACCCACTCACGAAGAAATGTTCACCCTTTTGGTGAAAGACTTTTATTCTTCTTACAAGGATTTGCCGGTCGTCCTTTACCAGATTAAGGAAAAATATCGGGACGAGGCGCGTCCTCGGGCAGGCCTGATTCGCGGACGCGAATTCATTATGAAGGATGCCTATTCTTTCAATATCGACGATGAAGGGCTAGAGGCTTCCTATCAGCAACAGCGTCGCGCTTATCAGCGGATTTACTCGCGGCTGGGGCTCGAGTTTGTGATTTGTTCCGCGATGGCGGGTGCTATGGGAGGCTCCCGCTCGGAAGAATTTATTTTCCCCTGCGCCATTGGGGAAGATACTTTTGTGCGTTCGGAAGGTGGCTATGCCGCCAATGTGGAGGCCGTGACCACCATTGCTCCGGAGCCGCAAGATTATTCGCAGGTTCCCGCCGCAATTGAACGTAAAACCCCCGGTGCACACACTATTGAAGCGGTAGTAGATTACTCGAATGAGCATTTTCCGCGCGAAGATGGTCGCGCCTGGACTAAAGCGGATACTTTGAAAGCCTTCATGGTTGCCGCCACCTATGCGGATGGCAAACGAGAAGTACTGCTGCTGGGAGTACCCGGGGATCGTGAAATCGATATGCGCCGTCTCGAGGCCTCTTTGGGAGCTGACGTAGAGATGGCTACCCCGGAAGATATGGCTGCTTACCCCAATATTGTTCCCGGATTTACTGGCCCGACCTGCGCCGGCCCCGACCATCCCGATAGGAAACTAGACGAGGACGGAAATATCTCCGGAAGCCCCCGCCTGCTCCTGGATCCGCGAGTAGTGGAAGGCACTGAATGGATCGCGGGTGCCGGCAAAGAAGACACCCACCTTTATCACCTGGTGGCCGGTAGAGATTTCCATGCCGACGGGTTTATTGAAGCCGCCGAAGTTCGGGATGGGGATCCGGCTCCCGATGGTTCTGGAACTCTACAGACTGCCCGGGGAATCGAAATTGGGCATATATTCGCCCTCGGAAAGAAATACTCTAAAGCCCTGGGGCTTAACGTGCTGGATCAAAATGGGAAATCCCAAGTAGTGACCATGGGATCCTATGGGATTGGGGTCTCCCGGGTAATGGCGGCCATTGCCGAAGAATATCATGATGAGCTTGGGCTAAAATGGCCAACCAATGTGGCTCCCTTCCAGGTACACGTATTGGTAACCGGTAAAGGGGCAGAACTTTTTGAGGCTGCGCAGACGCTGGGAGACCAGCTCACCGCGGCTGGGGTCGATACTTTGATTGATGACCGCAAGAAAGTATCTGCCGGGGTAAAATTCAAGGACGCGGAACTACTTGGTATGCCCTGGTTGGTAGTAATCGGGCGGGGAATGCAATCTGGAACCGTGGAAGTTCGTTGCCGTGCCACTGGTGAGCGTCAAGAAATCGCCTTTGCGGACGCCTTCCAATTCCTAAGCGACAAGGTGCGCAGAGATCTTGAGGAAGCAGATGCGCGGGCAGAAGCATTTTCACCCGCCAGCTTGGTGGCAGGCGATTCTGATCAGCTGGTGCGTGGAGAGGAATAAAAGTGGCTTTTAGAGATATCAGAGTAATTGGTGACCCGATATTACGTACCCCCTGCGAACCGGTGGGTGAAATCGATGAACATATAAAACAGCTAGTAGAAGATCTGCTGGAAACTGTGGATGCCGATGGACGCGCCGGGCTTGCCGCCAACCAAATTGGGGTGGGGCTACGCGCTTTCTCCTGGAACATTGACGGGGAAATTGACTATATTTTGAATCCGCGTTTAGTGGCGGTATCAGAGGACGAATATCAAGACGGTGATGAAGGCTGTCTGTCGGTGCCGGGATTCTACTTCCCTTGCCAGCGTGCCTGGTATGCGCGTGCCGAAGGAATTGACTTGGATGGCAAGCCGAAGGTGGTTGAGGGCGAAGAGCTGATGGGACGTTGCATCCAGCATGAATGTGATCACTTGGATGGGCATCTCTACCTTGATCGCCTGGATCGGTTAACGCGTCGGAAAGCTTTCAAAAAGATCCGCGAAAAAGGCCTGTAGCTACTTAAAGTTCAGTTTCCTTTTGGGTCGAGGTCGGGGAAAGTACTCGGGGGACCCCGGTGAGCCTTGCTGCGCTCGTCTCAAGCCCCCTCTCGCATCTTTCCCCGACCTCGCCCATGCTAAGAGCCTGGTGGTTTTAAGTTAGCGCGAGGGCTGGGTTTATCCTCCTGCCCAAAACTCGAAAAATACCCGAGCCTTTTCGAGTTTTACGCCCGCCTAGCCTGCTCGGACAAATATAGCCCCCACGCCTTGGACATCCCCTCCTCACAAAACAACAGATGTAACATTAGCCTCAGTGGTCACAACATTGCCGGTCAGGGGCTTTTAGGCTTGTTGAAACTCGCTATCGAGGGCAAAATGGATAGTGAGACACCGCGTGTCATCACTCTTTGAGGCGCATAGGCCGTTGGGGAAGACGAACCTTGCGAACACTAAAGGAGAAGCGATGAACAAGGATTACACCCGCGGTGTACTTTTCGTACACTCATGCCCTCGTGCGCTTTCTAGTCACGTGGAATGGGCAGTTGGCGCAGTTCTAGATCAACGCGTCAACTTAGAGTGGACAGAACAACCTGCGCAACCGGGAATGTTCCGCTCGGAATTATCCTGGGTCGGGCAG
Source organism: Varibaculum vaginae (assembly GCF_900604285.1). GTDB lineage: Bacteria > Actinomycetota > Actinomycetes > Actinomycetales > Actinomycetaceae > Varibaculum > Varibaculum vaginae. Next base: position 297,843 of record NZ_UWNY01000002.1, read on the forward strand.
ATTGGTACTGGCGCAAAACTCGCCTCCGCCTTGCGCGGCTGGGAACACTTGCGTTTCGAGGTAACTGAGGACGCCTCGGTGAACAATAACGGGGGACGCTGGTCATATACCCCCGATCTGGGAATCTTCCATGCCCAGACTGATGTGGTGGGAAATGTGGTGGTGCCCGAGGATCGGGTGCGTGCTGCCCTTGCTCAAGGAAGCCAAGAAGAGCTGCGACGTTTGCTGGACTTGGCGCTGGGAACCGCCTGGGATGAGGAGCTCGAGCCTTTCCGCTACGCGGGAGCGGGCGCGCCAGTGCGCTGGTTGCACCGGGTGGGATGAGATGGCTTTAGATGCTGATGCGCTAGCCGCGCTCGCTGATTTTGGTAAAAACCTGCCTGGTGGCTTGGAGGGCGAAAGTGGGGGAGAGGGCGAATGTGCTCCTGCCTCGGAATCTGAGGCGGTTTCTGAGGAAAGTGGGGATAGTGACGCAGGTGCGTCCTCGGGAGAAATTCCTTTCGCCTGGGAAAACTTTAGCGGCGACCCGGCAGTTATAGTCTGTCTTTTAGAGGCTGTTGCCTCGGAGATTGAATGCGACCCTGAGAGTTTGCTGCCAGAGACGGAGCTGAGAGCGCAGCTAGATTTCGATGATCTGTCACTATATGCGGTAGTGGCGCGGCTCGAGGGGGAGCTGGGCGAAAAACGCTCCGACACCCAGATCACGGAATGTAAAACTTTGGGTGAGTTGGCGCGCCTTTATCAAAATCAATAAAAACAAAACTGTGAATTCGGTGCCGGGAATTTATTACTTTTTTAAATGAATAAAATTTGGCATTTGGGCGTGTCGGAGCTTTAATGTGGATAAATCTGAGCTAATTTTAAAAATACAATAACCTAACATCCTTCCGGCGAGAGGAAAGATTTTCCTCTCGCCGGATTATTTTTTGTATTTCTCGCTTTGTTTTTAAGGCTTACGTTTTGCCCCAGTCTTCCCCCCCCCTAGATTCTCGGGCTGTTAGTTGGCGGTGGTGGTAGCTAACTATTGCTGCGCATAATTGCTAGTAATATCATTCTTAGAGCTATATAATAAATACGTGTATCTTTTGTCTGGGGGTATCACTTCGTACCTGGCATTTCACCGATGCGCCACATATAGGAAAGTGAGAAGTTCATTGACTACAAGTGAAAGGAAAGATGATGAATACTCACAAGGTTTTGATTGCTGTTGCTAGCCTAGGTTTGGCGTTTGGTATGTCCGGGTGTGCCTCTAGTGCTCCTAAGGCGGCGGGTGCTCCGGTACACAAGATGCCCACTGTTTCTCAGATGGATAAGGAGCATCAGGTGTTGCTTTCTGAGCGGCGTTCTAAGGCGGCTAAGTCGTATGCGGCCAAGGTGAAGGCGGAAAAGGAGGCTGCGGCTAAGGCTGAGTCCGGTGAGGGAGAAGCCGGGGCTGGTCCCTCTGCTGGCACTCAGGCAAGCGGTGGCTACCAAGCTGGCGGTGGATATTCTGGCGGTGGATATTCTGGTGGCGGATACTCTGGTGGCGGATACTCTGGCGGTGGTTACTCTGGCGGGGGATACTCTGGCGGGGGGTATTCCGGCGGAGGATACTCTGGCGGGAGATATTCCGGCGGGGGTTACTCCGGCGGGGGTGGCGGAGGTGCCTGGGATTGGGCGTCAAGCTACGACCCCTGGTTTGACGATGTGAAACGCAACGAAGCAAATACTCCCCCTGATAGGCCGGGGACTTGCACCATGATTGGTGACGAGGTGTTCTGCAAATAGTTCTAACTTAATGTTTAATGCTTTCAGCCCTAGCAATCTGCTAGGGCTGAAAGCATATTTGCGGGTTGCATAACCAAGGCCTGCAGCCGCGAACCGTCGCCACAGGGGGGGCTTGGTACGCGAGCTATTCTTTTCTCTGCCTTGGCAACCTCTAACTGCTCTTTTGTGCGAAAAGACCCGTGTACGCATAGCAAGTATTGGAGGAAGGTCCTCCGGAAAGATTGCGTTAAGAAAGAGGGTAGTAATGGCTAAAAAGAAAGTCATTAATTCTTTACTGACGGGCGCTCTTGCGGCTACGGTGGGGCTTTGTTCCCTGGCGGCTCCGGGAGCTGCGTTTGCTGGCGACCCGGAAACTGGTGGTGGCACCGGTGCTCTAGATGGTAAGGGCGGGGATGCTTCCGCCTATGTGCTAGTCGCCGGGGACAACTATGCTCGGAGAGAAGACCCGATGCAGGGTTGGGGGCAGGCCTCCACTAACTATTGGGTTGACCAGATCGCTGGCCGTTTGGGCGGGTCGATGAACCGGGCGGATGTGCAAAAATACGCCGATACAGCCTGCAACACCGCTATGAGTAAGGCGATTGCGCGTTCTAATGGTCAGGCTAAGAAAGCCCGCGTAGTCGGCCTCTATATGACTCTTGGTAAGGCCGGGGGGCAATGGATTTCTTGGAACGTTGCCGGGTCTTTGTTTGTTGACCGTTGGGACCCCACCTGGAATAAGGCTAACGCTTGGAACAAATTCACCGGTTACACGAGTAAATATCTTAACAAGGTTTATGATGCGGGTTTGACTGAAGCGAAGAGAGTTGCGGCAGCTAGCCCGTTGGGGGCTAGGTCGGTTTGTATCGCGTTAAACGAGTTCGAGCCGGAAGGATACAAGCTGAAAGTTGCTACCGCCGCCCAGGGGGCGCCAGGGGTTGCAGGAGGCACCCAGGGGCTTTATGACCAGGTTCGTACCACTGCGGAAGGGTCTGGGCCGGTCGAAGACCTGAAAGCCTCGCTGGTGCTTAACTGGGATGGATTCTATGGGGGCAAACCCAAATCCGTCACCAAAACGATGGATATTAAGAGCGTGGGCACCGCTAACAGCCCCACTTTCACCCCGAAAGACTTCGGCTGGAACAGCTGGGCAGCAGGCAATACGCTTCGCTAAATTAAATAAATGTAGGAACGGCTAGGAACTATCCATCGGTACTGATACGTCAAGGTGGATAGCTATCTTTAATCAGCTTTTATCTGCTCAGAATGCACCATTTCTGATAAACGCTCGCGGAGGGCTTCGGCGTCGCCGAGGGCGTCGTAGACGGCGTCCTCGGAAAGGACGCCGCGCGGCAAATCTTCCGGCAAAAGCCCCTGGTTGTCGGCTTCTAAATCCTCCCACCAGTCTTTCCCGGAATAATACTTATCTAAGGCGCGATAATCATCCCACATCTGCTCGTAGGTATCGAGGGCGCCCTCGACAGTTGCAATCGCGTCATTTAGGCGCACCAGCGCCGCCTCCATCTGAGAAACCCGTTTCCCTGTCTTTGCAGAAGCTTCGGCTTTTTCCATAGCGTTATCCTCCCACACCCTGCCGCTTCCTGCTTATTGAGACTCATACGGGATGGTGGTACCAGTGCATCAGAAACAAGGAGTAAGTCGCAGAAAACCGGGGTTGTTCATGTCGGTAAAATAGCAAAAAGTTGGGGGTGCTCACCGTGCGGTGAGCACCCCCGGATGCGATTGGTGTCAGCTATTACTGTTCGCCAGAAGAACCGGCATTCGGATTCAACAGGTCATAGCGCTTTACTGCTTGAGAAACCACTGAACGATCCGGGAGAATCCCGTCCTCATTCAAAGCCTCCAAAGCCTGAACCACCAGGGACTCCGCGTCGATCAAGAAGTGGCGACGTGCGGCGGCACGCGTATCGGAATACCCGAAATCAGAGGCACCCAAGACCTTATAGCGTCCCGGTACCCAAGGGCGAATCATATCGGGAACCAGATGGTCATAATCTGAAGTCGCAACAACCGGCGCGTTCGCATGGCGCAGCCGCTGAGTAACGTAGGGTAGGTGATAGTCTTCATCCGCATGAATCAGGTTATGGCGATCGCATTCCATGCCATTTCGGCGCAGCTCATGCCAGCTGGTCACCGACCAGACCGCAGCATCAACCCCCCAATCCTGCAACAAAAGATTTTGCGCCTGCAACGCCCAAGGAACCGAAATCCCTGAAGCCAGTAACTCTACCTTCGGGCCGCCATTTTCATAGTGGCCAGTCAAGGCATACATGCCACGCAAAATTCCCTCAACATCAACTCCCTCGGGTTCTGCCGGCTGTTGAATCGCCTCGTTATAAACCGTCAGATAGTACATGACGTTCTGGTCACGGCCATCGGAGCCATCCCCATACATTCGTTGTAGCCCGTCACGAATAATATGCCGCAGTTCGTAAGCGTAAGCCGGATCATATTGCACAAATGCCGGGTTAGTAGCAGCAATAACCGGGGAATGTCCATCAGCATGCTGCAAACCCTCACCGGTCAAAGTGGTACGTCCCGCGGTTCCACCAATGACAAAACCCCGCGCCAGTTGATCTCCTGCCGCCCAGAACTGGTCACCCGTCCTCTGGAAACCAAACATCGAATAGAACAGGTAGAAGGGAATCATCGGTTCCCCGTTAGACATATAGGAAGTACCCGCAACCTGGAAAGCAGCCGCCGCACCAGCCTCGTTAATCCCGGGATGTAGAATCTGGCCATCCCGCCCCTCCGAATAATGCAGCATCAAATTTTCATCGACAGCGGTGTAATTCATGCCCAGGGTGTTATAAATCTTCGCCGAGGGGAACATCGAGTCCATCCCGAAAGTGCGCGCTTCGTCCGGAACAATCGGTACAATCCGTTTGCCGAACTCCTCATCTTTCAAAAACTCTTTCATTAGGCGCACCAGCGCCATGGTGGTAGCAACTTTCTGCTTGCCGGAACCGCCTTTGAGTACGTCATAAACTGTAGGATCAGGCAAAGAAATCTGCATCTGATTGCGTTCTTTAGGACGCGAAGGTAAGAACCCGCCCAACTTTTCCCGCCGTTCAAACATATATTGCAAAGAAGGATGATCCTGTGGGGGACGGTAATAGGGAGGTAGCTGCGGATCTTTCTCCAGTTCCTCATCTGTAATTGGAATATGCAACCGATCCCGCAGCGCCTTCAAATCTTTCAAAGTCAGCTTCTTCATCTGGTGAGTAGAGTTGCGCCCCGCGAAAGTCTCACCCAGCACATACCCCTTAATAGTGTGCGCCAAGATTACAGTCGGCTGCCCCTTATGCGTCATCGCTGCATGATAGGCAGCATAAACCTTGCGGTAATCGTGACCGCCTCGCCGCAAATCCCAAATCTCTTCGTCGGTCCAATCCTCCACCATTTTCGCGGTGCGGGGATCGCGTCCGAAGAAATGTTTGCGTACGTAAGCGCCATCATTGGCTTTGAAAGTCTGGTAGTCGCCATCCAGGCATTCAGTCATAACTTTCAGTAGTGCATGGTCGTGATCCTTGGCCAGCAAGCGATCCCAACCGCGCCCCCAAATCACTTTGATAACGTTCCATCCGGCGCCCCGGAAAAATGACTCTAGTTCTTGAATGATCTGTCCATTACCGCGCACCGGGCCATCCAAACGCTGCAGGTTGCAGTTGACCACAAAAGTAAGATTGTCGAGCTTTTGCTGTCCCGCCAGCTGCAGCATCCCCCGCGATTCTGGTTCATCCATTTCCCCATCACCCAGGAAAGCCCAAGTGTGCTGGTCAGAGCAGTCTTTTATGCCTCGGTTAGTTAGATAAGTATCAAACCAAGCTTGAGTAATCGCCTCGGCCGGTCCTAACCCCATCGAAACCGTGGGGTATTCCCAAAACTCTGGCAGGTGGCGAGGATGCGGATAAGAAGGAAGGCCGTGCGGTGCCTGCGATAGTTCCTGGCGGAAACCATCCATATCTTCCTCAGATAGACGTCCCTCTAAAAATGCACGGGCGTAAATACCAGGGGAGGCATGGCCTTGGAAGAAAATGTGGTCGCCCCCACCTGGGTGCGACTTACCTCGGAAGAAATGGTTAAAACCCACTTCGTAAAGAGTGGAAATCGAGGCATAGGAAGAAATATGGCCCCCCACGTGAACCCCTGGGCGTTGCGCTCGAGTCACCTGTACTGCCGCATTCCAACGCATCCAGCGGCGATAGTCGCGTTCGATACGTTCATCGCCAGGGAAAGTCGGTTCATCATGCGGCTTAATTGTGTTAGTAAAAGGTGTATTCAGGTTAGCTGGCACTGCCACGTTTTGCTCACCCGCAGCAGACAGCATCCGAAACAAAAGATCACGAGTGCGCTCCGGACCGCGTTCTTTAATCAGATAATCCAATGAATCCAGCCATTCGCGGGTTTCTTGGGGATCAGGATCCGGTAGGGCAGTAGCTAACTGGTGTATAGAATCCAGTGATGCTTTATTTTCGCTCATAGGTTTCGTTGCTCCTCCAACAGAAAAGACCATACGCACCCAATTGTTATCTATTTCCGTCGCTTTCGCTACTGTTCCCCACAAACGCAAATAACATCCCTGGCGCCAAGCCTGCAGGAAATAAAGGCGTGACAGGGTTCCCATTTGCCACTAATCCGCTTCAAATTTCTTCTACCAGAGAAAATAGGGGATGGGAGGGATGGGGAAAGAATAAGAAAATAGAAAAAATAGGTAGATCAGAGCGCATTTATCTCAAACGTAGCCTACGCGTTTCCTCCTATTGCTGGAATCATGTAACTTAGAGAGCGTGGAAACCACGCGCGAAAGGCATGAGAGTTCCCTATCCGTTTCAGAGATGGGGTTTAAGAAAGAACAAGTCATTCAGGAATTTGGTTGGGACGAGGATGTCGATGAAGATCTTCGCCAAGCCGTAATGGATCAAATCGACGATGATCTCCAAGATGAAGATTTCACCGCGATGACTGATGGCGCCCTGATCTGGTGGCGCGATGACGATGGCGATGCTGATGATCTCTCCGATGCGTTGATGGACGCGATGGGCAATATGGATCAAGGAGGATTGATCTGGGTGCTCAGCCCGATTGCTTCCGATCCCGGTGCTGTTGACCCGCGTCTAATCGAAGAGGCCGCAAAAACAGCAGGGATGAATCCCACCACCTCTGATGTGATTTCTGCACATTGGGCGGGCACCCAAATAGTTTCTCGCGGTCGCTAAGCGGCAGAGATTTCCTCCGGTAACTTCAATAATCAAACGTCACCCCAGGCGGAGGCGGTTTAGCTAATCCCTGATGGGATTGCGTGCCGTTTCCTCTCTCTCACTGACAAGCTAGCTTGCCGTTCGAGTTCTTCTGGTGTTAGTAATCCCTGGCGGGATTACACACAATTTCGTCGCCCTCACTAATACGAAAACCCGAACGGTTTTCGTACCGTTCGGGTTCCTCATTGTGCTCACAACACTTCGTGCTGCGTGCCGTTTCCTCTCTCTCACTGACAAGCTAGCTTGCCGTTCGAGTTCTTCTGGTGTTAGTAATCCCTGGCGGGATTACACACAATTTCGTCGCCCTCACTAATACGAAAACCCGAACGGTTTTCGTACCGTTCGGGTTCCTCATTGTGGGCCCAGAGGGACTCGAACCCCCGACATCCACGGTGTAAACGTGACGCTCTAACCAACTGAGCTATAGGCCCTAGACCTGTTAAAGAATACCTAATAGCGCGGGATAAACAAACTTCTTGGACTGTGAGATGTGTCGAACCTGGTCAGCCAAGTCCCCAGAGAGATTCCACTGCCCACATTTTTCAGCGGCCTTTTGCAGCTAACGCAAGGTCATGGGAAAATGAAGTAAGCCCAGAGCACCAAGGGAGGCGGCACAAATACCTGCGAAAACCGAAGTAAGCAAACAAGACCTGGACAGAGCCTATGACCTGGTGCGCCGCGTGCGTGACCGCAGTTTGAGTCAATATCAAACTGATGGCTACCAGGGAACCGTCCCCGAAAAATCCGCACGGTACTATCCGGAATCAAACACCCCTAAAGAAGGCCTCGAGCTGCTGGATTGGGCCAGTACTGCCCTGACAAAACAAAGCTCTCACGGTGGGGATTTCTCCCGAAAATTACGTGAAGAATTTCAACGGACAAATGCCTCGGATCTGGATATATCCGAGGTTGAGTATCGGCGGGTACAGTTAGAAAAAGTTTTCTTAGTCGGTATCTATGATTCGGATCGCGCCGCTGCTCAACAGTCCCTGACCGAACTAGCGGCGCTCGCCCAAACTGCAGGGGCACAGCTGGTAGGTGCGGCCTTACAGCGACGCAGCGCCCCAGACGCCGCAACTTTTGTAGGACGCGGGAAAGCTAAGCATTTAGCCGAACAGGTAGCGGTGCTCGGAGCCGATACCGTGATCGTAAATGCGCAACTACAACCTTCCCAGCGGCGGGGATTGGAAGACCAAGTCAAAGTAAAAGTGATTGACCGCACCGCCGTTATCCTGGATATTTTTGCCCAACACGCCTCCTCCCGGGAAGGTAAAGCCCAGGTGGAGCTGGCACAATTGCAATATCTGCTCCCTCGTCTTCGCGGTTGGGGACAGTCAATGTCACGCCAAGCCGGCGGGCGTGTATCCGGCGGCGCCGGAATCGGTGCGCGTGGACCGGGGGAAACGAAACTGGAAACTGACCGTCGGCGGATTACCAAGCGAATTGCAAAACTGCGCCGAGAAATCAAACAAATGAAAAAAGCCCGCGACACTAAACGTGAGGGGCGCCTCAGCAGTTCCTTGCCCTCAGTAGTAATCGTAGGATACACCAATGCCGGTAAATCCTCCCTACTAAATTCCCTGGTAGATGCAGATGTAATGGTGCAAGATGCCCTATTTGCTACCCTGGATCCCACCGTGCGACAAGCGGAAACTCCCGACGGGCGCACCTACACTTTGTCTGACACCGTAGGTTTTATTGACGAACTACCCCATGAACTGGTGGAAGCTTTCCGTTCCACCCTGGAAGAAGTTGAATACGCCGATGTAATCGTGCATGTGGTTGATGCTAGTCACCACAACCCCGTCCAACAGGTAGAAACCGTGCATGAAGTGCTCGCAGATCTGCCTCATGTCTCCCAAATCCCCGAAATAATCGTTCTGAATAAAGCCGATTTGGTAGATGCCCTGCACTTGCGGGCACTGCAATCCGTAATTGAGGGAGCAATCCCGCTATCTACCCGCACCGGGCAAGGGGTATGCCAGTTGCAGGCAGCCATCGGTGAGGTGCTTCCGCCACCCGCTAAACCCATTGACTACGTGATTCCCTACGAGCAATCCGCGCTGGTAGCCCGGTTGCACGAGGAAGGTATCGTGGACAAAGTGGAATACTTAGAAAACGGTACCCACGTAATCGGACGTGCCGAGCCCGCCCTCGCCCAAGCCATCCTCGAGGCGGCGACCTAGATGGCCGTGCCCGGATCTTCCCCGTTATTAGCCACCGCAGATACCGGCAAAGGCGGGGGAGTCAAAGACGCCCAGGCGGCGCGAAAAATCCTCAGTACCTGCATCAGTCAAATCGGCGGAAGTGAACGTGCCGAACAGGTGCAAATGTGCAATCTGGTAGCTCGTTCCTTTTCCTTGCCAGGTAGCCAGTTGGTAGGGGCGGGAACCGGTACCGGAAAATCCCTCGCCTACCTGGCAGCAGCTTTCCAGCAGGCGATTGAACATGGGAAGAGAGTAGTAATCTCCACTGCGACCCTCGCTTTGCAACGTCAGTTGCTCACCTGCGATATTCCTACCGTAGTTGGCGCCTGCCGAGAACTCGGATATCCTCCCCCTACGGTTGCAGTGTTAAAGGGCTGGTCAAATTATATTTGTCGCTGGAAGCTAGCGGCTCCAGAGGAAAGCGAAGGACTGTTTCCTAGCTACGAGGCGGTCGACTATTCTCCCAGCAATATTGGTAAACAGTTGCAGCGCCTGCGGGAATGGGCAGAAGAAACCGAAAGTGGGGATCGCGATGAACTTGAACGGGGAGTTTCCTTAACTGCCTGGCAGCAAGCTTCGATTTCCCCCAACCAGTGTCAAGGGAAAACTTGCCGATTTTTCACCGATTGTTTTCCCCGGGATGCCCGTCTGAAGGCAAAAGATGCCGATATCATCATCACCAACCATGCATTACTATCCATCGAGGCACTCACCAGCGCGGAATTATTGCCCGAGTTCGACCTCTTAATCGTGGATGAAGCCCACGAACTTCCCTCCCGCGCCCGCTCCCAAGCCTGCGTTAACTTGTCTGGTAGCGGGGTAGAAAAAGTGGCGCGCGGAGTGAGTAAACATTTTCACCTGCCGGTCACCGCCTTGGAGCAGGCAGCTAAAAATTTTTCGAAAGTCATAGAGGAAATGGGAGAGGGGGAACTTATTACACTACCCGAAGAACTAGAGAGAGCCTTGACAGCTCTCCAAATAGAATTATCCGACATAGCCGGGGAAGTCACCAGTAGCGCCGGAGAGGATGAAAAGCGAGTAAAGCAGCGCATCGTCCTCGCCCAGATAGAAGAGGCTCTAGATGCTTGTGAGATTATCGCGGCTTTCGATCCGGAAAAATCGGCAGCTTGGGTTGCGGAAGAAAAAACCGGGAACCATCGCCTGTACAGTGGTCCCCTAGATGTGGGCGGCGATTTGTATGCCCGCCTATTTAAAGGGCATTCATGCGTGCTGACCTCGGCAACTATGCAGCTTGGAGGCTCGTTTGCGGTAATTGCCACGCGTTTAGGTTTTCGGGACAGCCACAGTTGGCAAGGTAGTGACCTGGGAAGTCCTTTTAACTATCCTAAGCAAGGGATTTTATATGTCGCCGCCGATTTGCCGCGACCAGGCCAATCGGGATTGAGCGTTGAAGCCTTGGAAAGAAGCTTAGAACTGGCCAAAGCATCTGGGGGAGGGGTTCTAGGGTTATTTTCCTCCTATAGAGCCGCTGAACAAGCTGCTGACTATTTCGAGGAGGATGGGGACTTACAAATATTTCTGCAAGGACAAGCGCCGATAAATCAGCTGATAACTGACTTTGCTGCCAGCAAAAGATCCTGCCTCTTTGGTACCCTTTCCCTTTGGCAAGGAGTGGATTTACCTGGCGATAAATGTCGTCTGGTGCTTATCGATCGGATACCTTTTCCTCGTCCTAATGACCCTTATATTTCGGCGCGTACCCGGGCAGCCGAGGCCGCCGGACGTAGCGGATTTTCTGAAGTTTCCCTTTCTCATGCTGCCTTGCTCTTGGCACAGGGTGCCGGGCGGTTAATACGCACCCGCAGCGACAGGGGAGTAGTAGCAGTGTTAGATCAGCGCCTAGCTAGAGCCCGATATGCTAATTACCTGCTGAAATCGTTACCTCCGTTTTGGCGAACCACTGATTATCAGACCGTGCTGGGGGCGCTAAAGCGGCTCGAAACCTCAGAGACAGCAGAACAGTAAAAGCCACAAAAACTAGCCAAACGGCTAAGCTACCTAGCCAATTGAGTTGTTTGTCACCAAAAAATCCCGCTGTGAACCAGGTAGCTTTAGAAATAGCAGATAGATTTCAGCCGCAAGGAGAAACCATGTCCAAAGAACGTGCCAATTCTCTCTACCCCGCGTCGATGCTTACACGGCGTTCAAAAGTTGGGATTGTAGGTGCCGGATTCGTAGGAACCGCCCTCGCCTATGCTTGCCAAATCAAGGGGGCGGCGCGTGAAATCGCCCTCTTTGATATCAACAAAGCCAAAGTTGAGGCGGAGGCGCTCGACCTAGCGCATGGGATTCAGTTCACTCCCGCGGCTTCGATTTCCGGATCGGATGATGTGGAGGTACTTCGCGATTCGGATGTAATTGTGATTACCGCGGGTCCACAGCAAAAACCGGGGCAGTCGCGCCTGGACATGGTGCAGGCGATGGTAAACATCATGAACTCTATCTTGCCGAAGGTGCTAAAAGTCGCCCCTGACGCCATCTATATTCTGGTGTCCAATCCAGTAGATATTGCCACCTATATGGCTTTGAAAATGAGCGGATTACCCTCCCATCAGGTGTTTGGTTCCGGTACAGTACTGGATACTTCTCGGATGCGCTACTTAATCTCCCAAGAGACTGGGGTAGCAGTTCAAAATATTCATGCCTATATCGCCGGTGAGCACGGTGACTCGGAGGTACCTCTTTGGTCCAGTGCCGAGATCGGCAATGTGCCCCTGTCCCGTTGGGGAGCGACGATAAATGGGGGGATCTTTGATGACAAGCTGCAAAAACGTATCTCGAAAGATGTAGTGGAATCCGCCTATCGGATCATTGAAGGCAAAGGAGTCACTAACTTTGCGATCGGACTTTCCGTCACCAATATTATTTCTGCAGTTATGCGCGATGAAGACAGAGTGTTGACGGTATCTTCCCTGCTCGATAACTGGAATGGGATTTCCGGGGTATGTATGGCGGCTCCTACTTTGGTAGGACGCTCCGGAGTCGGGCGAGTATTAGATCCCCCAATTACCCTGGATGAGCGTGATGCTCTCACTCGTAGTGCCCAGAAACTTGCTGCGGTCGCTAAATCAGTTGGGCTCTAAGCAGAGGGAGTTGAAAGAGGCTTTAAGAAAGGGGAACTTCCCAGATAACTTTTAACCCTCGGGGTGAGGCCGGCTGGATCATACAGATTCCGCCATGACGGCGCGCACGACTTTTTAGATTATCTAACCCCGAACGTCTGGTAACTGTGGGGTCAAGACCATGTCCATCATCGGTTACCTCTACGCGAATAGAACCATTAGTACCCATCCCACTAATGGTCACCACTACTTGCGCTGAAGATGCACCCGCGTGACGCGCGGTATTGGATAATGTTTCACGCACTACCGCCACCACATCGTCGGAAATATCATGCCCTACCCGCTGATCGGTCTCTTCAATCAGGATTTCTTCGTGGGTGGGATCGTTAGCAGACAGGGTCTCGCCATCAATATTTAAAACAAAAGACGGGGCGAATCCCAGCAGGCGCCGTGCCAGTGAGGCTTCTCGACGTAGACGTTCCACTAAATCTACTGCCGCATCCGGTTCCCGCAAATTGTGCACGATGGCGCGGATCTGTTTCACCGAGTCGTCGACGCTGGCAAGAGCATCTTGCATTAAAGACTCTGCACGTGCCGAATCAAGATTAGCGCCACTGGCAAACGCTGCGCGAATACGTTCCAATTGCATACCGGTGGCAAATAGTTGCTGAATTGCCAGGTCGTGAAGATCTTCACCAATTTTTGCGCGTTCATCCAGCAAAGTAGCGATATCGGCCGCATGCTTGGCTCCGGCAATTTCTAAAGCCAAAGCCGCCTGGGTCGCAACCTGTTCAGCCATTTCTAATACTGCAGGATCAAACTCGGGTTTTCCCGGCCGCCGCAGTAGTAACAAAACTCCGATGGCATGGGAGCCGGCCAGGAGGGGAGCATACAGTGCCGCCCCGAATTTGGCTAACTCCGGTACCCGCATAGTGGTTGCCCTTGCTAAGGAATCAACGAGTAGGCCTTGGCCTTCTGCCAATACCGTGCGTGCCCGTCCGTGGGGAGGAAAGGTTACCCCGATTAGGTCGGAGGCCGCGTATCCAGAAGCAATTTCACACACCCAAGAATCGCCCACGGAAGGTAGCACCAGGAGGGCAGTGTCTGCATCTGCTACCTCTCGTACTGATTGGGCAATGAACTGTAAGGCATCCTCTTCATCAGTTCCCTCTAATAAAATCGTGGTTAGCTGTTGCGATACCCTGGTCCAGCGTTCACGGGAACGTGAAACTTCGTAAAGACGAGAATTTTCTACTGCCACCGCCGCTAGGGTAGCTAGCGCTGACACAAAAGCTAAGTCTTGTTCGCTGTAGCCGTCAGGACGGTTGCACAGATAGAGGCGGCCATAAACCTGTTCATGGATACGCAGCGGCACCCCCAGGAAAGAAATCATTTCCGGATGGGCAGGTGGGTATCCGGTGAAACGGGGATCAGAGTGCAAATCATTACAGATAATGCCGTTGTCCACGGGGATCTCCCCGATTATTCCGCGACCGATGGGGGGATGTCCCAGAGATTCGCACTCAGAGACGCTAAGCCCGTGGATATAAAAAGCGCTGGTTTCCCCACGTGATCCCAAGATAGATAACGCCCCATAGGGGGAGGAGGTGACCGCGCAAGCCTGGTCGACGAAAGCCTGTAAAACTTTATCCTGTTCCAGGTTTCCCATCAGCTGCAGTACTGAGGAAATCAGTTGCGTGCTATCTGCTGGCAGCGGAGAATGCTGCCCCGATTCATTATTTAATACGGGAGGGATATCCAGTGGGGAAGACGCATCAGAATTTTTGTTTCCACCACCAAAAGAAGCAAAAATAGCGGAGTTATTGCCAACTGGAGTTGGTTGGTTACTAAAAGACATCAACTTGCTCCTGTCGCAGACTCCAAGCATATCCTTGGTGACTTTCCAACAGTTCCCTGTGGGTACCTTGGGCTACGAAAGTTGCCGGCTCATCCGGGCTGCCATGTGGTTTATCCATGATAAACACTCTATCCGCCTGGTCGAGGGGGGTTAGACGGTGAGTTACTAGAATGACTCCGCGCTGATGTTCCGAGCTACCTGCACTTAATAAATCACGTAGTAGAGCATCAGCAGTTTCTGGATCCAAGTGCTCGCCCGGCTCATCCAGAGCTAGCAACGGAGCTTTAGCTGCTAAGGCACGAGCCAGCAGGATACGGCGGCGTTCCCCACCAGAGATAGTGGTTGCTCCCGAGCCTAACTCGGTTTCGATACCGTCTGGTAGCGAGGAAAGCCACTGGCCTAAACCGGCTTCTTTCAGGAGTTCTTCGCTCTCGGAGACTGAAAGTTGTCCGTTAGCCACCCGCAGATTCTCTAGAATACTGGTTTCAAAAATATGAGCGTCCTCGGGAGTAATCACGAAACTAGCAGCAGCCTGCGTACGTGGTAGAGAAGAAATATCTACTCCGTCAATTTTTACGCTCCCAGAAACTGGTTTTAGCAGACCGGAGAGAGTGTAGAGTAGGGTAGTTTTCCCAATACCGGATTGCCCCACAATCGCCAGGTGATCTCCGGGAGCAAGCCGCAGATTAATCCCCGCTGCCACCACTGGGCCACCCGGCCAGCCGATAGCTAAATCTTTGGCCTCTAAAATGCTCGGTCCGGTCGCTTGGAGATTTCCTGTCAGTATCTTTTCGGATTCTTCATCCGCTTTCACCTGTTCTTCCGGGGGTAACATGTTGATAATCCGCAGTGCCGAAGTCGCTGAAATTACCAGTTGCTGGGCGGCAGATCCCAACTGGGCGGTACCCTCAAAAGCGGAAAGAGGGGTAAGTGCAAGGACTGCTAACATGACCTCGGGGATTGATTGCTGATTAACTGCAAAAATCCCGAAATAAGCCGCCATAATCACCGACATCAGCATCCCAAACATGTCGATAGCCGCTGCCCAAGCTGCCGGTTTCGCAGTAGCATCTTTTGCTTCATAAAGTTGGTCTTCTAGATCGGATAAGCCGGCAAGTACCTGTTGGGTTTGCCCATCAACCGTGATTTGGGCAGCACCATCAACAATGGTCATCGCCACTTCCGAAATATGGGAACGGCTTTCAGTTTCCCGGCGCTGGGCAATCCGGGTAGAGCGGATAGTAAATAGTGGTCCTACTACTCCTGAGAGCAACAGTCCTAGAGCCAAAAATACTCCAGCACGCCAATCCACTAGGGAAATCCCAATTACGGTGATAATCCCGACGATAGTGGCCACCATTGCTGGTAGCAGGCTTTTAACCACGAAATCACCAATATTGTCAACATCGGTTCCCATCCGGTCGAGAATATCTCCGCGGCGCAAACTGGCGATACGGGCAGTATCCGAATGCGAAAGTGTCTTATATAGGTTAGTGCGCAGAGTGGTCATTCCCGAGACTCCCAACTTATGAGAGGCTAGGCGCTCTAAGTAACGAAATACTGCTTTGGAAATTCCAAAGAAACGCACCGAGACTACTGCTACCTCGAGGTAGAGGACGGGTGGCATTTGCGAGGCACGCGCAATCAACCAGGCGGCGGTAGCACCCAGGGCGATCGAAGCTCCCAATCCCGCGACACCCAAAAAACAAGCGAGGAATAAAGTTGTTGGTTTTAGTGCTAAAAGTTTTATTGCCCGCTTTAAAGCCTGACGTTCCTCAGCAGTAATGAACCAAGTTTTCATGCTATGCCAACCCCCGGGTAGAGCCTAAGAATTCAGGAATCTTCGCTTCACTGGCTCTGGCGGCCTGTGGCTGGCTATCTTTATATTTCTCGGCTTCTTCGGCGGTGAAAGGAAGCGAGGAAATCGGTATTACCTGGTCAGCTAACTGAGCCAGTTCCTGGCGGTGAGCAATTAAAACCACGGTTTTCCCCGTTTCTTTCAACTGCTGGACTACCTGTGCCACTTGCGCCACCAAATGAGCATCTAAATGAGCGGAAGGTTCATCGAGTACGATCAACTGTTTGGTAGAAAGCAAAGCTCGCACCAGGGCGAGACGTTGCCGCTGACCTCCTGAAATACCTTCCCCACCTGCTCGTAAAAAGGTATTCCAGCCGTCCGGTAGCTTTGCTACTACCTCCTCAAAACCAGCTAGACGCGCTGCTTTACGAACTTTTTCTCCGACATTTCCCTGGGGGAAAAGCTCGTTTAGATGGGAGGGGCTTTCGGCAATGTTTTGCGCCAAAGTTCCGGGTAATAGTAGCGGCATTTGCGGTAGCCAAGAAGTTTGCTCCCACCAAGAATCTGGAGAAACCTCATCTAAATTCCTGGTTTTACCGGAGGCGTCGGTTAGGGTAATGCTGCCACGGTCGCTCGAGAGTTGTTTTAACAGAGTCATAACCGTAGTAGTTTTGCCTTCCCCGGATTTCCCAATCAGGGCGGTGATAGTGGCTGGTTTAATCTCCATTTTAACGGCATTAGGCGCCCAAGCTCCCCGCGCACGCATTCCTAGATCCGTGATAGTAATAGTGGTTTCTTTTAAGTTAGGAGCTGGTTTATCTCCACTGGTAGCCGGAGCGGTTTCCAGAATTTCAAAGGCAGATTGCGAAGCCGAAAGCCCATCAGCGGAGGCATGGAAGAATTTGCCGACTTGTCTTACGGGTGCATATACCTCGGGAGCTAGCATGATTGCGATTAGGCCGGTATAGAGATCGAGGCCGCCAGCCACCATCCGCAAGCCGACGGTAACCGCCACAATTGCTACCGAAAGAATCGAGATGAACTCTAGGACGGCGCCTGATAGGAAGGCGATTCGTAAAGTAGCCATAGTGGTTTGGGTATAAGTTTTACCGATGGAGGAAATCTGTTTTTCCGGCCCCCGGTGTCTGCCCAGGCTCTTTAAAGTTGCTAACCCGGCAACTAAATCTAGAAGTTGCCTTCCCAGATGCTGCATAGTGGCCAGACGGCGATCTGATGCACTCTGGGTCATCAGCCCGATAATCACCATGAATATTGGAATCAGAGGAATAGTTATGATTGCCACGAGTGCCGACCAAAAATCCATAATCGCCATCACTAACAGTACTAGGGGAGTGACTGTGACTGCCAAGATTAATTGCGGAATATAGTCCACAAAATACGGTCCCAGTTTTTCTAGGCCACGGGTAGCTAGGGTAACCGTGTCAGTCCCCTTACGTGCTAACCAGCGCGGTCCGAGTTTTAAACAATGTGCCAGCACTTGGCCTCGTAGTTCCCTAATCGCTTTTTTTGCGGCTTTATGCTGATGATTGGAGCGGAAATAAGTAAGAGCTACCCGCGCCAAAGATATAGCGGCCAGCCAAAAAGCAAAATGGGCGACTTGGTCCCAGGGCTGGCGCAACGATATCACCGGAGAAATTAATGCCGAGATTAAAAAGCATTGGGCAACTACTAGTCCTGCTTGCATAATGCCGGTTATTGCGGTGATAGCAATGGCTAAACGCGCCGACCGGGCATATTTAAGCAGTCTCGGATCAAGTGGTTTCAAAACAAGTGTCCTCCCTGCAATTTATGGGACTATTTTCCCACACGAACCTGAAAACTCTAAACGCGCAACCCTAGCTAGTTACTAAGCGCGGGAGAGGGATTTCTCCTCCCACGCTCATTCCGGGTCTGGGTGGAAAAAGCACTCAGTACGAAGGTGCGGGGACTGGGGTAGAAAAAGTACTCGTGGGATCCCGGTGACCCTCGCTTGCGCTCGGCTCAAGCCCCCTCTCGCATCTTTTTCTACCCCAGTCCGGTTACTCCGGCTGTGGGCGGGGGGGGGGTAGGTTTTATCCGAGTGGGCGCGGTGGGCATAAGAATTCGGAAAACGTCGCTACGTTTTCCGAATCTTGGGCGGGAGGAAAAACCTAGCCCCCGCATCCTTGTTCCGAGGCATCCTTGTTCCGAGTGATTTTCGGCTTCGGACCTGTAGTGGGAGCAATAGTCGCGGGGTAAAAATAGTGTTGGCCTTGGCTATTTCAGCCAAGGCCAACACTATTTATTTAGTTTTATCGTTCGGTACCTAGTCGGAAGTTACCTGATAGGTGCCGATTATTTGCCTAGCTTTCCGCGAGGAAAGAAGCACCTTGACGGATCTTGTCCCAGGGAACACCGGGGTTCTCGTCCAGATCCTCCAGGGTGATCTTCAGTGGCATCCGCGTGTAGCTCCAGTAGGTGTACCCCAAAACAATGGGAACCACTATCAGCGCGATCACTAGCATAATCGCCAACGTGGACTGCGAGGAGGAAGCATCCCAAATGGTCAGAGAGAACTCTGGCTTAATGGAAGACTTCATCGCATTGGGTGCCATTGCGGTAAAGATCCACGCCACGGCTCCGGCGATTCCAACGGAGTGGGCGAGCAAGGTACCCCATTCAGATCCGCGCATAGCCATCAAAACTGCGGCAACGAACGCCAAAGCTGCGATGATAAGCGGGATCCACGCCATAGCTTGCATGGCGTAAAGGAACTGCCCCCAAAGCGCAGCTACTGCAACTAAAACTGTATCCGCAATCGCGAACTTACCGAGCAGGTTCTTAGCGCGGTTTTGCACCTCGCCAGTGGTGCGCAGAGCCAAGTAAGCCAAGCCCTGAGTAGCGAAAACCAACGCTAGCATGACCCCACCTGCAATGGTGTAGGGGGTAAGCAGCGAGAGGAATACGCTACCGGCAGGGGCCCCCTGAGAAGTGAAGTTGTGGACGTGCTTGCTGAGATCAGCAGCTCCCGCCACGGCTTCACCGGGGGTGTTGTACTGGGTAATCGCAATATTCATGCCCTGAACCAGGTTAGCGAAGGCCACCCCGAACAGAATTGGAACTAGCCATACAACAATGGTCTGCCAGCTGTCCCAGCGACCCCGCCAAGCAGCCGAGGCTACCTTGGTGCGCCACTCAATCGCGCAGATGCGGATAATTAGGCAGAACAGAATCAGGAACAGTGCCAGGTACATTCCAGAGAACATGGTTGCGTACCATTCCGGGAAGGCGGCGAAAGTCGCGCCTCCGGCGGTCAGCAACCAAACCTCGTTACCATCCCAAACCGGGCCGAAGGTCTTTTGAACCTGAGAGCGTTCGCGGTCGGTCTTGGCTACCAGTGGCATTACCATGCCGGCGCCTACCCCGAACCCTTCCAGTACCAGATAGCCAGTCCAGAGGACGGCGATCAGGATGAACCAAATAACTTGTAGAATAGTCATCTCTTCGATCTCCTATCTGACCTAGTAAGCAAAGCTTAGGTTCTTGCCAGCATCCTCGCCATGCACTGCCTTTTCATTGGCATTGACGTGGATACCTTCCTTAACGTAACGCTTAATCAACAGGAACCAGACAATGCCTAGTGCCAGGTAAATTAGCGTGAAGCCCAACATGGTAATCAGAACCTGCCAGGCGGGGACTGCAAACGAAAGCCCATGGGCGGTAAGCATAAATACCGAGGATCCATCGACTTGCATATCCACTGGGTGCACGATAAATGGCTGACGACCCCATTCGGTGAATAGCCAGCCGAAGGTGATAGCCAGGTAGGGCATCGGCAAGCACCAAATGGCGAACTTGCCCAAGCCGGTGGACTTAGAAATCTTGCCACCCTTGGTAGCAACCAGACCCCAAATAGCCAGGATTGCCGAGAAAATACCGAAGATCATCATTAGTCGGAAGCTCCAGAAGCTGAAGATGATATTCGGGCTGAAGTCAACCGGCTGTGACTGCATATCGTAGCCGCGCTGGCTGAGAATCTCCGAGAACATCGAGCCGTATTGCTGGTTCAAAGTATCCAGGCCTTCGACCTTTCCGGTGAAGGAATTGGTGGCCATGAAGGAGTAAACGCCGGGTACCTCGCCAATCTTGGAGATCTGGTCGCAGCTAGCGTTGAGTGGTCCGAAAGCAGCGATTGTGAAGGGGGCGCCTTCCCCGGCTTTCGGGGTCTGGCATAGGGCTTCAGCTGCCGCCATCTTGGCTGGCTGGTGCTGAGCAACTAGTTGACCTTGCACGTGTCCAGTGACTGCGGTTAGCAGGCCGCCAATAATCATGACGAGCATGCCGAAGCGAGCAATTGGGCGCCAAATGTCACGGGCTTCGGTTTCGGCGCCGGCGTTGGCAGAGCGAACCATCCACCAAATAGCGATACCGGCAACGAAGGTGCCGACCAGCAGCCAAGAAGTGGTTAGAACGTGGGTATAGGCCGCCCACAATACTGGGTTGAGTAATACCTGGAAGAAGCCAGCTAGACCGTCCAACTGTGCACGGCCGGTTTCCGGATCAAAGGTTGCCCCTACCGGGTGCTGCATCCAGGAGTTTGCCCCGATAATCCAGAGAGCCGAAGTGTTAACCCCGACAAAGACCAGCCAAGCGCACGTGAGGTGTACTTTCTTAGATAGCCGACCCCAGCCGAAAATCCATAGCCCCAGGAAGGTGGACTCCATGAAGAAAGAAATAAGAGCCTCGCACGCTAGCGGGGCTCCGAAGATGTCGCCCACGAAGCGGGAGTATTCTGACCAGTTCATGCCGAACTGGAATTCTTGCACGATACCGGTGGCTACACCGAGTGCAAAGTTAATTAGGAACAGTTTTCCGAAGAACCGTGTCGCCTTCAGCCAATATTCCTCGCCGGTTTTGTGCCATTTAGTTTGCATAATGGCAACTAGGAGGGACATGCCGATGGTGAACGGAACCAGGATGAAATGGTAGACGGTGGTAATACCGAACTGCCATCGCGCCAACATGGTGGCATCTAATGCTGTTGCAGCAATAGTCATTCTGCTCGCCTTTCCGTTTCTAGTCGGTTTAGAAGTCGCTGCCCACCAGGAGCTTGCTCGGGCAAAGTCCATAGTGACAACGTTGTCACTTAGAGTAGCTTGTTTTTCAGGTAGTCGCTAAGCAATTCCCAGGATTCCCTAAGAATTAGCCCTGTTTTACGACAGAATTAAGAAATGTGGAATAATGATCATGGATGGTTTCCACCGGCGCACTACGGAGGAAGTCAACCCAGAGGGACTATTTTCCTAGGAAAACTTTCTGGCGTGGGGCGAATATGCTCGCGTAACCAAGGGCTTCCGTCCCAGGGGGACGGCGTAATATAGGGGACTCGCCAGTGCGGGCGTGTCCAGGTGAGATCAGTGGTGAAAAACCCAAATAATAACGAAACAGATTTTAATCAAAATAGTGGCGGTGCACTTTTTTCGGGGCTGGCTTTTTCGGCCCCCAAGAACATAGCGTCTACGCCAACAGCTCCCGCTCAGATTTCTGCGGTTCCGGCTTTTGGGGCTCCTATGTTTGCGGCTGCTCCTGTTCCGGAAGTAAACGTTGAAGTGGATACCGATAGCGATCAAGACTTGCCTTCCAGGCGTAAGAGCAGGAAAAAGAGCGAGGCTAATAGCGAAAAGAAGACTAAGTCCGGTAAAGGTAAAAGCGAGAAGAAGATTCGCAATGCTAAGAACTCCCGTAAAGGTGAGGAGGCTTCCGGTGAGGAGGTTTCCAGCGATAACGGGAAACCGGCACGTTCCAAAGAAACTGCCAAGAATGCTAGGGCAGAGGATAACGGTTCAGAGGTAGCTCGGGGAGCACAAGAAGAAACCGAAACCAGCAGTAGTCACCGTAGGCGTCGGCGGCGCACTCGTGGCAGCATTGAGGCGATCGACCAGATTGAACAGGTTAAGGGCTCAACTCGTCTAGAAGCTAAGAAACAGCGTCGCCGGGAGGGACGCCGGGAGGGACGCCGTCCGAAGGTTATCACTGAATCTGAATATTTGGCACGGCGCGAAGCCGTAGATCGCACCATGCTAATTCGCTCTAAGGATGGACTAAACCAGATTGCAGTCCTCGAAGATAAGGTATTGGTAGAACACTACGTTTCTCGACATACCCAAACCACTATGGTGGGTTCAGTTTATCGGGGTAAGGTACAAAATGTTTTGCCCTCGATGGAGGCAGCTTTCGTTGATTTAGGACGCGGACGTAATGCGGTGCTTTACGCCGGGGAGGTCAACTGGGATGTCGCCGGAATGAAGGGCAGACCGCGGCGCATCGAAGAGGCCTTGAAATCGGGCGATTCGATTACCGTACAGGTAACCAAAGATCCGATCGGACACAAGGGGGCGCGACTAACTTCGCAAGTGACCTTGCCAGGACGTTTCTTAGTGTTGGTGCCGGGGGGATCGATGACCGGTATTTCCCGAAAGCTTCCCGAGGGCGAGCGTCGCCGCCTGAAGAAGCTGTTAAAGGTGATTGTTCCCAAGGACTTCGGGGTAATCATTAGGACAGCGGCCGAGGGTGCTAGTGAAGAGCAATTGCGTCAAGATGTGCAGCGCTTGCAAAGACAGTGGGAGAAAATCGAAAAGAACGCGGCATCTTCCAAATCTGCTCCCTACTTATTGCATGGGGAACCCGAACTGGCTTTGCGGGTGGTACGTGATGTTTTCAATGAAGATTTTCAAAAGCTGATTGTGCAAGGTAGGGAAACTTTTCGCCAAGTTGATTCCTATGTAAAAGAGTTTGCTCCTGATCTACTCGATCGGGTTGAACAATGGGTAGGTCCGGATGATATTTTCGTTGCTCACCGTGTGGATGAGCAATTAGCAAAGGGGATGGATCGTAAGGTTTGGTTACCGTCGGGTGGTTACCTGATTATTGATCGTACCGAGGCTATGACCGTTATCGATGTGAATACCGGTAAATATACTGGTTCTGGCGGTACTCTAGAAGAAACCGTCACTCGTAATAACCTGGAATCTGCGGAAGAAATCGTACGTCAATTGCGGCTGCGTGATATCGGGGGCATTGTAGTAATTGACTTCGTGGATATGGTGCTGGAATCTAACCGCGATCTGGTGTTACGTCGCTTGGTGGAATGTCTGGGGCGGGATCGTACTCGTCATCAGGTAACTGAAGTTACTTCTCTTGGTTTAGTGCAGATGACCCGCAAGCGGGTAGGGGAAGGGTTGGTAGAAGCGTTTTCGACTCCTTGCGAGCATTGCGAGGGGCGCGGATTTATCGTGCATTCTCACCCGGTAGAAAACGGCGCTAATAGCGATGAAAATCTGCGTTCTCAGGGGCACAAGCGCGATTCCAGGAAGGAGAAACGTTCTCGTACGAGTTCTAAGAACCGGGCTTCGATGGCGAAAGTGGCGGCGGCAGCCAGTAAAGCTCATGACGAGAACCCTCAGGATGAAGAGGCAAAGGATGAACAGTTGCCTATTGCCAAGGAAATAGCGATCACCGAGGCAGAAGCAGGGTGGGAAGAATCTACTCCTAGCCTAGGAGAAAACATAGAAACCCAGCAGAGTACAGCTGGGTCTACCGAGCGAGATAGGGCAGTAGACTCTGCTGTCCAGTTAACTGAGCCTGCTGATTCTGAAGAAGGGAATCGTAGCCGTGAGGAGGGTGTCTCCAAGGCTCATCCTCGCGTGGCCGCGACCTCAGGTACGGTTACGCACTCTAGTGAGAGCGCAGTGATGACTATCCAGAGCTCAGGTACTGCCAAAGCAGTGAGCTTAGAACAGTTAGGGGCGGGTGCTCCTACCTGGGAGAAGAAGGCTGAATCAGGTAAAGGTGAAGATGGGGGAACTCCGCGTCATCACGCTGCAGTAACCGCATAAATCCCTAGTTTTTCTCCCGCTGCCTCACCTTTGGTTAGCGGGAGAAAAATAATTTTAGACACCGCTTTTCTCAAAAGAATCTCACAATGTGGGTATTTTTGTCCGGCAAGTGGTAGGTGGGAATAGTTTAGCTCTACGCAATTGCGCTTCGACAATTGTTCATCCCATCTATAAGGAGTTGAGATGTCTGAAAAACTTTCGCATCCTACTGCGTCTAAAAAGACCAGCCGGCAGTCATGGGGTACACAATACGGATTCCTGATTGCAGCCATTGGATCTGCAATCGGTTTGGGAAATATTTGGCGGTTCCCGGGTGTTGCCTATACCAATGGCGGTGGTGCTTTTATCGTTCCTTATCTGATCGCATTACTGGCTATCGGGTTACCGATGCTGATGCTAGATTATGCGATTGGTCATAAGTTTCGGGGGTCACCCCCGCTTGCTCTTGCCAGGGTAAACCGGCGTACCGAAGCCGTAGGGTGGTGGCAGGTTGGCGTATGCTTCTTCATCGTCGTCTACTATGCTGCCATTATTGCTTGGGCACTGCGTTATACAGTGTTTTCCTTTACGCGAGCCTGGGGAAAAGACCCGGCAAAATTTTTCTCCGATAAGTTCTTGCAGGCGCAAGACACCACCACAATCTCGTTAACCCCAGTCTGGGGAATCGCAATCCCCCTAATCATCGTCTGGGTGGTCACTATCGTTCTAATTGCCTTAGGGGTTTCCCGGGGCATCGAATGGATTACTAAAATCTGTATTCCGCTATTGGTAGTGCTCTTCATAGCTATGGTAATCAAGGCATTAACGTTGCCGGGTGCAACCGATGGGTTAAACAAGTTCTTTACCCCAGATTGGAGTGCGCTATGGAATGGGAAAGTATGGATTGCAGCGGTGGCGCAGATTTTCTATTCACTGTCAGTGGGCTTCGGGATTATGATGACCTACGCCTCCTACTTGAAGAAACGTTCTAACTTGACTGGTACCGGCCTAGTTGCAGGCTTTGCGAACTCCTCTTTTGAAGTGCTGGCCGGCATTGGAGTCTTTGCCACCTTGGGGTACATGGCACATTTGCAACATACTTCGGTTGACAAATTGGAAAACATTTCTGGGGTTTCACTGTCTTTTATCACTTTCCCGCAAATCATTAACGAGATGCCCGGAGGTTCCGTCTTCGGGGCGCTATTCTTTGCGTCCCTGGTGTTGGCTGGGGTGACTTCTATGGTGTCTTTAGTGCAGGTAGTAGCGGGAGCTTTCCAAGACAAGATTGGCTGGAGCTCTAAACAGGCTTCGGTAATCCTGGGGGTCGTCCTGGCAGTTATCTCAGTGTTCTTCTTTGGTACTACCACCGGGCTAGCGGCTCTGGATACGGTTGATAACTACATCAACACCATCGGGGTGGTAGGTGCAGCACTGTCGTTGTGCGTGATTGTTACAGTAGTGACTCCCTCGCTGCGTTCTTTGCGGGTTCATTTGAACGTGACCTCCGCGGTCAAAGCCGGTAAATGGTGGGAGGCACTTATCGGATTCGTAATCCCGGTACTCCTGGTATTCATGTTGGTGCCAAACCTGGTGGATCTGATTTCGCATGGTTACGGTGATTATCCGCGCTGGTGGACAAATACTTTCGGATGGGGAATGTTGGGGATGCTCCTGGTGTTCTCAGCGGTAATGCCCCGTCTGAAATGGCATAAGAGCGCCGAGATTTCGCCTTCGTTTGACCTAGAAAACGTGGACTGGAACAAGGAGGAAGACTAGCTATGACCGGTGAAGCAATCTTGATGATGCTGGTAGCCATCCTGGTAATCTGGGGCGGCCTAGTAGGGTCGGTAGTCGCACTGCGGCGGATGGATCCGCCCTATCAAAAAGGTGAGGATTATTCGCGAACCGACTTTAACCCGCATCCGGGTCTCACGGAGGCTGACTTTATAGAAAAGGAAGCTAAAAAGAGTGAGGAAACAGTTAAGGTCAGTAAACAATAGCCTGCTCGATTTTTAAGGCAGGGGGTCAGTGAGCTATTTCTCTGACCTCCTGCCTTTTTTATTGCTCGGCTTTTAAATACAGCTATTAACTTCGAGTAGATTAATAAACCCTAGTCATATTGACTAGTACTTCCTAATGCTTGACTAACCGCGTAGCATGCGACGGCGCCAGCCGCGGCCACGTTCAAAGAATCCACTCCGTGACTCATTGGGATTTTAACCAGCTGATCACAGCTTGCTTACTCATTCCTGGCCCTTCGGTGCCTAGTACTAAGGCAACTTTGGGATGTTTCCCCTGCAGCACTTGTGACTGCAAGGAAAAACAAAATTCGGGAAGGGAAACTGCCTGATCGGTAAGTGCTAATCCCGCAACTATAAATCCCTGATTCCTCAAAATGGTGGTATCAGGCCAATCTTTAATCCGAGTCCAGGGTAGAGAAAATACAGTTCCCATTGAAACCCGTACTGCCCGGCGATAAAGGGGGTCAGCGCAATGCGGGCTGGTCAAAATAGCATCGAAGCCCATCGCTGCTGCTGAGCGGATAGCGGCACCCACGTTAGTATGGTCGACCAGATCCTCTAAAATCAGAACCGCTCGTGCCTCAGCAAGCACTTCGTCCAATTCTGGCAGGATAGGTCGTTCCATAGCGGCGATAGCACCCCGGTGCATACTAAACCCCGTAAGTCTGGTTAGCTGTTCCTCCGCAGCAATAAAAATAGGAATATTGGCAGCCTGCGACCCCAAAGTTTCTTGCAGACGCCCTAACCAATGTTGATTCGTCAAAATGGAGCGGGGCTTATGGCCTGCCGCCAGGGCGCGGGAAATCACCGAAAAACTTTCCGCTAAATATAGGCCGTGTTCCGCCTCCAAACTTTTTCGTAGGTTCACGTCTTTTAACTGGGTGAAGTCACGCACCCGGGGATCCGATAAATCGTTGAGCGGAATAAACACCCATCTATCTTATGGCTTAGAGAGTAAATAGATTTCCACAGATTCCAGGGGGGTAGTTTTCCCGGTTTTCTTATCCGCTATTTTCGACCGCGACTGGGTAACTACCAGAGTAAAGAAAAGCGAAAATACTTTAAGGAGTCACTATGGCAACTACCTCAATACCGGCATTTCCATCCGCAAAATCTAACTTAGGAGTGCATCTTCATGACAGTGATCTCTTTTCCCTTTCAACCCCGGAATTCCTAGGAGAGGAAGGGGACAGAATCCTATTAGAGATGCTGGAAGATGACCCAGATTTGCCTTCCGGTCTTTATGGGCCGATGGGCTGGATGAAGGAAACCAAAATCCCGCAAATCCTTAAAGAGTATCTAGCTGCCGGGCAAGGAATAGGGGATTACCAGCGTTTCCACGGACTCGATGCCGAGGGGGCGCAAAAAGTGTTAACAGCCCTACCGCGGGTAGCCCTGGCTGATAGGCAAAATGATGCGCCCAGTTTACTAGCATTCCTGAATGCATGTATCGCCAATCCGGGGCGGGTATATCTGTCTGGGTATGTAATTGGATCTTCGCGTTGGGATGAACGAGTCAGTGTGGACACCATGTTCGTAGTTGAAAGTTCCGCCGAGGGAGCACCAGAACCCTCTGCTCGCCAGGCGCGAAAAATTTGGCAGACCTATCAGAATAAACTTGCTTTGGGGCAGGGATCTGCACCGGATGAACTCTATAGTGCTGACCCCAAATGGGCGTGTCCAGGCTGGTGTTTGTGGTGGGACTAGCCTGTCTAAAGCTCCTGAACCATCAATAGATCCCGAAACTGCTCGGTGGCTATTAAGTACCGGCTTCAGCTTTTAAGTACAATCGAGGGCGTGCTATACCGATTCTTATTCAAACAGGTGATTTCGCATATAGATGCGGAGAAATGTCACGACGCCACGATGAAAACCCTCTATCTGATTTCCCGGATTCCTGGTTTAACCGGGCTGATTAGAATGTTTTTCTCCGGATCAGTGGGAACCTTGAAAGGTGGTTGGGTAGGTGATGAGCGCGGACTGAAATCACTCGCCCGGCCAGTTCCTGGTTACTTGGGGCTGGCAGCTGGGATGGACAAAGATGCTTTAGTTCCTCTTCAGTTCGGTGCATTCGGGTTTGCGTTTGTAGAGGTAGGGACGGTAACTCCCCGTCCACAACCCGGGAATGAGAAGCCGCGACTTTGGCGGATATTGCCGCTACGAGCCGTTCGTAACCGGATGGGTTTCAACAATCAGGGAGCTACAGAAATGGCGCGGAGGTTACGCCAGCTAAGAAGTACCCGTCAGGGGCGTTCCCTAGTTTTGGGGGTGAACCTGGGGAAGAACAAGACTACTGACCTTGCCCAGGCGGCAGATGATTACCGCGCCAGTGCGCTGCTGCTGGCAAAATACGCAGACTACCTGGTAATTAATGTTTCTTCTCCCAACACTCCCGGGCTCCGCAGCCTGCAATCTAGCGCCCAGCTGCGCGAAATCGCCGAAGCGGTTAAAACGGCAGCTCAGGAAAGTGCAGGTAGAGAGGTTCCGGTGTTGGTAAAGCTGGCTCCTGACCTGGAAGATTCGCAACTGGTTGAACTAGCGCAAATGGTTAAAGAAGCAGGACTAGCGGGGGTAATCGCCACTAACACCACCATTAACCATGATTTTGGGGAGGGGGGACTCTCGGGGGCTCCCCTTAAAGAACGCGCCTTAGAAGTCGTGCGCCTTTTACGCTCCCACTTAAACGAGGAGCACCTCATCATCGGGTGTGGAGGAATCGAGGACGCCGCAACTGCGCGCCAATTCCTTCAGGCGGGAGCCGATCTTTTAGAGGCATTAACCGCCCTCATCTATCAAGGGCCTACCTTCGCTGGGAAAATAAACAAGCAGCTCAGTGCAGATCTTCCCGCCCTACCGTTACGTTATAACCAGTAAAAACTACTAAGGACGGGAAAGCATATACGCGCGAATATCGCTGGCGTACTCGTTAATATCGGGACGTGAACCCCGAGGGGAGTTAGGGCGGGGGCGCCGCATCCTGCGCGGACTGGCTAAACGCATTAAAATGTAACGGCCATTGCCCTGTTTTACCCGTTTATCGCCATCAGTTACCTTCATTAGCAAACGGTTAACAATCACCGTGAGAATAATGGATTCGATTAACGCTAGTAATAACAATCCCCACATGCTGAATAGCAAAATCGAATTCAACTGTCGGTTGCGGGAAAACGCAATCGATAAAATCAAGAAAGCCAGTACAATCGGCATAAACAACTCGCCGATAGCGAAACGGGCATCCACGAAATCGCGAATGTAGCGGCGAAGAGGTCCCTGATCGTTAACGGGAAGATAACGCTCATCACCCGTGCCATCTAGTGCCTCTCGCTGTTTTTTATAAATCTCGTCGCGTTGTTCACGACGCCGTCTACGCGCCTCTTTCCTGTCCGCTACCAGTGGCCGGCGATTACGTGCCTCGGCATCCTTGCGTTTAGGGGTAGGGCGACCTTTGCCCGCACCCTTATCCTCAACCGTAGTGGAATCTTCTTCTTTACTGCGTCCAAAAAGTTTCACTCACCCAGGTTATCTAGCCAAGGCGGGGTTAGGAAATCTGCATTACCTGAGGTTCTTAGCTGAAGTAGGAATGTTCCCTTTCCCTAAGCGGATACTATCGGGGTAATCTGGCAATCATGAGTGATATTTCTAAAGTAAAAGCAGCTTCAGAGAGCATCTTTAAAGACGTACAAAGTGAACTAACAAAATTAGTGGCGATTCCCTCCGTTTCTTCAGATTCACGTGAAGAAGTGGAAAAATCTGCGCGCCACCTGGCAGAACTATTTTCTAACCTGGGGATGGAAACCATGGTGAAAACCGCTCCTACTCCTACGGGGGAAGAAGGTATGCCCGCGGTTATCGCTCGGAAAATAGTTGATCCGCAGGCCAAAACAGTTTTGCTTTACGCCCACCATGATGTGCAACCTGCCGGTCCCCGGGAACGATGGGATACTGAACCCTTCGTGGCTACCGAAAAAGATGGTCGCCTTTATGGGCGGGGCACCTCGGATGACGGGGCAGGGGTTATGGTGCACTATGGGGCGCTACTTGCCCTGGCAGATAGCTGCCCGGTTAACGTGACCTGCTTTATCGAGGGTGAAGAAGAAATTGGCTCGCCCTCTTTCCGTAATTTCATTGAAAAGTATCGGGAAGATTTGGCCGCTGATGTCATTATTGTTTGCGACTCCGATAACTGGCGGGTAGGAGAACCGGCGCTGACCGCAACCTTGCGGGGAGTTGCCAGCATGGATGTGAAAGTTAAAGTAATGGAAACCGCCCTGCATTCAGGAGCCTACGGCGGTCCGGTACTAGATGCAGTCACTATCGCCAGCCTTTTGTTGGCCAAATGCTTCGACCCTGATGGCAGTTTGGCAATACCTGGGCTTGGTGGCTCTACCAGTGCAGACGTGCATTATCCGGAAGAATTATTTAAGTCAGATGCCCAGGTCGTAGACAGCTTCCAATTGGCTGGGAAAGGCGAGTTGGCCTCGCGGCTGTGGAATCAGCCGTCACTTTGTGTCGTTGGCTGGGATCAGCGTTCCCGCGCTGAAAGCGCTAATGCCCTGGTTCCGGAAACCTGTTTGCGGTTGTCCCTGCGAACTGCTCCGGGAACCGACACAGCCGAATGCGCCCAGGCGTTGAGCGATTTCTTGCAAGAAAACGCACCGTTCGGAGCCGAAGTGGAAACCGAAGTTCTTGAATGTGGTCCTTCATATCAAGCCGAGTCATCGGAAGCAGAAAAGGATATGAAGTGGGCGTTGTCTAGCGCTTGGGAAAAGGACGCGGTAGACATTGGGTGCGGAGGAGCAATCCCAATGACTGCTGACCTGGCGCAAGTATTTCCCGAGGCCGATATCCTGATCACCGGGGTAGAAGATCCGGCTACCAACGCTCATTCGGAAAATGAATCCCAAGATTTAGGCGACTTGCAGAACGCGATTACCGCGGAGGCGTTATTCCTCACCCGGCTAGGTGGACAGCTTTAAGTGCAAATTGTTCTGGCAGTCACCAGTACGGCCTCCGCTAGTGCGCAGGAGCTAGGGGAGGCTTTTAGGGCAGGATGGCTCCGACATCAAAACCAAGATAAACTGCAGGTTACCCCCTATTCGTACGGTTTTAGTGAGGTGGCGGCGAACTTTCCGCTAGTAGATATTTTCGCTGGTGCAGTTGACCCGGAGCGGGCTGGTCTACGCCTGCCCGCGCTATTGCAAGCGGGAAAAGCTCTCTATCTTCCCCCCTGCAATCTGGGAGAGTCTTTGCAAAGCGAATATCTGTCACCGGGGGCAGTATCTCTGGGAAAGTTAGAAGAACTACCGGATTTCCCCGGAGCTTTTATGCGAGGAGTGGCACGAGCATATGGGCAAAAGCTTCCAGACGCGCAAATCTGGGAAAATCTGGGGCGCGCCCTCTCGCATACGATGGTAGTTACCGGCAGTAAAAAACCGTTATTTTCTACCTCCGGAATATTGGCTGCGGTGGCAAAATCCCAACCGGCAATTGCACAAAAAGCCAAAGAAAATTGGGAGACAGTGTTTTGCCAGATCGAGGGATATGGCAGCTGCCGCTACCTTAATATTTCGGGTGGAGCTACCTCTGGCCTGAGAGGAGGGGGAAACGCCAGCTTGCCGGGAGGGGGATGTGCCTGGGGGATCGGAGAACTTTTAGGTAGGCTAGGAGCCCGTCTGGATTTTGCGGCAGATTTATTAGATCAGCGCACTCGCCTGCCCCAGATCTTAGCGGATGCAGATTTGCTAGTGGCGAATACCTCCGAGCTTTCCCCTTGGAATCTTTCCGGTTCCCCCCTGGAACATCTATGTCAGATTTCCGCCCCCAGCGGAATCCCGATAGTGGTGATTACCGGTGAAAATAATCTAAGCAGGGCAGAAATATCTAAGATGGGAATCGATGGTGTATACCGGTTTCC
The DNA here is from genome assembly GCF_900604285.1 of Varibaculum vaginae. GTDB lineage: Bacteria > Actinomycetota > Actinomycetes > Actinomycetales > Actinomycetaceae > Varibaculum > Varibaculum vaginae. The sequence continues at coordinate 329,605 of NZ_UWNY01000002.1, forward strand.
CGCTGATATTTCGGGAATGAACCAGGCTGGTCTTCGCTTAGCGCGTACCTGGTCGCGATAGCCAGTAGGGGTCGGCTTGGACTAGGCTAAGGACTAACTTATTTAATTAAAATCATTGTTATAGGGAGAGACATGAGTGAAGAACAGGCTGAAAAGTCAGCTACCCACAAAGTTACTTTGACCGAAGCTGCTACAAAGAAAGTAAAGTCGCTGTTAGAGCAGGAAGGACGCGATGACTTGCGGCTGCGAATTGCGGTTCAACCGGGCGGCTGTTCGGGGCTTATTTACCAGCTATATTTTGATGAGCGCCTGTTGGAGGGCGACGCGGTCGTAGAGTTCGCTCCGGGAGTAGCGGTAGTAGTAGATAAAATGTCCAACCCCTATTTAGAGGGCGCCTCTATTGATTTCTCCGATACCATCGAACGGCAAGGCTTTACCATTGATAATCCGAATGCGGTAGGTTCTTGCGCCTGCGGCCAGTCATTCCACTAAATACAGTCAGGATTTATAACCGTGAAACGTAGACTTTCATCTTCTGTTGCTGCCCTTGCTCTGATGGGAGCGTTAATCGGCAGCGCCCTCACCGCTTGCAGTAGCAATGATTCCGGGGTGAAAGTTGAGGGCGACTACGGTAAGGCTCCCAAGGTAAGTGCCGGAGAGGGGACGCCGCCTAAGGATCTGAAAGTTGTCACCCTTAAAGAAGGAGAAGGCAAAGCCTGTGGCACTGGTGCGGTGGTTGAAGTTAACTATCACGGGCAATTATGGAATGGGAAAAAATTCGATTCCAGCTTTGATCGCGGAAAGCCTGCTGTCTTTTCCTTAAACCAGGTAGTTCCCGGCTGGGGACAGGGGCTTAAAGATGCCAAACCGGCTTCACGCACCTTGTTGGTGATTCCTCCCGAACTGGGGTACGGCAATCAGGCAACCGGCGATATTCCCGCCGGCTCTACCCTGGTATTTGTAGTGGATACTTTGAAATGTTTCTCGGCTTCCCAGATGAAAAAAGGCAATGATGAACTGAGGAAAGCAAAAGTAACCGGAGAATCTTTGCCCGGCCTGGAAGTTAGCGGCAAGCTTGGAGCTAAGCCGATATTGAAGGCAACCCCAGATCAGTTAGCCAAAGAACGTAAGGTAGTAGTGCTGGCGAAAGGAAAAGGAGCACCGCTGAAAGCCAAAGATGTAGTTATAGTGCATCAAAGCTGGGTTGATCAAGAGGGGAAGACTAGCTCCACCTGGGATAGTGCTACTCCAATGCCGTTGCAAGGGGAAAAGACGCTTGCAGAGTTGGGGCTAGATAAAGAACTTGCTGGTAAAGCCGTAGGGTCACGTCTAGCGTTAAGCTCCACGCAAAATGGGCAAGCCGTTGCATTCGTGATGGATATTATTGGCACGCTCTAGAAAACTGTAGCGGCTCAGTTATGCATACTTTTAACGCGTTGCAACCTGTAGGTAAGGTGCTGAAAACTCAGGTATTAGTACTTCTACTATTAGCTGTTCTATGCCTGTCTTGCCTCGTGGGGTGTTCCCCGAGTGGATTCGATGCTTCCGCTCCCGAAGTAAAGGGGAAATTTCCGGCGGTCTCTGGCGAGTTAGGAAAAGCCCCTGAAGTAGAGGCTGGTTCCGGAAAAGCTCCTACCAGTTTGCAGGTGCGAGTACTTCACCAGGGGGACGGACGTAAAGTTACTGCCCAAGACCAGGTACTGATGGACACCTTAGGTAACCTGTGGGATGGAAAGACTGTAATGACCACTTTCAGAATTGGTGACTCTGCCCAAGGCTATGCCATGAGCGAAGTCATCGCTGGGTGGAAACAAGGGCTGATTGGCAAGAAACTTGGCTCGCGGGTGCAGCTGACTGTTCCTCCGAACCTAGGGTTTCAAGGGGAAGCTGCCAAAAGGATACCTGCGGATTCCACTATGGTTTTTGTGATTGATTTGATTAGCGCTATGAATCTCAGTGATATTTCGGCGCTGAAACAGGCAAAGAAAATAGACCAGTCATTCAAGAAGCTCCCTAAGGGAGTAAAGATTACTGGGGCTCCCGGTAGTAAGCCCCAGCTGAGCATAGACCCCGATATGCCCGCTCCGCAGCTAAAACAGGTTATTATGCTCTACCAAGGCAAGGGGGCGAAACTAGAGCCAGATGATTTTCCGGGCGTGCATTTGACTGCTGCTAGCTATCAGCGGGGGGAATGGACAAAAGTATCCAGTTCCTGGCCGAGCGGGAAAATGGTTTCCACCCCTGCTACCGTGCAAACCACCCCGCAGTTCTTGGGGGTGCCGGTTGGTTCCCGAATGGTGATGATAGAGCCGGCAGAGGGTGCGCGCCAAGGGGCGAAGGCACATCCGGCACGCATCGCTATCTACGACATCGGAGCCCGCCAAACTAGTGCTCGCCTCGGGTGACAGTTCCTGGATCTTGCACGCGGGGAAAGTTTTTCCTCGTCAAAGGTGATGCGCGGGGGATAGATTTTTCCTCCCGCCCAAAATCTAAAAAGGCGTTGCCTTTTTAGATTTGCGCCCGCTTAGCCGACTCGGATAAAACTTTTTCCCCGCTTTTCACTTATCCGGGAAGGTATAAATACGTGGGGGAGCGGTTTTCCCGAGTGGGTGCGGTGGGCATAAAAATTCGGGAAGCGCCTGTGCGCTCCCCGAATTTTTGGGCAGGAGGGGAAATCGCTCCCCCGCGTTAGTTACTAGACCAGGTTGATTAGGGACTTGAAGTTCTTCTCGGCGTTTTCAAAACGAGCAGCAACGTTTTCCCAATTAACCACGTTCCACCAGGCCTTCACGTAATCGGCTTTCACATTCTGGTAGTCCAAGTAGAATGCGTGTTCCCACATATCCAGCATGAGTAGGGGGGTTACCCCCACCGGTACGTTTCCTTGCTGATCGAAGAGCTGGAAAATGATCAAGCGGGAAGAAATGGAATCCCAAGCCAGTACTGCCCAGCCAGAACCTTGTAGACCGGTGGCAGCTGCCGAGAAATGCTTCTTGAAAGCATCAAACGAGCCAAAGTTTTCACTAATGGCCGCAGCTAATTCGCCTTCGGGCTCGCCGCCACAATCAGGTCCCATATTGGTCCAGAAAACCGAGTGGTTAGTATGTCCACCTAAGTTGAATGCCAGGTCTTTTGAGTACTGGTTAACCGCTGCTAAGTCACCGGATTCACGGGCTCCCGCCAGTTTTTCTAAGGCGGTATTTGCTCCGTTTACATAGGTATTATGGTGCTTGTCGTGGTGAAGTTCCATGATCTTGCCAGAAATATGTGGCTCTAAAGCGGCGTAATCATAGGGCAGTTCCGGAAGTGTGTATTTCTCCATGTAAATGGGTCTCCTTTTGTGTTTTTATTCGCCACCTAACTTCCCTCTGGTCAGGTGGGTCTATTTTCTAGTCTAGGCGCTAAGTCCCATTTTTGCAGCGTTGGGATTTGTAGTGCAGTTAAAAATAGGTTGTCATGTCGGTCTGGGCTGGGGGAATCAAAGTAGTGAGGAGGTCGAATAGGGTAGAGGGCATCGCAAGGGGCTGAACGTCGGTTACAATGAGAGCCAAAAGTCTTTATAAATCTTGACCTAAGGAAGCAGACTATGGCGGAAGCGGAAAATAACCTACAGATTTTGTTGTACAGCGATGACCGTGAGGTGCGCCGGCAAGTAATCACTGGGGTAGGGATTAAACCAGCGGCAGATTTGCCAAAAATAAACTGGGATGAAACCGCAACCGCCACCATTACTCAGGACAAGGTGCGCAATAATCGTTATGATCTTCTGATTCTTGATGGGGAAGCGACTAAGATTTCCGGGATTTCGGTAGCGAAATCTCTTGCAGAGGAAGATGACAATTTGCCACCGATTCTGATCTTGACTGCCCGCCCACAAGATGAATGGCTGGCTGGCTGGGCGGGAGCTGCTAAAGCGGTGGAGCGTCCTCTTACTCCCTTAAAGCTGCAGGAGGCAGTTTCCGAACTTCTGCGCTAAGTAAAAACTTTTTTGCTTTTTCGGGATTCTTTGTGGTGCAGGTTACCATTAATGCTTTCCTAGATGGAAAGTAAACGGTTTTCGCGCCTGATTCAAGGTCTGTCGTAGTTGGGTGCGAGAGAGCATACCTCGGATAGGCCACGCGAAGTTTTCTTTTCCGTGTATTTTTACTATCCGAGTTCCCGGTTGATAAAGCTGTTGCGCCAAAAGGTGTAGCTGTTCCCAAAGAACGTCTTGGGCAAGAAATTGTGGGGAAGAGACCGGGAATACCTCCGCTAGTGCCGCAAGGGTTTTGTCTACCGCAATTTTTGGAGCATTACTACAGGTAAATGCGGTTCCCACTATTTTTCCGTAGGCGATAGCTAGGTATACCCATCCTCCATGTGCTGCGGGTAGGGCGAAAATTAGCTCTGCTGCCCCTAGAATCGGTGCTAGTAATTCTTGTTCTGCTCCCGCACGCACTAGTGAAGAAAGTTGTTCGCGAATTAATGCCGCCTGTTCGTATTCTTCGCTATCCGCCAAATTATGTATTTTAGTTAGCAGTGTATCGACTGCATCCAGTTCTGCGGCTGGTTTATTAGCTGCTAGTTCTACTACGCGCTGAGTGTAACGTGCCTGTTTTTGTGGATGACAGGGGGCGCTACAGGCTCCTAGTTCTTCCAGATAACAATTATCCGCAGGGATCCCAGGTGAAATCTCTTGAGTGCAGATACGTAGCCGCCACTGCTGGGAGAGTGTCCGCCGGACTTGCTCCGCGCTTTTGTGGGAAGGAAAAGGCCCCAGGATGCGGGAGTGCTTGTCATATTTCACCCGTTTAGAAAGCTTCAAGCGTGGGAAATCCTCACTGGTGAGCTCGATTAGCCAGTACTTGTCAGGTCGGGTGCTGGCGCGATTGAAGGGAGGGTTCAGTTGTGCGATTAGTTCCAATTCTTTTAGCCGAGCCAGCAGGACATGAGGAAAACATAGATGCCTAATGCGACATGCTGCGGCGAGCATTTCCCGCATTTGGCGACGTTTTTCGCCCATAGTGGTGTAACTGCCTACTCGTGTCCGTAGGTTGGAAGCCGACCCTACATAGAGCGGTTGTCCCTTAGCATCCTCAAAAATGTAAACTCCCGGACGTTCCGGCAGCTTAGCTCCCAGAACTTTTTTTGCCCGCACTTGGCGAGGAACTTTTTTCAAAACCTGAAAATCTTGGGTATGAGTTAGTCCTGCTCCTTCGCCTAGATCTAATAGTCCCTGCAGTACGGTGACGGTAGCCAAAACATCATCGAGAGCGCGGTGGGTAGGTTTTTCTGCGCCAAAATAGGTGGCTAGAGTGGCTAGGCGGTGATTGGCTACGAAAGGGCGCGGCAGAAGCAGACGGGCAATCGCCAAAGTGTCTACGGTGAGGACGCTAGGAAGGGGAGTGTCTAGTCGCTTAGCGGCGCGGCGCAAAAATCCCGTGTCGAAACTAGCGTTGTGAGCCACTAGGGCATTTACCGGGGGAGAATCGGGACAGTGGGCTCTCCAAAAAGAAAGAAAACGTGGAAAAACCTCTTCCAGGGAGTCGGCGGCAAGTATCATAGAGTTAGTGATTCCGGTCAGCGCCACTATTTTGGGGGGAATAGGGCGGCGAGTTTGCACTAGAGAACGGAAAGTTCCGCACAGGCGTCGCTTATAGTAGCGCGCAGCCGCAATTTCCGTGATTTCTGCTTCTGAGCCCATTCCCGTGGTTTCCAGATCCACTACTAGGAAACAACAATCGGACAGGGGAGATCCTAACTGTGAAAATTCTCCTTGGGGGCCAGTTTCGTTGGTGGCAGGTAGCAAAGCGTTTAGGTGAGCGCGTAGAGCGCGTGAGGGCGGGCCGAAAAACTGTGCGCTCACACCCTCGCCCCGTTGTCATCTCCCCATTTATCGGTCAAAGCGCTGCGGCCGCGAGGACGCAGGTAGATCAGGAGTGCGCAAAAAACCGATAAATCTAAGAAGCCCAGCATATGAAGCCAAAACGGCAGCGTGATTCCCGCAATATAGGTGGCCACCCAGGCTATGAGCACCACGATGGTGATTGCTAAAACGCGCACTGCCCTGCGAGGATGAGGGGTAGCAGGCAATATGGGAGGTTGAAACCGGTCATCTGGTTCGGCTAATTCGTAATCTCGCGGTCCAGGCGAGAAAATATCGGTATCATCTAACCTAGATGTAATATCCAAAAATTCATCATCTACACGACGTTGACTTGGGTTGCGGCGGCGATGCGCCCCCCACTTCTTGGGGAGTTTCATAGTCGTTAGTCTAGCCGGTCTTTAAGGATCAGCCAGTTAGCCTGGGCGGGAAGGAAGCTTACGTGTTTTACCGGATGCTGAAAGTAATCCTGGGACCGATTCTGAAGGTTCTGTACCGACCCTGGATCAAAGGAGCAGAGAATATTCCCGCGACTGGGGCAGCTATTTTGGCCTCCAACCACCTGGCGGTGATCGATTCGTTCTTCTTGCCACTAATGATTGACCGGGAAGTAGTCTTCGTTGGTAAAGCTGATTATTTCACCGGTAAAGGCCTAAAAGGGGCTTTCGTAAAGTGGTTTATGACTCAGGTAGGAACGATTCCTATCGACCGATCTGGAGGGAAGAAATCCCAGGTAGCTCTACAAAAAGGATTGGCGCGTCTGCAAGAGGGGGAGCTATTTGGCATCTATCCCGAGGGGACTCGTAGCCCAGATGGGCGACTTTATCGTGGTAAAACCGGGTTGGCGCGGCTATCGCTACGTTCTGGCGCACCAGTGATTCCGGTAGCTATGGTAGGTACTAATATTGCCCAGCCGATTGGCACCCGGATTCCGCGTCTGCATCGAATCGGGGTCGTGGTGGGGGAGCCTCTAGACTTCTCTCGTTATCAAGGAATGGAAGATGACCGCTACGTCTTGCGGGCGATTACCGACGAAATCATGTATGCCTTGATGAGCTTGTCAGGGCAAGAATATGTGGATATGTATGCGGCGGATGTGAAAAAAGCGCTGGCCGCCAAGAAAAAAGAGGAAGATCTGCTAGTCTCCGAGCCGAAAGTAGCGGCTCCCGGAGGCAGAACGGCTCCCAAAACCGAGGTGCCGGAGCCACCCGAAGAAGCTATCGGGGCAGGGGAAGAACCGAAAGAATAAAACCTCAGCTAAGGAAACTTAGGATATTTTCTTCCTGAAAACGGATGTTACAACCAGGTGCAGTTTGCTTTAGGAGTTGTTGCGCAAAGGAGGCAATATCTCTTGAATAGCTGGGCACACCCTGCCCCCTTGTCCTAGAGCCGTCTGTAAGTTATCGAGTAGACTAAGTGAATGTCGGGGCCAAAACTGGCCAAACAAGTCTTTTGGAGGAGATATGACCATTAAACGGGTAGCACTACTAACTGCAGGCGGCTTTGCGCCCTGTCTTTCATCAGCGGTTGGTGGATTGATTGAACGTTATACCGAATTGGCTCCGGAAGTTGAAATCATTGCCTATAAATATGGCTACCACGGGTTGCTATCCAAGAATTTTATTGTGGTCGACGAAGAGGCACGTAAAAATGCTGGTCTGCTGCATCAATACGGTGGCTCTCCGATTGGGAACTCCCGGGTAAAACTCACTAACACTGAAGATTTGGTTAAACGCGGTCTGGTTCAAGAGGGCGTTAATCCCCTAGAATTTGCGGCTAATCGCCTGGTAGAGGACGGGGTGGATGTGTTACACACCATCGGAGGGGATGACACTAACACCACCGCTGCTGACCTTGCCCATTACCTGCATGAACATGACTATGAACTGACCGTCGTGGGGCTGCCCAAGACCATTGACAACGACATTATTCCGATTCGGCAGTCTCTGGGGGCATGGACGGCAGCCGATAGTGGAGCACTGTTTGCGGAGCACGTAATCGGGGAATGTCAGGCCAATCCGCGTGAACTGATTATTCATGAAGTAATGGGGCGTAACTGTGGTTATCTGACGGCTGCTACCGCTCGTTCCTACCGTAAGCTTTTGGAAAATAAACAGTGGTTGCCTTCTATGGGACTCACCCGTGAGTCTCGCGATATTCACGCGATTTTTATTCCCGAGGTACATATCGACATTGAGGCAGAGTCTATCCGTCTCCGCAAAGTTATGGATGAGGTAGGTAACGTCAATATCTTCCTGTCTGAGGGTGCTGGGGTCAGTGAAATCGTGGAACAAATGGAACAGGCGGGAGAGACCGTACCCCGTGATCCCTTTGGCCATGTGCAGCTAGACAAGATTAATCCCGGTCAATGGTTTGCTCGGCAGTTCGCTGAGCGAATCGGGGCAGAAAAAGTCATGGTACAAAAGTCTGGTTACTTCTCGCGGGCCTCAGCTGCGGGAGCAGAAGATTTGCGTCTAATTAAATCTATGACCGATTATGCGGTACAGTGCGCATTTGCAGGGAAAGCTGGTTTGATTGGGCACGATGAAGAAAACGGTGACATTTTGAGTTCGATTGCCTTCTCTCGGATCAAAGGTGGTAAAGCCTTCGATATTGCTACTCCTTGGTTCCAGGAGATGATGAAGGAAGTCGGACAGGAGGTAAAGCCCGCCTAGTTTCCCCAGCTTCCTCTTAACGGTTTATATCAGTCGAGGAAGCATTTAAGATATTCCTTTACTCAAGGCTTCTTTGGCTCTCGCCGCATGCGGCGAGAGCCAAAGAAATTTTTAACCTCAGTTTTGCTAATAAATTTTTAGTTTCTAGTGGTGGCCTAGTAGATAAACAAAGCAGCTAAAAAATAGCAGTTACCTGGGAAAATAAAACAGAGAAATAAGTCCATCTCCCGGACTTATTCGTCTTAATTTCTAAAACTAACTAGGGTGGACTCTGTGGACGAGAAAATAAATAAGGCTTTAAATTCCTGGCGGGGCTGCCCTGCAACCCAGCAGCCCAACTATCCAGATCAGAGTAAGTTGCAGGCAAAGCTGGCTGATCTATGTACTCGCCCTCCTTTGGTATTCGCTGGGGAAGTAGATGCCTTGAAAGAACTTTTGGCAGAGACTAGCCGGGGACGTGCCTTTGTGCTCACTGGAGGGGATTGCGCGGAAACCTTTGCGGAATCAACCGCTAATCGAGTAAGACTGAAAATCCAGACCATTTTGCAGATGGCAATCGTGCTTACCTATGGGGCGTCCTTGCCGATCGTAAAAATGGGGAGGATGGCTGGGCAATACGCTAAACCTCGCTCTAGTGATACTGAAACTCGCGAGGGAGTTACCTTGCCTTCCTATCGCGGAGATGCGGTCAACTCCTTCGAGTTTACTCCTGAGGCTCGCCGTCCAGATCCGGGCCGCCTGCTAGATACCTATACCCGTTCGGGTACCACTTTGAACCTGATTCGCGCGTTTACCCAAGGTGGTTATGCGGACTTACATCGGGTACATGAATGGAATCGCGGTTTTACCTCTAATCCGGCCTATAAACGTTTTGATGCTCTCGCGGGGGATATTGATCGTGCAATCTCCTTTATGGACGCTGCCGGGGTGAGTTCTGATGAACTGCGCACCGTGGACTTTTATAGCGCCCATGAATCTTTACTTTTAGAGTACGAACAGGCTATGACCAGGGTAGATTCTCGTACTGGTAATCTCTACGATACCTCTGCGCATTTCTTGTGGATCGGGGAGCGTACCCGTCAAATCGATGGTGCGCATGTGGAGCAACTCTCCCAAGTCTCCAATCCGATCGGGGTGAAAATCGGTCCGGATGCCAGTGGCGATGATTTAGCTAGACTGCAAGATAAACTTAATCCTGAGGCCGAGCCGGGGCGTCTATCCTTCATCACTCGAATGGGTGCCAAGGCATTAAAATCTTCCCTCCCCGCACTGTTAGAAGCCCAAAAGCATGATGGCAGGCCGGTTACCTGGATGTGCGATCCCATGCACGGAAACACGATTCAATCTTCTTCTGGTTATAAGACTCGCAGTTTCGAACGTATCCTCGAGGAAGTAGCTAGTTTCTTTGCTGCTCATCAAGAAGCGGGCACTATTCCGGGGGGAATCCACGTGGAATTGACCGGGGATGATGTCACCGAGGTAATCGGTGGTAGTGAACGACTGACAGAAGAATCTTTAAAGAACCGCTATGAAACCCGGGTAGATCCCCGCTTAAATCACCAGCAGTCCTTAGAACTCGCTTTCCAGGTGGCAGAAATGCTGCAAAAACGCCACGATACCTTGGGTAACCCTCTGCGTGAACCCTTAGAACCCTGGGGATATACGGTTTAGGCCAGTTCGCGGAGATAATCTTAATGTATACGGGAAGATTAACCCCGCATCCTGCTCCCAGCTTGCCCGCCTATACGTAGGTTAAAGTAACCGTAGATCCACTTTTTAGCTTGGTGCCTCCCCCCGGGGATTGGGAATAAACCCGGTTGGGGGCAATTCCTAGAAGCTGTTTTTGGACATTCACCTGGAAGCCTAGATCTGTCAATCTTTGTTTCGCTTCCTCCATAGACATAGCAGTCACATTAGGGACTTCCACCATTTCTGGGCCTTGGGAAATTCGCACTTTTATCCGGTCATGGTGGTAAACGGTAGTTTCTGCCCCTGGTTCCTGCCCAATGACTTTCCCGCGCGGAACCGAATCGGAAAACTCGGTGGTTTTTTCTATTTCCAGCTTGAGATTGCTGAGAAGCTCTGTGACTTCATCTTCTGTTTTACCTGTTAAATCCGGCAATTTAACTGGTTCTTTTCCTTTTGAAACCGTTACTTTTATCGGACTGTGATGGCGTAAAGTTGTGCCGGCCTTTGGGTTAGTAGCAATGATTTTACCTTTTTCGACCTCATCGGAATACTCTTTAGTGGTACCGGCGAGTTTCAGCTTCGCCCCTTTTAGTAACTTAGCAGCCTGACTACCATCTTTACCTGCCAAATCAGGCACTTTTACGTACTCGATTCCCCGCGAAATATACAGATTCACCTGGGAGTTTTTCCACGCCTTTGCACCCGCTTTGGGATCGGTGCGGGTCGCCATGTTAGGGGAGATAGTATCGGAGTATTCGCGGTTAATTTTAACTTTTAGCTGCGATTTTGCCAGGATAGATTTGGCCTGCACGACGGTTTTCCCTTCCACATTGGGAATTGCTACTCGCCCTCCTGGTCCCAGAGTGAAATACCAACCTACGGTAGCCCCAGCTATCAGCAAAATAGCAGCGGTAATCGCAGCTATCCAGCGTTTTTTACTGTTGTCCTTTTTCGGTGTATCTGTGGTATTTGTTTCTTCTCTAACGTTCTGAGTCTGCGTCGCTGCTGGTTTTTTCGGGTCTTCCGAGCTGGTTAGCGAGTTGGAAGTATCGAAGGGGGCAGCGTCGCGAAGTCTGACTGGAGCGGAAGGTAGCTGCGGGGAGGAGGCAGGCAAAACCGGCAATACGGCGGTGCCGCCTCTTCCTAAGGGGGTACGTTCCGTTTCTGTTTCTTGTGGAGTGCTCAGCGCTCTCTTAGCTTGCCGCGTGCTCAGCTCGGGACTAAGACAATCTGATACCGCCTTTACCAGATGCAGAGCGGCGCCGGCATCAATGGGACGATTTTGGGGCTTACGGGCAGTGAGTGCCGCAATCAGATCGTCGACCTCGCTGGGAATCCAAGGCACCGTGTTAGAAAGAGGTGGTACATCCTCGCTTACATGCTGCCAGGCGGTACGAATCGCGGTATCACCTTGGAAAGGAGGTACTCCGCTTATCAGCTCATATGCCATGATTCCCACCGAATAGACATCGCAACGAGCATCGGAGGTAGTTTGGGAAATAAGTTCCGGTGCCAGATAGGTGACTGTTCCCATCACTGATCCGGTAGTGGTGCCGGTAGCTTGATTAACTGCGTGGGCGAGACCGAAATCCGCTACTTTTACCTTCCCTGAAGGAGCTAGCAAAATATTTTCCGGTTTAATATCGCGGTGAATAATCTGCATCCCATGGGCGACCTGCAATGCTTCTAGAACCTGTTCGGTGATTTCTAGGGCGCGACCCAAAGGCAAAGGACCTTCTTTAGTCAATACTTGGCGCAGGTTCGGGCCGTTAATAAACTCCATCACCAAGTAGGGGCGGCGCCGCCAAGTTCCCTGATCGAAAATTTGCACAATCTCCGGATGCATTAAACGGGCAGCTGAACGTGCTTCTGATTCAAAACGTTCCACTAACGAGGCGGTATTAGCTAGGTGGGGATGCATAATTTTAAGTGCCACATCGCGTCCCAGCCGTTCGTCATGGGCGCGGTAAACGCTGGCCATTCCACCGGTATCGATGAGGCTTAAAATGCGGTAGCGTTCATCAATCAGCCGCTTCAACATATGATCTTCGTCGGAAATGATTGATGGTGCTCCCAGAATTTGCCCGGCATCTGCATCTTTAATGTTAGGGCGGGGGATAGATGAATCCTGCGGGGGGTTGCTAGGGTGTCCTCTATCTTCCCGATCAATACTCATAAAGCCATCCTAGCGGCAGCTTAGCGCAATGCCGGTAAGCGGCGCGGGTAGGAACTGGCTTGCTCCCTCAGATAGGCTTAGAACATGGAAATGATCAGTTTCGCGGAAGCCGCCGCACGCCTGGGGGTAAAAGTTACTCGCGCCCACCGCCTCCTGAAGGAGCATCGTCTGTTGGCTCTACCGGATGAACAGGGAAAGCTACAGATTGTAACGGACAGCTTGCTGGAAACCTCTGAAGGCTGGACTTTGGTTGAGCGCCTGCCCGGAACTATGTTGACCCTAATAGATGGGGGTTTCAGTGTTCAAGAGGCAACCGAGTGGGTGCTTGCCGCACAACCGTTACTAGGTGGGCAGCGTCCCTTGGATTTATTGCGTGCCGGAAGCCACACCAAGGTTAATTCGGTGGCTGCCATGCAGGCGCTTTAAATAAAGGACTTTAGGACTCCCGTTCAACCAATGACCGCCCTAGCTTCAAAAGTGCCTTGCGACCCGCGCTATCGAAGTCACCGCTGTCCACTAGGGCATCGCCTTTAGCAGCATATTCGGTGATTAGTTCGCGGTGTCGGTTTTTTACTCCCTGTGCAATTAAAGCGGCAGTTACTTCGGAAATTTGTTGGGTGGTGGCTGTTCGATTTCCAAATACGGAATGCAGCTTCTCCCGCGCAGAATCGTCAAGCATCTGTTCCGCTAGGAACCACAGTACGGTTTTCTTCCCTTCAGTCAGGTCTCCGCCCGCAGGTTTTCCGGTTTGGCTGGGGTCGCCGAATACTCCGAGTTCGTCATCGCAAAGCTGAAAGGCAATTCCCCAGTATTCCCCGATAGCAAATAAAGTTTTTAGTTGGTCGCTATTGGCATCAGCTAGGCGCGCTCCCAAGGTGAGCGGATGGGCAACCGAATAATGCCCTGACTTGTGGCGAACCACCGTTAAAATTTGCTCCTGTGCCGCATCCGGATCCAGCTCATCGGTTTCGAGTCGCAGGTCTAGGTACTGGCCGAGAGCTACTTCCCGGGTCATCTCACTCCAGTTGCTGAAAAAGGCATCGGCATCTTTGCAAGCAGAGGCTACTTCAAAAGCGCATTGATCGGCTACTGCTAGCAGTAGATCTCCCAGTAGAATCGCCGCAAAACTGCCGTACTCTTCTGACTCGCCTTGACGTTTCCCATGGAGATGATATTTGGTAAAACTGATATGAGCGGCATCTTTACCCCGCCGTAGGGGAGAGTTGTCAATAATATCGTCATGCACGAGAGCACTCGCTTGGTAAATCTCTAATGCCACCCCCAAGTCAAGAATCTGTTTTGGAGGACGTGAGTGGTTTCCGCTGACTGCCTCCCATCCGGTACGGGCGAGACGAGCGCGGGTGCGCTTGCCGCCAGAAAGTGCGGTAAGTCCCACTTTAAATAGCTCTTCCACTCCTTCGAGGTCGCGCCAGGATTTAATCCCAGTCTGCCACATCCTCGTTAATAGTTCGTCAATCTGGGCGGAGAATTCCTGGTCAGTGGGCATTAACTACTCCTTTTTTCTTCTGTTGTCTACTCTAGTCGCGAAATTTCTCTGGATATGTGCTAGAAAGTGTGGTATTGAATTATAATTGTTGAGCATTCTCTGTGAAAACGTTTAGAAATCAGGAAAGGTCGCCGTGACTACTAAACCTGCTCAATCTGAATCTAGCGCGAAAACTTCTTCGAAAGCTAGTACCACCGCTAAGACCAAGGCTAAGAAGACCGCTACGAAGAAGACAACCGTGGCAAAGAAAACTGCCACCGCTAAAAAGACCGCTGTAACTAAGAAAGATGAGGTTGCAGCAAAAACCAGTAGCGTAGCTAAAACAAAGGCCGCCGCCGTATCGACTAAATCAACGGCCGCAAAGACTGGTACCACCAAGAAGGCTGCGTCCAAAACAGCAGCAAAGAAAACTACTGCTGCAAAAAAGGCTACTACTACAAAAAAGACTGCCGCAGCCAGTAAGGACAGCGCGAAGAAGGATGCTGTTAAGACCAGTAAGACTGCGGCCGCCAAGAAGGCAACTGGGGCAAAGGCGACTAGTGCTGCTAAGACCGCGGCAAATGCTAAAAAAGCTTCTAAGAATGTTGCCAAGAGTAGTTCTAAGTCTGCAGCAAAGGCTGCAGAAACCAAGAAGAAAGCAACAGGTACCAAGAAAACATCCGGAAAGAAAGCTACTGCTACCAGCAAAACTGGTACGGCCAAGAAGGTGGCAGCTAAGAAAACTGCTGCTAAGAAAACCAGTTCTAAAGAAAAAGACATTGAGAATCCCTCTTCGGTTGAAGAACAAGAGCTTATGCCCTCAGATATAGACGTAGATGAGGACACAGTTGAACCAGGAGACGAGGATCTAAGCGACGAAGAAGAAATCGACATCGAATCGGAGCTGGCAGATAGTGACGAGGACGAAGACGATGAAAAGCATGGTGAAGATCGTGAACCCGAAGAAGATGAAGACGAGGACGATGATGCTCCCGCTGCTACTGACGGTTTAAGTAAGGCGATTGCTCAGGCAAAAGCGAATGCCAAGGGGCAAAAGAAAGGTAATTCCTTCACCGTCTCTGATTCTGATGAAACTGATGAACCGGCACAGCGAGTCACGGTCGCAGGCGCTACTGCCGATCCGGTTAAGGACTACCTGAAACAGATCGGTAAAGTTGCGCTCCTCAATGCCGCAGAAGAGGTAGATTTGGCGCGGCGTATTGAAGCTGGTCTTTATGCTCAGCACAAGTTAGAAACCGAATCGGAAAATCTGACTTCTAAGATGCGGCGGGATTTACATTCCTTAGCTATTGATGGTCAGCATGCCAAGAATCACCTGCTAGAAGCGAATCTTCGCTTGGTGGTGTCACTGGCGAAACGCTATACCGGGCGGGGGATGCTGTTCTTGGATCTGATTCAAGAAGGGAATCTGGGGCTAATCCGAGCAGTAGAAAAGTTTGACTACACCAAGGGATATAAGTTCTCGACTTATGCGACTTGGTGGATTCGGCAGGCAATTACCCGAGCAATGGCCGATCAGGCGCGCACTATCCGCATCCCCGTCCACATGGTTGAGGTCATCAATAAGCTGGCACGGGTACAACGGCAGATGCTACAGGATCTTGGGCGGGAACCTACCCCCGAGGAACTAGCTAAAGAACTGGATATGACGCCTGAAAAAGTAGTGGAAGTGCAAAAATATGGGCGGGAGCCGATTTCCTTGCATACGCCTTTGGGTGAGGATGGCGACAGCGAATTCGGGGATTTAATTGAAGATTCTGAGGCAGTAGTACCTGCTGAT
The DNA here is from genome assembly GCF_900604285.1 of Varibaculum vaginae. Classification (GTDB taxonomy): domain Bacteria; phylum Actinomycetota; class Actinomycetes; order Actinomycetales; family Actinomycetaceae; genus Varibaculum; species Varibaculum vaginae. The sequence goes on from NZ_UWNY01000002.1 coordinate 345,295, forward strand.
GCAGTCAGCTTTACTTTGTTGCAAGAACAGTTGCGCAGCGTCCTTGACACTTTATCCGAACGAGAAGCTGGGGTGGTGTCAATGCGTTTCGGTTTAGGCGATGGTCAAGCCAAGACCTTAGACGAGATTGGCAAAGTTTACGGGGTTACCCGTGAACGTATCCGCCAGATTGAATCGAAAACTATGTCGAAGTTGCGTCACCCATCCCGCAGTCAGGTCTTGCGTGACTACCTAGACTAGAGCTGCCGCCAAACTTATAGTTTTCCGCCGTCCTTGCGACTTGCAAGGACGGCGGATTAGTTTTGCCAGACGCGAAAGCGGGAACGGTGGGCGTGACTTCCTTAGGTGCGCAGTAGACAATAAAAACATGAGTGAGCAAACCTATGATTTTGACGCAACTGACCGTTGCGATACCTGCGGAGCGCAGGCGTGGGTTCTTGCCCGCCTAGAGGCTGGCAATCTGTTTTTCTGCGCCCATCACGCCCAGGCTCTAGTGCCAGCGTTGCGTGAAAGTGGGGCTGAAATCGTGGATAATACCGCGCAATTGCATTTAGAGGAAGCTAAAAAAGCCCCGCTAACCTCGCTGTCTCGTGCCCGCTAGGGTACCTATCTTTTTCTGCCGGAGCGAAAACTATCCTCAGGGTATTGATAGTGTCCCCCGCTGCGGGGAGTGCCTCACAAAAGGGCGCCTTCGGAAAGCCGATAGCTACCTGGAAAGGATGACCCCCTAAACTAGGGGGGTGGCACTTAAGACGAAATCGGATTACACCGCCCGGCACCTGTCGGTACTAGAAGGGCTCGACGCAGTTCGCAAGCGTCCCGGTATGTATATCGGATCCACCGACCACCGTGGGCTGATGCACTGCCTCTGGGAAATTATCGACAACTCGGTCGATGAGGCTCTGGAGGGCTATTGTGACCAGATTGAGGTCACTATCGGCGATGACCATTCGGTATCAGTTTCAGACAATGGTCGCGGTATCCCAGTAGATGAAGTCCCCGGGGTGGGGTTATCTGGGGTGGAGGTCGTCTATACCAAGTTGCATGCGGGCGGAAAGTTCGGCACCGGCTCCTATGGGGCAGCGGGCGGCCTACATGGGGTGGGAGCCTCGGTAGTAAATGCTCTTTCTGCCCGCCTAGATGTGCAGGTAGATCGGGGCGGGAAAACTTATCAAATGTCTTTTCTGCGCGGAGAACCGGGGGAATTTGATGACAGCAAATCCCGTACCCCTACCTCGCCGTTTAAGCCCTTCACCAAAGAATCCAAACTAAAAGTGGTAGGGAAAGCCCCTCAGAAAAAGACCGGGACTCGGGTGCGTTTTTGGGCTGATTTTCAGATTTTCCCCAAAAGTGCGTCCACCGGATTCTCTTGGGAACATCTACTAGAGCGGGCACGCCAAACCGCATTCTTAGTGCCGGGACTAACCATTATTTGTCGCGATGAACGTCCTGATCAGCCCCTAGAAGAATCTTTCAAAGCCGAGGGCGGAACCGAAGACTTCGTAGATTTCCTCGCCCCCGATCAAGCAATCGTAGACACCTGGTGTATCCGTGACCAGCGCACCTACAGTGAAACCGTACAACAGCTAGACCAGAAAACTGGACATTTACGTCCGGTTGAAGTGGAACGTACCTGCGATATTGATATTGCTCTGCGTTGGGGTAACGGTTATGAAACCGTCGAACGGTCTTTTGTGAATATCGTGGCTACCCCCATGGGAGGCACCCACATAATGGGTTTCGAAAACGCCTTGGTGCGGGTGCTGCGCAGCCAGATTGATAAAAATAAGAAATCGAAGCGCCTGAAGCTTAGCCAAAAAGAAGCCAAGATCAGAATCGAAAAAGAGGACGTGATGGCGGGGCTGACCGCGGTGGTGACTGTGCGGCTGCCTGAACCCCAATTCGAGGGACAGACTAAGGAAGTGTTAGGGACTCCCCAAGTGCGCCAGGCAGTCTCTAGTGCCGTCGCCAAATGGCTGGAAAAGAAGTTTTCTTCCTCGAAACGTGACGACAAACAGCAAGTATTCTCCCTGATGGAAAAGGTAGTAGGGGAGATGCGGGCGCGAGTGAGTGCCCGCCATCAAAAAGAGATTTCTCGGCGGAAGAATGCTCTGGAAACCTCCTCACTGCCGGCAAAACTAGCAGATTGTCGCTCCAATAAAGTTGAGGATTGCGAATTATTTATTGTGGAGGGTGACTCGGCACTAGGCACCGCCAAACAGGCGCGCTCCGCAGATTTTCAGGCGCTACTGCCGATTCGTGGAAAAATTTTGAACACTCAAAAGGCATCGACATCCGATATGCTTTCTAACGCCGAATGCGCGGCGATTATTCAAGTTATTGGAGCAGGCTCGGGACGTAGTTTCGATCTGGATTCTGCCCGGTACGGCAAAGTAATTATGATGACCGATGCCGATGTTGATGGCGCTCATATTCGCACCTTGCTGCTCACCTTGTTCTTCCGCTATATGCGTCCCCTAATCGCTGCCGGGAGGGTCTATGCGGCAGTCCCTCCGCTGCATCGGATTGAAATTCCCGCGCAAGGGCGGAAAAATAAAGAAATCATTTACACCTATTCCGAAGATGAGCTACATGAGCGCCTCCGTGCTCTGGCTAAAAGCGGACGCAAATACAAAGAGCCTATTCAGCGTTATAAGGGTTTGGGAGAGATGGATGCCTCGCAGTTGGCAGAAACTACGATGCAGCGCGGAAAACGCACTCTGCGGCAAATAACTTTTGCCGACGAGGCCGCGTTACAGCAGGCCGAAAATATTTTCGAATTGCTGATGGGGTCGACGGTCGCTCCCCGCCGGGAGTTTATCGTGGCTGGTGCTGACCAGCTGGCAGCCGAACAAATAGATGCTTAGCGGTTTCAGTTTGCCGCTTTGCCCCCATTAAGATAAAGATATGTCAACTCTGCGCGAACGGTTAGGAAGCCTACCAGCTGCCCCGGTACCCCCGGTTCATCTCGGGTTGTATTGGCGTCCTTCGCGTGAAACTGACTCCTGGAAAATCCGGGAACTGATTCATTTAACTGAACAGCATTCCCATCCTGCACGCCCCACTTCTGAGGGGGAAATTACTCGCTTAACCCAGGCGCTTAGCGATCCGGAACTGCAAGATTGTTTGATTGGACTAGATTCGCGGGGAAATTTGGCGGCTTTTGGGTCGGTCACTTTGCAGCCGGATGAAAAAAACTATGCCCGCGCAGATCTCTTCGCAGTTACTGCCGAGCATTGGCGGGGACGTGGAATTGGTCGTGCTCTGCTGGCCTGGCAGGATGTACGTGCCCGGGAACTAATGTTGGGGTACTACGGAAAGGATTATGACCGTCCTGCCCAAATCCGTAATGTGGTGGATGAGCGTGCCGGGGATCGGCGAAGGCTCTACGTGGCTGCTGGATTTTCAGCTCAGCGCACCATTAAGGTTTTTTCTCACCGCCTAGATTCTGCTGATATTGCTGTCTTGGAAACAAAAGTTCCCACCAAAGATGTGCGGGTTATATCTGCCCGCCGTCTCTCTCCCGATCAGTGGGAAGAGATTAAAGCCTTACACGTTGCCAATTCTGCTCGCCTATATGCTGATAAAGGGGATGCGTCGCGCTGGTGGGGGCGGGTGCTGTCAAACTTGGCTCCTGACTTGTCCTTTGTAGCTGTATCCATGAACTCTGGTCGGGTACTTGCCTATTGCCTGGTGGTTTATCGGGATCTATGTCAAAGTAGTTGCCTGGAAAGCGAGGGGGCATCCGAAGAAATAATTACCACAGTAGCGGTAGATATTTTTGGGGATGATCGCCGCAATGCAGATGAGCACGGTGTAGATTTTGCAGTATTAAAGCAGGTGCTTTCGCAGGTGCTCGTGGCTTGTGCGCGTTCAGGTTATGAACAGGTATTTGCCGAAGATAACTATCCAACACTGGGGGATCTCTCTAAAGTATGTGGAGACTGCGGTTTTAAACTGGCGGGCGCACGCATGATTTATACGGTGGAACTGTAATGAGCGGGCAGGAATGGTCGCTGCCAGAGGACACTGGAAAATATACCTGGCGTAATCTGGGGCCTGATAACGTGCCGGAAATGGGGAGCCTAATCCACCGGATTGAAGAATTTGACAATCCCCCCTTTAGAACCGCGATTTCTGAGGTTGAAGAGTTTTTTGCGGCACCGTCGCGCTGGCGCACCATTGGGGCTTTTGGCTCGGAAAATAACCTGGTTGCTTATGCTCAGGTTCGTCCGCGTCTGCTGGTGAACGAAGTGGTCTGCGAAGGTGGGGTGGATCCGCGTTATCGTGGCCAGGGATTAGGGCGAACCTCGATTGCTTGGCAGCGTGATCAGGCGCGTGCTCTCTTAGATCATGCTCGTCCTGGACGCGTCCTATTCTATGTGGAAGATATTGCCCCGGATGTCTCAGCGTTATTGCTGGAAGCCGGATATCAGCAAACTGCCTCTTTCGTGGATGTTTCCCGGGATTTGAATGATCCGATAAAACTACCGGAGCTGCCGTACCCCTTTCAAATTGTGGCCTGGAACCAGGAATTAGATGAAATGCTGCGGCATACTTTGAATCGGATTCTGCAAGATCGCAATCCCGATCCTGGATACAGCGCGGAAGATTGGGCTACTCGCCGGGGAGCTTTTACCCCAGATTGTTCTTTTGTGGCGTTAGATAAAACTACTGATCGTTCGCAGATTGCCGGTTTTGCGCTTTCTTCTATATATCGCCAAGACTGGAAAGCGGTGGGAAATCGCCAAGGTTATATTGACCTGCTGGGGTTATTGCCTGGGTGGGAAAATGCCGCCATCCTTCAGTCATTAATTGCTGCGGTATTGAAAGCATTTAATAAGCGGGGGTTCGCCACCACCGGAGCGCTCCTACCAGAGGCAGCTGATGCTTTTACCCGGCGTCTATTCTTGGAGGCCGGATTTAAAGTTACCGGAACTTCAACCCAATATGCGATTGAGACTCCCGTATCTCTAACGGGCAATAACCACCTTGACTAGGGGCTCTGCTGATTCCTAGCCGAAGCAATAGCGTCCCTATCCTAGGTAATAAATCTGTCGCTTTAGCGTACTACCAGAAGCATCCCGCTTATCAGTTTGCTCAGGTAATGACAGGGGAGATCCATCTTTGGTGAGGGCGCGTGGCGGGTTAGCGGTAATGGCCGCTAGGGACAGTCTACTTTCACCTTTTAGGAAGCGTTGACAGCGTACTCCCTGTCCGGCGCGTCCCTTCTGGGGGTATTGCAGCAAAGGAGTGACTTTCGCACTGGTCTGTCCGCTACCTGGTTCAGAAGAAGAAATACCAGCAACCGTTACTACCAGGGAAGACTCTAGGTTTTCAGCATCAACCAAAGCGGCCGCAATTATCTGATCCTCGGAGCCAAGTTTCATCCCACAAATTCCCTGACCAGAGCGGCCTTGAGGACGTACCTTATCAGCCGGGGTGCGTAGCAGTTGCGCGGCCGAAGAAATCAGCACGAAAGTGCTGTCATCGCTGCCGCTGCCGGCTGCTACTACCTTGTCACCAGCTTCCAAAGTGATTATCGGATAAGAATCTTGAGTAGCCAGCACCTGGGGACGAATCCGTTTAATTACCCCGTCTGCGGTTGCTGCCCACCAAATGGGTCCGTCCTCATCCAGGGGAACTAGTCCTATGACTTCCTCGCCCTCGTCTAGATTGAGCAGTCGCGAGATTGGGGGAGTACCCCGCAATGAGGGAGCTGCCGCCGAGCGCACCAACGCTGGTACTTCCAGGGCGGTGAGTTTATATAGCATTCCCCGGGAGCTAATTGCACCCACCTGGCCACGAGCGGTGGTGGGAGCAGTGGAAATAATCGTATCCCAAGGTTCACGCCCTCCCTCGGTAGTTAAAGGCTCGTGTCCAGCAAACCGTGCCACCAGGCCACCCGCCCCTAAAGTGACGGTTGCCGGCTCATCGGGAATCTCCAGCGGTGCATCTTGTTCTGCCGCCAACTGCGCGGCTCCTTCTTCCGCTAGCAGCAGCGTACGCCGCGAATCCGAACGTTTTTGCGCCACTTCCCGCAACTCGCTAACGACCAGCTCTTGGCGTTTTTCTCGGGAGGCAATTAATGCTTCCAACTCCGCGATTTCTTCGGTTAATCGGTCGCGTTCTGTCTCTAATTCCAGGCGAGAAAACTTAGTTAACCTGCGCAGTTGTAGGGATAAAATATGTTCAGATTGTACTTCATCTAAGTCGAAGGCCTCTATTAAGCGCGCTTTCGCTTGGGTGGCATCCTCGGAGGCACGAATAATCTGAATAACGTCATCAATATCGAGAACAGCGATTAGCAGTCCTTGCACCAAATGCAAGCGTTCTTGTCGTTTGCGTAGGCGATACTGGCTGCGGCGCATCACGATTTCCATTCGGTGATCCAGGAACACCTGCAGCATTTCTTTTAAACCTAAGGTGCGCGGCTGTCCATTGACCAGAGCCACCGCGTTAATCCCGAAAGAATCCTCCATCGGGGTGTGCTTAAAGAGAGCGGCGCGCACAGCCTCGGGATTAAAACCGGATTTCACCTCAATTACTAGACGCATATCGTGGTCTCGGTCTGTTAAGTTAGTGACCGCAGAAATGCCTTTTATCCTGCCCTTTTGAACCCCGTCTTTGATTTTTTCAATCACTTTTTCGGGGCCAATCATATAGGGTAGTTCGGTAACTACAATCCCCATTTTGCGGGCAGTAACCCGCTCAATCGAAGTTTTGGCGCGAGTGCGGAAGATTCCCCTTCCGGTTTCATAGGCTTGGCGAATACCATCCAAGCCCACAATGATTCCGCCTCCCGGCAAATCAGGACCGGGTATAAAACGCATTAAATCTTCTACAGTGGCCTCGGGGTTTTCTAGCAGATGAATCGCTCCCGCCACCGTTTCCCCCAAGTTATGAGGAGGAATATAGGTCGCCATACCCACCGCAATCCCATTAGCGCCATTAACTAACAGGTTAGGGAACGCGCCCGGAAGCACCGCCGGCTGCATGAACTGATTATCGTAGTTAGGGACAAAATCTACTACGTCCTCATCTAGATTTGAGACCATATCTTGCGCAGCAGGAGCCATCCGCACTTCCGTATAGCGCGCCGCCGCCGGGCCGTCATCTAGGGAACCAAAGTTTCCGTGTCCATCCACCAGCGGCATTCGCAGATTAAAGTCTTGTGCCAGGCGCACAATTGCGTCATAGATAGCACTATCTCCGTGGGGGTGGAGCTTACCCATGACTTCCCCGACAACGCGTGAGCTTTTTACATGCCCTTTGTTCGGCCAAAGTCCCATTTCGCTCATCATATAGACGATGCGCCGTTGCACCGGCTTGAGACCGTCTCGGGCATCCGGCAACGCACGCGCATAAATTACCGAATAGGCGTATTCCAGGAAGGAAGTGCGCATCTCTTCTGAGACGTCGATATGGGTGATGTGTTCTTGGGGAATTTCATTTTCCGAAGGTCTCGGATTTTTCCTTTTGGGGCTCGCAGAAACCTTTACCGTGGCAGTACTTGCACCTTCGTTCATAGCTTTCGGTTGGTCGACTTCGCCACTAGCAGGAATAGCTGTAGAAAACAGGTCAGGCTGACGGGGTTCATTCGACTTTTTACTCACCTTCTTATCAAAGCAAAAAACTTAGCTCTAGTCAGATTCGGCTCGCGGATATGAGAACATAAGAGGTATGAGTCACCGGGAAAAAACATTGTCTGGAATGCGAATTTGGGATATTTTACCCACCGCTTTTGGGGCGCTTCATTGGCAGGAGGAGACTAAGTTTTCTTCAATATTTCGCCAACTAATGGGGGAAGGTAAGCGGCGGTTATGCCTAGTGGCGATAGATGGTATGGGGCAGCAGTTGCTTATGTCTAGGCGGGGGCATATTCCTTTTATGCGTCCTTACCTGAAGCAGGCAGAGGACGCCTGGGGACAACCAGTTAGAACCTGCGTGCCTTCCACCACGGTGGCTGCTCTCTCTAGTCTGCATACGGGACTTTCCCCCGCCGAAACTGGGATGTTGGGATATCAGTGTTGGGATCCGGTGGCTAGACGTGTCCTCAACCTGATTACTTTTGAGGGTTTTAGCCGCTCGACGCGTTCCTGGAGTGACCAGCCCACTTATTTTACTCGTGCCCGTCAGCGAGATCTTAAAACCCAGGCATTGGTTCCTCCCGATTTTGTGGGCTCTAGACTTAGCGAAATTACTTTACGAGATGCCAGCCTTAAGATATCCACGGAACTTGCCCAGCGTTGTTCTCACGCCCTACAGGCCTTTAAGCAAGGTGCCGATTATGTTTATTTATACTGGTCGCAGCTTGATCACTGGGGGCATAATCACGGCTGGTCGCATCCCTTATGGTTGCAAGAATTAGAGACTGTTGACCGGGCATTATCTGAGTTACGTGCCCGGTTACCAAAAGATGTTGTCCTGGTGATAACCGCAGATCACGGGATGGTAAACGTTACTTCGGAAACCACTATAGATTTGGCTGCCTCTAAGCTTTCCTCCCAGGTAGCTACAGTTTCAGGGGAGCCGCGTGCCCTCCAGGTTCATCTTAAAGAGCAGTATCTAGGGGAGGAGCCTGCCGGCAATCGCACCCGAAATCTTCCTAAAGCTCAGGTGCTTGCTATGTGGAAAAAACTGGTTGCTGAACGTGGCCAGGTAATAGCAGACTACCGCCGGGTTTACGGGGAAATTTGCGATCCTAATCGCATCGGCGATTTCACTATTTTCGCAAAAGAAAACTACCAGTTCGTGGATTCCCGCTTTCAGAGCCACGGGGTTTTAAAAATGGTGGGGGTACATGGTTCTTTAACCAAGGCAGAGATGGAAATCCCCTTGATTATTGTCTAGAGAGAGCGTACCGCCGGTTTAGCGCTAGCGCGGTTTGGTTCCAAATACGATATCATCCCAGCTGGGAATGGATTTTCGTCCAGATCTGCGATGCTTGCCCTTGGATTTAGAAACGTTATCCCGCGAGGCAAGGACAGTTTTATCGTTGTCCTCAACATTTTCCATCCCGGGCAAGACTGGCGCACTGTTAATTTCTTCTCCAGCTGGAGGCGGGGGTGCTGGGCGAGAAGGGGGATCCGGTTCATTCGTACTGTCAATAGGGGTTCGTCGAGTCAAATCCAGATTTAGCGCTTCGGTTTCGGACAATGTACCGGTAAAGGTAGGTTCAGGGGAGTCCCAGATTTCGTCGGAAGAGTGCTCAGCTAACCCGGGGTGGTAAGGAGATTCAGAGGTAACCGGAATCCTGCTATCGGGTTTGCCATGTAAGGAAACTATTTCTGCCTGCTTTTTTAAGGTATCTTCCGGCAGGGAATCGCTGAACTTTCCCTCCTCAAAACTGGCAAGTTCTTCCAGCTCATCAGGGTCTTCCGTAAGTTGCATATCAGGAGTTGCGTCCCTTTTTCCTCGCGCAGCTGCCAGTGCATCTAAGAGCGCATCGGTACCGGTATCTGGCTTTTCCGGAGGGGTGGGTTGTGGTGAAGGAAGAGGGAAAAACTCTTCAAAACTAGATACTTTGGAGGCTGGTTGGGAAGATTCGGTTAGCCAGATAGCTTCTTGGTCAAGTGCACTAACCGTGGAGGCTCCTGGCTCCATATTCCAGCGAGCAGTAAGATCCCGGGCGTCCTGGGTGAAAGTCAGAATAATTTCCCAAGGGCCTTTCCCTCCGCGAACCGCGTCCCAACGCAGAGAATCTGCGGAAACTCCACGTGCTGCTAGACGGTCAATAACTAATTCACCCAAGTGAGGAGAATCTGATTCCCCTCCCACCTGGCAGGCTTGCGCCAAGTTTGCGGCGTGGCGACGCTCGGCCAAAATCGGGGTTGCATAGCGGCTTACCTTGTCTTCTGGAATCTCGAACTTGTCTGCGATTTCACTGATAGTGCTGCCAGCGCGTAATAGGGCTTGAATCTTGCGAGGTGGAACTGTTTTTTTAGGAGTTTGAATCGCCTCTAGATTGGGGCGCTCGGGACGTACAGCATCACGTAACTCCTGGGTAATTGCCAAGGCATAGCGGGTGCCTTCCTCGTCGTTGAGAATCAGCTGATTACCATCTGGGTGCAATCCCAACAGCTCTAGGTCTTTCATATTCCTCCGTTCCCTTGCTTCGAGATTGCCACGTTAGCGGTGAATTTTTGACTATTAGCCGCGGTGTGTCTGTCGTATCTAGCATTTTAGGGCTTGAAGTGTTAATATCCCCGCGTCTATTGTTTATTTAACCGAAGACCAAATTATCGCTTTAAGAAGGGACGAACCGTGGCAACAGATTATGACGCCCCCCGTAAAAATGAAGAGGAAGTCGAACAGGATTCTCTAGAAGAGCTGAAGGCTCGTCGTGCGGAGGCCAGTGGATCCTCCGAAGTCGATGAGGACGAAAATGCAGCTGCAGAGGATTTTGAGCTTCCCGGAGCCGATTTATCCGGTGAGGAACTTTCTGTTCAGGTGATTCCGGCACAAGATGATGAATTCACTTGCTCGGTTTGTTTCCTAGTTCAGCACCGCTCTCGCCTGGCGGGAGCAGTTGACGGCAAACCGGTTTGCCGCGACTGCGCCGAATAGATTGGCGTTATGAAATTCTTTCCTCCGCGTCGCAAACGCGTCCTTCAGAGTGATTCCTCTCAGGAGGGGGCAGGCTTGCGTAATCCTAGTAGACTGGTTGAATCGTTCCCTGCTGTGGCATTTATCCCACAGGATCAGGCGGTTTCACCAGCGGATAGATCCGCGGCGTCCAGCGAGGGATCCTCAGAAAAGCTCGGCCCTTATAACGAGGGGGAGTCTCCGGAAGGTAGTGAATTCCTGGATTTGGGAGCCATTCGGGTTCCGCTGATTACCGGCTTGCAAATATTCCCGGTTCAAGATGAGCATGAGCATATTTTGGCAATCGAAATAGTGGCGGGAACTGCGCAAATGCAGCTTTCTGCTTTCGCGATGCAACGCTCGGGAGGACTTTGGGATCAGATTCGCGAAGAGCTGGCGGAACAGCTTAAGTCTCAGGAATATCAGATTTTCCCGCTACCAGGTCCTTTTGGGGAAGCTATCCTGGCGCGTCCGATTCCAGAAGGGAGATCGGCCGGAGAGGGGGCTTTGCCTCTGCTTTTATGGGGAGTTGAGGGGCAGCGTTGGCTGTTGCGGGTAATTGTGCGCGGCCTGGCTGCTGAAGATGAAAATAGTCGACAGCAGCTATTGGAAGTGTTGCATGGCCTAGAGGTGGTGCGTGGGACTGAGGCACGAGTTCCCGGTGAGCTATTGCCAATCGTGCTTCCTCAACAGGTGCGGGAACAACTGGAAGCAGGCGAGTAGTGAATAGCGAGATGGCCACCACCGGTGGGCAAGCGAGCAAAGTCATGCCAGCGACAAACGCTAAAGTTCCGGTAGCCTCTAAAGTCTGTGACGTAGCTGAGCGGCAAAAAGCCTCTCTATATGGGGTTTTACGTTCGGTTACTTTCCCGCCGCGTACCGCGGCGGGTTCTTTCACCGCTACCCTGTTTGACGGTACCGGTTCGATAGAAGTGCTTTGGCTAGGACGAAAAAGCGTTCCTGGCATTAAAGCCGGAATCCGCTTAGCGGTGCAGGGAATGGTTATTTCTCGTTCCAATGGACTGTGCGTCATTAATCCAACTTTCCAGATTGAGCCGGTTATAGCTGATGAACATTAATCCTTTAGAGGCGGCGGGCGTGGAATCGGATAATTCCAATGATTCCTCTTTACCGGGCAACAACTCGACAATTGCCTCGGGACAGGTTAGCGGATTGAGGGCACAAATTGGCTCGCAACATTTCTCCATCCGGGAGGCAATTGGCGGGCCTTGGGGGGCGTTAGAGGCTACCTTGCCCACCATCTTGGTGGTGGTAATCTATCCCCTTACCCAATCCTTGCTTGAGCCGGTGGTGCTGGCACTGACAGCGACCCTGATTTTTGGGGTTATTCGCTTGCTACGCCACCAGAGTTTGCGGCAGGTGCTTGCTGGTCTGGCAGGTACCCTGATTAGTGTGTTTTGGGCTTGGCGCAGCGGGCAAGTCGAAAACTTTTTTGCCTTTGGTTTTTGGATAAACGGGGTTTATTCCGCGGTTTTGTTGCTAACTATCCTGGCTCGCCGGCCTGCAATCGGCTGGCTGTTAGCCGGAGCGATCGGCAAACTGGATGGTTGGCGTAAGAAAGATGCCAAGAATTTTTATAAACTTTCCAGGATTTGTACCTGGCTGTGGATAGGGCTTTTTACCCTGCGTCTAGCGGTGGAACTTCCGCTTTACTATGCGAATCTGTTGGTACCCCTAGGGGCGGCACGTCTAATCCTGGGCTTGCCCGCATTCGCCCTCATAGGCTATTTCAATTGGGTGTTAATGCGCGCTGAGACCAGCCGTCTACGCGTAGAAAATGCCTAATCTGTGCCCTAGCTAGTCTTCTTGCGCGGGGTCGGTTACTTCTTCGGCAGGGGGAGCAAATAGTGCGCTTATTTGCTCTAAATCTTCCTTAGTTTCGGAACTAAACAGTATCAGCAGTTCGTCAAAGCCTTGTAGCAGAGTATCTGAGCGCGGAGAAAGTGGACGCGAATCACGCAATACCGCTGCTAGCACCACCGAGGGTGGCAGATTGAGGGCGGAGAGCGGCCTTCCGGTTAGAGGAGAATCCTCCGGTACTGTCAGGGAATACATATTGGTATCGGAAGTGTGGAAGCGGAATAGATGAACAGGAATCCCTACGGAAACTACTTCTTCTACCAGGGAAGTCATTACTCTGGGAGTTGACACTGCCACATCAACCCCCCAGGCATCATCAAATAGCCACTCGTTCTTCGCGTTATTAACTCGCGCCACCGTTTTCGGTACCCCGAACTCAGTTTTCGCCAGCAGGCAAACTACCAAGTTAACTTTGTCATTGCCGGTAGCGCAGACCACTACGTCAGCTTGGCTAATCTCGGCTTTTGAGAGAGTCTCCAAGGAACAGGCATCACCTAACACCCAATCTGCTTGGGGGATCGAGGCTACTTCCATCCGCGCAGAATGGTTATCAATCAAGGTCACTTCATAACCATTAGTGACTAGTTCGCGGGCGATGGAGCGCCCCACGGAGCCGGCTCCGGCGATTACGATTCGCATTTAAACCTCCTGTTTCGGGGGGCGTTTAAAAGCCCGTTCGATTTGCGTGGCCCGCTGGGAAGGAACGGTACAAATAAGCTCGTCGCCATCTTGAATTACCAAGGATGAAAGGTTGAAATAGGGTTCGCCATCGCGCCCAATATAGGCAACCTTAATATCTAGCAGTTTCTGCGTTTTTTGCAGGGACACTCCCACCCAATGCTCACTGGGGATAATCCGCAGTACCTTCACTTGGTAAACGGAATCAGAGTAGGCTACCTGGGTATCATCCGGAAGCATCTGGCGCAGCATTTCTGATGCTGTCCAAGATACTGGGGAAGTAGTGTTGATTCCCAGTTTTCGATAAATTTCGGCGCGGCGAATATCGTAGATTCGGGCTACTACCCGGTCAATCCCAAAGGTTTCCCGGGCTATGCGTGCCGCCAAGATATTGGTGTTGTCGCCGTTAGAAATAGCCGCAAAAGCATAGGCCTCTTCGATGTTGGCGCGCTCTAATACTTCCCGGTCAAATCCCATCCCGGAAACTTTTTGTCCGGTAAAGTTAGCGGGTAATTTTCGGAAGGCCTCGGGATTGGAATCAATAATGGCCACCGAGTGCCCCTGCTCATCTAGGGCTTGCGCGACTCGGGCGCCTACTCGTCCTGAGCCTAAAACTACGAAGTGCATGCAAGTAGCGTAAACCTTTTTGCTGCTATTTTCAGCTTACTTTTAGCTTTGAAACTATCGATTTTAGCTAGATAGTGGGATGATCGGGATGTGAAGGACGTGAAAGATCGCTTTGAGACCCCAGTTATTCGCGAACGTCATCGCTCGCGAACCGGGTTGCCGAAACGCTATGCGCTGCCGGTTTTTGCCTCCAATGCGCTTTCTTCGGTTTCCTATGCTCCCGACCAAATCCTCTTGACTTTAGGGCTGGGAGGTATCGTTGCCTCCGGGATTTCCCTATGGGTGGGTGTAGCAGTTTTTGCGGTCATGACGGTGATAATTATTTCCTATCGTCAGGTGGTGCTGGCCTATCCTCGGGGAGGCGGAGACTATGAGGTAGCACGGCAAAACTTAGGGCAAGCTGCGTCGCTGGTGACCGTGAGTGCCCTGCTTGTTGATTATTCGTTAACTATCGCGGTGTCTACTTCGGTGTGTGCTAGCTATGTGGCAGCACTGTTCCCCGCACTGAGCCTTCATCAGGTGTGGGTGTCGTTAGTGGTAATCGCAGTATTGACCTTGTTGAACCTGTCAGGATTGCGCGAGTCGGCACAGCTATTTGCTATTCCCGCCTACCTTTTCATGGCCGTAATTGCCGTCCTGGCTATTTTTGGCTTTGTCCAAGAAGCGCTCGGTTCCTTGGGGCAAGCGGACACTGCAGCTATGCAACTTTTACCCGCAGAGCCATATGAAGTTGGAATTACGGGTCTGGGGGGATTTTTACTGCTCTTGCGGGCGTTCTCGGGAGGGTGCGTAGCTTTGAGCGGGGTAGAAGGAATCAGTAACGGGGTACCTGCTTTTATGAAGCCACGTCCCAAAAATGCTCGAATAACGCTTGCTTTATTTGCAGTAATTAGCGCGGTAATGATGCTTTCAGTGCTACACCTGGCGAAAGTAACTGGGGTAAAAATTCCCGCTTTTGATTATCAATTATTGTCCGGTGATCGCTCACTGGCTGCCTATGAGGTTCCCCCGGTAATCGCGCAAATTGCACATACGGTATTCGCGGCTTATCCTTTCATGGCCTATCTGGTGACTGCAGTAACTGCTGTTATCCTAGTATTTGCTGCTCATAGTGCTTTTAACTGGTTCTCACAATTGACTCAGGTGCTTTCTCGGGACGGGTTCTTACCACCGCAGATTTATCGGCGTTCCGATAGGCGTTCTTTATCGCCAGTTATTTGCATTCCGGCATTGATAGCGGCAATCTTGATTACTTTGACGGGAGCAGAATCTCCTCGGCTAATCCAGATGTATATCGTAGGGGTTTTCATTTCTTTAACCCTGTCTCAAGCGGGCATGCTGCGATATTGGAACACGAAACTGCGGATGCACACTTTTAAAACCAATCGGAAAATATTACGACGACGGTGGGTAGTCAATGCGATTGGTTTTATCTTTACCGCTACTGTACTGGTAGTGGTGACCGTTTCTCGGATTACGCAAGGCACGTGGGCTGCCTTGGTAATGATGATAGTAATGTTTGGATTGCTGCGAGCAATTGGGAAATACTATAGAGCCACTGCCTCGCAGACCCGGGTAAGTGATTTTGCAACTGAACGCTTCCTGCCCTCTCGGGTGCAGAGCCTAGTGTTGGTATCGAGCCTGGACAAACCTACTATGCGAGCCATTGCCTATGCGCGTGCCTGTCACCCGGCCTCGCTATCGCTAGTACATATAGAGATTGAACCTGATGACTTCGAACGTTTAAAGCAAAGTTGGATAAAGAGCGGGGTGGAAGTGCCGTTGACGGTTTTAGCTTCACCTTTCCGCGATATTACCGGGCCTTTGATTCAGCATGTGCGGTCGGTGCGTCATCGCTCGCCCCGGGATCTAGTAATAGTTTATATTCCCTGCTATTTGGCTAAACATCCGTGGCAAAAATTCTTGCATAACCGTTCTGTTTACCGCATTCGTCGCCAGTTGCGAGAGCTACCAGGGGTGTTGGTGGTACTGGTGCCGTGGAATTTCTCTCATAGCCAGGCGCGTGCTGATCGTCTGGCGGGGATAGAACCGCTGCGCCCTCCCGAAGAATATCGCAGTTCAAATCAGATTTTCAGAGGAAGATCTCAAGATATAACGCGAGGTGCTTTTATAGGTGAAGATGCTCATCTTCCCTGGTTTGATAACGTCCATGGTGGCTGGGGGATTGACCCGCCCTCGTTAGGGGAGAAAACTCAAAGTAAAGAAGAGATTCAACCCGATTTTTCCTCTGATTTTTAAATATCGAGAAGTAATTGATGAGCGAAGTTTTATTGAAACTATTGCGTCCCGTCCACGGCGGTTACTGTCTGGCACATCGGGATGGTCAAACCTATATGGTGCGTTTCGGGCTGCCGGGGGAACAGGTAAAAGCCGTCCCGGTTGCTAAAAAAGGCAAAGTTATTTTTGCCGAAGTCAGCGAAGTTCTTCAGGCTTCTGAGCAACGGCAAGTACCGGTGTGGGCTCTGGGTGGCCCGGCAGGAACTGGCGGGGCAGATCTTTGCCACGTGAAGCTGGCGTTCCAACGCACCTGGAAAGCGCAGGTGTTGGCGGATTGTCTGCGGCGCCTGGGAGGAGAGGACGTTTACGCGCAAGCGTTGACTGCTAGTGGGGGCGAGCTGCGCTGTGAGGGTGTAAACGCTGCGCACGCGGGCACGGGTCATCGGTGCAGAGATTCAGCTACAGGTGCCACCTGCGGTGAGGGTACGGATAACGCTAGCAGCGACGATGGTTTAGGTTACCGTTTGCGCGCTGATTTTGAGATTAGTACTGCCAAGCATCTGGCGATGACTAAGTTCCGCGGGGAAGAACTGGTAGAGATTACTAGTTTTCCCCTGGCGGATCCGATGATTAGTGACTCGTCTTTATTTAGCAACCCCGACAGCTGGAGCAAAGTTTTAAAGCCGGGAGGGCGGATTCGTACTTGGGCGAGCGCTGATGGGCTGCGGGTATGGAATGGGCACGCCCTCTTTGACGAATCGGCTCATCCGGTCGCAGAAAGGAATGTGCGTTTAACGGTTCCCGGTTTCGGAGACTACCTGGTGGCTCCGAGTGGTTTCTGGCAGGCGCATCGCCAAGCGGCACAGGTTTTGTGTGAGCAGGTAATAGCAGCAGCTACTAGTGCCCGCGTAATGAATAGAGACGCACTTTCGCCTTCAGGTAAGGGCGTAAGAAATGGTGGATCCGGTGAGTTTGTCGATAGCAACGAGGCGAGCGGGAGTATCAAGACTATCGGGAGTAATGACCGTCTGCTGATACCAGGTAACCGGCGCTGGGAAGAAATCCTGGAACTGTACTCAGGTGCCGGGCTGTTTTCGCGTCCTCTAGCCAAGATTTTGGACAGGGGAGGACGGCTATCTACTTTGGAGGGGTCGAAGCCGGCAGTAAAAATGGCGCGCAAGAATCTTTCTGGAGCGCCTGGGCACCTGCAGATCCACGCTGGGCGGGTAGATGCCCGGGCGCTCGCGGATTATGCCGACAAGATGAAGGCACCACCCCTAGTGGTAATGGATCCTCCACGCAGCGGCGCGGGACAAAAAGTGATGGCAGCGCTGGCAAGCCTAGAGCCAGAGCGGATTATTTACGTCGCCTGCGATCCGGCAGCCCTAGCCCGCGACCTAAAAGTTGCCGTATCCCACGGCTACCAGATTGCGTCCTTACAGGCCTACGACCTCTTCCCCCACACCCACCACGTCGAGTGTGTTGTATTGATGTCAAAAGTGGATTAGCAGCTGTTGTTGCGCGCTTGGATCCTTGCGCTTGTCGATTCTGATATGCGCTTGGCAACAAATGCGTTGTTACAGGCGTTTTAGGGTTCTCTCCATTCCAGATTGATTACAATAAACTAGATCAATATATTTACGAGAAAGCTTGGAATAAGGTGGCGGATTTGCTAAAGAAATACGCCGAGAAAGAGTTTAAGAAAAAAGCAGGAGATGTTGTTCTGAAGCAGATTATCAAATCTACTCCTGCGGGTTTTGCAGCTTGGCTAGGCGTCTACGTGGTCGGATGCGCAGCTAAAGAAGCTTGGCACTGGTGGAGAGGTTAAGGATAATGGACAAGGTCGTTCGTTTTTGCCGTGAAGTGGCGATATTCGGCTTGACGGTTGCCTTAATCGCGATGCTGATTGCCTTAATATGGGATGGCACACTTGCTATTAGAATTGGTTTTACCTCTTTTGTTGTTGGTGTCACAGTGATCTCGCTTAAGACTGTCCTTCGAAAGACTGATTGAATTTTGTTTGGTTCAAGTCAATAGTTGAATATCTCACGTTGGGTGGCTATTACTGATCTCTGTCAGTAACAGTCACTTCTTTTTATGAATCTTAAAGTCAGGCTCAATGTCCGTCCTGTTTAGCCGGTGATTAGTTAGGGTAATCGGCCAAAAAGTGTGTCTATTGGTCGGCGTGTCGTTAACGCATAGTCCCTTTTCTGATTGAAATATCTGGATGATAGTCAGCTTTATATAAGTCAAATTCAGTGTCTAAATGAGCTGGTCCAATTGGATTATCATCAATAATAATTTTTTTAGTTTTTGGTTTAAAACATTCAGAAGTTATAAATTGTTTAGAATTTGAAGGATTTTCACTATTGAAGTAACACCACCATTCTATAGCTCTACGCATGTGATCTTCAGATAATCCTTTATGAACACTTACCAATTTCTTTATCTGTGAATTTATGCAACCTTCTAAAGTATTCGTAGTACTAGGAATAGGAACACTCGTTTTCTCTAATAGTAAAGGATCAAGAAAAGTAAACAGAGTACCATTTTTAACTTGTCTAGCAAGCAGATTATAAGCTTTTCTTGCAGTCTGATGTGTATACCACCATTGTTGATTACTTCTTACCCAAGAAGGAATATTTTCTTCAGAAACATTCCTACGGAACGTTTTTTGGTTAAGCCGATCTTTCCACTGGTTATAAGATTTCTGTAGTAAATTAACCCATAAATCAGATTCTTTCAACGTTCTGATTTTGACTAACTTTTTAGCTAAACCCCACAAAGCCTTATGTGATTGCAGCCTAGGTTTGCTTGTAGTTAATACGCGTATATTACGTTTAATATGTACTAAACAGCGTTGTACTCGAGTCTCTGGCCAAACTTGTTTAATAGCGCTCAACGCGCCAGCGTTCCCGTCAGTAATAACAACAGTAGGAGGTAATAAATTATTAAGTAAACTCTTATATGTTTCAGTATTTTCTCTATTGCACCATTGCAAAGCAATAACTTTACCCTTGCTTACAGCGGTTAATAAACACTACCCACGTCGAGACTATAGTATTGATGTCAAAGCTGGATTGGCAGCTGTTGTTGCGCGCTTGGATCCTTGCGCTTGTCGATTCTGATATGCGCTTGGCAACAAACGTATGTTTCTGTTGCCTTATCCCGTACGTTCGTTGTTGGGGATTGGCATGAATGAGAGCAGAGCAATGAGGTGGATATCGGTCTTCGGTGCGTTGTGTTGTATGGCTCGTGCACCTTGGATTTTGTACGTTCTCTGGTAGTTTTATATAAAATTCTTTTGAAACAGCTATTTTCACATAAGTATGTGCGCGTGTGCTAAGAAAATGCCATGTTACGATTCGTAACGCTTGTGTTCTCGTTCGTTCCTTTTCTATTCATATGTTGCTCGTTAGCCTGTAATTACGCAGTGCGATTATTAATTGCATTACGAGCAAAACAAATAATCGTTAAGAACGAAAACTTATGGCCAATGAAAGGAGTTATACGATGTTGTTAAGAGAAAAAATCAGAAATGCGCGCGTGGAAGCGGGTTTAACTCAGGAAGAACTTGCTGAAATGATTATGGTTTCTCGTTCTGCGGTAGCTAAGTGGGAAGGTGGGCGCGGTCTGCCGGATGTTGCAAATTTGAAGGTGATTGCGGATGCGCTGGGTGTTACTGTCGACTATTTGTTGGATAAAGACAATGCTATTGATTTGTCAATCATTAAGAAGCCTATTGATTTAGCGAAGTATGGTCTTAATGCAAAATTGGGTGTTCGTAAGAAAATCAAGATGAAGGAACAAATTATTCGCGATGAATATGCAGATGCTGAAATTATTATGCTCACGGTGACGAAGTTTATTCCAAATTCGTCTGAAAAGTTTATGGATAATTTTATCGGGTGGATTACTACTTTGTTTGGTGGTATTCCTTTCTTTGATACGTTTGCATTCGGTAAAGCGGTAGAGAGTATTGGCAGTGAACAGTATTACTTGGTGAATAAAAAAGAAAAGCAATTTTTTGTGCTGGTAACGGATGAGCATATTATTAGCAGAATGATGCGATTAAAGTTCACCGATAAGAAGATGCGTATTGGGGATAAGGAATTTACACAAGTTGGTAAGTTGTGTGATAAGTAAGAACCGGTAGTTGGTTGGGAATTGGTCAGAAGAATGTGGTTTTCAGTTTTGATTTCCATATTCTCCTGATTTTTATTTTCCGCGTTCTGTACATGCTTTTAGTGTTTTTACGTGACAGTTGATCATAAGAAATGAAATTCGACTTTTACACACATATAAAAATGCATATTCTTTACATCTAGCTAGTCTACTGAAAATATTCGACCTATGCGTCAAAAAAGTTCATTGGCACCAAGTCGTGATATTGACCATATAAAACGTTACATTGGGCTTTTAGAAAGATATGTCATATATTGTCGAATGTTCATTATTTGTTGTTGGTAATATTTTCGATGTTTCTGCCTGCATAAAGATACGAAAGTGTGCACTCGAAAAAGGACTGACGTACTAGGAGTTCTCTCCACTCATTGTGAGTGTGTTGCTTTGCTATCGCGTACGTAATGGGTGGTGCGTTTTACTCATGTAACGCAGGGGTTTTCTGAGGGCAGGTTAAAAAGTTTGGTAGGCGGCGGCTTAGGATGATTCCCGGCGGCTTTTTTACGTGAGGTTTTTCTGTATGAGGAAACATAGCAACGATTTAAGGTCGAGTGCGCAGGATTTTAGCGTTAAAAGGTGCACCCACTTTGCACCCACCCTGCGAAGTGGGGGTTTATAATTCTTCATACTGAATTATTCTTTGCTTTTTTGAAATAATGGTGTTTAAAAAAGGAGACTTAAAATTATCAGATTGTTATATCTTTTCGATGATAAGATAAAGCCTCTTACCATGCGGGGTAAATATTATTGTAAGCCGGAAGAAACAGGTGTGCTACAAGAAGGACTAATCTGCATCCGAGAATATGATGTAAATTTTTGGTTTTATCCTAAAAATGGAAAAACGGTTGCATTTGACAGCGGTCATATTAACTATAAGGGTATTGACGAGGAATTTCAGAAAATAGATATTATGCCGGAAAACATTAAGCACTTGTTTTTAACGCGTTTTGATACCGATCATGCGGGCGGCATTGATAAAAGCGGGCGCAATATGTTTCCAAATGCCAAAGTTTATATGGGCGAGGAAGAAAACAAGTACTTTGTAAGCGCGCAAACTTCATCAGCCGACTTTCAATGAAGAATGCCGACCGGGGAAGAAGACGATGATCATGCGTCTGCGTCTATCAAAACTGTAAAGCCTTCATAGTCAAAGGAGTAAATAAAATGAGTTTGAATTATAAACTTGCGTCAGGAATAGTGAGACTATTAAATGTCAAAAAAATGTTTTTAAAGAACAAAGAAGAAATGCTTGAGTATGCAAAGGGAGAAAATGCAAAAGAAGTATTCAATTTAGAAAAGGCACTGAAGAGGGCAAAGAGAAAAAAGTATTATCTTTACGACAGAGATGTTATGGGATACAGGCTGATTTTATATCAAAAAAATAAGAGTCTGTCTCATGCGGCGGTTCTCTATCTCTTCGGCGGAGGAATGATTACACAACCGAATAAGTTGGATTTTCCTTTGGCAGAAAGAATCATGGAAAAGACGGGAAAAGATGTTTGGTTTTTATTTTATCCTCTTTGTTCGGAGGATGTAAAGGTTGATAAAACCTATGAAGTTTGTTTCGAAACCTATAAGTTAATGACGGAAACTTATAAGGCAGAAAATATCAGCGTCCTTGGATTCTCGTCGGGTGCGTGCCTATCTATCGGAATTTTTTTACATAATAATGCTTTAGGTAGACCTCTTAAAATGCCCGGCAAAATTATTTCAGTTTCTCCGGGCGGAATTCCCGATGTAAGTCTTGACAAAAATAAGGGAATATGGGAGAGGTTAAACGAACTTAATCATAGAGACATAATGATTGAACCTACATATATTAAAACTGCAAGAGAAATTTTAAAGGGAGATGAAGATTTACCGGAATATATGTTAGACGGAACGGTAGGAGATTTTACCGACTTTCCGAAAGCATATTTTTATTACGGCGAAAATGAATGCCTCTACGCCTTTGCGGGAGAATTTAGAAAAGCCATGGAAAAATACCATGCCCCCTATGAAATCGTTGTTGGTAAGGGAATGTGTCACTGCTATCCTATGGCGAGGTTTTTTAGAGAGGGAAGAGAGGCGCAGGATCAAATTGTTGAATTATTGAAATCGTAATCTAAAGATGAAGAAGAGGAATTTGGAAATGCGAGAAGTCGGAGTTCTTATTTATAGAAGGATAACTCAAGACAAATCGCCTGTTATGGATAATATGTCATCGGTGGAACGTGTGAAAAGAAGAGATTTGAAAATCTAACCTTGTAATTGAAACCGTCATTTTATGCTCTGCATTTTTTGCGCTCTGTTTTTTGGGGTACCGGCACGGACGAGAAAAATTTGAGAAATTACATGTCCTATCCTGACGAAATTCAAAAGCAAATCAAAGAGATTGAAGAGTATCAGGTAAATATAAGGAAACAGGCAGATTCGCCGCATGAATCGCGAATTTGTACTGTTTAGCGTTTTGTTTTAATTTTTGGAATTGTAATCATTCAGACGAACTTTATGCATAACTTTCTATGCTTGCTGATTTTAGGTGAGACGTTAAGTGCTTTTGGCCTTTTCGTTATTGATCTACTATGGTGGAGAAACGCAAAGAGGATTAGGTTATTAAAAATACCGCAAAAGGAACTCTACCAAAATCCTAAAAGCACATTGAAGCTTTTTTAAGAGCGCTGGTTTTGTATTTTTTGTCGCTGTGCTTGACGGATATCTATTGACTCTATTTTGACCAACAACCATTGTGAGAGTGATTTATGGATATCATACGAGCCGCTCTGGTCAGAATGACAATAGCTGTAATCTTTGATATTTGACCTCCACCATTATACGACATTCTCTTTGCCGGCTTCGATCCGGCAACGATAGTTAAGGCTCTTTTCTTGATGCTGGGTTATCATCGGGGTAGTCTTGATACATTTTGAGTCTGTTGCTTTGCTATCGCGTTCGTAATCTGTGCTGCATTTTTATTCATGCAGCGCAGGGGTTTTCCGAGGGCAGGGTAAAAAGTTTGTAGGCGGCGGCTTAGGATGATTCCCGGCGGGTTTTTTAAGTGCGGTTTTGCTGTATGCGGAAACTAGCAACGATTTAAGGTCGAGTGCGCAGTATTTTAGCGTTAAAAGATGCCCCCTTTGCATACAAGTTTTCAGGTTGGAAATGAGTTTTAGGCTTATTATCCTGGTGCGAAATTGGTGGTATGTTAGTTGAATAATTAGGGTAGGCGACTCATTAACAAGGTGGTGCTCAAGTGGCAAATATTAGCAAATTTGTGGCAAAAACGAGAGATATTAGCTTAACTGTTAGAAGAGCTGATTCTTTTAACATTAGCTATATTAATTGTGAAAAAGATATATTTGAGATAGAAGAAAATCAAGACGGAATAAAACTTGTTCAAACAGAAAAGGTTTCGGCTTTTTACTGGTTTAGGTGGCTAGTTAAAGGCAATCCAGAAGTCATTGTTACGTTGCCTGAGAATGTTGATGTTTGTGAGATTGAAGCTGAGTCTAATCAAGTATTAGTAACAGATATTAAAGCTAACAAGATTTATGCAGAAGTTCATAATGGCAAGGTGGAAGTAAGCAATGTTCAGGCGGATGATGTTTTTCTGAAGTGTCTTAATGGTTCCGCTGTGGCGCATAATGTTAAGGCGGTTGCTTCTTGTATGGTGGATACGTTAAATGGCACGAGTGTTTTAGAAGGCGAAATTACCAAGGATGCCTGTCTTGAAGTAGTTTGTGAGAATGGTATTACCGAGGTTTCTGATAAGAATAAGCTCAATCTTGGGTGCAAAACAGATGGATATATTCACTATGCTGTGCATTGCTTGAATGGAAAAGCTGTAGTGCAGTAATAAGATTGAGGCGTTTTCCTAAAAAGATATTAAGTCAAATCAAACCTTGTAGCGATAGCTTTTCCTATCGTTAAAATGTGCACCCAATATCCATGCTGTGTATCCAAAAAGTGGAGACGTATTACCTGAGCTCTTAATTAATTTTTTGAGTGTGTTGTTTTCTTACCATGTGCGTAATGGGAGGTTTATTTTTCTCATGGATTGCAGGGGATTCCCGGGAGTACCGTTAAATGTTTAATCCGTGGCGGTCAATACGGGCTTACTCGCAGTTTCTGAAGCCAGTTTTATTGTTGGTGGAAACAATCAACGCTATAAACTGACTCGTGCAGGTATGTTTACTTAGTCTGCTTCGGTGGTAGGGGACGCGTATGCTTTTTATCGAAACGGTTATTTTGTGTGTGGTGTTCTTTGGGGTCTGCTACTTAGGGACTGGCACGGATCAGAAAAATTTAAAATATTACAGTTCCTATCCGGATAAAGTTCAAAACCGCATCCAAGAGATTGCCGAGTATCGCGGAAAGTTTAAGGAAACAGGGAAAGTTCGTATCTGGGTAGCAAATTTTATCGTATTTACCCTCTTATTTTTGCTTTTGGGAATCCCTATTCGCCAGGAAAACTTCGCTTATAACTTTATATGTTTGCTGATTCTGGGGCAGACCTTAAATGTTTTCGACCTGCTCGTCATTGATCTGCTGTGGTGGAGGAATAGCGAGCGGATAAGATTATCGAAAATACCGCAAAAAGAGCTTTATAGAGATCCGAAAAAGCATATCGAGGCATTTATAAGAGCGCTGTTGCTCTACTTTTTCGTGGCGCTAGTTGACGGATGTCTATTAACTTTATTTTGACGAATAACTGTCAGAAGTGTTTTCTCTGGATGGGGAGTGAAAGCTGCTGACGTCCTTACAATCGCACGTGTCGAGGGAGTGTCCGCTAGTTTTGAAAGGTTTCATCCAATTAACAAATCTGTGTGCTGGTTGCAGTGGAAGAGGTATTTATAGCAAAACACGAAAAATGGTGAGCAGCCGCATAGTTACCTAAGTTGATAACAGTTCTCATTACTGTTAAGTTTTTTGAACGAAACAAGTAATTTGCTGAGCGAAACTCAAAACGGTTAGGAAAATGGTGCATAAAAATAGCTTGAAATCTCTTCTGGCATCGCTGATTGCTGCCCTGTTGGTGTTTTCCATAGCAGGGTGCACTACTCGCGCCCAGGGAGGGGTAAATGCGAAAAATGCTGGAGAAACAAATAAACCCCTGGTCTATGCGACTTTCTTCCCTGTGGCTGATCTGACCAGCAGGATAGTCGGCGACAAGATGGAAGTTAAAACCGTTATTAAAGGCTCCCAGGAGCCTCACGACTTTGAACTACAAACCAGCGATCGTGCTGAACTCTCAAAAGCCGATCTAATCATTTATAACGGTGCCGGAATGGAAGGTTTTATCGATGACCTCCGCGAGAGTCTCGGAGGAGATAGTAAATTCCTAGATCTATCGCAGGGGCTAACCCTATTAAGAAATAAGGATGCAGCCCGCACCGATACCACCGCAGTTAACCCCCATACTTGGCTCAGCGTTAAAAATGCCCAGGCAGAGCTGAAAACAATCTGTGAAAAAGTTAGTGCTATAGATCCTGAAAATGCTAGCTATTACCGCGAAAATCTGGAAAAATCCCAACAAAAATTCCGGGTGCTAGACAAAAAATTTGCCCGGGAAATCGCTAAAGTTCCCGCTGACAAACGTTATTTCGTTGCCTCCCATGCAGCTTTTAACTATTTGGCAGATGACTATGGACTCAAACAGGTGGCTGTCACCGGGATTTCTCCCGAGGACGAACCTTCGGCTAACCAATTGGCTACCATTGCTGATTTCGTGAAGAAACATCAGATCAGCACGATTTTTTTTGAGGGGAAAGCCACTCCGAAGGTTGCGGAAACTCTAGCGCGCACTACCGGAGCTAAAACTGGCACCCTCTACACCATGGAGCACTTAACCAAGGAGGAAGCAGCGCTGGGGTATCTAGGTTTGATGGAGAAAAACCTAACTAACTTGATGGAATCCTTCGGTGAATAAGATTCTGGAAGTAAATAAAGTAGCCTTTGCTTACGCAGATGAACTGGTGCTGCAGTCAGTGGATTTATCCCTTACTGCCGGAAAGTTTGTGGCGGTAAGTGGCGATAATGGGGCAGGAAAATCCACCCTGATGAATCTAATCCTAGGCAATTTGCGTCCCTCGCAAGGAGAAATTCGTCTTTTCGGAGACCTGGGAAGCTTAGACAACCACTATCGGGACCTCGCCTATCTGTCCCAAAATGCGGTAAGTGGCTACCGTAACTTTCCTACCACCGTGGCGGAGCTGGTGCGGATCCATCTGGCACATCTGAAAAGAAAAAGCGAAGTTTCCAGCCTGCTGGACACTGTGGGGTTAAGCGGGGTACGTAACCATCGCTTGCGTGAGCTGTCCGGTGGGCAGCTGCAGCGAGTGGGAGTCTTACTGGCGCTCATTAAGCAGGCGCGTCTGATTCTCTTGGATGAACCTACAGGTGGTATTGATCAAAAATTTTCGCTCGATCTTTACCACCTATTGCGTGAGCAATGTGACCAGGGGAAATCGGTTTTGATGGTTACTCATCAATTGGCAGAGGTATCTCCGTTCTTAGATAGTGCTTATCGCTTGTCCGCAGGAAAAATCTTTTCTCTTAAACTGGAAGAAAATGAGGCCGGCCGATGAGCCTATTTGCTTATGATTTCATGCAACGTGCCTTCCTGGTAGGAACGGTACTGGCAGTAATTTTGCCGCTGATCGGCTTGCCGATTGTGCTTAAACGTCTGTCGATGATGGGGGATACGCTATCGCATTCCTCGTTGGCAGGAGTGGCTGCTGGACTGGCTTTTGGTTTTAACCCATTATTGGGGTCGGTTATCGCCTGCGTAGTTGCTGCTCTTTGCGTGGAGGCGGTGCGGGTGCGTTTGCGAGCCTATCAAGAAATTTCTACGGTTATCGTGTTAGCAGCCTCGATCGGTCTCGCCGGGATTTTTACCAGTTTTTCCGGTGGTTCCACGGCCATCACTACCTATCTATTTGGTTCTATCGTTACTCTAAGTGACCTGGAGCTATATCTGGTGTTAGGGGTGGGGGTAATCGTGGCGGTGGTCTACGCTGCTATGTATCGCCGTCTTTTTTTGACCCTATTTGATTCCCCGGCGGCCAAGCTATTAGGGATTGATATTCGTATCCTCAATTTTGTGTTCGCGCTGTTGGTGGCACTGGCAGTGTCGGTGGCGGCAAAAACTATTGGGTCATTAATAGTTTCCTCGATCCTGGTTATCCCCTCGATTGCTGCTATGCAGTTCGCGCGTACTTATCGTGGCACGCTAATGCTGTCAGTAATCATGTCTTTATTTTTTGTTTACACGGGGCTGGCGATCTCGTTTTATCAAAACCTGCGCCCCGGCGCGGTAATCGTCCTCATATCGGTATTTGGGCTGCTGGCAGCCTTGGTCTTTCGGAAAAAATAAGGAGAAAACATGGCCAAAACTAAGCTAATGGTAGGGGCGGGGGTAGCTGCCGCTCTACTGCTGACCTCTAGTGCGCTGGCATTTGGAGGTGTTTTTGATAACGGTGAGGACGTCCTTGGCGGATCGGGGAAGATAGCCTCTTCTGCCGGGAAAGTGGCGGCTCGTCCTCAAGATACTAAGTTCAAACTAGATGAAACCACTCAGGTTTTGTTGGACGGAGAAGTAGCCAGCGACGAAATCGTGAAAGTAATAAAACACGGTGATCACTGGCATGTCTTTACTAAAGACGGGCGTGAAATTATTACCTACACCGACCCCACCAAGGCCAGGAGTGCTGGACAACTGCGTAGTACCGCGAAAGTGCTTTCTGCGGGACAATTGGGGCAGGTAGCATCGCATGGGGTAATAAAAATTTTAAAACATGGCGACCATTATCATATTTATACTGCTGACGGTCAGGAGTTTGTCACCTACTCGAATCCCAGCGCCCTTTACCCCGGGATCGCCATTGGTACTTATACCGGCAGCCACGGGGGTGGAGTAATTAGCGTCCCCAGCTACCAGCCGTGGCGTCCGCAGGTAAGCCCCGCGGGTGGTCAAACCATTCCTTGGCAAGCTCCGGGAGGGGGGACTAAGCCGCGTCCGAGTGTGAAACCGGTTCCTGGTGCAGGATTATCGCTGGTGCAGGTGGTTTCTCTGCAGCAGCTCGCCAAGTTGCCGATTGTGAAAATTTTGCAGCATGCGGATCACTATCATGCCTATACTCAGGCAGGTGTGGAATATATAACCTACGAAAATCCCGCTAAAGTTTTTCCGCAAATAAAGATAGGACAGTACTCTGGCTCGCATGGCGGGAATGGGGAGGCGCCGAAGCCGAAACCTGATAACCAACCTGGACAGCAAAAACCTGATGACTCCGAACGCGTCGTAAAAATTCAACGCCATGGAGACCATTGGCATCTACATTTTGCTGATGGCCATGAAGGAATCAGCTATACCGATCCTTCTGAGCTGTATCCAGATATCGAAATCACCGAATACGAAGAAGAGAAACCGCATGACACTACTGAGGTTCAAGAAGACGAAAAGTTTACCTACGACCAGGTGGAAGCGAAACTAATAGTCCCCTTGGAGTACATCACCTACGGAAACGTAACTCATGCCACCCGCTTTGACCAGGAAAATCAGCGTTTCGTGATTCCTCATTACGATCACTATCACTACATGACCTTGGATACGATTATCCAGTTCGCCCGCGGAGGTAAGGATAATATGTTCCACGGTTACAGTGCCCGGCAGGTAGTAGCTACTTTGAAGTATCTGGTTTTGCATCCAGAGGCGCGACCCAAAGGGGAAAACGGTTGGGGAAGTGCTGCGGACGTTGCCCCCTAAAAAGTTCTAGGAATGTTTGGCAGAAGGTAACGAAAAAGAAAATTAAGTAAGGAAATTCTTTTATAAATCCCCGGATTCTGGGTAAAGAATCTTATGTGCGGGCTGAGGAAGGGTGATGTCCTTTTCCTCAGTCCGCACTCCTGTATTTGCAGATAACAAGGGTTTTAGCTCTGTTGAGCCTCATTTTTATTTGCTGAAGAAAAGTAAAACTTTGGGGTACTGGCATTTGGGTGGTTCCCAAAGTATCTTGATATCAACAGAAAATATTTTTACTTCCGGCGGGAGGCGCAATGAGTTTAAACAGCTTCGGGGCGCAGGCACAACTAAGTGTTGGCGGTAAGAGCTATAAAATCTACGACCTAAAAGCGGTGCCGGGGATCGAAAAATTGCCCTACTCTTTAAAAGTCCTGGCAGAAAACCTACTGCGCAACGAGGATGGGGAGAACATCACCAAAGAGCAGATCGCGCAGCTAGCAAATTGGGATCCTGCTGCCCAGCCTAGCCAGGAAATTCAGTACAGTCCGGCGCGAGTCTTGATGCAAGACTTCACCGGTGTTCCCTGTGTGGTCGACCTGGCGACTATGCGTGACGCGGTGGTGAAGCTAGGAAAAGACCCTGACCTGATTAACCCGCAGGTACCGGCGGAGATGGTTATTGACCATTCGGTTCAAATTGACGTTTTCGGATCAAAAGATGCCGTTGAGAAAAACATGGATATCGAGTATCAGCGCAACCAGGAACGCTACCAGTTCCTACGCTGGGGGCAGGGCGCCTTCGAAAACTTCCGGGTAGTACCCCCGGGGACCGGAATCGTGCACCAGGTAAACATCGAATACTTGGCGCGGGTAGTTTTCGCCGATGAGGACGAGGATGGCGCGCTGGCGTACCCCGATACCTTGGTAGGTACCGACTCTCATACCACCATGGTTAACGGCCTCGGTGTCCTCGGCTGGGGAGTAGGCGGAATCGAGGCTGAAGCGGCCATGCTCGGCCAGCCAGTATCGATGCTGATTCCACGAGTAGTGGGCTTCAAGCTGACTGGGGAAATCGCGCCCGGCGCCACCGCTACCGATGTAGTCCTGACCATCACCCAGATGCTGCGTGACCACGGGGTAGTCGGTAAGTTTGTAGAGTTCTATGGCGAGGGCGTGGGAGCAGTTCCTCTGGCCAACCGCGCCACTATCGGCAATATGTCTCCCGAGTTCGGCTCGACCGCCGCCATCTTCCCGATCGATGACGTCACCATTGACTACCTGCACCTGACCGGACGCAGCGAAGAATCCTGTGCCCTCGTGCGGGAATATGCTAAGCGGCAAGGACTGTGGCATGATCCGGATCACGAGGCACGTTACAGCGAATATCTGGAACTGGATCTGTCCACCGTAGTGCCGTCGATTGCTGGTCCGAAGCGTCCCCAAGACCGCATCGAGCTGGCAATGGCCAAAGATTCTTTCAAGAAGATTCTGCCCGACTATGTGGCGGGCGATAATACTATTGATCCGAAACTGATGCGTCCTACCCGCCCTACCCAGGTGAAACTGGATAGCGGGGAAGAAGTAGTGATGGATCATGGCAATGTAGTGATTGCCTCCATTACTTCCTGCACTAACACCTCAAACCCCTCGGTGATGATGGCGGCTGGTTTACTCGCCAAGAACGCTGCCGAAAAGGGTCTCAAACCCAAACCATGGGTTAAAACTTCGCTGGCTCCCGGCTCTCAGGTAGTGCGTGACTACTACGAAAAGGCGGGTCTGATGCCTTATTTGTCGCAGTTAGGCTTCGATATTGTTGGATACGGCTGCGCCACCTGTATTGGAAACTCCGGTCCGCTGCCTCCGGAAGTTCACAACACGGTAGCGGAGGCGGACTTGACCGTCGTGTCAGTGCTTTCTGGTAACCGCAACTTTGAGGGGCGAATTAACCCAGATGTAAAGATGAACTACTTAGCATCCCCGCCGCTAGTGATTTCCTACGCGCTGGCCGGGACAATGGATTTTGATTTCGAAACCGAGGCGCTGGGTACAGATAACCGCGGGAATCCCGTTTATCTGCGTGATATTTGGCCAGCTGCCGATGAAGTAGAAAAAGTCATGGGGCAAGCCATTGACCGTGAAATGTATCTGCAGGATTACCAAAATGTATTCGCCGGTGATCATCGTTGGCAGTCGCTGCAGGTTTCCGATTCACCCACTTTTGCCTGGGATGCGGCCTCCACTTATGTACGCCGGGCTCCTTTCTTTGCGGGAATGCCGGAAAGCCCAGATCCGGTACAAGATATTTCCGGAGCCCGGGTGCTGTTGAAACTAGGGGATTCGGTAACCACCGATCATATATCCCCGGCGGGTGCGTTTGCTGCTAAGACTCCGGCGGGACAGTATCTCAGCTCCCACGGCGTGGAACGGCGTAACTTCAACTCTTACGGTTCGCGGCGAGGTAACCACGAAGTGATGATGCGCGGTACCTTCGCAAATATTCGTATCCGTAACCAGCTACTCGACAACGTTGAGGGCGGTTTCACCAAGGACTTCACCAAAGCTGACGCCCCAGTGGTGCCGGTTTACGATGCCTCAGTGTCCTACGCCCAGGCCGGGGTGCCACTGGTAGTACTAGGCGGCAAGGAGTACGGTACCGGGTCCTCGCGTGACTGGGCTGCTAAAGGAACTCTGCTGCTGGGCGTAAAAGCGGTTATCGCTCGTTCCTTCGAACGTATCCACCGCTCCAACCTGATCGGGATGGGGATTCTCCCGCTGCAGTTCCCCGAAGGCGAAAGCGCCGATTCCCTAGGGCTCGACGGGACTGAAACGTTCGACATCAGCGGTATTACGCAGCTGAATGAGGGAGTAACTCCGCAGACCATGAAGGTGAAAGCGACCAAGACCGATGGCTCCACCGTAGAGTTCGACGCCACCGTGCGGATCGACACTCCCGGTGAAGCTCAGTACTACCGCCACGGTGGGATCCTGCAGTACGTACTGCGCAACCTAGTTGCTTAGTTAATCGCTAGAAACTCGGCAGCCAGCCCACAGTATCCGGGGAGGCAAAAGCGCTCGGGGGACCCGGTGATTCTTGCAAGATATAAGACAAGGGCAAAATAGGAAACCATCTGGAGGAGAACGTATCCGATTCTGAAGGTAACGATTTATGTCCTGTCCCCTCTCGCATCTTTTACCGTGCCCAGAGTTTTGCTGCTATAGCGGATTTCATCACAGCGAATAATGTGTAAATCGCTATAAGTAGGTAGCAAGCCCATATTGTCCGGGGCGGCAAAAGCGCTCGGGGGATCCCGGTGAGCCTTGCTTCGCTCGGCTCAAGCCCCCTCTCGCATCTTTTGCCACCCCGGATTTTGCTGCCCCGGATCTTCGTTTGGTGCCGTATTTCTGAGAGTCACATCGTTAGCGGTGGCGGTAATCGGTCCAGCGTTTGCGGATGCGTTTGCCCAGGGAATCGCCCAGATCGCGTTGGCTAAGCGCGCGGGTTTGCTGACGATATAGCTTGACGATCAAGTCGCGTCCTCGTACATAACCCAAGACCTTTTGGGAGCGTCCCACTACCGGCAGGTTCGAAAGTGAGGACTCTGCCAGCTCCCTGAGGACCTGACTAGGGAGCTCTTTGGGAGTGCAAAATGCGGCGACCAAAGAGATCTGCGCCAAGGGAGTATCCGCGCCGCGTTTGTCTATCTCTTCCCCTAGCAGTAGGGCGCTTACGGAGCCGAGGAAAGCTCCGGATGAATCTACCACCGCTAAGGAAGTTTCTTCCGAGGTTTCCAGGGCTTTCTCGGCTTCTCCCAAAGTAATATCTGCGCTTAAAACATGCGGGGGCTGATGCATTAAATCTGCGGCCGTGCTGCGTCCCAATAAAGTAGCTGACACCGGGTCAGATAGCCGGTCACCGCGGCGGTGCAGCTTTTGAGTATAAATAGTCGAACGGGTCATAAATAGGGAAATCCCGGTAGCAATCGCTACCGCCAACATCATCGGAAGGATTAGAGAATATTGCCTAGTCATCTCGATAATAATAAACACCGCAGTTAGGGGAGCGCGGGATGCTGCCGCGAAAGCCGCGCCCATCCCGATTACTCCATAAATGGCGGTTGAAGAAGCCGACCAGGGCTGAACTAGCTCTCCCACGGCCATGCCTGCGCAGGCTCCCACAAAGAGGGTGGGGCCAAAGACTCCGCCGGCTCCCCCCATAGAAATCGTGAAAGCGGCACTCAAGGCACGCCCTAAAAGTAATGCAAGAATCATCCAGACTGGGAAATCACCTGAAAGTACCCGCAGCTGCACGCTTTCCCCAGTGCCGTATAGCAGTGGAAAACAGTAGAGAAAAATCCCCAACAATACTGAACCCGCGATGGGGCGAAACCAGGCTTTCCAGTGGTATACCCGGTCGATGCCGTCCCAAACCAGGTAGATAAGTTTAGAAAACCCGATTCCCGCCAGCGTTGCCACCAAAGCAGCCAGGGCTACCAGCAGGTAATCGGTGTGGGAAAACAGGTCAAGAGATTGGCTGAGAGGCACGCTGGCACGATCAGGGAGAAACTGTTGAGAAACCAGAGAAGCCGATACCGAGGCAAACACAATGAAAACAAAGTCTTCGGCGCTGAGGGTACCGAGTACTAATTCGACTGCGAAACAGGCTCCCGCCAGGGGAGCGTTAAAAGTAGCGGCAATCCCGGCGGCAGCCCCGCAAGCACACAGGAACATTAAGCGTTGTTTGCTGAGTCCCAGGCGCATCCCTATCCAAGAAGAAATCGCGGCTCCTATCATTACGATTGGACCTTCGCGCCCAGCGTTTCCTCCTCCTCCCAAAGTTAGAGAGGACGCAAAAAGTTTTACTAGGGCGTTGCGTCCGGGAATCCTTCCACCTTTGCGACGAACGGCGAACATTACTTCCGGGACGGCATGCCCGCGAGAACCAGGGGTGAAATATTCAACTACCGGTGCATAAAGCAAAGCAGAAAGCACTGGAACTGCAATGATAAACGCTGGTGCTAAACCGAAGAATCCGTGGGGGGCGCCTGCGTGAGCAGGATAGTCGGTATAACCGGTTACCAAATAACTCCAGCTCTCAATTAAATAGTAAAAACCTACCGAAACTAGGCCAACTAGCGCCCCGGTAGCGATGGAAAGAGCAGTCAGACCAGCTCGTGAGCTCGTAAAGGAGCCGGTAAACCCTGACCTCTTATTACCCATGGCTTTAGTTTGACGCCCTGAGGGTCGCTAATGCAAATAACCGCCGATAAATCCGTCTTCGCCCTTAAAAAATCAAAATATGACTAAACTGGCTGGGTGGTGAGAATTCTGGATCGGATAGATAACCCGGCAGATTTGAAAAATCTTTCCAGCTTGGAACTGAGTAAGCTGGCCGGTGAAATCCGGGCATTCCTAGTTGAGAATGTGGCGAAAACCGGTGGACATATGGGCCCCAACCTGGGGGTAGTGGAACTAACTATCGCGCTGCATCGCATGTTTTCTTCCCCCAGTGACACCATTATTTTTGATACCGGACACCAAGCCTACGTCCACAAGATTCTGACAGGACGCAAAAATTTTGCCCATCTGCGCACAGCGCAGGGACTTTCAGGTTATCCTTCCCGTACAGAATCCGTACATGATGTGGTAGAAAACTCCCATGCTTCAACTGCGCTGTCTTGGGCACAGGGAATCGCGGAAGCCAAAGCCCTAAAAGGTGACCGTTCCTATACGGTGGCAGTAATCGGTGATGGCGCCATGACCGGGGGAATGAGCTGGGAAGCGCTAAACAATATTTCTGAACGTCCCGATCTGCGTCTGATTATTGTGGTCAACGATAACGGGCGCTCCTATGAACCTACTATCGGGGGACTTGCCCATCACCTAGATGCCCTGCGAACCTCTCCTGCCTATGAACGCGCCTTGCGATGGGGAAAACAACACTTAAAATCTCGCGGCAAACCGGGGGAACTCACCTATGAAGCGTTGCATGGGATCAAACGAGGGATGGCCGATATGGTTTCTCCCGAGCAAGTAATGTTTTCTGACCTGGGAATTAAATATACCGGCCCGGTTAACGGACATGACATTGTGGCCACCGAGTTTGTGCTTGCCCGGGCGAAAGAATTCTCCGGACCAATAATTGTGCATGCCATCACGGAAAAAGGGCGCGGATATACTCCGGCAGAACAACATGATGCCGATCATTTCCATACCGTAGGGCCAATCCATCCCGAAACCGGGCTGCCGGTGAAGAAAGAACGTTTTGGCTGGACAGCGGTATTTGCTGAAGAGATCGTACAATTGGCTAAGCGCAACCCCAAGATTGTGGGAATATCGGCAGCAATGATGGAACCGGTTGGGTTAAAGCCGCTGCGAACCCAATTTCCACACCGAGTATTCGATGTTGGAATCGCCGAGCAACATGCGATGACTATGGCTGCCGGGTTATCTTTTGCTGGCTGTCATCCAGTGCTTGCCCTCTATGCCACCTTCCTAAACCGCGCCTTCGACCAGCTGTTAATGGATGCTGCCTTGCATAAGCAGGGAATAACTGTGGTTTTAGATCGTGCGGGTATTACTGGAGCTGATGGTGCCAGTCATAACGGGATGTGGGATTTGGCTATCGCGGCCATGATCCCGGGAATCAGAGTGGCCGCGCCTCGTGATGGGCGAACTTTACGCAAACTTCTGGGACAGGCGGTTTCAATCGAGGATGGCCCGACCATAGTGCGTTACCCCAAGGGGAGTGTGCCGCAAGATATTGAAGCGGAAACAAACATAGATGGTCTTGATGTTTTATTCCAGCACTCGGGTCAAGGTAAAAGCATTCTAGTGTTAGCAGTGGGAGCTATGGCGGGACAGGCAATCGTGTTGTCAAAAGAGCTTGCCGGGCGGGGGCACACGGTTAAATGCCTAGATCCTGGCTGGGTAATCCCCATTTCTGCCGCCCTCGTAACGCAGGTGGCTGCCGCTGATTTGACTATCACTATCGAGGACGGGGAAGTTACCAATGGAGTGGGGGCGCTGTTGCGCACTACCTGCGCCAGTAATAACTGTTTCACCCCGATTAAATCCTTTGGGATTCCCCGTGCTTTCCTGCCCACGGATTCTCGTGATCATCTGCTAGAAGATTCTGGGATGACAACGTCAACAATGTTAGATGAACTTGCGCCGCTGATTGACTAAATATTCATGGGGGCATAGCTGGCGTAGTGGCGACTAGTTTTCAACCGCACTAGTGAGAAAAGACGCGACTTTTTTAAAATCTACCTTTGCGGCCAGTAATAGTTGCGAAATAGTGAGGATAGACAACCTATGCAGGCAGCTTTACCGTTGCCTTTACGTTTAGAATAGAAGGCAGCAGACTAACGAACAGATAAGGATCTAGAGTTGAGTAATTTTAATCAGCAAGGCGGCAGACGCGAACCCCAATGGCGCAAGCGACGTTCTGAGTCGAGCAGCGGGGGGAATTTCTCTAATCAACGCGACCACTCTAACTCTAGAGGTCAGCGGCAGGGCGATTGGGATGGTTATCGCGGGCATGGAAAATCCGAGGACGGATACCGTAAAAATAACCGCTCAGGTGGCAAAGGACGGGATTGGAGAGGTGCTGGTTCCCGCAATGAGCGCAATAACCGTCGCGGATCCTACCGTGAAGACCAAGGATCCTATCGGGGACAACGCGAAGATAGGCGTGGGGATTGGCGTGAAAATTACGATGATCGCCGGGAATATCGCGGTAACGGAGAGCGCTTAGGGCGCTCATCCTTGGGCCGCGGAGAACGCGGAGGAAACCGGGGATTTAATCGGGGAGGAAACCGGTTTGATCGCGATAAACGTCGTGACAACCGGCGTGATGATCGCCGGGAGCGGGAATCGCAAGCGCCTCGGGAGGGTAAACATTCCTATGGGGTGCACGACTCTAGATACCGTGCAAAACAGTGGCGTCACGACAATGAACCTCAAATACCTGTGGGGGTAAAAGCCTCTGATCTTGATAGGGAATCTCGGGCGGCTTTATCTTCCCTAGATCCAAATAACGCGGAAATAGTGGCTCGTCACCTGGTAATGGCAGGATCTTTATTGGATGTGGATGCCGAGGAGGCCTATTTACATGCCAAGGCGGCAGTTAGTCGCGCAGGGAGGATCGGAGTAGTTCGCGAAGCTGCTGCCCTCGCCGCCTATGGGTGCGGGAAATATAGCGAAGCCCTGCGGGAGGTGCGAGCTGCCCGCCGTCTTACTGGAACCGATGGTTTGCGAGCTATCGAGGCTGACTGCGAGCGAGCCCTCGGAAAACCCGAAAAATCCCTAGAGATTATCGCCGAAACCGACACCTCTGACTTTGATTTATCTGACTTGGTGGAACTGGTGATAGTACAGGCGGGAGCCCGTCATGATCTAGGTGAATCAGATGCGGCACTTCTGCTAATCGATCAATTCTTAGAAAAACAGCCACTGGAAGATCCGGTGATGTTAGCGCGAATCCTTTCCTATAAGACCGATTTGTTGCGTGAACTCGGTAAAGATGAAGAAGCGGACAAAGTCGCTGCGGAAACCCCGGATATTCCGGACACGGTGGCCATTGTAGACCTGGAGGAAGTCCTCGAAGCTGACAACCCCTATGTTCCTTCTGACCTTCATGGTAGTCGTAAACCGCTCGTCGAAACTGCCGATGCGTTATTAATCGATTTAGACGGGGTGTGCTATGCCGGTAGCCGTGATATTCCCAACGCTGCTGCCGGTTTATCCGCAGCGCGCGAGAGTGGAATCAAATTTCAGTTCCTAACCAATAATGCTTCCCGCACTCCCGAAGAGGTAGTGGAAAAACTTAAAGGACATGGAATTGTCGCCAATCCGGCAGAGGTAATGACTGCGGCTATAGACACGGTGGAGATTCTCGCGCAAAAGATTGAGCCAGCATCAAAAGTTCTGGTAATTGGAACGCAGGCGCTCGTCGACACGGTTTCAAATGCCGGATTTGAAGTGGTGAGCAAGGCCAGTGAACATCCGGTGGCGGTTATTCAAGGCTACGGTCCGGAAGTTGGCTGGCGGCAGCTTTCAGAAGCTGCCTATGCGATTAACGATGGCGCTTTGTTCATGGCTACTAACCTAGACGCTACTTTGCCTACCGAGCATGGTTTTGCCCTGGGGAACGGTTCTCTGGTAGCGGCGGTAGAGCATGCCACAGGACAAAAGCCGTTCGCAGGTGGAAAACCATTTGCCGGGATTTACCGGAAGGCTGCTGCTCATGCGGGGGCAACTAAACCTCTGGCAGTAGGCGATCGCCTCGATACGGATATTGCCGGGGCAGTGGCTGCCGATATGCTCTGCATGCATGTCCTCACCGGAGTATCCGATGCTAAAGCGGTAGCACTCGCCTATCCCGAGCGACGTCCCTCGTATCTGGGATTGGATCTCACTGACTTAATGCGAGTACATCCCGGCCCGGTTCATCAACCTACCGGAGCCTGGACCAGTGGAGAATCGGCGGCTTTCCTGGTTGCCGAAGATGGGCGAGTGATGCGTGATGAGGAACCGGTGGATAACGGTCAGGTGCTTAGCCTAGAGGATTATCGTGCTCTGGTGGCAGCGGTTTGGGATGCCCGTGATCGAGGTGTGTTCGTGCATCTACCAGATTTGGAGGTAGTACGCGAGTTGGAAACCTCAGCCTCCAATTCCTCGAAGGATGACAGTGGAATTGCCGAGGAAGAACCGCAAGACTTGGTTGCGCCCAGTATGACACCAACTCCTAGCGATGGGGAGCCGGCAGCTGAGACGATAAGCGAAGAGGGAGCAGCTAGCGAAGCTCCGCAACCAGAGGCATTCCTTTCCAACGAGGGTGACACTGAAGATGCAGAATAACCTGCAGGATTCTCCGGAAGATCTTGAGCTAACGGCGCGAAAATCTGATATCGACCAGTTAATTGCCAGTTGGCCCTCGGACGGGAAGAGCGTCTACCCGCAGGTTACTTTAAGTGATATAGAGGTCGTCGCTAGTAAACTGTCCGCTACCCTGGATTCGCTGGATGCGCAGGTAGAAAGGAAATAGCTGTGGGGAGACTGCGGCGGCTAGATCGCGAACTGGTGCGTAGGCATCTAGCAACTTCTCGCGCTCATGCCACCCGGTTGATAACTGCTGGGAGAGTCAGTGTGGATGGTCGGGTAATGCCCAAGCCTGCTTCCCAGATAGATCCAGCGCAAGCGGTAGTGGTAACCAAAACCTCGGATGTGGAATACGCTTCCCGTGGTGGATATAAGCTGGCGGGCGCCCTCGATATCCTAGGGAAGGATGCCCCCGTTGTAAAAGGTAAACGTTGCCTAGATGCTGGCGCTTCCACCGGCGGATTTACTGATGTTTTATTGCGGCAGGGAGCTGCCTCAGTAATCGCGGTAGATGTGGGGTATGGTCAGCTACGTTGGAGCTTGCAGCAAGACCCACGTGTGGAAGTCCACGACCGCACCAATATTCGTTACCTTGATCCACAAACAATCGGGGAACCTGCCCAGCTGGTGGTAGGGGATTTATCTTTTATCTCCTTAAAGCTGGTCATTCCTGCCCTGGTACGGGCATCTACCGTTGACGCCGAATATTTACTGATGGTTAAGCCCCAATTTGAGATTGGACGTGAACATTTGGGATCTGGGGGAGTAGTACGCGACCCGGAAGACCATTTCCACACAGTGTTCGGAGTAATCGCGGCTGCGAAAGAAAACGGGTTAGGATTACAGAAAGTGGCAGCCTCACCGCTACCCGGTCCGGCAGGAAATGTTGAATACTTTGTATATCTAGTGCGCGGGGCAAAGATGCCGGCAGAGGAGGCAGTCGAACAGATGCTAAGAGAGGCGATTGCGGCAGGACCAGCGGGGAGAAAGCAAAGCGAGAGAACCGAGCAAGCAGAGGGAGAAACTCATGGGTGAGCGGCGGGTAATGGTAATCCGGCACCTTTCACGTCCCGATTTAGATAAAGCCGCTGATAATATGGCTTGTGAGCTGCGAAATCATGGAATAATCCCAGTAGATGAGAAATATTCCGGTGCGGTGGAAATTGTAATTGCTTTAGGCGGGGATGGAACCCTACTGGGAGCTGCCCGCTATGCTCGCGCCCAAGCAGTACCGCTAATTGGAATCA
Organism: Varibaculum vaginae; assembly: GCF_900604285.1. GTDB lineage: Bacteria > Actinomycetota > Actinomycetes > Actinomycetales > Actinomycetaceae > Varibaculum > Varibaculum vaginae. The sequence goes on from NZ_UWNY01000002.1 coordinate 385,338, forward strand.
ACCTGGGACACACCGGTTTCTTAACCGAAGTTGAACCCGATAAAATCTCGGAAGTTATTAATCATATTGTGGCTGGTTCCTATACTGTGCAATCCCGGATGACGGTAGATGTGACGGTTACTTTACCTGATGGCAGTGAAATCAGCGATTGGGCGCTTAATGAGGCTGCTATTTTATCCACTGATCGCGCTCACCCATCTCATCTGGGGTTAGGGATTGATCAACGTGGCATTACCACCTATGGGGCCGATGGTTTGATTGTGGCGACCCCAACTGGCTCTACTGCCTATAACTTTTCTGCCGGTGGACCGATTGTGTGGCCAGATGTTGAGGCGATAGTGGTTTCCCCATTGGGTGCGCACGCCTTGTTTACGCGTCCGCTAGTGGTATCCCCGGAATCTACGATGGAGATCTCGATACTACCCGATCAACGTACCCCTATGGAGCTGTGGCTAGATGGGCTGCGCTGTCACCAAGTACCGCCGGGATCTTCAATGCGGGCTACCAAAGGCAAAGCACCGGTACTGTTAGCCCGGATTTTAGACACTCCCTTCTCTGGGAGGCTGGTACATAAGTTCCAGTTGCCGGTTAAGGGGTGGCGTTCGCTGGGATAAATCATGATTGATCAGCTGTCTATCACGAATTTGGGGGTAATCCCTGAAGCGAGACTGAATTTTTCCCCGGGTTTAACTGTGCTTACCGGGGAAACCGGGGCGGGGAAAACCATGGTGCTTTCCTCGATAGGGCTGCTTCTGGGGCAAAAAGCCGATTCTGCCTTGGTGCGACACGGGGAAAAGGAACTGGCAGTAGAGGGAATTTTTATTAGCAAGCCTTCCTCGCCCGCTGCCGCAGCCGTTATAGATGCCGGCGGGATAGTCGAGGACGGTGAAATTATTTTGGCGCGTACCGTTCCTTTCCAGGGGCGCTCGCGTTGTCATGGGGGAGGGCGCACTATTCCCAGTGCGGTACTAACCAGGATTGGAACCGAGCTAGTTACTGTGCATGGCCAGTCTGAACAGCTCAGTCTGCGTACTTCCGGGCGGCAGCTGACCTTGTTGGACTCCTTCGGAACTGCCTCCCATTTAGCGCTAGTTAAACAGTTCCGAGAAAAATATCTTGCTTGGCGAGATCTAGGGATGCAGCTAGAGCAGTGGGAAAATCAGACTCAGGCGCGAGAGCAGGAAGTTTCCCGCCTGAGTGAAGGGGTAGCCTTGCTCGAAAAGTTGCAGCCTCAGACCGGTGAGGAAGACCAGCTGCTGCGTAAGATCGAACGCCTAGGGAATGTAGAGGATTTACGAGAAGCAGCCCAACAGGCTCATAGCTATCTATCCAGCGACTCCTTGGGCGATGGCAACGATGCATCTTCCCTGGTGAGCGCGGCCGTGCAGTCTTTAGAAAAAGGTGCGCAAAACGATGAAGAATTGGGAGAACTGGCGCAGGGTCTGCGGGATGCCTCCTCGATTATTTTGGATATTGCTGCTGAGACCGGGACCTATCTGGCAAACTTGGAGGCTGATCCGGCAGATTTGGAACGCAGCCAACGCCGCCTAGCGGAGCTGCGCCATGCCTATCGCCCATACGCAGAAGATTTAGATAGCTGGCATACCTGGGCTGAGAAGGCGCGAGAGAAAATCGCGTTACTTTCTGGACCTCAAAATCAGGGGCAGCAGGTAAAGGAAGACTTAGAGCATGTTCGGGTGGAAATGGAAATCTTAGGGGGAAAGCTCACGGAAGCCCGCCATGTCCTCGCCGCAGACTTAAAAAAGAAGGTTGCGGGAGAGCTTAGGGGTCTGCAAATGCCAGATGCCGGCTTTGAAATCCAGGTAGATACTTTGGAGGAACCCACCGCAAATGGATACGACCAGGTGACTTTTGGTTTACGGCTTGGTGAGGATGCGCCGGTACGCTCTCTGGCACAAGGAGCCTCCGGGGGTGAACTATCGCGGATTATGTTGGCGATAGAAGTCAGTCTAGCTACTCGCGATTTATCAGAAGGCACTCATACTTTTATTTTTGATGAGGTGGATGCAGGAATCGGGGGACAAACCGCGCTGGCAGTAGGCCAGCGTTTGGCACGATTAGCTAAGCATGCGCAAGTAATAGTGGTAACTCACCTTCCGCAAGTGGCAGCGTGGGCAGATAAACAATTGGTGGTAAGCAAGCAGGCCAATAAAGCGCAGGTCAATGAAGTTGCAGGTGGTGAGCGAGAGCGAGAGATCGCGCGGATGTTATCAGGCAAAGCTGAATCACAATCTGCCCTTGACCATGCTCGGGAGCTGATTGCAGCCTGCTGCGTGGGGTAATGTGGATTCGTGAGACTTTTTAAACGCCGTAAAGCAAACGCAGTGGTACCAGCCTCTAGCAGCCGGGTGCGCGTAGATAAGAAAACTAAGCATCTCACCCAGCGCCTGCAATCCGGCGAAATCGCAGTTATTAACCACGCTGATATAGACCGGATAGCAGCAGAAACGCTAGTGGCTGCGGGGCCGAGTGCGGTACTGAATGCTGCTAAATCAACCACCGGACGTTACCCAAATATGGGTCCCTCCATTATTGTGGATGCCGGAATTACCTTGATTGATGATCTAGGTGCCGGGATTATGAACCTGAAAGAAGGTAGTCGGGTAACGGTTGAGGGTAACAAAGTCCAGCAAGATGGCCAGGTTCTCGCCGAGGGCGTTTTGCAGACTCCCGCTACTATTGCATCTGACCTGGAAGAGGCACGCAAAGGAGTATCTACTCAGATAGAAGCATTCGCGGCCAACACTATGGAGTATTTGCGCCGCGAACGGGATTTGCTGTTAGACGGAGTGGGTGTACCCAAGGTTCAAACTAAATTCGCTGGTAAGCACGCCCTCATTGTGGTGCGTGGTTACCATTATCAAGAAGATCTCCGTTCTCTGCGTCCTTATATTCGTGAATACAAACCAGTCTTGGTGGGGGTAGACGGAGGAGCCGATGCCATCTTGGAACAGGGATACACCCCCGACATGATTATCGGAGATATGGATTCTGTCTCTGACCAGGCTTTACGTTGTGGAGCCGAAATTGTGGTTCATGCTTACCGTAATGGTAAAGCTCCCGGCACTGAACGGCTTAAACGAGAGGGGATTCCCTACGTACTTTTCCCAGCTACCGGCACTTCCGAGGATGTTGCGATGCTGCTGGCTGATGATAAGGATGCCGAAATGATTGTGGCGCTGGGAACTCACGCCACTTTGGTGGAGTTTTTAGATAAAGGGCGCTCGGGGATGGCCTCCACTTTCTTAACCCGATTGCGAGTGGGTTCCAAATTGGTGGACGCTAAAGGGGTTTCCCAACTCTACCAGCCGCGGGTATCTACCTGGCAGACTCTGCTACTCGCCCTAGTATGTGTAGGGGCAATAGCAGTGTCCCTGGCAGTGACACCGGTGGGGCAAACTTTTTATGGAATTTCCGGTATTTATCTAAATGATTTGATTGACTTTTTCCGACAATTATTCGGAGTTGCTCCTTCACTAAAGGGCTAACTAAGGCAGGAGAAAAATGATTGATTTTCGCTATCACTTAGTATCGTTGATGGCCGTACTGGTCGCCCTAACAATGGGGGTGGTGTTAGGCGCCGGTCCTTTGCAAGGCAAGATTTCTGATACCCTCACCGGGCAGGTATCACAGTTGTCTAAACAGCAGGCAGAATTACGCGAAACCAATGAAGAACTGGTAAAACAGGCTAATAGTAACGGTGAATATATCGGAGTTTTGGGAAGGAAACTAACTCCCGGGACTATGACTGATAAAAAAGTTGCGGTTATTAGGATGCCCGGAGTTAAGGACGAAGTTATGACCGGACTTAACACCCAGATTAAGGTGGCGGGAGCTGCAATAACCAATACTGTTACTGTAAAAGATGCCTGGTTTAGTGAAGACTCCAAATCTTACCGCGATAGCTTGGCGTCTACTTTGGCCAGCAAACTGGGCGATAAGGTCGACGCTAAAGTTTCTACGCAGCGGGTGCTATCAACCGCCCTTGCTGCTGGTTTAACCAGCGATGATACAGAGGTTCAGGCACTGGTAGCTAATCTTTCGGCAGGTGACGTACCTCTGGTTAAAGCCTCGACTGTTACTGATCCCGCTGAGTTCATCCTGGTAGTTAGCCCAGATAGCAACGAAAAGGACACTAAGGACTCCGTCTTGAAGCTGGATTTAGAGTTCGTAAAAGGCATTGATACGGTCTTGCCCAAAGGGACAGTGATTGTGGGCAGCGCCAAAGAAGAGAACAGCTACCTCACCCAGATTCGCGCCGAAAAATTGGCAGTTAGCACGGTTGATGGAGTGGGCTCGGTAATGAGCAAAGTCTCTACTCCCTTCGCGCTTTTGGCTGATCAAGCAGGGACCAATCAGGCATATGGTACGCAGCAGTATGCGACGCAACTGATTCCGCCGGTACCTACTCCCGCGAAGGAGGGCTAGCCATGTCCCGAGCAATCCAAGGGGCGCTAGTCTCAGGAGCGGGGTATTTAGCGGCCAGGAAGTATCTGCGGCGGCATCTTTCTTCTCGGGATTATCAGCGTTATCAGCGGCAAAACTTTCATGGGGAAACCGTGAGCCTGACCGGAGGGATAAAAGTAGCTGCCTCCTGCCTGGCATCTGGACTGTTGCTAGTGGGTAATCCCGCTGCCCAAATGGGGGCGATGTTGCCGGTAGCTGCGGGTGCCTCCCTCGGATATTTAGATGACACAAGAGCCGAAACTCCTGTTCACCAGGATAAAAAACTCGGCGGCTCACCGGATAAGAACCTAAATAAACCATCACTTTCAGGAGATAAAACTGACAAACCGGTTGTTGCTAAAGGGTTTCATGGGCATCTGCAGGCCTTAGCGGAGGGCGAAGTTACTACTGGTACCCTCAAAATTGTGGGGATTGGAACTGGGGCTGCGCTGGGAGCTATCGGGATTGGGCGTTCGAAAGGAAGCGGGCTGGCCGCCTGGGTGCTAGATACGGTTCTTATTGCAGGAAGTGCCAATCTTGCAAACCTTTTTGACCTGCGTCCTGGGCGCTGTTTGAAACTGGCAGTCTTGCTCGCATTGCCGCTTACTAACTCAAAGAGGGTGGAAGCTAGTTTAGCGGGCGGAGCCTTGGCTACCAGTCTGCTAGCTTTACCAGCTGATCTTGGGGAGCGGGAAATGTTAGGGGATACCGGGGCTAATGCGCTGGGGGCATTGCTAGGAAGTGCCTGGGCGCAAAAGACCGGTATAGTCGGAAAACTGCTGGGTGTCCTGGGAATTGTAGGGCTTACCCTAGCCAGCGAAAAAATATCGTTTTCACAGGTAATCACGAATACGCCGGGTCTGCGGGCTATCGATAATTTAGGGCGTCGGAGTTGAAAAAAGCGGGCTTAAGTAATCGGTTACCTGCCTTGGCTTCGGCTGTCGGGCTGATTTCTATTCTGACCTTACTATCCCGAATTTTTGGTTTTGGACGTTGGCTCACCCAATCAGCTTGGGTGGGCACTGGCGCCTTCGCGAATGCCTATTCCACCGCTAATCAGCTGCCTACTGTACTGTTCGAGGTGGTAGCTGGGGGAGCGCTGGCGGGAGTGACCATCCCTATTTTAGCTGGTCCTATCGCTGATAGAATACAGGATGAGGTTCAGCGGGTTTCATCCGCGCTAATTACCTGGGCGTTACTTCTTCTCACCCCTGTAGGGCTCGCAGTATTTTTATTGGCTCCTGGGATTGGGCAGGTGATGCCCTGTCCTCAGGGGGTGGATCCGCAGCAGCAAGCCCACTTGATCAGTGTTTTTTTACAGATGTTTGCCCTGCAGGTTCCGCTTTACGGGTTGTGTGTAGTGGGCACCGGCATCTTGCAAGCGCATGAAAAATTTTTGTTACCCGCTCTCGGTCCGCTATTAAATTCCCTGGTGGTAATTGCTACCTACGCGGTCTTTGGTTACCTTACTCCCTCGGTTTCCGATCCTGCCCAGGTGGCGCATAACGCCATTTTGATTCTGGGGTGGGGGACTACTGCTGGGGTAGCAGCGATGAGCTTGCCCCTGTTTATCCCTATCTATCGTTTAGGGATTCGCTGGCATCCCACTTTGCAATTAGGGGAAGGGCGCGGTCGCCAGGCGCTGCAGCTGGCAGGAGCAGGAGTAGGTTCTCTAATTGCCCAACAGTTCTCGGTGTTAGTAATCATTTTGGTAACCCGTGCTTATGGCGCAGAAGGTTCATTGCCTATTTATCAGTATTCTCAATCGGTATATATGTTGCCCTATGCGGTACTAGCAGTGCCAATCGCTACTGCAATGTTTCCGCGGCTGTCTAGTCTGCTGCATCGGGGCGGGAAAGCAGCCTTTAATCCCGAATGCGCGGCCTCGACCCGGCTGGTAACCGTGGTAGGAATGCTGGGATCAGCGTTCTTGGGTGCCTTGGCGCTTCCAGTCACTGATATTTTCACTCGTATCAATCCGGTACCGGGGATGCTCTGGGCCTTGGTGGCGATGGCGCCGGGAATCGTCGGATACGGGTTGGTCTATCATGTTTCGCGGGTGCTTTATGCGTTAGGAGGTGCCCGCCAAGCGGTGATTGCTGCCTCTGCCGGATGGGTAACCGTCGCTGCTTTCTCCTGGGGATTGGGAGCCACCCTTCCGGAACTATTTTCCAACCGGGCAGATGGAATCCTCTTAGCCCTGGGAATCGCGCAATCGGTAGGGATGAGTGTAGGGGCGCTGGGATTGTTGATTGGTTTGCGCCAATTGGCAGGACGACAGGCAGTTAGCGGACTCGCGTTCTCCGCCTTGAAAGCCGCGTTTTTGGCGTTGGTATCCGGAATAGCAGGCTGGTTTGTCTCCGGATATTTTATGGGCTTGTGGCCGAGCGTGATTGGTACTTTTGCTGCGGCCACGATTGCCGGGGTGGTGAGCGCCGCGATTATGAGTCCCCTATTGGTACAGGAAATTCGTCAACAAAAGCGAGGCGCGGCTCCCACGGCTGATTTTACTGGGGGAGAGGACGCGGCAAACCATCCGGGTAACCTCGTCGATTAACTACCATAATGACAAAGTCCTAAAGGAGAACCATGGAACTACGCGATGAGAAATACAGTTTCCCAGTAGAAGATCACCAGCTTATCTACCAGGGAAAAGTGTTTGATTTCGTTACCGATAGCGTGCGCCTCCATAGGGATGAGGAGGTCGTCCAGCGTGACTATCTTTCCCATCCGGGAGCTGTGGCGATTGCGGCCGTGCGTCCGGTAGCCGGGGCGGATTCCTCCTCCCGGGAGATCTCAGATTGGGAAATCTTATTGGTACGCCAATACCGGCACCCGGTGCGGGCCTTCCTGTGGGAGATACCTGCCGGACTTTTAGATCACCAAGGAGAAGATCGTTTGGGAGCTGCCAAACGGGAACTTTGGGAAGAAGCTAACTTAACTGCAGAAAACTGGAAGGTGCTGGTTGATTTCTTTACTTCTCCGGGAAGTAGCAGCGAACATTTGCGAGTTTATCTAGCGCGTAAAGTTTCCTCTGCCAGCGGCAAGTGTTTTGAGGCTAGTGAAGAAGAACGCGATATGATAACCGCCTGGTTTTCTTTGGAGCAGGCGCGCGATGCCTTGCTGGCAGGGAAGATACATAATCCTTCGGCGATGGCTGCCATCTTATCGGTGATTGAATCTTTACGTAAAGGATGGCGGGGACTGCGGGATGTGGATGTGCCCTTTGCTCCCGATCCTTTGGAAGAGAACCGCTAAGGGAAAATCTGCTAGACGCGAACACTCCTCGGGAAAAGTTGTCTCTTCGATACGCGCTTACTGCTGTTCATCTCCTCAACTCCCCCTGTATCACCCGCCACACTTGCTTGCTATCTGCTATTTTTGAAAGGAAGTTGTTACTAAAATGCGCTAGACTTAATAAGGTCTATTTTTTGAGGAGGGGAAACGTGAGCGATACGGAGCCGACTCGGCAAACAGTTTTGGACTTGATTGTCGAAAAAGGACCGGTTACCGCTGCCCACTTGGCAAAAATCCTCCGGTTGACCACGGCCGCTGTTCGACGACATATCACTGCTTTAGAGTCTGGGCAGATGATTACGGTGTATGAACCCGTTTCCCAAGCTAAACGGGGTAGAGGGCGACCGGCTCGTCACTATATTGCAACGGGGAAGGGTCGTGAAGGCCTCAGTGAAGATTACTCCAAGCTAGCTAGTCGGGCACTTGGGTTCATAGAGCAGGTCGCCGGGCCAGGAGGGATTGACACTTTCGCAGCCGCCCATTCCCGCGATATTGAGCGTAGATATGCTCCGCTTATCAGAGAAGCCGGCTCCGATCCTAAAGCTCGCGCCCGTGCCCTCGCCGATGCTTTAACTGCTGATGGCTATGCCGCGACGGTGCGGGAAGTGGGCAACGGTGGTTTCGCAGTGCAGCTATGTCAAGGGAATTGCCCGGTTCAGGAGGTAGCCGGCGAATTTCCACAGCTGTGTGAAGCTGAAACCCAAGCCTTTTCACGTCTTTTAAATGTCCATGTTCAAAGGCTGGCAACTTTGGCGGATGGCGAACATGTCTGCACCACCTCGGTGCCAATAGGTTTGCCTAACCCCAAAATTCCCCGTAAGCCGGTAAACATGGCAGAGTAGGGCAGGAAGTAACAACAAAAGAGGGACAATAACACAAATGACATCATCACCACCGGTGATTGCCACAAAAGAGCAGAAAGAGGCTGCTGACCAGCAGGTTATCGACTCAATTGGCACTCAATACGAGTATGGATGGCACGACTCAGATGCGGCGGGAGAAAGAGCTAAACGCGGTCTCGACGAGGACGTAGTGCGTTTTATCTCTGCCGAGAAAAACGAGCCCGAATGGATGCTTAAGCGCCGGTTGAAAGCACTGAAAATCTTTGAACGTAAACCCATGCCCAACTGGGGACCGGATTTATCAGATCTGGATATGGATCAGATCAAATATTTCGTGCGTTCTACTGACAAAGTGGCTGACTCCTGGGAAGATTTGCCCGAGGACATCAAGAAAACCTATGACCGGTTGGGGATTCCGGAAGCGGAGCGCGAAAGCCTGGTTTCCGGGGTAGCCGCGCAGTATGAATCGGAAGTAGTCTACAACCAAATTCGTGGTGACCTGGAAAAACAAGGGGTGGTGTTTTTAGATACCGACACTGCCTTACGTGAACACGAAGACCTTTTCAAACGGTTCTTCGGCAAAGCGGTACCAGCTGGGGATAATAAGTTCGCCGCCTTAAATACTGCGGTGTGGTCGGGGGGATCTTTTATCTACGTCCCCAAAGGGGTGCAGGTGGAAATTCCGCTGCAGGCCTATTTCCGAATTAACACCGAAAACATGGGACAGTTTGAACGCACCCTGATTATCGCCGACGAGGGATCCTACGTTCACTACGTAGAAGGCTGTACCGCGCCAATCTATAAATCTGATTCATTACACTCTGCAATTGTAGAGATTTTCTGCCTTAAAGATGCTCGGGTGCGCTATACCACCATTCAAAACTGGTCTACGAACGTCTATAACCTGGTTACCCAGCGGGCAATCTGCGAAGAAGGGGCCACTATGGAATGGGTAGATGGCAATATGGGGTCAAAAACTAATATGAAATACCCCTCGGTCTATTTGACTGGCAAGAACGCTCGTGGAGAGGCTCTGTCAGTTGCTTTCTCAGGTGAAGGGCAGAATCAGGATACCGGGGCAAAAATGCTACACCTGGCGCCTAATACCTCGTCTTCGATTGTTTCAAAATCTATTTCGCGGAACGGAGGGCGTTCTTCCTACCGGGGACTGGTACAAATTGCTCCCGAAGCTAAACATTCCAAGGCCTCGGTAGTATGTGATGCGTTACTAGTGGATCAGATTTCTCGGACTGATACCTATCCTTACGTGGATATTCAAACCGATGACGTAGAGATGGGACACGAGGCTACAGTGTCTAAAGTTAGTGCTGATCAGCTATTTTATCTGCAGAGCCGGGGGCTGAGTGAAACTGAAGCCATGGCGATGATCGTGCGCGGATTTATCGAACCCATTGCGCGCGAACTGCCCATGGAATACGCCTTGGAGCTTAATCGCTTGATTGAACTACAGATGGAAGGATCGGTGGGGTAATGGCCGAGATGGAAAAGCAAGCGGGTCATAAGGTAGTCGCGGCTCCCTCCCGGGCAGATCGCCCCACTTCGTTTAACCTTGCTGATATTTCTCTGCCTACCGGACGTGAGGAAGATTGGCGATTCACTCCCCTTGAGCGGATAAATATGCTGCTCACAGAAAATTTAGAGGGGGTGTCTCCCCGGGTTGAGGTTGCTGGACGGGTTCTAAGAAAGGATAACCGGATTAATCTGGGCACGTCCTCCTATGTGGAAATAGCTGCTGACAGTGATATTCACGGAAAAGTAGGAGCGCCGGGAGATCGCGCTGCCGTCGTTGAATGGAATAATCACCACGACCTGGTAAACGTAGTGATCGCGGAGCGGCTTAGCGAACCAGTGCGTATCAAGGTGATTGGGGAAAGTTCAGAGCCAGCTGCCCAGCACATATGTGTAGATGTGAAACCGGATGCTAAAGCATTGGTGATCCTGGAGCATACCGGGGATGCTCAGCTGAACCAGGGAATTGAAATAGATGTGGAAGCTGGGGCGCAGCTTGAATTTGTTTCTATTCAGGAATGGGATCGGAAAGCAGTTCACGCCAGTAATCACCGCATGAGTGTGGAAAAAGACGCGAAGCTGAAGCACATCGCTATTACGCTGGGTGGCGACCTGGTGCGGATTTGTCCTGATATTGATCTGGATAAACCGGGCGGGGAAGTAGAACTTCTCGGTGTTTATTTCACGGACACTTTGCAACATCATGAACATCGCTTATTCGTTAACCACAGTGCAGCAAACTGTCGCTCGGACGTGCACTACAAAGGGGCGCTCCAGGGACAGCAGGCGCACGCGGTTTGGATTGGCGACGTACTGATTGGCAAGCAGGCTTTCAATACTGATTCCTATGAGCAAAACCGCAATCTAGTGTTAAATGAGGGCGCCAAAGCAGATTCGGTACCCAACCTAGAGATTGAAAATGGGGATATTGCGGGAGCCGGTCATGCCTCCGCCACGGGACGCTTCGATGAAGAGCAACTGTTCTACTTGCTGTCTCGGGGTATCCCTGAAGATATTGCCCGCAAAATGGTAGTTCACGGTTTTTTTGCAGAGGTAATTCGCCAGATTGGGATTGATGAAATTGAAGACCATCTTTTAGCAGCGGTTGACGCCCGGCTAGAAAAAGGCCCAGATCCGCTATGAGCCTAGAAAAAGTTTGCGAGGTCAGCGCACTGGATCCCGCGCAGGCAATGCGCGCCGAAGTTACCGGTGAGCGGGGGGATAAAATCCCGATTGCGGTGGTGCGCGATGAAGATGGCGGATGGCATGCAATCGATGCCTTCTGCACTCATGGAGACGTAGCTCTAGACGAAGGTGATGTGGAAGGATGCGCAATCGAATGTTGGGGGCACGGCGCTCAATTCGATCTAAACACTGGGAAGCCGACTATGCCGGCCACCGAACCAGTTAACTGTTATCAGCTTGAAATCAAAGGGCAGGCGGTTTATGTTGACGCCTGCAGCCGCAGTAAAGGAAATGAGTAAATGGGGAAACTAGAAGTTAAAGACCTGAAAGTTTCAGTAGAAACTCCCGAAGGGGTAAAACAGATTCTAAAGGGTACTTCTCTAACGGTGAATTCGGGGGAAAAACACGCGATCATGGGACCGAATGGTTCGGGTAAATCTACCCTGGCCTATTCGATTGCTGGTCACCCCGGTTACCATATCGAGGGTGGGGAAGTACTGCTAGACGGGGTAAATATCCTGGAATCTTCTCCCGATGATCGGGCTCGTGCCGGCCTGTTCCTGGCGATGCAATACCCGGTAGAGGTTCCCGGGGTTACCGTATCTAATTTCTTGCGTACTGCCCGGACTGCGGTTGATGGTCAGGCGCCTCCGGTTCGTACCTGGGTTAAAGAACTTAAAGCCTCTATGGAAGATCTGCGGGTGGATCCGCAGTTCGCTAACCGCGATCTCAATGCCGGGTTTTCGGGTGGGGAAAAGAAACGTTTAGAGATTTTACAAATGCAGATTCTGCACCCGAAGTTCGCCATCCTGGATGAAACTGATTCTGGCTTGGATATTGATGCTTTGCGTACTGTTTCTGCCGGGGTTAACCATGCTCATGAAAAACTGGGGTGCGGACTGCTGGTAATCACACACTATTCCCGAATCTTGAACTACATTAAGCCTGACGTTGTACACGTATTCGCCAATGGACGGATCGTGGATTCGGGAGGCAGTGAATTGGCGGACAAACTGGAGGAAAGCGGGTACGACTCCTACCTGTAGGGGCAGTTTTCCCAGGAAGTTTTGGGGTTTTGAGAGGAAGAGCTATTGGATTCGCCATTTTCCGAGAGGGAGCTAACGCGCCTACGCGCTGATTTTCCGATTCTTTCCCGTGTCGGACGGGGAGGGAAACCGATTGTTTATTTAGACGCCGCGGCCACCTCTCAAAAACCACGTTGCGTTATTGATGCTGAAAGCTCCTTTTATGAGAAATCTAATGGGGCAGTCCACCGGGGTACGCATTTGCTGGCTGACGAGTCTAGCCAGTATTTTGAGGACGCGCGCTTAAAGCTCGCCACTTTCATCGGGGCATCACCGGAAGAAATTGTGTGGACCAAGAACGCGACTGAGGCGCTAAACCTGGTGGCTTACGCCCTATCTAATCCGGGGATTTCTGGCGGGGCTCCGCTCATTGGTAAGGGCGATCGGGTAGTCACTACCCGGGCTGAGCATCACGCCAACCTGGTTCCCTGGCAATTGCTCGCCCAGCGCACCGGGTGCGAGTTCGCCTATCTGGATCTAGATCCCGCGGGGCGGATTGACCTGGAAACCCTGGATGCGATTACCCCCAACACCAAGATAGTGGCGATAACTCACGCCTCTAACGTTTCTGGGGCGATTACCAATATTGCTCCTATTATCAGGGCGGCTCACTCGGTGGGAGCTTGGGTAGTACTTGACACCTGCCAATCTAGTGCCCACCTGCCGCTAGATATTAAAGCTATAGACGCAGATTTTGCTTGCTTCTCCGGACATAAAATGGCTGGGCCTACCGGTATTGGAGCCTTGTATGGTCGTCGGGAATTATTAGAGCAACTGCCGCCTTGCTTGGCCGGCGGTTCCATGATTGCCGATGTCACCATGGAAAAAACTACTTTCCAACCCTGTCCAGAGCGATTCGAAGCCGGTTCGCAGCCGGTCGCCCAGATTCATGGCTGGGCGGTGGCACTAGATTACCTACAGGAAGTGGGTATGGAACGGATCCATCGGCATGAACAGGCTTTGACGCAATACCTACTAGCAGGCTTGGCCACCGTGAAAGGTCTGCGGGTGCTCGGACCGGATGATTACCGGGAGCGGGTAGGACTGGTGGCTTTTGATTTTGCGGGGATCCATCCCCACGACGTTGGTCAGGTACTAGATGCCGAGGACGTGGCGATTAGGGTGGGGCATCACTGTGCTCTTCCACTGCATGCCCATTATGGTTTGCGGGCATCTTGCCGGGCATCGCTATCCCTGACTTCTTCACGTGACGATATCGACCGCCTAGTTGAAGGGTTAGAAGTAGTGCGTGGTTTCTTTTTGAGGGGGAAGTAATGGTTTCAGCTATTGACCAGCTATATCAGCAGGTGATTATGGATCATGCCGCGGAAAAGCATGGTAGCGGTCAGGTGGACAGTTCGGACACCTCCTCCTATCAAGTTAATCCCACCTGCGGTGATGAGGTAACTTTAGATGTGGAGTTGAAAGGGGATAAACTCACCCACTTGGCTTGGCAAGGGCAAGGATGTTCTATCTCTCAGGCTTCCCTGTCGATGATGAATGATCTAGTGGCGGGAAAATCTTTGGCAGAAATTGAACAGCTGTGGCATGATTTTGACCAAATGATGCATTCGCGGGGGCAAGAAGTTCCCGATGAGGTACTCGATCCTCTGGAAGATGCGGCCAGCCTACAGGGAACCTCCAAGTTTCCCAATCGGGTAAAATGTGCCCTGTTAGGGTGGATGGCACTGAGAGAATCAATCGCCAAAACGCAAGCGAGGCAAGAAAATGAGTGAAGAACGTCCCTGGGAAAATACTGCTGAGGTGCCCCAGCGCTTTCAGGAAGTGGCAGCTGGTAATGAAAATGCCGGTCCTTATCAACCTTCGAAGGTACATAATCATGCCGCAGGTTCCCGGGATTCACGCCCGCATAATGCAGCACTAAACGCTGATTCCCCGCAGGAGAACCGGGAAAAACGGCCAGCTACCCAAACCTTTTCTGAACCTTCCTCAGCGCTTACCCCCTCGGAAACGCAAGTGACTAAAGAGGACGTATTCGAAGCTCTAAAGGATGTTATCGACCCGGAATTGGGAATTAACATTGTGGATTTGGGGTTGGTCTATGGGGTAGAAATCCAAGCTGACGGAATAGTAACTCTAGAGATGACGCTGACTTCCGCAGCTTGCCCGCTCACCGATATGTTGGAAGAACAAACTCGCTGGGTATTGAGCTCTATGGCGACCAGTGTAGCTATTAACTGGGTGTGGATGCCGCCCTGGGGACCGGATCGGATTACAGAGGAAGGGCGCGAACAACTACGGGCTCTGGGCTTTAACGTTTAATGGGATAAAATAGACTTGCAGAAAAGCTAGCAAGGGGAAAACCATGGTGCGGGGAGTCTGGTCAGAGGTTGGGAAACTTAAAAAGGTTTTGGTACACCGCCCTGGAAAAGAACTTGACCGCCTGACTCCCTCTAATCGTGAAGATTTACTGTTTGACGATATTTTGTGGCTAGAGAAGGCACGGGAAGATCACGATAATTTCAGTGCTACCCTTACTTCTCAAGGTGCCGAGGTGGTGTACCTACAAGATCTTTTAGCCGAGACTTTGGATTTGGAATCGGCGCGAAAATGGCTACTGGAACGCACTATTGATGAGCGTTATTTTGGGGTGGCACTTAGCGCTCCACTGAAAGAATATTTGCTGGGGCAAGATAGCAATACTCTAGCTAAAATTTTTATTGGGGGACTTACCCGAGCCGAAATCGAAAAAGAGCTAGGGGCAGTTGCTTCGGCAGTTTTGGCACGTGTAGGCGAAGAGGACTTAATCTTGGATTCTCTGCCTAACCACCTATTTACCCGGGACACTTCCGCCTGGATCGGAAAGGGAGTAATGGTCTCGGCTATGAAAAAGAATGCACGCCGCCGTGAAACCCTGAACCTGCAGGCTATCTACCAGTTTCACCCGGAATTCAGCGACAATGTTACCCAGTTTGGTGCCGGGATGGCTGATAGTCCGGCAGCTTGCGAGGGTGGAGACGTGGAAATACTGTCTCCAACTTCGGTGCTGGTAGGGATGGGGGAACGCACCAGCCCAGCCGGTTTTGAACGCTTGGCGGCTCGTCTTTTAATGGATTCGTCCTCATCCGTAGAAATGGTTACCGGCCTGATCATGCCGATGGTGCGTGCGCAAATGCATCTAGATACCGTACTAACCATGATAAACCGGGATACCTTCTATAAATACAAGAATTTGGGGATGCTGCCCAGCGTTATCGCTCGCCGGAACGCGGAAGGGCAGATTACCTGGCGCCACTATCCCGCAGAACAAATGCATCAGGTCTTGGCACAGGCCAGCGGGGTAACATCGGTAAATATCCTGCAGACTCCGCAAACGGATAGTGGAGCCGAACGGGGACAGTGGAATGACGCCTGTAATCTGCTGGCACTGCGAGAAAACGTGGTCACTTCCTATGATCGTAACTGGCAGACCATTGATTACTTACGTTCGCAAGGAATCAAGGTTCTCGAAGTTCCCAGTGCGGAACTGGGGCGCGGGCGCGGCGGGCCCCGGTGTATGACTTGTCCCCTCGAGCGCGAGGCTATCGGAAACTAGCTTTAAACCCCGGTGAGGCAGGGGAAAGAAATAAAAAGAAAGGTTAAACTGTGGCATTACTATCTGGTCGCCATTTTCTTAAGGAACTCGATTTCACCGCCGAAGAGTGGCGGTACCTACTGGATTTGGCGGCGCAGTTAAAAGCAGCCAAATACGCTGGAACTGAACAGCCTTATCTAAAAGGGAAAAATATTGCCCTGATTTTTGAAAAAACTTCTACTCGCACTCGCTGTTCTTTTGAAGTAGCTGCCTATGATCAGGGCGCACACGTAACCTTTTTAGACCCGGTCGCCTCTCAGATTGGGCATAAGGAATCTATGGCGGACACCGCGCAAGTACTGGGACGTTTCTATGACGGGATTGAGTTCCGAGGACGTCGTCAAGAGGATGTAGAGACTTTGGCGCGTCTGTCTGGGGTGCCGGTTTGGAATGGACTCACTGACGAGTGGCATCCCACTCAAATGCTTTGCGACCAGCTAACTATGATGGAGCATTCTGGGCGAGACTTGCGCGATATTTCTTTTGCTTACCTGGGTGATGCCCGCAATAACATGTCGAATTCGCTACTGATTTCCGGGGCGATGATGGGTATGGATGTGCGGATTATCGGACCGAAACAGCTGTGGAATGAACAGTGCTGGATTGATAAAGCTCATGAAATTGCGGCTCAGACCGGCGCAAAAATCACCCATACCGATGACTCGGCTGCCGGGGTCAAAGACGCCGACTTCTTGTATACCGATGTTTGGGTCTCGATGGGAGAGCCGAAAGAAGTCTGGGACGAGCGGATTAAGCTGCTATTGCCCTATCAGGTGAATGCGCAGCTAATGGAGGCAGCGGGACCGCAGGCAAAATTCTTGCACTGCTTGCCGGCTTTCCATGACCGTGCCACTACTGTGGGAGAGGATATCTACCAAAAGACTGGTTTAGATGCCCTGGAAGTGACCGATGAGGTGTTCCGGGGGGAACGCTCAATTGTGTTTGATCAAGCAGAAAACCGCATGCACACTATTAAAGCGGTGATGGTGGCCACTTTAGGTAATCTGTAGGTAAAGAAATTCGTAAAGAATCTCACTAGCTTGCCGTAGCGGTACCGAGAAAAAATTCTTGTAGTCTTTAACCATGAATTTTGGATTGAAAGGATATATAGCAGTTACTGCTGGGAAAATTGCCGCTCTTACCTCCCGTACCCTGGGGAAAGGCTCTGGGGGAATGATCGGGGGGCGAGTGGCACAAAAAATTTGTCCCGATATTATGAGCCGACTGGCTGCCGGGAAAAAGGTAGCTTTGGTTACCGGCACTAATGGGAAATCTACCACTACAAAAATGCTAGTGAATGCCCTGCAACAGACAGGTAAATCAGTGGCAACCAATCGTGGCGGCGACAATATGGAAAATGGGGTAATCGCCGCGATGATGGATAATATTTCGGCTCCCTACGTGGTTTTAGAAGTTGATGAAATGCATGTTCCGCTGGTGGCAGCGGAAGTAAAACCTCAGGTGTTGTTGTATCTGAATCTTTCTCGTGACCAGCTAGATCGGGTGGGTGCGGTCGGACACGTGGAAGAACGTTTAAGGCAGGCAGTAGCAATCAGCCCGCAGGCTACGGTAGTAGCTAATTGTGATGATCCGATGGTTACTTCAGCAGCCTGGGACGGGAAAGAAAAGGTGTGGGTGAGTGTCGGTACTCGTTGGATTGACGACTCCCTGGTCTGCCCACGTTCGGGTAAAGAAATTAAACGCGAGGGCGAGGACTGGTTTTCTACTGGCGAACCGACTTTCCGCCGCCCGCAGCCGGCTTGGAGCTACCAGGTAGAGGAATCAGGTTTTGGCGCGGGCGAAGCAGTAATGGCGGGTAGCGCTATGGAAGTTTCTGCGCCACAAGGTAAGCAATCGGTAGTGGTTAATCTACCGGGAATGGTAAACCGGGGTAATGCACTCATGGCTTTGGCGGCAGCAAACGTGTTGGGAGCGCCGCTTGCAGCTGCCGCCCAGGGGATTCCTCTAGTTACTGAAGTTGCGGGACGCTATGCCTCCTGCCAGGTGGGGCAGGTTAAAGGACATTTGCTTTTGGCCAAGAACCCCGCTGGATGGCGAGAAGCCCTAACCATGCGTCACACCGGGGCAGCGGGAGCGATTTTAGCGGTCAATGCCCGTATCGGTGATGGAACCGACCCCTCTTGGGTGGAAGATATTGATTTCACGCCCCTTTGCGATACCCCGAAGGTTATTGTGTCCGGAGAATGTGCCGACAAGGTGCAAGCATGTTTGGAAAAGCAAGGGATAGCCTGCGAAGTTGAAAATAACGCCTACCGTGCTATCAGTCTGTTTGGTAGCGGGGAAATCGATATTTTAGCTAACTACACGGCATTCCAGGATTTGCGGGCAGAACTAGAGTCTAAAGGGCAGATTAAATAAGTAGCTGATAAGCGATGTAGAGGGGGCGGGTAGCTCAGCTACCCGCCCCCTCTGTATACAAAGAATCAGTTTTAAAGTAGCGGAAGTAAATCCCCGATTCCCTCAAACACAGCCTTGGGGCGATAGGGGAACTTCTGAATATCCTCGCGGGAAGTTGAGCCGGATAATACCAGGTAGGAGTCCATACCGCTTTCTACCCCCGCATGAATATCAGTATCCATGCGGTCACCTACCATCGCCGCATCCTCGGAGTGAGCTCCCAGTTTATTAAGTCCAGCGCGGAACATAACCGGATTGGGTTTACCTACGAAATAAGGTTTACGTCCGGTGGCCTTAGTAATCATGGCAGCCACCGATCCTACCGCAGGCAGAGTGCCGTCCTCGGAAGGACCGGTGGTGTCGGGGTTAGTACAAATAAACTTAGCCCCCTGTTCGATTAGACGGATTGCCTTGGTAATATTTACAAAATCATAGAAGCGGGTTTCTCCCAAGACTACGAATTCGGGGTTACTTTCGGTCATCACATATCCGGTTTCATGAATCGCGGTGGTCAAACCGGCTTCCCCGATAACAAACGCGGTGGAGTTAGGCGACTGGCTGCTTAAAAAGTCGGCGGTAGCGTTAGCGGAAGTCCAGATGCGTTCCTCGGGAACTTCCAGTCCAGAGGCTTTTAACCGCGCCGCAAGGTCACGGTTAGTGAAAATAGAGTTATTGGTGAGTACTAAGAACGGAATATTCTTGTTTTTTAGAGTTTCGATAAACTCGTGTGCGCCCGGCAGTGCTAGGGATTCGTGTACTAGCACCCCGTCCATATCGGTCATCCAGGCTTTAGGTTTACGCAAATTATTGATATCGCTCATGCCTCTATCCTAATGGACGATAGCTAGCATTGCTTGCCTTTAAAGTCCTGCTAGTCGCATATTTCGCCAGTGTAGGCAAGTGAGAATCGCCTTAACTTATTTATGCCTTAATCCCCAGCCTCGAGATTTTGCATAATGTGGGTATTTATTTCTGATAAACATACTCGTCCGTGAGCATAGATGAAACGGTGTCGTCTTTTACTACGCGACGGTTGCGGGCACGCTTCCGGTTCTCATAACTTTTGATTATGCGGAAGATTTAGCGAGCGTAAACTAGATGGCAGGAGGCAAGCCCCACCGTAAGGGAGGATCGGAAAAGTCTGGTTCGAGAGCAGGGAATTGACCGGCACTATTTGGCTTGCTGATCCAAAAATGCGGTAGGGTAGCCCCGGCAGACCGAGTATTTGTGGTGGCATTTTGTGGCAGGGGAAAATAAAGCTGCAATCGTTTGTCCCGCTTGAGTGGTATTTAGAGACTGGAAGGAGTAATCCACACCGTGATTAATGCGCAAGATTTAGAAGTGCGGATCGGGCAGCGGCTCTTGGTTTCCCGCACTAATTTGCGTATCGATAAAGGGATGCGGATCGGCCTAGTTGGGCGCAATGGCGCTGGGAAAACCACTACTATGCGCTTAATTGCGGCACTAGTGGCTCTCGGTAAACATCGCTCCAGCGGCTCTCTTAGCGAGGACGAAGCCCAAGAATTAATCGACAATATCGATTTTCAAGGCAAAGTTACTTCCTCCGGGTCAGTAGGGTATCTATCACAAGACCCGGCGGTCGGGGTAAAACAAAAGGACGGAATCTCCCGGATTATGGCGGTACGGGATTTGGATCGCACTTTGCGAGCCATCGAGAACGCCCAAGAAAAAATGTCCACCACCAGTGGGGAAACCCAGGCGAAGGCGATAGAAAGATATGCCCGCCTAGATGAAGAATTCACCCGCCTAGGCGGTTATGCTGCCCGCTCGGAAGCTATGCAGATTGCCCATAACCTGGGGCTAGAGCAAGGCGCGCTCACGCAGCCACTGGCAACCCTTTCCGGAGGGCAGCGCCGCCGGGTAGAATTGGCGCGGGTACTGTTTTCCCAGCCAGACGTACTGCTTTTAGATGAGCCCACGAACCACTTAGACCATGACTCCATCATTTGGCTCCGTGATTTCCTGCGTACCTATGCCGGCGGTTTCGTAATGGTAACGCACTCTACAGCGCTGCTAAAAGACACCGTAAACCAGGTGTGGTACCTGGATGCCTCCCGGTCGGTCATCGATCAATACAAACTGGGGTGGGATGCCTACCTGAAGCAGCGCGCCCAAGATGAGGCGCGGCGGCGTAGGGAGCGCCAAAACGCTTTAGCGAAAGCGCAGGCATTGCGCGAGCAAGGCGAAAAAATGCGGGCAAAAGCCACTAAGGCCGTCGCGGCGCAACAAATGCTGCGCCGAGCTGAAGAACTGATCAAAGAAGCCGGGAGTGAAACCAAAACCGAAAAAGTTGCCCGCCTGCGCTTTCCTACTCCGCTAGCTTGCGGAAAGGTTCCGCTGAATGCGCGCGGTCTCGCGAAATCCTATGGCAGCCTAGAGGTATTTTCTGGCCTAGATTTATCAATAGACCGTGGCAGCAAAGTGGTAGTTTTAGGGGAAAACGGAGCCGGTAAAACCACACTGCTACGAGTCTTAAACGGGATTGAACCGGCAGACGCGGGGGAAGTCGTTCCCGGTCACGGTCTCAAGCTGGGCTACTATGCCCAAGAGCATGAAACCTTGGATCCTGCCCGAACGGTTTACGAAAATATGACTGCGGCAGCTCCCGACCTGGATGAAACCCACGTGCGCAACATCCTGGGACAGTTCCTATTTTCTGGGGAGGATGCTTTTAAACCCGCCAGCGTGCTGTCAGGGGGAGAAAAAACCCGGCTAGCTTTAGCAACCTTGGTAGTAAGCGGCGCCAATGTGCTGCTGCTAGATGAACCTACCAATAACCTGGATCCGGCGTCTCGGGAAGAAATTTTGCACGCCCTCGACCAATACGAGGGGGCAGTAGTGCTGGTGACACACGATCCGGGGGCTGTGCAGGCGCTGAATCCGCAACGGGTGTTGCTGCTGCCCGATGGGGACGAAGATTTGTGGAGCGATGACTACCTAGATTTAGTCGAGCTGACGTAGCTAGGTGCCGGCCTTACTCGCAACTTTGCGGGGGCTAGCGAATAATCCGGGGCTAATCCAAAGTTGCCGTATCGACCTCGCTAAAAGGCACTACCTTAGTGGGAAAAGAGCGATAAGCCAGGTACTGCTGTAAAAACTCGGTATGTTCATCGCAGGTCAGCCAGGTTTTATGTACGGGGCGGGGAATCTTAGGGTTACGCCACAGTACCGCTTTGGTTGCCGGGTTTTCGCATCCGCGTGCCGAACAGATGTTATCTTCTGGTCCTCTAGCTAAAGCCATACCTCTCCTTGTCTTTAGTTTTCATTCTAGAGGCATAGCTAGGATAGAGCTATGAGCTACGTATTAACGCTGGTGCGCCACGCGCAGGCTGGTTATGGCCGAGGTGACCACGGCCGTCCTTTGACCTCAGCGGGGGTGCGGCAGGCGCGGGAGTTGGGGGCGCTATTAGTTAAAGAGGGTGTAGAGGTCGAGCTGATATTGCATTCTACGGCGGCACGCGCCACTCAAACTGCTCAGCAGCTTGGGCGGGCTTACCCGGATGCGCAGCTACTGGCAGAGGACGAGCTATACCATTGCTCTCCGGAGCAGTTACTGCGGCTAGTAAGCGAGTACGCTCCTGTCGGCGGTAACGCCATTTTGGTAGTGGGGCATGAGCCGATTATTTCTATGACTGCCCAGCTTTTGGCTCCGAAAAACGCTGGCCTTCCTTATGGGGTGTCCACCGCTACCGCTATTGCTTTTAAAGTTCCAGGTTTTAATGCTCTTAGCGGTGGTAGTGGGAAACTAACAGGGGTTTTCCATGCCCCGCTGCGCGCCTAAGATCTGCGCGTGGGCGGTTTCCATCGTCTAAAGTTTTCACACGTGCCACTATGCGCCTAAGATCTGCACTTTCCTGCTATTCCCGGACAGTGGAGCCGGATTAGGGAGCGGGCATTGGTTCTAGGAAATACCTAGGGAGAACTTCAGAGGAAGTGCTCCCCGGCAACTTTGAGAGTAGTTGCTTACTGATCGACGATAGTTCCTTTGGGAACTACAGTGATACCGCCTTCGGAAACTGTAAAGCCCCGTTCGCGGTCTTTATCGTGATCAACGCCGATTTTAACCCCTTCAGCTACGCGCACATTCTTATCCAAGATGGCATTATGAATCACTGCAGAGCGTTCCACATCGACCCCATTCATCAACACCGAGCCATCGACAGAGGAGAAGGAGTGCAGATGTACCATCGGGGAAAGCATAGATCGTTCCACCCTAGCCCCCGAAATGATTACCCCCGGAGAGACAATCGAATCCAGAGCAACACCGCGGCGGCTTTCGTCATTAAAAGTGCTCTTCGCGGGAGGTAGCCAGGCATCTAGTTTCGTGTAGGTTGGCCAGTCAAAATTATAGAGGTTGAATACTGGGGATACCGACAGTAAGTCCAGGTGAGCCTCGTAGAAAGCATCAATGGTACCCACATCCCGCCAATAGTCACGGTCGCGGTCAGTGGCTCCCGGAACTTCATTTTCGATGAAGTCATAGCAGTTAACCCCACCGTGTTTTACGAAGTAAGGTACTAAATCTCCGCCCATATCATGCTTAGAATCTTCATTATTGGCGTCCGCTTGCAGAGCGGCTATCAAATCCTTGGTAGTGAACACGTAGTTACCCATCGAGGCCAAGAATTTGCCAGGATCATCGGGAAGTCCCTCACAGGTTTCTGGCTTTTCGATGAAACGATTGATGGTTCCGCCGGTTTGATCAATTACCCCGAAAGCACTGGAAAGCTCAATTGGTTGCCGAATCCCGGCAACTGTGCAGGGTAATCCGGATTTAATATGGTCAGCTACCATTTGGGAAAAATCCATGCGATAGATATTGTCTGCCCCGATTATCAAGATGTAGTCGGGATTTTCATCACGTACAATGTTGAGCGATTGGTAGACCGCATCTGCACTGCCCAAGTACCAGTGTTTACCGCGCCGCTGTTGGGCGGGAACGGGAGCTATATAGTTGCCCAGCAAGTCTGACATTCGCCAGGTGGTTGCCAAATGGCGATCCAGAGAATGGGATTTGTACTGGGTTAGTACCACCGAGCGGAGATAGCCCGAGTTGACCACATTAGAAAGTGCAAAATCAATCAGGCGATAAGTTCCCCCAAAGGGAACAGCAGGTTTTGCGCGATCTAAAGTAAGTGGCATCAGGCGTTTGCCTTCGCCGCCGGCCAGAATCATTGCTAGTACATTATTTTTTCCCATAAGACCAGCATAGGTGAGTAGTGAGGTACGGCGTGGGGTTTTGGATTTATTAACCAAAGCGGATTTTTAAAGCCGATGCAGAGCAGTAGCTGCCGGAAAGAATCTCGTTTCTACCCCGTGTCTCATTGATTCCACTAATCTGATTAATATCAGCAAATTTAAGGGCCGTCTAGGAAAGGATCCCCAAATGCGTGTTGATCTGTTAAGTCGCGAATATCCACCCCATGTTTATGGTGGTGCGGGTGTCCATGTCACCGAGTTAGCTAAGGTATTAGCGGAAAGAATCGAGGTGGGGGTGCATTGCTTCGATGGTTCGCGCTCAGATAGTGGCGACAAAATTTGGGTTAAGGGATACGAGTATTGCGCCGAACAAAAGGGAGCAAATGCCGCCCTGCGTACCCTGGGGATTGACCTGCAGATGGCGCAGTATTGTGATCAGGCAGATTTAGTGCATTCTCACACTTGGTATGCCAATATGGCTGGACACTGGGCAAAGAAACTTTATGAAGTCCCGCATGTGGTTACCGCTCACTCTCTAGAACCGCTGCGTCCTTGGAAACGGGAACAATTAGGGGGTGGGTATAACCTGTCATCCTGGGCAGAAGAAACCGCCTACTTAGCGGCTGATGCGGTAATAGGAGTTTCTTATGGGATGAAGAACGATATTCTACGAGCCTATCCGCAGATAGATCCAGATAAAGTTCATGTTATCCATAACGGTCTGGATTTAACTGATTGGGCGCTACCTACCGACCGGCAAGCGGTCGCTCAAACTATGGCCAAATTCAATATCAACCCGGATATTCCGACTGTGGTTTTTGTTGGTCGGATAACCCGACAAAAAGGTCTGCCACATTTTTTGCAGGCAATTGCGCAGATTCCAACAGAGTCCCAGGTAGTGCTGTGTGCCGGGGCTCCGGATACCCCGGAGATTGAAAAAGAAGTCCGAGAACTGGTAGCAGGGCTTTCTGCGCGGCGCAGCGGCATTATTTGGATTGAAGAAATGCTTCCGCATGACCAGCTAGTAAATATTTTGTCGGCAGCTCACGTGTTTGTTACTCCTTCTATTTACGAACCGATGGGGATAGTAAATCTGGAGGCCGCGGCGATAGAACTTCCGGTAGTAGGTACCGCCACCGGGGGGATTCCTGATTGCATAGCCGAGGGCGAGACCGGATACCTAGTACCGATTGAACAGTTAACTGATGGTAGCGGCACCCCCACAAATCCGGATAAATTCCATAGGGATATGGCCGAGCGGATTACCACATTGCTTGAAAATCCTGATCTGGCAAAGAAAATGGGTAAAGCCGGACGCAAGCGGGTAGAAGAAAAATTCTCTTGGCAGACAGTCGCAGATAAAACTGTGGAACTGTATCACTCTCTCTTATAAGGAAAATTAGCAGTTAAAACCTAATAGCTGCGGCCGGGGGCGAGCACTTTGGGGAAGATGCTCGCCCCCGACACTTATCTGTAGTCACACTGGTTAAGATGGGAAATATGGATACACTGCTCCGATTGCAACATGTCAATTTTCTGCGTGGAGGAAACCCTATTCTTCAGGATGTTTCCTTCAAAACCGAACTTGGAGAAAACTGGGTGATCCTGGGGCCAAATGGAGCGGGAAAAACCACTCTGATAGCTATCCTAGCGGCTCGTAACTATCCATCTAGCGGGCAGGCGGAGATCTTAGGGCAACAATTAGGAACGGTACCGGTTCAACAACTACATGAACGGGTGGGACTTTGTTCCTCGGCGGTACTTCGAGTAATTCCGGGCGCACAAACCGTGAAGGCTTTAATCCTTTCGGCTGCTTATGGCACTATGGTGCGCGGACGTGATCAAGATTTTGAGGATATAGATTATCAGCGCCGAACTAACCTCATGGAATTATTTGGGGTAGTGTCCCTACAGGATCGCAAATTAATTACTCTGTCCGATGGGGAACGGCAACGGGTACTGATTGCTCGTGCTCTGATGGCGGATCCGGAAATCTTGATTCTGGATGAACCGGTGGCGGGGGTGGATCTGCAGGCTCGTGAACTGCTACTATCCGCCCTCGATGAACTCAGCTCAGATCCGAAATCTCCGCAAATCGTGATGGTAACGCATCATTTAGAAGAAATACCAGCTTCTTTTAATCGCGCTGCTTTGATGAAAGAAGGTAAAATCATGGCTAACGGCGAGATTGACCGGGTGCTGACCAGTGAAAATCTCACGGAGGCGTTCAGTTTTCCGCTCAAGTGCGGGCGGAGTGAGGATGGACGTTGGTGGGCACACGCCCAGTAGCCAACCAGGTGATAGCTAACAGTTTAAAACCTCATAAACCGGTAGACAGTAAGGAAAAATCGTGGATTCAGCACAAGAGGAAGTACTACAAAAAATCGCGGAACTAGGGGTAAAGTTCATTCGTCTCTGGTTTACCGATGTGTCTGGCTCCCTGAAGTCGGTGGCGATTGATCCCGCTGAGCTAGAGGATGCTTTTAATGAGGGGATCGGGTTCGACGGTTCCGCGATTGAAGGATTTACCCGGGTATATGAATCCGATATGTTGCTGCGTCCAGATGCTTCCACTTTTCAGATTTTGCCCTGGCGGGGTGAGGATGCGGAAGTTGGACGGATGTTTTGCGATGTGTACACCCCGGATCTGCAGCCTGCCCGTTCTGATCCTCGTCGGGTATTAGAGCGACAGTTAGAGCGTGCTGCTGATCTTGGTTTTACCTTTAACATTCACCCCGAAATAGAGTTTTACCTATTAGAGCCGCCAACTTCCTTAGATGAACCGCTGCGTCCTATTGACAATGCTTCCTATTTTGACCACGTGCCTAATGGGGGAGACAACTCTTTTAGGCGCCGAGCAGTGGCGATGCTGGAAGAAATGGGAATCTCGGTAGAATTTTCGCATCACGAAAACGGTCCCGGTCAAAATGAAATCGATCTGCGTGCCTCCGATGCCCTTACCGGCTCCGATAACATTATGACTTTCCGGATCCTGATTGAAGAGATCGCGATGCAGGATCATATGGTGGCCACTTTTATGCCCAAGCCTATGGCCGGTGAGGCCGGTAGCGGAATGCACACCCATATGTCACTTTTCGAGGGGGAACAAAACGCCTTTTACGATGCCTCTAGCGATATTTACCAGCTCTCTGCCACCGGTCAGGCCTTTACCGCCGGGTTACTTGCTCATGCACGTGAATACGCGGCGGTAGTAAATCAGCATGTCAACTCATATAAACGCCTTTGGGGAGGTTCGGAGGCGCCCTCCTATATATGTTGGGGACACAATAATCGTTCGGCGCTGGTGCGAGTGCCGCTCTATAAACCAGAAAAAGCTGGAGATGCCCGTATCGAATATCGGGGTACCGACCCGGCCGCTAATCCTTATCTAGCTTACGCGGCGCTGTTGGCTGCCGGGCTAGACGGGATTGAAAGAGAAATGAAGCTACCTTTAGAAACCGAGGATGATGTTTGGCGTCTATCTGATAAGGAACGCCGAGCCCTGGGTATTCCTGCGCTGCCGTTAACCTTGGAAGAAGCCGTCTCGGAGTTACGCAAATCAGAGTTTATGGCACAGGTGTTGGGAGAG
Organism: Varibaculum vaginae; assembly: GCF_900604285.1. GTDB lineage: Bacteria > Actinomycetota > Actinomycetes > Actinomycetales > Actinomycetaceae > Varibaculum > Varibaculum vaginae. The sequence continues at coordinate 412,566 of NZ_UWNY01000002.1, forward strand.
GAAGTCTTTGCCTATGTACTGCGTAATAAAGAGTGCGAATGGCGTGAATACTCTGCGCAAATCACAAGGGGAGAACTGGCAAAGTTCTTGCGGGTGTAGTTATGGCCAGGAAAATTACTCTAGCTTCCCGCCTGCGTGCTAGCGGGGTTACCGAGGTCGCGCGGGCTGAAAGCTGGGTAAGTAGCCCGGTTTTTACACCGTTAGTTCAAAATGAAGACTTTTGGCGGGAGCTGAAAGATTCTGCCTGCCCTGACCAGGTATTACTGTGTTTAATGAATCTTTTGGAGGCAGGGGAGGAGACCGGAAAATATCTGGCGGAGAATCCCCATCAGCGCGCCCTGGTGATAGCTATCTGTGGAGTTTCTCGTTTTGCAGGCGACTACTTAATTAGCCATCCACAAATTCTTTCCCATTTGCGAGCACCAGATCAAGAGGTCTATTGGGATGGCGAACGTTATTTAGTTTCCCAAGAACTAGCTTTAATTGAGCGTTATCGCGCTCGGGTACGGCAAGAAATTTTAGAGACCCTTGACGCCCAAGAGATCCGGGAAGATACCTGGATAGCGGCAGAAAGCGACCTAAATGATTTGCGGCGTGCCTACCGCGGTCAGCTACTACAAATCCTCGCTGAGGACGCCTTGCATCCTGATCCCCTGGCTTTTTTTTCGGTAGTGGCTGGAAAGCTTAGCGCCCTCACCGATGCAACATTAGAGGGTGCCCTTGCCCTTGCGCGTGCAAAATACGACCCGAGATGCAAAGTAGATTTTGCGGTGATTGCCCTGGGGAAAACAGGGGCGGGGGAGCTTAACTATCACAGCGATATAGACCTTATCTATGTGGCTGAGCCGGCTGAAAACTGTGGTCGCAGTGAAGAGGAGACTCTGAAAGTGGCTTCTCGTCTTGCAATCGGGATTTCCCAGGCCTGTTGCGGGCCGGGAATAGAAATGCCGCTTTGGCCTATAGATTTGGCTCTACGCCCGGAAGGGCAAGATGGAGCTACTTGTCGTACCGTAGCTGCACACGCTAAGTATTACCAAAAATGGGCGAAAACCTGGGAGTTTCAGGCACTTTTGAAGGCCAGACCTGCTGCCGGTTCCTCCCAAGTGGGTAAAGCCTATATGCGGGCGGTATGGCCTTTGGTGTGGACTGCAGTAGAGCGGGAAGGATTTTTCACTGATACTCGTGCGATGCGTACCCAGGTAGAAGAATCAATCCCCAGCCCGACAGCCGGCCGGGAACTGAAACTGGGGCCAGGTGGGTTGCGCGATGTAGAGTTTTCGGTGCAGCTGATGCAAATGGTGCATGGACGTACTGATGAAAGTTTGCATGTACGCCCCACATTGCAAGCCTTAGAAGCCCTCTCTCAGGGAGGATACATTGGTCGGGATTCCGCGCGAAAACTGGCAGCTGCTTACCGTTTCTTACGGGTTGTTGAACACCGGATGCAAATGCAACGAATGTCGCGCACTCATCTATTCCCGCAAAGCCCCGAAGACGAACGTCGAGTAGGCAGATCCTTGGGGAAAGCTAGCTTCGGTAAGAGCGGGCAACTCACCGGTTATTGGGAAAAGCTAAAACCTCAAATCCGCGCCTTGCAACAAGATATTTTTTATCGACCCCTGTTACCGGCAACTGCGGGGCTCTCCAAAGAGGAAGCCGCCTTGAATCCACAAGCAGCCGCCGATCGCCTCCGGTTAGCGGGATACCGAGATACTCGCGGAGCTCTCGGGCATATTTCGGCACTGACTGCAGGGGTATCTCGCCGCAGTCAAATCCAGCGCCATATCTTGCCGGTGCTGCTGGGGTGGCTGGCAGAAGGGCCTTCTCCGGATGCTGGATTGCTACGTTTTCGGCGTCTTTCGGAGTCCATCGGGAAATCCCACTGGTATATGGGTCTACTACGTGATTCTTCGCGGGTGGCTCACCGCTTATGTACTATCTTGTCTCTTAGTCCCTATATTGCTGAACGCCTCGAACATGTGCCGGAAGGAGTGCAGTGGTTAGATGATGACGAAAAGCTAGCTATTCGTAGTTTTGATCAGCTTCATACGGAGATGGTGGCGCTTTCTCGTCGTCACCGAGACACTAGTGCCGCAGTAGATTTGATTCGTCAAGCTCGCGGGCGGGAATTGTTGCGCTGCTCCTTAAGAGATGTCATCAACCATTTAGATCCTATTTCAACCCAGGCAGCAATCACCGATATTAATGACGCAACGATTGCTGCTGTCAGTCAAGTAATAATGCGGGAAATTTCAGCAAAAGAAGAGGCTGTACCGCGCATCGCGCTGGTAGCTATGGGGCGGGGTGGAGGACGCGAATCCGCTTATGCTTCCGATGCTGACCTTTTAGTGGTGCATTCCCCGCTGCTTGATCCTATTTGGTCTGCGCCGGGTCTGCTAGAAAAAATTCCTACTTCGAACTGGGGACATATCTCCTCGGCTGCCTCTGTACAGACTAGTATGAAACTACCTGCCTCCGAGGCTTCCCGGATTGCAATTCTGTTTGCTACTCGCTTGCAGGAAGAAATGAACCGGCCAGCGGCAGCTCCCAGTTTGAAAGTTGACTATGGTCTGCGTCCTGAAGGTAAAGATGGGGTAATTTCACGTTCCCTAGATGCCCTGCGTGATTACTATGAACGTTGGGCGGATCCCTGGGAGCTACAGGCATTGTTGAGAGCTCGTGCCTTTTGGGGCGATAGAGATCTGAGAGAGAGCTTTACCAAAACGATTGATCCTTTGCGTTATCAACGTCCTATTGGTGAGGATGGAATCCGGCAAATCCGTCTCCTGAAAGCCCGCATGGAAAACGAGCGAATTCCTGGCGGACAAGATGCATCCCTGCACGTAAAGCTAGGGCCAGGGGGACTGAGTGATGTGGAGTGGATCGCTCAATTATTGCAGATGCAAGGAGCAGCTTCCTACCCAGATTTACGGGTAACTGGCACTTTACAAGCTCTGGAGGTGGCTGCCCAGCAGGGAATACTTTCGGAAAACGACCGTGATGCCCTGGTAAAAGCTTGGATGTTGGGATGCCGGATTCGTTGCGGAAATGTATTGGTTACTAACCGGATGAGCGGTAATAAACTTGACTATTTGCCTACTGCAGCTGCTCCGGCTCACGCCTTGGCGCGCCTGCTGGGCTATCCTCCAGATAAAGAGAACGATTTACGGGAGGATTATCTACGGCGTGCGCGCCGGGCTCGCGTAGTTATGGAGCGAATTTTTTACAAATCGTAAGAAAGAGGAAACATGAAACTGGTTTTGATGCGTCATGGGCAAACTAGCGCGAATATTACTGGTGCCCTGGATACTGCCGAACCGGGTGCCCCGCTTAATCAGGAGGGAATTCGGCAGGCGCGGGCGGCAGTAAAAACCTGGGATAAGCTGGGGCTGCCTGCCCCTCAGCTAATAGTGACCTCGAATCTGATTCGTACCCAGCAGACCGCTCGACCTTTAGAAGAGCGTTTCGCGCTTACTCGGATAGAAAGCGCCGATGCTAATGAAGTGCAAGCTGGGAAGCTGGAAATGGCTACAGATATGGCTTCAGTTGAAAAATATGTGCGCACCATTGGCGCCTGGATGCAGGGAGATCTCCAGCTGAAAATGGACGGTGGAGAAAGCGGCGCGCAGACTCTGGCGCGTTTTAACCGCGTGGTTTCAGCCGCAGCTGATCAAGTTGGCACAGATGGCTGTGCGGTGATTGTGGCTCATGGTGCTATCATTCGCTACTGGTCATATATGAACACTCCAGAAGTTACTTTTGCTCTGGCCGCTACTAAGCCGGTTTCGAATGCTTCTCTGTCAGTTTTTGAGGGAGAGCCAGGAAACTTTGCGGCTAAAATCTGGTCTTCACGTCCGGTTGGAGAATGGGAAGTTGACGAAAATATAACCGAGTTACGTCCTTCTAAAGCATTGCTAGATAAACTGCTCGGTACTCCGCATGAAAAAGTTAATTAATTGATGACTTTCCCATTGAAATAGCTATTTCAATGGGAAAGATAGCCGCGTTCACTACTTTCCGCGGAGCATCCGGCGATTCATTTTAGTTTTAGCTGGATCAACTCCGCCCGGGAGACGATAGGCCTTATTCTGCAAAGACTGCAGACGTTGTCCCACAATTGGAACCTCGTCCTTGCCGATCTCTTTTTTCAACCGGTTTATGGTTTTCAGTAGCTTCCCGATAGGAATCTGATTCTGTTCCTGCCCGGACTGAATCTTATGAATGGGTACTGACGGAGCAACCCGGTGACATTTGCGTTCTTGGTCATTGAGCAGCTCGGCAGCACGGGAGCTGGGGCCTTCAGAAATAAGAACAATCCCTGGCCGTCCTACCAGGCGATATACCAAGTCTTGTTTCCGGTTAATAGCTACCGGTTCTTGCTCAACAATCCAACCGCGTTTGATGGAACGCAAAATCGCGTACACATTGCCTTTAACGCCCTCTAGCTGTTTATACATGGCACTATTAGCCAGACGAGTTAGCAGGGTAGTAGCCAGTAGCATCCCCAGGGAAACTGCAATAAGTACGTAAAAGATAGTGCGCCCGATACTGAAGGGAACCAGGAGGCAGATGACCAGCACTATGAGGGGTAGTGCCAGGAAGGCCGCCAACATTGCCCAGCCTATCCAGGAATAGCTGCGTTTAGTTACGCGGTAAACATCCGCGAGGTTGTTCCACCAGTGTTTTTTCTTCTGCGGGTTATTTTGTATAGCCATGATGTTCTAAGCCTATCGAAAAAGTTGCTAAATCGTATATTGATAGGTTATCCCCAGATAAAAAGAGAGGGAAACGAAACTGGCGACTGTGGAAAATAAGGTGACAACGATACCAATGGGGAGTTGGCTGAAGCTATGGAAACGAAATCTGCCCTAACAACAGTTAAAGACCATCGGGGATATCACGAGAATAAAATAGAAGAATTAGTGGGGGAAAACTGGGTGGCAGTTCCAGTTAATGCGGAATTACTGCCGGTACTGCAACTCATAGTGCCTAGCGGTAAAACTTTCTTCCCCTGTCCTCATTTGATTAAGGACGAGCGGGGCAAAAATTGGTTAGTGCGTCCAAATATGCGGGGTAATGAAACAGTTTCAAAAAATATAAAAAAGTCCCTTCTAGCTGCTCGCAGAGCAAGGGCTGAGTTTTCTAACGGGGGACAGGAAAACATTAATTCCCCTAAAAAATCGCTCGTAGAATCACTTAACAAGTTTGATAACACGGTTTTAGCCAGGAATGCTATCCAGCTAGCTCCAAGTGGAGTAAACCAAATTTTCCTTGCGGACGCAGAAAAAAATAAGGATATTGATCGCCCACTGCGCGCAGCTGGTAAACCTAAAAATCCCGAAATAAATCTGCCAGTGCGTAAAAGAACTCCGTCGTTTTCAGTACCAAAGTTGACTCCTCCCGTTTCAATATTTGCTCCCCAGTATGAGCAAGAAAAGCCGGGTTCTGTCTCCTCGGCAAAGGTCGGTTATTCCCCGCCAAATCAATCCTCTGAATCACTAGTGGATCCGGCGGCGGATACAGCTGAAACTTCTCTAGCTGAACCCGCCTGGAAAAGGCTAAAAGCCAAAGTGGTTAAGAAGGAAACTGGAGATTTCAGTGGGGTCGCAGAAACTGCTGATATTGAAATTTTTGCCGCGCCACCTGCCGCCTGGAAACTGTGGGTGCGGCGGCTACTTCCCGCGATATCGATAGCGTTACTAGCGGCGGGTTCCTGGCAACTGGCAGCTGGTTTATAACAACTATCCGCGAAAACGTATCTCCTTGCTTAGCCGCAAACAAATAGGATTCGGGTAAGTTCGCAGTTACACTGGCTCAGGTCAAGGGGCTTAGCAGCTTTTAACCACAAAACCTAGCAGCTAATTATGAGTATCCGCGATAGTCTTTTTTTCGGTTTCCCCATCCTCAGGGGTATCCTCCACGCTTTCCGAGGGAACCGGATTACCTGCGGCATCCTCATAGCTTTCGTCTTCTTCATTCCAGTAAACTGGATTCCCCTGTTTGTCGAGGTAGGTTTGAGAAGCATAGTCATAGTCGATGGGATTACCTTCCGTGTCGGTACGTCGATACCAATCGGTCACCTCTGGGGCAGTGGAATCAAAATCTGCGCCCGCACCCTCTCCAGATTTAGTGGGCACCACAACAATTTTGAAATCATCGCCGTAACGTTTAAGTCCGCCAACTACCGCTTTCGAAAGGGCGGAGCGTTCAAAGTTACGCCTGATGGTGAAGGGGTCGCGAGATAAATCGCGTAGTAACGCAAAAATCATCCCCGCTATGATAATCGCGAAAGGTAACGAAGCCACAATAATCAAATTCTGCATCCCTTGCAGGGCATCTTGACCGCCTACTAACATCCCGACTACGGCGATACCAGCCAGGCAGAGTCCCCAAAATACCGTGATTTTCCGGTCGGGAACTGGTTTACCTTGCTGCGATAAGGAACCCATTACCACCGAGGCAGAGTCGGCAGAGGTAACAAAGAAAATCGCCAAACAGAACATGGCTATCAGGGAAGTGATTTTTGTTAATGGTAGTTCTTGTAGCAGGGCGAATAGCATAACTTCTGCACCCTCCTGCAAGGGCATATCCGCGCCGTGAATCTGCAGATACATGGTGGTTCCCCCATAGATGCAAAATGAGATCAGGCAAACCAAGGTGGGAGCCAGTAAAACTCCAGTAACGAATTGGCGTAGTGTGCGCCCTCTAGAAATTCGAGCGATAAATAATCCCACGAATGGTGACCAGGAAATCCACCAAGCCCAGTAGAACACCGTCCAAGTAGATGCAAATTGAGCGGCCTGTGGTCCATATGAGGGGGAGGTCGCTAACAAACCGAATAGGTCAGAAAGATAGTTCATCAAAGTGGAGGGAATCAGGTTCAAAATGAACACCGTGGGGCCGGCAAAGAAAATAAAGGCCATTAAGCAAAAAGCTAATGCCATGTTGATATTGGATAACAGCCGGATCCCACGGGAAATTCCGGAAACGGCTGATGCAATAAAGGCTGCGGTTAGGAGGGAAATAATGCTTATTAAGCCGACATTACCGATTTTGCCAATCCCAGAAACTAATTCGATACCGCGGGTAATCTGTAGAGCGCCCATCCCCAAGGAGGCACAGGTGCCGAACAGGGTAGCGGTAATCGCTAGCATATCGATCACTTGTCCCACCCCGCCCTGGGAGAATTTGTGTCCTAGTAGGGGTGAGAAAATCGAGGAAATTAGGGGAACTCGTCCCCGTCGGTAGGTACCGTAGGCGATTGCGCACCCCACCAGGGCATAGATTGCCCAAGCATTTAATCCCCAATGCAGCATAGTTTGCGACATGGCATCATTTAGAGCCTGATAGGTGCCCGCATTCGCACTGGAGTGAGGAGCGGGGGTAGTGAAATAGATCATTGGCTCGTAGGGACCGAAAAATAGCAGACCAATTCCCATACCGGCACTAAACATCATGGCTATCCAAGAGCCATACGAATACTCGGGTTCCTCGTTATCGCGTCCTAGAGGGATGTTCCCATAGCGAGACATCCCAACGAACAGCATGAATAATAAAATCACTGCCGCTAGGATAGAAAAGAGCCAACCGGTATTATCTACTACCCACTGCAGTGCCACATCAGAAACTGTGCGTAAGGAATCAGTTGATATCAGCCCCCACAGGATGAAAGCTAGCACTAATGCCCCGGTACACAAGAACACCACCTTATCAGTGCGATATTTGATGATTTGTTCATCAATCGCGATTCCGCGTACTAGTCCCGGGTGCATACCGTGTGGATAAGGTACTTTGTGGAGAAAATGTTGGGTTTGTTCCCGGGCAATCCGGGTTCCTCGCCGCCAGGCGCTAGCTTCAGGTGGGGTACTGGTTTGTGCTGTGTGATGATTACTGTTCTGGTTGCTTACGTACGCGGCTGCGGTTCTGGCGGTACTTTCTTCTGATTTTCCTAGCTCAGCTGAAACCTTGTCGGCCAAGGCTTGTCTTAAATGTTGGGTGCGGGAAGCAACAATTTTTGCTTGTTGAGGATCTTTCTGCTCAAGGTGGGAAAGCCGGCGATCATATTTTTCTAAAAGGATGCGTAACTCTTCACCACGTCCACGGCGTCTGCCCTGGTTAAATCCAGCTCTCTGGGGAAGGTCCTGTTCTGGGGTAATTGGTTCGTGCTGCTCTTTTTTCGTCATACTTATTCGCGATACTTAGTTATGTTGTCATCTTCTTAGGGAACAGAGTCTATTTCCAGCGTACTCCGAGAGCCGGTATAAGTCAGTTTTATTGTCCGGCAGCCTTGAGACCGGCAACTAGGGAGGTGCGGATTTCCTCCATAGTGTTGGTTACTCCGGTCGGATTAGCGGGCAGCATTAAGGTTTGGGTATCGGATGATTTAGCTACCTCAGCCAAAGTGTCAAAATATTGGGTCATCAGCAGAATCTGTTGTGCCTGGTCGCCAATTCCCGCATCCCGTAAGGATTCGTATTGCTCTACTAGTCCTTCTACAATGGCGCGGCGCTGTAACGCGATACCTTCACCTTGTAAGCGTTTGGATTCGGCATCTGCTTCCGCTTGTTTGACCAGCTTGATTTTATCGGCTTCCGCCAATTGGATAGCAGCTTCGCGTTCCCGTTGGGCAGCATTAATAGAGTTCATAGAATCCCGTACCCGCTTATCTGGATTAATGTCGGTAACCAGTGAGTTCACGATTCTGAAGCCATAGCGCGCCATTTGTTCCCCCAAGGAAACCTCAATCTCTTGCGCAATAGTGTCTTTGGAAGAGAAAGCTTCATCCAGGTTCAACTGGGAAAGGGAGGAGCGTACTCGGTCGAATACGTAGGAGGTGATCTGTTGGGCAGGGTTAGCTAGGGAATAGAAGGAGGCCGCGGAGTCTTGTACCTGGAACTGTACCGAAACTGGAATCGCTACGAACACATTATCCTTGGTTTTGGTTTCTACCACCAGATCCAATTGCTGAATCCGGCGCTCCACAATCTTCGCAATCCGGTCAATAACTGGAATCTTAAAATTTAGTCCGGGCGTACATACGCGACGATATTTCCCGAAACGTTCAATAATAGCTTCTGTTTGCTGTTTTACGATAAAAATAGCGGAGAACAACACGTAGCCAATAACTACTAGCAAAAGTAAAAGTATGAGCATGCTACTGCCTAAAATCTCGGTCACCGTTAACTCCTCCTAGAGATATTCCTGCTTTAGTAGACAATCAGAGAATATCAATCCTGTATGCATTGCGCGCTGCGAAGAGTTTACCGTCGAGTCCTTTTGGTCCGTATCCCCCTTTTACTAGGAGATTTATGTCGTAAGTTGCCAGCTGGGGTCAGCTGTGAGCAGACCCACGCAAGCAGAGTTTGGTAAAACCTACATCTTTCCGGATATACTTTCATACGCAACGCGGATGTAGCTCAGTTGGTAGAGCATCACCTTGCCAAGGTGAGGGTCGCGAGTTCGAGTCTCGTCATCCGCTCGATTTAGAGGGCGTCGCCAAGCGCGACGCTCTTTGATTATGGTGGGTTGGTCGAGTGGTTAGGCAGCGGCCTGCAAAGCCGTGTACACGGGTTCGAATCCCGTACCCACCTCGGGCGATTGGCGCAGCTGGTTAGCGCGTTTCCTTGACACGGAAGAGGTCGCTGGTTCGAGTCCAGTATCGCCCACTCTGGCCGCTCCCTTCGGAGCGGCTGATTTATTTTCCCGATGCTAGGTGCTAAACCCCGCGTAATTTTTCTTGCAATTCGGCAGGTAGCGTCTTTAGTACTGCTTGCGGCATTGCTGCAGAAAACGGGTTTTGTTCCTCATAGCTGCACAGTGCACAAAGCTCGCCCTCACTCGCCAGATGCGGGTTTTTACAGCGAAGACATTCGTGTGTTTCTTCCGAACTCTGCCGGCTTTTTAGGGTAGTAAAAATTTCTAAGGAGGCCTGGCTAGCTATTTCTGCCTCGCTGTGCTCAGGGCAGTAGCGCACCGCCAGGCGACAAGCAGGACACAAATGCTGCCAGTTATTGCCTGCAGCATTGAGATCTATACCTTGATTGTTCGGACACTGGTGCACCTGAAAGTTACAATCCGGGCAACGGAGAAAATGAATAATATCTATCCGTTCCCACTTCGGTAAGAATTCATCTCCCAGGCTATCGCTTTCAGATTTAGTATTGTCCTCTGTTATAGAGCTAGATTTTTCCGCCTGGATAGTCGGGGAGGATTTAGCACAGATATCAACGCGATTCTCGATCCGTTGTTGTGTGGCCAAAAGGTGGTAGGCCTGGAAAGTGCGTCCTGCGTGAGAACCGGACAAATCTAGGGGAGCATGTGAAGAAATAGGTAGTAGTAAACGTCGGGGGAGAGGGACTGCCTCCAAGGAGACCTCGCGCGGGTGACGCGCCGCTTTTTTAGGGGGAAGGTAGTTATCCAATAGCTTCCCAAGGCGTGTTCTCGCCACTACAAGTTTTTCTTCTAAGGCCTGCTCACATTGGGTACAGCCAATAATTTGCAAGGTTTCAATATCGCTAGCTAATAGTTGAGCGGCCAGGTCGGCGTGAAAAGTTTGCCCTAGGCATCCCTGCCAATAAAGACAGGCGTCCTTTTTCCCCACCGCTACTGCCGGGAGAGCTTCACAGCTAATAACTAGGGTTTTAATGGGGTCTTGGGCGCTGATCCAGCGCAATAAAGCGGGAAAGCTACGAGGAATCAAAGTTCTAGGTTCTGTTGTTAGCGGGGCGGCGGGTAAGTTCTAGGGGGATAGCACCAGAGGCATCCTCTTGACTGGATTGGCGCTGGCGGGGAGCGATAACCAGTTGATAGCCGGCATCTAAGAGTGCCTGCTGCCATTGAGAGAGAGTCTGCCCGGATAGAATACATATCCCGCGCAGCCAAGGGGTTTTCGCCAGTTTTGCACCCTCGGCGAAGAAAGCAGACCCCCAGCTTAAAAGATGTTCGCCGCTAAACTGGCGTGCAACGCCCAGGGTTTGTTCTGCCTGCGCTTTATTTCCGGCCGCAAAATCATCGGCGGCTTTCAGTAAACATTTACTTAAAAAGTCCATTTCCAAGCCGATATGGTCATCAGGTTCGCTTCCCAGGCAGGGAGCCTGCAAGCCCATCGCCCCATAGTAGCGGCGAACTTCGATGGTCTCTTGATCGAAAACTAGGCCGTCATCGCCGCGTTGTACAGATTCAAAGGGGGAAAGCTGAGCACTACCGGTAATTCCATAAAGACGGTTTTGATCCGCCCATAGCGCGTAAATTTCCTCTTCAGAAGGATCATTGGGAAACGAAGAACGCAGTTCCTTTAGTGCTGCCTCACCCTGGGGAGTCAACGGCAGCGGCCATTGGGAAGACAACGAAAGGAAATCTTTGACTACCGGACTGCTTGGAGGGTCTAGATGCAGAGCTCCCAGAACACAAAAAGCAGCAGCAAAAGAATCTAGTAGTTTGAGCTCCATAGGTTAATTTTTACCCCAAAAGTGTGTTGATCCCGGCACGCACCAGCCCCTCGTAGTGCAGACCGCGTCCGATTAGTTCAGTAACCACCGCTAAGCAGAAAGTTACCCACAGGGTAATGACTAAGAAACGATGCGGATAGGCGGCATGCGAAATGTAGTTTCGCAACACCAATGCGATCAATAAAATAGTGATTACCAGCAAAACCAGCCTGATTATCAGGTACCCGTGTGCCATCATATTTTGGGCAACCTGGTGCTCAACCGGGCTTCCCAGACCAAGTCTAGTCATAAAGAAAGCGTAGGAAACTAGAATAATTAGCCCGGCAGCAGCTGCAATTCCGGTAGTAATTCGCATTGACCGTTTGGTTAGATCTATTAAGCCCTCCGGTAGTTTCCCGGCGGGAAATAACCCTCGGCGCACAGTTGCAATTAGTTTTTGTCCGACATTCTGGGGATTGTTTTGATTCTCACTGGCTCCGCGCAGTTTCATTCTCCAAGTAGTTAACAGTGCTAAGGCAACAGCCAAGGAACCGGTAAAGAATGCAGAAGCGAAGAAGGAAACCCATACGAACCAGGTGTGCCAGGCTGGTACCGTCATAGCGAAGAAATAAACTCCGCACATGGAAATTACCAGTGACAGACCAGCTAGCGCGGTCAGGGCTGCGAATATATCGCGAACCGTACGGCTAAAACGATTAAACCATTGGGTTAGCGCAAAAATCAGACCGAATAGCGCGTACAGCACTCCGGATATTAGTTCGCGGGAAAGCCAAGATGATCCCAAATGTAACAGGGTGAAGGGGGCGTGGAAAGGATCATTGAGGTGGAAAAACGCTGCAAAAAACCCGAGAAGCAGCAGAGGACCTGCCGCGTACATTCCCGCATTGGTCAGGCTGTCAATAGCGGATTTATCTATCCCCGCACGCCGTCCAATCAGTTGGATGATTCCTAAGATCCAAAATGCCCCTACTGACATTTGCGCGACAGTAGTAAAGATAATCATGGGCAGTTCGCCGATATGCATGATGCTCCTTAACCTAGCTGGTGATTACGGTATTCGCTGTTTATATCTCTTTGGGACTTTGGATGATACCGGAGCCCTTATCCCATTCTTGGGCATCACGGTGAGGTCTGATTACCAGATGTGGATGAGTGATCGAAGGATCGGGGAGAGGAGCGATTCCGGCTTCCTGACCGAACTCTTCCCGTAGAGCTTGTATTGGCCCCCAACCGAGGGCGCGTGTGGGGCAAGCATCTACGCATGCCGGGTTTTGTCCTTGGGTTCGATAGTCGTAGCACAAATCGCATTTCGACATATGTCCGCTGCGGGCATCCAATTGAGGAGCACCGTAGGGGCAAGCCCACTGGCAATAGCGGCAACCCACGCATTTAGATTGATCAACATAGACAGTTCCATCTTCGCGCTGGGTCATGGCGGTAGTGGGACACACTTGAACACAGATGGGATCTTCACAGTGGTTGCAGGCAATAGAAGTGTAGTAACTGAAAACATTATGGTGGAAAGTTCCATCTGTTTCATTTACTCTCCAGGAACCACCGGTATATTCGATAACCCGCCGCCAGGACATTCCCACCGGTAAATCATGCTTATCTTTACAAGCGATTTGGCAGGCCTTGCAACCATTGCACAGGTTTTGGTTAAATACGAACCCGTATTTAGCTCCCTTTTGGGTTAAAGGCTCGGTTAAAGTGTTATTCCTGCCGGGAGTAGGAATCGCATCGTCGGCCATTGCGTCCTCCTTGCAAAGACTGTTGAAATAAGCCGGGCAGCCCCACTTGCCACCCTTTAAAAACATATAAATCTGAATATTCTTACAGTTAAAAAGCAGGATTTTTCTTGATTTTTTAAGGTAGTTATTATTGCTTTATTTCCTAGAAAATCAACTAGAATTTTCCCACTTTTTATTATTAATTTCGGTAGCTTTAATTTTCATTTACCGTATTTAAGGAGCCGGCATTTTTTAGCACCTCCCCCGATTCCGTAGCTGATTGTGCCCAGGCCTCGATTTCTTCCTGGATAGTTTCCCGAATCATTTGCTTAGGGCTGTATCTAGCGAGATTAAGGCTGCGAAGCATCTTTAGATTTTCTAAATCTTCGGGGGTAAGACCCGCGAATTCCCCGGAGGTCTCTTGTCGCAATTTGGCCGACCAGCCGCGAAAACTAATGAGGACTTTACGAAGAGCCGTCAGCCCTTGAGCCACGTTTCTCGGGCCTAGTACTAGGGCGGCAATCACCGCCAGCACTAAGAACTCGCTACCACTAATCCCAAACATTGTTGCTAACCTCGGATATCCAACTAGACCCTACTTGGATTAGGCCTTAACTACCTGTGCCAAAATCGTATGAACCCCCATACCCTTGGCAATAGGAGTCGGGTGTAGCGAGCTCAAAGTATTAACCGATCCGGCTACGTCCACCGGTTTCTTTGGATTTGCTCCCGCGGGGGGAGTAACCTCCGAAGCGGGTTTGGGGTCATACCAAGCGCCTTGCGGTACCGAGATGGTTCCCGGAACAATCCTGGTAGTTACCTTCGCAGGTAGCCGCAAAGTACCCCGCTCGTTATAGACAAACACCAAATCATCGTTTTTAATCCCGCGTTCCTCCGCATCTTTGGGGTTAATCCATACAGTTTGAATATGTGCTTCCTTCAACCAATCCACATTCCCGTAGCTGGAGTGAGTCCGTGCCTTGAAATGATGTCCAATCACCTGCAGTGGATACTTCTTGTTCTTGGCGGCATCCTCGGCTCCTTCCCAAGTAGCTAAGTGGGCAGGAATTGGGCAAATCTCATCACCATCTAGGCGGGGACGGAAATCTCCGAAGGTCCACTTCTTCGCCATATTTTCTAAGCGTTGGGAATAAATTTCAATCTTGCCGCTGGGGGTCTTTAGCGGATTAGCCTGCGGGTCTTTACGGAAATCCTCCAAAGGAATATCTGATCCCAGGTTGCGGCGGACAATCCCCACTTTCTTCCATTCTTCGTATGTGGGTAAAGTCGGGTCTTCCTTGCGGCCGGTCTCCACGATTTCTTTCAGCCATTCTTCCCGGGTCTTACCCCCGGTGAACTTGTCTTTTACCCCGAGGCGATCGGCTAGCTCGGTACAAATATCGAAAATAGATTTGCATTCGTACAGTGGTTTGATGGCTTGTTCGGAGACAATGCCATAGGCCATGGGAGTGGCATTTTCCCCGCTGTGGTAGTCGGATTCTTCTGAAGTGGAAGTGCCAGGTAACAGATAATCTGAGTAGCGCGCACTAACGGTATGCATAATATCGCAGGTAACAATGAGCTCGCACTTGCTGTCATCTTGTAGGATTTCTACCGACTTATTGTTGTCTCCGGTCTGGTTGACTACGGAGTTCGAACCATAGGCAAAAACCGCTTTAATCGGAACTTCTAGCTTGGTGTTGGTCGGATTTCCATCGTCATCTACCGGAACTTTTAGGGCGCGCACTCCGGGTTTGGGTTTGACTCCCACGCCGGCGTTGAAAGTATCCATCTTGGGGCCGTGGTCAATCGCATCTAGCCAGCTGAAAACAGAAATAATTTTTTCGGAAGGATTTGCTATTTCCGTGTTAAAAGTTCGAGTAATCGGAAGAGCCTGCCCGCCTTCACGTCCTCCGGTACCACCACCCTTAAGTCCGATATTTCCGGTTACGCAAGCCAACAAGAAAACCGCCCGGGCAATGCTTTCTCCATTAGCATGCCGCTGTGGTCCCCACCCTTGGGTGATGGTGCAGGGTTTGGCCAAGGCAATTTCCCGGGCGAGGCGACGGATCTCGTCGGCGGGAACGCCGGTGACTCTGGCTGCCCACTCGGGGTTCTTAACGGTTTTATCTTCGCCTTTACCTTGTAAATAAGCAAGATAGGAGGCGTTTGCGGGGGCACCCGCGGGCATATGCTCTTCGTCGAAGCCGATACAATATTTGTCAAGGAAATCCTGGTCGTGCAAGTTTTCTGCTACCATCACGTAAATCATTCCCGCGATGAGAGCCGCATCAGTGCCGGGACGAAGTGCCACCCACTCGTCACCGAGTGCTACCGAAGTTTCAGAGTAGCGGGGATCAATAACGATGGTTTTCACTCCGGATTTACGTTTGGTAGCTTGCGTGACAAAAGTTTGCCCGCCACCAGACATTCGTGTTTCCAAGGGGTTGTTCCCGAACATCACCTGTAGTTTAGAGTTCGCTGCATCGTCAAAGGAGTTCCCAGCGACCCAGTCACCGTAGAAGTAAGGGTAAGCCTGAGTGATGTTGGTGGTGGAATAGTCAGAATAGTGATCCAAATAGCCACCATAGAGAGAAAGCATCCGTGCCATGGGGCTGGCTTCAGGCGGCCAGGAACAAGCCATAGACGAGCCGAGTACCCCGGTACCATATTGGATATAGAAACATTCGTTTCCATACTTGGCTTTTAGCGTCTTCATTTTTGCGGCAATTTCATCTAGGGCTTGATCCCAGGAAATCTCCACCCATTGGCCATCCCCGCGTTTGGTTCCGGGTTTGCGCTTCATAGGCTTTTTTAAGCGATCAGGATTGTATATCCGGTGGCGGATAGAGCGACCCCGTGGGCAGGCTCGCACCTGTTGGTTGCCTAGCTCGTCGTTACCGGTGTTATCAGGTAATACTCTAACCACTCGGCCATCTTTTACCTGAAGGCGTACCGGGCAACGTGATCCGCAGTTAACGGTACAAGCTGACCAGACAGTTTTATCCACATCTGTGCGTCCGGTGCCGTTGGGTACCAGCTTCCCATTCTTGTCGGGGGAGTAGGGCGAGGGGGTAGAACAGGCGACTAAGCCGGCTGTGCTACCAGCTATCGCGGACCATTTTAGGAATGTGCGTCGAGAAGGACGGGTGTTCGCCGGTTGCACCGCTCGCATAATTTACTCCTTGCCGAATAGAACTCATCCGCCCACAGCGGCGAATCTTCACTAATTGTAGGAGGAAAACCTGAAGAGAATGCGAAGATTTTATTGCTTGATTATTTTTCCGAAAAAAAGGAGTAAATGGTGTAGTTATTCCGTTTATTCCATTTTGAACTGTGTGTGGAGCGATAGCAAACAGCGGAATATTTAGGTATTTATGCAAGGGGAGACTTAGCTTTTTCTTGAGCAATCCCAATCCGGTTTGAGGAAAACAAATTTTCAACATTGAAAGATCTGGATTTCCCTTCAGGGGAACTCGGCAGAGGAAGCAGGTTGCGATTTTCAGGAAAGACTTGAGCCTGCAGGAGAATCTGAAAATAGTAGTAAAGTCCACGTCGCAAGCGAAACAAGGTAAATGTGAGCAAAATAGAAATCTGTGGTGCGCGGGAAGGGACTTGAACCCTCACGGCCGTTAAGTTGGCCACTAGCACCTCAAGCTAGCGCGTCTACCGATTCCGCCACCCGCGCTCGAGGACACCAGTGAGATTAGCACATCTTCGAGCCTGCAGAAAAGCGGGGCGAAAAAGCGAGGTGATGCACCTGCCAAAATTTAGTTCGCGCCAAAGCTGCCTACAATAGAACCGGGGTGCACATCCTCCAGAAAAAGAAACTTACAGCAGCTGAAGGGGAGATAAATAAATCGATGGGGAATCATTATTTTCAGACCGTGATTTTCGACATGGATGGCACCCTGACCGATTCTGTTCCCCTCATTACACAGGGAGTGCGGGAAGTTATCTCCCATTATCATTTGGATCCGCAAACTCCGCAGCAGCTTAAAAGGTTTGTAGGGCCACCGCTGCGAATCGGATTCAAAAAATATCTGGATTTACCGGAAACAGACTTGGATGATGCGGTAGCAGTTTATCGACGCTTTTACCGGCCGCGCATGACCCAGGTGCCGCTGTTTGCGGGCATTGAAGAATTACTGCAAGAACTGCATGCTAGGGGGATAAAAGTTGCGGTTGCCTCCTCGAAACTGGAGGAACTGGTGCGCGAAATTGCGCAAGGAACGGGGATAAATACCTACTTGGATTACATTGCCGGAACTCAAGAGAAAATCGGAACCAGCGCCGAGAATCCTCGTGATATTGCTAACCCGCGTACTCGCCGCGGGAAAGAGGGGGTGGTTCGTCACGCCTTGGATCAGTTGGGAAAGAAATGCTCGCTAGGACGAGCAGTCATGGTGGGTGACCGGGAAGATGACTATTGGGCGGCTAAAAATATCGGTATCGAAGTCATTGGGGTTTCTTGGGGCGCGGGTAGCCGAGACGAATTCCCGGGGGCACCCTGGGTTTCTTCGATAACAGAGTTAGCAGAGCTTTTGTTGGCAAACAAATAAAAGAAAGGGAAAATTTTGATTCACGAGGATGCAGGGGAGCAGTCGCTGGGCAAGGGGGAGCTTAATGTGCAGATTCCAGACCCGCACCGTCCGGAAGATTTAGTGCGCCAATTCCACCAGGTGTATGGCCTGCCGATTCAACATGATCAAGCGCAGGTGAACCGCGAACGAGTTCATATGCGGATGCGTCTAATTTACGAAGAAGTTAGTGAACTTACCGGTGCGGTTTACGGTTCAGAGGCGCGTCGCCTCCTCGAAGAGGCCATTTCGTCTTTGCCTGATGATGGCACTCGCGACACGATCGAAACCGCAGATGCGCTCGCAGATCTGGTCTATGTAATCTATGGAATGGCTCTGGAGTGCGGGATTTCACTGCCGGCAGTATTACGGGAAGTACAGGCCTCAAATCTGTCGAAGCTGGATTCTGAGGGCAAACCGATTTACCGCGCGGATGGGAAAGTTCTCAAAGGAGAAAATTTCTTTCCGCCTAACATTAAAAAAGCATTGAAAACCCGTGTGCCTGAGTAGGATGGTTACGCAAGCGTTATTGTTTTTGATAGCGTAAGATAGAGTAAAACCGAAGAAACGATCTTTAGGTTGGTAATCTTTCTGTTAGTTACCCTTCGGGTAGCCGGCGGCAGGTTCCGGTCTGATTTAGCTCGCATCTGTTTTGGTGTTACCAACAACAGATAAAAGGGGAGGTAGCGTGGCTAAAGTAGTAGTCATTGGCGGCGGTTATGGGGGCATAACCGTGGCGGGTGGCCTGGATGACGTCGCAGACGTTACGCTGGTCGAGCAAAAAGACCAGTTCGTGCATCATGCTGCGGCGCTGAGGGCGGCGGTCGATTCCGTGTGGGGTCATACCGTGTTTATGCCTTACAGCAGGTTGCTGGAACGTGGCCAGGTTGTTCATGGGACTTGTATGCGTGTAGATGGCCGTACGGTCTATGTTGCTGGACATGACCCTATCGAGGCAGATTTCTTAGTGTTGGCAACGGGAACCACCTACCCCTTCCCGGCGAAGCACATGGTTTCTCAGGCTTCGGTTGCTAAAGCTCGCTTAGATCAAACTCGCGATAATCTGGCGCGGGCGAAACGAGTAATGCTGGTTGGCGCCGGTACTGTTGGCGTAGAATTTGCGGGTGAACTTACCTCCACTTACCCCGATCTTAAAATCATCATGGTCGACAAAGAGCCATATATTCTGGGCACTCATGGATACCTGGATTCTTTGCGTGAAAACATAACTAAACAGCTCGAAGAACGCGGTATTGAACTGGTACTGGGCGCCCCCCTAGCCTATATGCCTCCTACCGATGTCGGGATGCTCTCTACCTTCCGGGTAGAAACCCTGGCAGGCGCACCTATCGAAGCTGATATGTGGTTCCTGTGCTATGGAGCCCAGACTTCTTCCGGATATCTACACGGGTCATATTCCCAGGTAATGCATGCAAATGGCACAGTCATGGTAGATGAACATCTGC
The DNA here is from genome assembly GCF_900604285.1 of Varibaculum vaginae. GTDB lineage: Bacteria > Actinomycetota > Actinomycetes > Actinomycetales > Actinomycetaceae > Varibaculum > Varibaculum vaginae. Next base: position 431,789 of record NZ_UWNY01000002.1, read on the forward strand.
GGGTGAAAGACATGGAGAATGTCTACGCAGTTGGTGATATTACCGATGTGCCGGAATCCAAGCGAGCAGATGCTGCCCGCGCCCACGCCCGGGTGGTGATTGCGAATATCCGCGATCAACTATCCGGACGGGTTCCTTCGACAACCTATGCTCCGGGCAAGGAGTGGGTCATTTTGCCGTTAGGCCCTGATGGTGGTGCCTCGCAGCTAGTTGACCCCGACGGTACGACGCGGATCGTCGGACCGGAAGAAACCGCCGAAATCAAGGGCACTGACCTGATGGTGACCATGATTCGCGGTCAGCTTCACCTGCCCTAAGTATCCAGGTTGTTCTAAGTTCAAGGGGGTAGTGTATCGTGGCTGATCGTTTGCAAGCGACCTTCGATAAGTTTTTGGTGGCATTACAAGCTCACTTGGAGGCTGCGCGTTCCGCTGAAGATCCTGCATCTGATCCCCAGGTAGCTCTGGCGGGTGAAAAGCTGGAGTCGGCTTTCTCTGCCTATGATGAAGCTTTATATTCCCAGTTAGGATGCGATCTTCCCCTTGATATTTTCGATGACGATGATATCGATTCCGATACTCTTTTCGACCATGTTGACCAGGTTTTAGAAACAGGGGAATCTGCCGACTACGAGGATTTCGACGAAGATGACGAGTATGACTTCGACGATGATGACGAAGACCACGACGAGGAACTAGACGGCGCTGAAGAAGTTCTTTATGACGAGGAATACGACTTTGACGAGGACGACGAGGACGAGGAAGAGTAAGAAGACGGCTAAGGTTTCCCTAGGCGCTGACCTCGTCTAACGCTACTCGAATCTGATGGGGTACATGAGCATCCGCGGCTTTTAATACCGCGGCGAATTGCCCGGCAGTGCGTGCCCCAGTTAGGGCACTGGTAACTCCGGGGGCATCCTTAACCCAGGCTAGTGCCAGTTTTAGGGGCTCCCACTCTAGACCTTCTGCCCCGGCTAGTACCGCCTCGATAATTGGCTGATATTCGGAAGAAAGATAAGGGGAAACGAAACCCTGTAAATGTTGAGATGCTGCCCGGGAATCGGGGGGAATGTTGGTTTGATATTTGCCGGTCAAAACCCCACGCCCCAGGGGAGACCAAGCGATAAAGCTAGAGTCAAAATGTTCGCATGCTGATAGAACCTCTGCTTCAACTTGGCGGTTTAGTAGTGAGTATTCACCTTGTACTGCCGCTACTTCGTAGTGATCTTGCCCCAGCATTACCGCTAGTTCTGCCATTGCCCATGCTGGATAGTTCGATACCCCCACGTAGCGGGCTCGCCCCGAGCGCAGCGCCATCTCTAGGGCAGTTAAAGTTTCTTCTACCCGTACAAACGGGTCGTAATGGTGTACATACCAAAGATCAATATAGGCGGTTCCTAGCCGTTCTAAAGTTTCATCCAGACCCCGTAAGAGATTCGATCGGGAAGCGTCGACTGAGGGAGGATCTCCCGCGCGCACCCCCGCTTTAGAACAAATTACCAGTTCGTCACGGGAAAAATCCCCATCTATCAGGGTGCCGATTAACTTTTCAGCTTCTCCTTCTCCGTAGGTGGAAGCAGTATCAAGCAGATTTCCCCCAGCATCTAGGAACATCCTTAGTTGTTCACTGGCCTGTTCCAGGTCAGTATCTCGCCCCCAGGTGAGAGTGCCTAACCCGAGGCAAGATACTAAAAGTCCGGTGCGCCCTAATCTTCTTTGTTCCATATTTCCAGGTTAAGGGGCAAGGAGGGCAGAAGTTTTCAGGCACGGCGTAAGAAAAGAAAATAGACGCGAAGTAGCCGGGGATGCAGTCTTGATTGAAGTTGTAGAACTAGAGCAATGCAAGCTGTAGCGAAGGTACTCCACTCTTCAAAAGAACCGGGCGCGAACTTTAAGAGGTGAGGGAAAACACCTAGGCGGGAGACGAGTATCTGCCGGTAAAACGATAAGCTTGGTGGTCGTGAATACTTTTGAAGCCATTATTATGGGTCTAGTGCAGGGACTGACCGAGTTCCTACCGATTTCTTCCTCTGCTCACTTACGAATTTTAGGTTCGATTTTTGGTGAGGATCCCGGCGCAGCTTTCACCGCCATTACCCAGATTGGAACGGAAACTGCCGTCCTTATCTACTTTCGGAAAGATATTAGCCGCATCCTGGGTAAATGGTTTCAGGCTTTTGTCCCCGCACGTACTGGGGTTAACCAATCTGATTCTGATGTACGGATGGGATGGATGATTATCGTCGGTTCTCTGCCAATCGGGATTTTAGGATTACTGGGTCAAGATTGGATTGAAAAAGAGTTCCGTAACATGTGGATTACGGTGGCCATGCTGGTTATTTTCGCCCTGTTTTTAGGGGCAGCTGACCGCTGGGGAAAGAAAGAAAAAACCTTGGATCATCTCTCTTGGGGGCAAGCCATTCTTTTTGGGTTTGCACAGGCTCTAGCGCTAGTGCCAGGGGTTTCTCGTTCCGGAGGAACCATTACTGCCGGCAGGTTAATGGGCTTCACCCGGGTAGCTGCTGCTCGCTACTCTTTCCTGTTAGCGATGCCGGCAGTATTTGCTTCCGGTTTTTACGAAGCTGCTAAATCGGTAGGAAATAATCCCGTGGGTTGGGGAGCAACGATTTTAGCAACAGTGGTGGCTTTTGTCGTGGGATATGCGGTAATCGTGTGGTTCATGCGCTTGCTGGAAACTAAAACTTTCGCACCGTTCGTGATTTACCGGCTGTTACTAGGGATTGTGGTAGGAATTTCGCTGGCTGTGGGTGCCCTCTCAGCATTCGCTTAAACTAAAGGAGGATTATGGGGGCAGTTCTTTTTGATATGGATGGAACCCTAATTGATTCCGAACCGCTTTGGCAACGAGCGGAAGAGCAAATAGCAGCCGATTTTGGGCAAGATTGGAGTTACGAGGACGGGCAGGCTTTAACCGGAAACTCCCTTTATAATAGTGCCTGCATTATGATTGAGCGGAAAAACCTACCGTTAATACCCGCAGAAGTCATCGAGATGATGGTTTCTAAGATGCAAGACTTCTATAGACGCCAAGGTGTCCCCTGGATAGCCGGGGCGCGTGACTTATTAAGCGAACTGGCCGCAGAGAAGATCCCTACTGCCTTAGTTTCTGCCTCCTATGACAATTTGGTGAGCCAGGTGTGTGTCACTGCTCCGAAAGGTTCATTAGAGGTGATGGTGACTGGTTCGGAACCAAATATACGGCAAAAACCTTTCGGTGACCCCTATCGTCTTGCGGCACAGCGCTTAAGAGTACCGGTTGAAAATTGCTTGGTGGTAGAAGATTCCGCTCCCGGACTGACCGCTGGTAAAGACGCAGGAGCGCGATTAGCGTTAGTAGGGGAGAGGGACGTTCCTGGGATTCTGGCGGCACGTTTTAGTTCAGTAGCCCAGATACGCCTTAAGGATATAAAAGAACTTTTGGCTTAAAGCGCTGCCTCATCCGTTTAATCTGCCTGGGCAGTAAGTAGCCGTGCCACCCCCTCGCTGGAAATCTCCGGGGCGATTCCCTCCAACAACGGACAGTAGACCCGGTAATCGCACCAGTTGCAGAGAGGAGAACGGCGCGGGGGGAAGTAACCCGAGCGTGCCTGAGCGGCGATTTGTTCCCAGACGGCGAGGATTTCCTCGCTGGTAGCATCAATATCGGCGCGACTGGGGGTATAGGTGTATACCTGGCGGTCTTTCAGGAATAGTAGTTGCAGCCGGGCAGGTAGATCCCCCTGGGTTAGGTACCATAGCAGCGCATAAAAACGAATCTGGAACTGGTAGGGGCCGATATAGCGCTCGGCAGGAGCCTTACCGGTCTTGTAGTCTATAATCCGCACCAAGCCGGTGGGAGAAATATCTACCCGATCGATGTATCCATGAAGGTTTATACGGTCTTTGTTGGTGACTCGCAGATATTTTTCCCGGTGGGCGGGGTGGAGGCGATCAGGGTTTTCCATGTGAAAATAGTTTGCTATTAACTGGCGGGATGTTTCTAAGAACTGGTTTTCTTCACTTTTATTTTCCCCGAAAAGCTCAGCGAGTAAATCCGGTTTTTCACTGACCGTTTTCTCCCACGCTTCCTCCATTTTGCGGCTGGCAGAGGAGAAATTGCGTTCTGGGGCGGGTAGGTCAAAGAGATGCTCGAGCGCCGCGTGTACCAGGGTTCCTCGTTGGCGTACCGCAGACTCTTTAGTGGGTAGTTTATCGATTACTTGAAAACGAAATTGTAGGGGACAGTTACGAAAAGTACCGATCCTAGATGGGGAGAGGGCGGCGGTGGGTTTAGAAGAACTCATAACATTATTCTAGGGCGAGGGTGTCGTGCCTGAAATTAGTAATAACCGCTAGAATTAGGAAGATGATTCAGGAAGAAGCAGAAAATTTGCCGCAGCAGCCAGACGCGGATGGAAAAGAAATCCCGGGACGGCGTCGGGGGGTATTTAGGGTAGGTGACCGGGTACAGCTTCAAGGTGCCTCCGGGGACTTGCATACTGTCACTATCACTGAAAAAGGTTGGTTTAATACCGCGAAAGCATCTTTTCCTTTAGCCGAACTAATAGGGAGAACAGAAGGTACCCTAATTGCCACTCGGGAGGGGCGAGAATTCTTGGCTTTTAGGCCGCGCCGCGTGGACTATACCCTCTCGATGCCGCGGGGTGCCGCCATTATCTACCCGAAGGATGCGGCACAAATCCTGCAATCCGCTGATATTTTTACCGGTGCTCGAGTATTTGAATGTGGTGCCGGTTCCGGAGCGCTCACGATTTCTTTATTAGAAATGATTGGGGAATCTGGAAAACTGGTTTCTTTGGAAGAACGGGAAGACTTCGCCGATATCGCTCAGGCAAATGCGGATTTATGGTTTGGCGCTCCTCATCCCGCCTGGCAACTACGCCGGGGATCCCTCGGGAAAATAGATCTGGGAAGTATTTACGGTAACCACTATTTTGATCGTGCTGTCATCGACCTGTTAGATCCTTGGAGATATTTAGACGATCTCTATAAGCTGCTGGTACCTGGCGGGGTACTGTGCTGTTATATAACCACCGTTACTCAGATGTCTACACTGGTAGAAGCGCTTCGAAGTGATGGGCGCTATGGATTTACTGCCACCGAGGAAACTATTCAAAGACAGTGGCATACCCAGGGGTTGGCGCTGCGACCAGAACATCAGATGGTGGGACATACTGGCTTCTTGATTACTTGCCGGACTTTGGCGCCAGGAGCGGCGCGCCCCAAAAAACTCGGTAGCGCCCCCAAGGCGGCAAAAGTAAATGGTGGGCAATGGAATCCGGAAGACAATTGGGAAGAGGTACAGCTGGGACAACGTAACCCTTCCCAGAGAAAGACTCACCGGGTGCGCCGAGATGTAGTTAAGCGCGCGGAATATTGGGTACGTGGAAATAAAGCTGAAGCTAGCTTCGCCCCTCCCGAACCTGACAGTAGCCTGGGGGCGCCCTCGTAAGTCTTTACAGACCTGGACACTCGCGGCAGCTAGCGGGCAAAACTAATAGGCTGAAAGAAGTTTAAGGAAGGGAAAATCATGCCAGGGGCTAGCGGCGAGCAATTACAGGTGCTTAAGAGTGAAGTCACTTCTTTAAGGGGTAAAAATAAGCGTTTGTCGGTGGCGTTGGCGGCAGCTCGCGAACAGCTGGTGGCGATTCACCAGCAGCTAGCTGATTTAGTTAATCCCCCTGCCACCGTGGCAGTGATTGCCGAAAATCCGGATAAAGTCGGTCAAGTGCGCCTATATTTAAACGGGAAACCGATGGTGCTACGAGTACACCCGGACGTTAAACCCGAACATTTGCAGGTTGGGATAGAGGTTTTAGTCAACGAGGAAATGGTCGTTTCTAAAGTCCTCACCTATCCCCGTACGGGAACACTTGTCCAGGTGGGAGAGATAATCTCTCAGGGGCGTGCCCTGGTGCGACTGGGAAATACTGGAACAGAAATTGTTTCGCTGGCAGCCCCCCTGATTGGGAAAATAGAGGTGGGAGACTCGCTACTGCTGGAAGCACGCAGCGGGATTGCGGTACAAAAAGTTCAAAGAGGAGAGGTCGAGCAGCTGCTAGCTCCGCAAATCCCCAATGTTTCCTATAAAAAGATCGGAGGATTGGAAGAGCAGATTGAAACTATCCGGGATGCGGTAGAGCTGCCTTTTACGCACCCCGACCTTTATCGGCGTTTTGGGCTGAGGGCCCCGAAAGGAATATTGCTTTATGGCCCGCCCGGCTGCGGAAAAACTTTGATAGCCAAGGCAGTAGCAACATCTTTGGGAGCCAACTCGCAGGGGAAAGTCTCTTATTTCTTGTCGATAAAAGGTCCGGAACTGCTTTCTAAGTTCGTAGGAGAAACTGAGCGGCAAATCCGGGCGATTTTTTCTCGGGCGCGTCAACTAGCTAGCAGTGAACATCCGGTAGTTATTTTCTTTGACGAAATGGAAGCCCTGTTCCGTACCCGAGGATCAGGGATCTCTTCCGATGTGGAAACCATGATTGTTCCCCAACTGCTTTCCGAGATTGATGGGGTAGAGGAACTTTCTAATGTGATGGTGATTGGGGCTTCAAATCGTGAAGACATGATTGATCCCGCGGTGTTGCGTCCAGGGCGCTTGGATGTGCGGGTACGTATTGAGCGACCTACCTTGGAACAAGCCGGGCAAATTTTTGAGATTCATTTGGGGCATGAGGTGCCAATAGGAAACGAGGAAGAAAAATCCCCCGGAGTTGGACGTAAACAGTTGCGAGAAAAACTGCTGGCATTACTGGCGGAAGAATCGGTGCGCACCCAGATTTATGAAGTTGCTTACGAAAACGGTAAACAGGAAATCGTGTATGCACATTCGCTACTCTCCGGAGCGATGATTGCCTCCATTGTAGAACGGGCAAAGAAAGCGGCGATTAAAGATTCGCTGAAAAACCAAGGCAAAGTCGATGGTTTAACGTTTAGTCATGTTGAGCGTGCTGCAGAAGAAGAGATTCGAGAGACCGCTGCTCTGGGGGCTTCAACTGACCCTGGTGAGTGGGCGCGAACCCTGGGAGTGAGAAGAGGTATGCGGATAGTGGACGTGCGGAGCCTGCAATAGGAGGAACAATGACTGAAAGCGCGCTTAATCGTCCGTTGGGCACCGAAACCGAGTTTGGGATTATCCAGCCGGGAAATGTCTATGCTAATCCGGTTGCCCTCTCTACCCAGGTAGTGGCTGCCTATCGGGATAACTACCGCCCTTGGGAAGCAGTTACCTGGGATTATGAGGGCGAAAATCCGCTGCAGGATATGCGCGGATTTTCCCTTAGTCCCCGCGAAGCAGATCCCTCACAGCTAACCAGTAACCCGGAGCAGCTAGCACCGTCTGGACCGGGAATAAAAGAGATTGCCCGCCCTAGTGCCCAAGAAGCTGCACTGCCCAAACCCAGTGCTTGTGTACTGAATAACGGTGCGCGCCTGTATGTAGATCATGCTCACCCGGAATACTCTTCTCCCGAAACTCTAGAACCTAAGCAAGGGGCACTCTACGATGCTGCCGGCGACCTGATAGCTCGCCGGGCAATGCAGCTGGCGGCTAAAGATGGAAACCATATTAAACTGTTTAAGAACAATGTCGACGGTAAAGGCGCTGCCTACGGTAGTCACGAAAACTATCTTTTGCGTCGTGACCTAGATTTTTTTGAACTAGCCCAAAATCTAATTCCCTTCCTGGTTACCCGCCCGCTTATCTGCGGAGCCGGACGGGTAGGCATTGGACAACGTTCCCAGCAGGCTGGTTTCCAGATTTCCCAACGGGCCGATTATGTAGAAAACGATATTGGACTGGAAACTACCTTTAACCGGCCGATAGTCAATACCCGCGATGAACCACATGCCAATGCTGGCAAATGGCGGCGTCTGCATATTATTGGGGGAGATGCTAACCGTTTCCAATACTCCACCTACCTGCGGTTAGGTAGTACTGCTGCCCTACTGTGGTTGCTGGAAAACGGGGATTCCTCAGAGCTGAAAGCCCTCGAAGATTTGCGGATTACCTCTGATCCAGTGGCAGAAACCTGGGCAGTATCGCATGATCCTTCGCTAACCCATCGCCTGGGAACCGCCTCGGGGGAGCTCACCGCCTTAGAGATTCAAACTGAAATCCTGGCCGCTATCGCTCGGGCAATGCAAGCACGGGGAGGGGCGGATGAAGCCAGCGCGGAGTTACTATCAGATTGGAAACGAGTTCTTGATTCATTAGCCACAGATCGCGCTGAGGCGGCGCGAAAGGTGGAGTGGGTAGGGAAATTCCAACTTTTTGAGCGGATGCGTCAGCGTCTTGGATGCGATTGGGCGCATCCGAAACTGCAAGCCCTGGATTTACAGTGGGCAGCGTTAGAGCCGGGGATTTTTGAAAGTCTGTGTGCAGCTGGAATGGTAGAGCAACTGTTTACAGAGGCAGAAGTATCGCAAGCGGTTTCTCTGCCTCCTGTCGGGGGCAGATCTTGGTTGCGAGGCAGGGCGGTAGCGAAACTGCCGCAGGTAAAGAAAGCTTCTTGGGAATCGCTGCTCCTAGATCTGGGGGGTGAAAAACTTTTACGCTTCAACCTGGGGGATCCGGCTCGACTCGCCAGCGATGCAGAAATACGCGCCCTCGAAAATGGGGATGCCGCTGCTTTTGCCCGTGCCCTGGCTGAAAGTGGTAATAAGGAAAAAGCAGCAAAAAAATTCTAGGCTTGACTCTAAGAGGAGGAAACACAAGTGGTACAGGAACAAATAAATGCTCCCGGTGGGAAAAATGATGGCCTTGACGAGGCCGTAGAAGCCGCACAGGGTCAAATCAAAGCGCCTGCGATTGACGCCCTCTTAGAACAGATCGATACCGTGCTAGAAACCGATGCCCAGGCCTTTGTGGAAGGCTTCGTGCAAAAGGGTGGGGAATAACCGTTGCGGAGAATCTTCGGGATAGAAACCGAGTATGGCATAACTTGTGCCGCTCCTTTGGGGCATCCCCCTATTGACGCAGAACAGGCAGCGCGCCGTCTCTTTAATCCGGTAGTTAACCGGCATCGTTCCTCCAATGTGTTCTTGGGCAACGGAGGACGCCTCTACTTGGATGTGGGATCGCATCCGGAATACGCAACTGCGGAATGCGATTACTTAGCTGATTTACTGGCTCAAGATGTAGCGGGACAAGAAATTTTTTCCGACCTGCTAGTCACCACTAATCGGCAACTACAGGCTGACGGTATTAACGGACAGATTCACCTTTTTAAGAATAATCGCGACTCTCAGGGGAACTCTTGCGGATGTCACGAGAATTATCTGCTGCATCGCTCTGCTGATTTCATGGGAATGGCCGATGCTTTAATTACCTTCTTTATTACCCGCCAAATACTGGTGGGAGCTGGGTTAATTGATAAAGAAGGGGGATATCATTTTTCTCAGCGCGCCGATAAAATTTATGATCCGATTTCGGCGGCAACTACCCGGGTTCGCCCCATTATTAATACCCGTGACGAACCACTCGCTAACTCGGATCAGTATCGCCGGATGCATGTAATCGTAGGGGATTCTAATATTTGCGAAGCCACTACTGCCCTAAAAGTAGGGATGACGATTGCTTTATTAGATGCGATTGACTGTTCGCTGAACCTGACTGACCTGGCAATTGCTGATCCTATGAACGCGATTCGGAAAATTAATGCTGATTTATCGGGACGAGCATCATTAAAGCTAAAGGTAGGCGGTTATCTAGACGCGGTAGAAATTCAAAACCGTATTTTCCAGCGGGTGATGAACACCCTGGGTGATGCGGGCGAATTGGAAACTACTCGGGAAAGAGTAAAGGTAGGAGACTTTGATCCCTTAGAACTCTGGGAACGAATGCTGCGATGTTTCCAGAAAGAAGACTTTCAAGCCGTAAACACCGAGATAGATTGGGTGATTAAGAAGAATCTTCTAGAGCAAACCGCAAAGCGACACCAGCTTTCTATGAACTCTGCCGCTATTTCGCGCCTTGATTTGGCGTATCATGACATTTCTGCGGCTGGGCTAGCCCCTGCGCTGCGGCAGGCAGGAATGATGCGGAAATTGCTTACCTGTGAAGAAATAGCGACCGCAAAAACTTATCCTCCCCGTACAACCAGGGCAAATATGCGGGGCATGATTTTACGGGAAGCAGAGCGGCTACGACGAGATGTTTCAGTGGACTGGTTACATGTGCGAATTGATAAATCGATAATGCCGACAGTGATGTTAGGGGATCCGTTTGCTAATGAGGGGGAAATCTTAGATAAACTGCTGGTCGAATTACAGGAGCGAGCATGAAGCATCAAACCCCCTTCTCCGGATCTTCAGGTATGCCGGAAAATGAATCAGATAAGGGAGGATCTGGAGCAACTATTTTCGGGGATAGAGTCCCACAGCCTACCCCCCTTGCTCCCCCCAAACGTCCACAGCTATCCCCGGTAGCGCTGCGATCGCGGCGGTTTCCCTCCCGGAAAGCAGAGGTATCTGCAAAGAAAACCTCTGTACCTGTACATATTCTTCGATGGTGGTTGGCTTTGCTTGCAATTGCGGCAGTGGCAGCTTTGGTAGTTGCAGGTTTTTACCTTTGGCAGGCCAGTCGCACAGAAGAAATGAGTGGGGTTTCCACCCGAGTCAAAGTCTCTGGTCAACTGGGGGAACAACCGGTGGTTCAATTTCAAGGACAGATGCCGTTTACCTTACCAAACTCACACTTGGCGATAAAGGGGAAAGGGCCGCAGGTAAAGAAAAATGCTGACGTAAGAGTAATGGTCAGTGCTTATGAGGGGGCGACTGGAAAGTTAGTTTCTAATGGAGGTAAAGCTAATTTATTTGCGGGTAAAGCAAATACTACGACTTTACCTGCAGGTTTACTTTCAGAGGTGGTAGGGCAGCGTGAAGGATCCCGAGTGATTGCACACCGTCCGGCAACAGCCAATGATGGTACCACCGCGATGGAAATAGACATTATCGATATTTTGCCCACCGCGGTCTATGCTTCCAAGCTGCAGATTCCACAAGAGGCGAAGGTAACTTTTAGTTTTCCGGCGGGACTTCCCCATTTTGAATCAGCAACGGATAAACAACCTAAAGAAGCATTTACCTCGGTATTAGTACCTGGGAAAGGCCAGCAGCTAGATCCGAAACGAAAAATTCTGGCTCAATACGGAGTTTGGGAGTTAGACTCTGGAAAAACCCGCGCCTACACCTGGGGCAAGGCAGGTCCGCAAGAGATTTTAGGGGGAAGTACTTTCCAGTCTTTGGCGCAACAGCTAACAGATTTGCGTGCCAACTCCCGAATTTTGGCGATTATTCCCGCTGATCAAGCCACTGGAGATAGTGCTTTGGTAGTAGTAATGGATGTGTTGGCGGCTGGTGAATAAGTAACGGTTAGTCTAATCGTCTAAAGCACATTGGTATTCAAAGTCCAGTAGACGGTATTTTCATCGCTGCTGCACCTAGTTTTCTAGACTGAGACCAGAACACTCCAAGGAGGGAAAATGACAGTAGCAATCAGGGTGATTCCTTGCCTAGATGTAGATCGCGGTCGCGTAGTCAAGGGCGTAAATTTCCAGAATCTGCGGGACGCTGGAGATCCGGTGGAACTGGCGGAGCGTTATAGTGCAGAAGGTGCAGACGAAATTACTTTCCTTGATGTTTCGGCTTCTAAAGAGGGACGTGCCACTATGGTACAAACCGTGCAGCGCTGCGCGGAGCGAGTATTTGTCCCGCTTACCGTAGGTGGCGGGGTACGCTCCGTTGCGGACGTAGAACAGCTGCTAGGAGCTGGTGCCGACAAAGTGGGGGTTAATACTGCCGCGATTGCTGACCCGGATTTAATTGACCGAATAGCCAAGCGTTTCGGTAATCAAGTACTGGTAATTTCGATTGATGCCCGCCGCTGCCCACCGGGAATAGAAACTCCCAGTGGATTTGAAGTTACTACCCATGGGGGAAGTCGTTCTACCGGCATTGACGCATTGGAATGGTGTCGGGAAGTAGCTGCCCGGGGAGGCGGGGAAATTCTTTTAAACTCTATGGATGCCGATGGAGTAAAAACTGGCTTTGACCTGGAAATGTTAGCTAAGGTACATTCGCAGGCGGCGCTACCTTTGATTGCTTCCGGGGGAGCGGGCACAGTAGATCATTTTGTGCAGGCGGTGCGCGCTGGGGCAGATGCAGTGTTAGCGGCCAGCGTATTCCACTTCGGGGAGATTGCAATTTCTCAGGTAAAAGCGGGACTTAAGGATGCGGGGTTTGTGGTTAGGTGAGTATAGAAAATTTAGATCCTCAGATAGCCTCCCGTTTGAAACGTGATGCGGCGGGGCTGGTCTGTGTGGTAATCCAGGACTGGCAAAGTGGGCAAGTCTTAATGGTGGGTTATATGAATGACGAGGCGCTACGGCGTACCTTGAGTACTGGACGGGTTACATTTTGGTCCCGTTCGCGTTCTCAGTACTGGCGTAAGGGTGATACCTCGGGACATGCGCAATATGTAAAGCAGGTGCAGATTGATTGCGATGGGGATGCTCTGCTAATCCAAGTTGATCAGGTGGGGGCAGCTTGTCATACCGGTAAGCGCAGCTGTTTTGATACCGGGGGTAAATTACCGACCCTGGTCGGGGAAAGACCAAGTCATAACTAGAGTTTTTACTCCAGGTGGCAAAAACATAACATGGTCATGGAGGTGATACTCAGATGAACGCTTTGGAACGTTTACTTGCAGGTGTACGCCAAGAGGTGGCACGGCGAGAATCTGAGACTAGCCTCACCGAGATAAAACAAATAGCGGCTCGGCGTCCTCGACCTAAAGATGGAGTCCGGGCGTTACGTAGCGAGGGTGCGGTTTCGGTAATTGCAGAAATAAAACGGGCTACTCCCGGCGGGGGATTCTTACGGGATGTTCCAGATGTGGCGGCGTTGGCGCGTGCTTACGAGGCCGGGGGCGCCTCGGTGATTTCAGTTTCTACTGAAAAGAATTTCTTTTGCGGTTCTATTGAGGATTTACGGCAGGTGCGTGCGGCGGTAGAAGTCCCGGTGCTTTATAAAGACTTCGTAATAACTCCCTACCAGGTACATGAAGCCCGAGCATTAGGGGCCGACCTAATATTGATTCTGCAAACTTCTGCCGAGCCAACGGTAGTAACTTCCTTGGTAGAGAGAGCACATTCTTTGGGGATGACTGCTATTGTCGAGGTTCATTCCCGACTAGAGGCCTTCCGTGCTTTAGAGGCAGGAGCTAGGGTAATTGGGGTAAATGCCCAGGATCTGCGGACTCTTGATTTTAATATGGAGACTTTCGCGCAAATAGTAGATGTCATTCCCGAACAGGTGGTAGCGGTGGCTGAATCCGGGGTAGCCGGTCCCCATGATGTGTTTAACTATGCCCAGCAGGGCGCGGATGCGGTGTTAATCGGTTCGGCTTTGGTAATGTCAAATGACCCGCAATCCTTAGTGGCAGAGATGGTGGCAGCTGGGGCACACCCGGCGCTAGCAGCTTCCCGTAAAACACGGGTCAGCCGAGAAAAGAAATACGACTAGAAAGTTATATCGGATGAGTCCGTTTTTTATTCCCTCTCCCTCGCAAGGTGTTTGGTATTTAGGGCCGATTCCCCTGCGTGCCTACGCTTTTGCGATTCTTTTGGGTATTTTTCTGGCTTGCATGTGGGCGTCGCGACGCTATAAACAGCGAGGGGGTGACCCGGACACCATATTGGACTTGGCGCTTTGGGTGATTCCCCTTGGGATTATCGGAGCCCGCGTCTATCACGTTCTCAGCAAGTGGCAAGACTATTTTGGGCCTAGCGGAGATCCTAAAGAGATTCCCCTAATCTGGCATGGAGGCTTAGCCATCTGGGGAGGAGTCTTTGCGGCTTCCATCACTGCTTGTCTGGTGCTTCGCCACCGTAAACTAAAAATTGCGCCGGTAGCAGATGCCATCGCGCCAACGATTTTGGTGGGACAAATTTTTGGTCGGATCGGAAACTATTTTAACCAAGAACTTTTCGGTCGTCCTTCCACTTTGCCTTGGGCTTTGCAAATTGATTTACAGCATAGACCGCTTGGCTTTGAACAATATGCTACTTTTCATCCCACTTTCCTTTACGAAATGTTATGGAATCTGGTGGCAATTGCGGCGTTGTTGTGGATAGAGCGGCGTTTCCATCCTCGGGGAGGTATGATGATGGGCTTTTATCTCTGTGCCTATAGTCTAGGGCGTTTTTGGGTGGAGAATTTACGTATTGACCAGGCAAATCAGTTCTTGGGACTCCGGCTAAATGCCTGGACTTCGTTACTGGTTTTTGTCCTTGGAATCCTGCTTGCTCTCTGGTGCTACCGCCAAAACTTCCCCCGCTCGCAGGGGGATGGAGACAGAGAGAACGCATCCAAAACAACAGGCACCGCAGCTAAATCAATATCACAATAGCGGTATAGATGCTGGGTTAAGCCAGTTAGCCCCTAAATGGGGTGGAAAGAACGCTCGAACTAGTTAGGATAGAGGTATGCGCAGAGCGAAAATTGTATGTACCTTAGGGCCGGCAACGAACTCTCCGTCCCAAATTGAAAAACTTGCCGAGGCTGGGATGAACGTGGCGAGAATCAATCGCTCGCATGGCAGCCAAGAGGAAGCGGAAGCCACCATTGCCAACATTCGGCGAGTGGCGTTGCAAACTGGCAAGGCGATTGCAGTGCTGGTGGATTTGCAAGGACCTAAGATTCGTTTAGAAACCTTTGCTTCAGGTCCGCAGACTCTGAAGAAGGGGGACACCTTCACTATCACCACTCGGGATGTGCCGGGGGATAGAGAAATCGTAGGTACTACTTTTAAAGGTTTACCCGGGGATTGCACTCCCGGAGACGTCCTCTTGATTGATGACGGTAATGTGCAGGTACGGGTAAAGGAAGTTACCGAGACGGACGTAGTTACCGAGGTGGAAGTACCAGGGGTTGTTTCTGACCATAAGGGACTTAACCTGCCGGGAGTCGCGGTTTCGGTACCGGCACTTTCTGAAAAAGACGAAGATGACTTGCGCTGGGCACTTCAGCAAGGAGCCGACCTGATTGCGCTATCTTTTGTGCGTAGTGCGGATGATTTTGCGGATGTGAAACGGATTATGGATGAGGAAGAAGTCCATATTCCAGTTATTGCCAAAATAGAGAAACCACAGGCCGTGGAACGTCTGGTAGAGATTGTGCAGGCTTTTGATGGGATTATGGTGGCGCGTGGTGACCTGGGGGTAGAAATGCCGCTCGAGGCAGTACCGCTGGTGCAAAAGCGGGCGATTGAGCTGGCTCGCCGTTACGCAAAACCAGTAATCGTGGCGACGCAAGTATTTGACTCAATGATTCATAATCCCCGTCCTACTCGCGCTGAAGCCTCTGACTGTGCGAACGCGATTTTGGATGGTGCCGATGCGGTGATGCTTTCTGGGGAAACTTCAGTGGGGGCTTACCCGATTGATGCAGTGCGTTTAATGGCTTCGGTTATTGCTAATGTAGAGGAAAACGGGGGAGACCGAATCGCCCCGCTTACTACCTATGATCATGATCGTGCGGGGGTGCTTTCGATTGCTGCGGCTCGAGCAGCGGAAATGCTAGACCTGAAGTTCATGATTGCCTTCACTCAGGGAGGCACTACTGCTCGTACCCTTTCTCGGCTGCGTTCCCCGATTCCGATGCTGGCATTTACTCCCCTAGAAACTACCCGCAACCAGTTGGCGGTTTCTTGGGGGATTCATACTTATCGGGTTCCCTATGTAACTCACACCGACGATATGGTTTGGCAAGTTGACCAGGTACTACAGGCCCAGGGGCTAGCTAAACGAGGGGATCAAGTAATCATCCTCGGAGGTATGCCTCCCGGGGTAACCGGTTCGACAAACTCAATGCGAATTCACACGGTGGGGGTAGAAACCGACTATCGCTAGTCGTTAATAGGGTGTTTTCCAGGGTGCCTACAGTTTTTAGATTTTTCGGTTTCTTCGCATTGTTGAAGTACGGTGAAATAGCTAACAGGGTTTGACAGGCTCCTGATGGTAAAATAAAGTTAAACACTTGTTGAAGTTTCCGGGGTTTCTCGGAAATCTGGTTGACTCAGTGTCACCTATATGATGTCCTGAAGTTGGCCTAGACAGGCAGGGTTCTTAGAGAGCCCCGGGGTTACCGGTGCGGACAATGCGCCAACCCCGTGAGATGTAGAAGTGAATGGAGTATCAAAATGGAAAAATTTAACATTGTCGAAGCAGGCACTGGCCGCCAAGCAAACAATCTGCTAATCAACAATATCTCTGATGCGATTAGCCCTTGGTTTGCAGACGTTAGTCAACACCAGCAGGTGCGCGAAGCGATTGCGGCTCTGGCAGATGAATCTCTGCGAGCTCGTGCAGCCCAGTATTTGGGTCTGCAACTGCGCCCGGCTGCTTAATGGGGTGCCTGCAGCGGTTTTAGAAACCTAGTAGTTTTTGGTGCCGCACTAAGCGATTTGGTTCCCCCGCGAGGATTTCGCGGGGGAACCTATTTTTCTATCAAAAGATGGCTGATGAGATCACTCTGCCTCTCTAGGTGCAGCTATTTCAACGGATATTGCTACTTTGAATCATATGAGTATCTATAGACAATCCCTATTCGGGCAAAAGCAGGATTACCAGTAGGCATTTCCAAAATTGAGGAGGTGGATTACTACGCCTGATGGTTTTCCCAAAGCAGCTGTTGAAGCGGTTTGCGTTCGCGTTTTTTAGTAAGTCCTGCCGGTACTTTGCCTACCGTGCACATCGTGAAAGGAACGTAGGGGGCGGCGATCTGGAACTCCCGGCATACTAACTCCCGGTCAAAAGTGGCGAAGGGACGCATATGTAACCCCATGACCTCGGCTTGCAATAACATATTCTGCACTGCACTGCCCAAGTCATAGGGGCCAAAATCGAGGCCGTGGCGGGATGGATATTCCTGATGAATGTTAAGAATCAGCCCGGACGCATCAAGCGCCCAATCCGAAAAACCGGCTACTGCCCGGCGCAGAATCTCGTAGTTTTTATCGCCGCGAATCCCGGGCACGAACCACCATTCTTGAGCATTCATTGCCGAGGGCGCCCAACGAGCCGCCTCTAGAAGCTGGCTCATATCCTCGCTGCTTATGGAAAAGTCAGGGTCATATTCGCGCGGGCTCCAACGGCCGTGAATGATATTAGAAATCTCAGTCATGTTTCTATCATAACCAGCTGCCCATAAAACGGCACTAGCAGCAAAAATAAATGGTCGGGCTGACAGGATTTGAACCTGCGACCCCGTGGTGTCTCATGTCAATTTGAGCGCGAAACTTTTTCGGCAGCGTGGGTTTTGATGCCCGTGGTGAGTTTGTTTTTGTTTCTCGCGTATTTTTTGTGTCTTGGTTAGGAGTTGCTCAGTTGGGGTTTTGGCCAGGTCGGTGAGGATGCTTTGATAGCGCAGGATATCGCGGGTGAGTTCAGCGGGATTAGTGATCTCACGCAACTGGCGTAGTTCGAGTGTTTGCGTCCTTGAGAGTATCCCGGCGGTAAACAAACGTGGGGGTATCGTAGATGCGTTTGCGCCTCCCGGCACCATCCTGACACCTTCTCAAGGTGTGAGCGAACTCGCCCTTAAGACTCGGTCCGCAATGGGCCACCGTGTCCACCTCAAAAAACCCTGGTTCCTCGCCACACTATTGCGATAATTTCTCTCTGATTTAGGTAAGGTAAACCTTGCTAATTGTTTTGGGCTATGTGATGATTGGGTGCGTCGTTAAATCTTAAGGAGAAAATCGCATGAAGGATAGGATCATTGGTTCGCTTCCTACCGTATTGCTGGGCCTGCTCATTGCCATCGCGCCGCGGACTTTTGCGCCGGTTTGCGAGTTCGCTGCCAAACACAGCTCCGGCAAGGAACATATGTCCGAGATGAAAGGCTCCGGCGGCATGGACCACATGAACCACATGGGGCAGGCTGGCAAAGCGATGGGTGAGGCTCATCAACATATGGCGTGCTACTGGTCCGCTCAAGCCAGCTTGGGGATTGGAATCCTCCTGCTGGTCATTGGGCTGCTGGCATTGTTCATGAACTCCCAGATTCGCACCGGTTTGAACCTGAGTGCGGCGCTCATCTATGTGCTGGAAATTTCGATTGTCACCGTGCTTATTGGAACGTGCAAAAACGAGGAAATGTCTTGCAATGTTTACGCGATGCCCACGCTGTTGGCGCTGAGCTGTATAGGGATCCTGGCAGTCGGTGCGGCGATATTCCTGGATCAAAGGAACCGCCCGGAGCTTCAGAAAGCTGCGGCATAAACTGCAATGCAAAGCAGCCAGATAACCTGGGGTAAACTCCCTTTTCGTAATCTCAAATATTACCGTTACCGCAGTTTAGGACTGTTCCTGGTGGCAGTCCTGCTCAGCGCGATAACGTTCGGTGCAGGGATGGTTTCGCTGAACCTCAGCCAAGGTTTGTCATCGGTCAAGGAACGCTTGGGGGCGGACATAATGATTGTGCCTTCCCAGTTTGAGCAATCCGCAAAGGATATTTACCTCTGCGGGGGAAAACCGAGCGGGTTTTTGCTGCCAGATGACGTTTCGGATTCGGTCGCCAATGTTGCCGGGGTGGAACAGGTCACTACGCAAACCTATATTGCTTCCCTAATGGCGAGTTGCTGCGAGGTGCGGCTGCAGATTATCGGCATTGATCCGGACACCGACTTTGTTATCAAACCCTGGATTCAAGCCACTTATTCACGTGGTCTGCAGGACGGTGAGCTGGTCGCGGGCTCCAAAGTTCAGATTAATGCCCAGGGCAAGATTCGCCTGTTTAACTATGAATTCCCGGTAAGCGCGCGGCTGGCGCCGACGGGCACGAACCTGGATTCGTCTGTGTTTGCCAATCTGGCGACCACGAAAATCCTGGCGCGCCAAGCTGAAAAGGTGGGGCATCCGGTCTTGTCCGCAGATGAGATTGGACACCGGGTTTCCGCAGTGATGGTAAAAGTCAAGCCCGGTTACGCCCCGGAGGAAGTGGCGCAGCATATTTCTAAATCTCCCCAGCTGAAGGGCTTGGGCTTTGTGTCTGCTAACGGGATTAGTTCCCGGCTCAAGGAGGGTGTGGGTCACATTGTGGGCGCCCTGCAGGTCTTTCTGGCTGTCTTTTGGGCAGTAGCGTTGGCGGTGATGGTGACGGTCAACTGGGTCAGCGTCATGTCTCGGAGCAAAGAGTTGGGCTCGTTGCGGATAATGGGTGCCACCAAGCGGATGCTGACCGCAATGTTGCTGAAAGAGAATCTGCTGGTCAGCCTGACGGGTGGCGTGCTGGGGCTGGGACTCAGCGCGGCGCTGCTGCGACCCTTTGGCGATGCCATTCAAAGGGCTTTGAAGCAGCCCTATCTGCAAAGCGATCTGTGGAGCCAGTGTTCTCTGGGCGTTCTCATCTTGGTGACGGTGTGCCTCAGCGCCGTCCTGGCCAGTGCTATCTCGGCGATTCGCCTGCTGCGAAAAGAAACTTACCAGGTCGTGCGGGAGGGGCAATAGATGTTGTTGGAACTGTGCGAAGTGACCAAGAAGTTTTCGCGGCGGGGACGCGAGTTCAACGCGGTAGACAGTGTGAGCTTGAGTGTTGACGCCGGCCAGTTTGTGGGTGTTTCAGGCAAATCGGGTAACGGAAAAACGACCCTGCTGAACCTCATGATGGGTTTGCTGCGTCCCAGCTCAGGAACGGTTCTGGTGGCAGGAGAGAATCTGTCTGATCTCTCGGATCGGGAACTGTCCCAGCTGCGCCGGTTTCGTCTGGGAATGATTACGCAGCAGCAAACCCTGGTCAGCTCCCTCAACGTCTTGGATAACGTGGTGCTGCCTGCTACTTTGCGGTTAAAAGGGCGGTCATCGGGGAAATCGTCGCCGGTGGGGGTGGGGTCTTTGCCTGTCAATCGCGCGTTGGATTTGCTGGAAAAGCTCGACATTGCGGATTTATCCCACGCCTGGCCCGCAGAACTTTCCGGGGGAGAGATGCGTCGGGTTGCCATCGCCCGAGCACTCATGGCCCAACCGGAAGTTTTGTTGGCGGATGAACCGACCGGCGACT
Source organism: Varibaculum vaginae (assembly GCF_900604285.1). Lineage (GTDB taxonomy): Bacteria > Actinomycetota > Actinomycetes > Actinomycetales > Actinomycetaceae > Varibaculum > Varibaculum vaginae. Next base: position 451,873 of record NZ_UWNY01000002.1, read on the forward strand.
TGGACGACGACAGCACGGCGGCGGTGCTACGGCTATTTCACGAGCTCGCACAAGGCAGTAGCGCGGTCGTGATGGTCACGCACGACGCGTCCGCTTATGAATACTGCAACCGTAGGTTCAATATGCTAGACGGCCACTTGGAGGAGCTGTGGTAGGGCGAGGGGATTTTGTTCAGAATCAGCCTTTAATAGCTAGATTTGCTATAAGGTAAGGCTTGCCTTGTTAATTGTTTATTTGCAGCCTTGTTATGTATTTGATTTAGAAAGAAGTTGAGAGAATCGTGAACGCAACCAGAAACCAGCCTTCTCTGTGGGCACGAGGACTGCGGTTTATCGTAGGTTTTTCCGCTTTGGTGGTGGCGCTGTCCTTCGGAGGGGTGGTCTGGTCTAGCGCGGCCGCAGCCCAAGATTCCGATCTGGGTGAATGGTCTGAGGTCGTGTCGGTAATGCAGGAAAAGCTCGCCGCGGTTCCGGAAGCTGGCGATCCGAGCGCGGTCCAGACTCTGATTCGTCAAGCCTACTATGAGAACTACCAGACGAGCGGCCTGGAGGGCCAGGTCAAACATGCTTTGGGGCGTGACGTAAACGATAAGTTTGTCGCCGAACTATTGAACTTACGCAATCTCAGCCGTGACGGTGCGAGCCCGGAGGCACTGCGAGAAGACAGCGACAAAGTCGCAGACCTGCTCACAGAAACGGTAACTAAGCTGGTCAAAGCCCCTAAGGTGGCGGATCAGTGGAGCAGGGTTGCCGACACGATTGCGCAAGTTATCACCGATGCCCAAAGCACCTACGTCAAGGGACAAGCCGACCGGGCATTCACCTTGGCTACCGAAGCGTACCTGGGGCATTACGAAGCTGACGGGTTTGAAAACAACACCATTGTGCACAAAGGTTTCAATCGTGTGACTGAGATTGAGGGCATGTTCAGTGACTTGCGACAGGGCTACAAAGACGGTCGTGACCAGGCTCAACAGGAAAAACTTGGCAAGGACCTGATTGCGAAGCTGGCTGAGGATGCGAAATTTTTAGACTCGAAAACGCAGGACACGGGACCGCTGGGGATTGCCGGTTTCTTTTCCGCTTTTCTGATTCTGCTACGTGAAGGCGCGGAGGCGCTGCTGGTAGTGGCGGCGTTGGTCACCTACGCGTTGAAAGCGGGGCGGCGCGACCAGCTGCGGGGAATCTTAGCTGGCGTGGTTATCGCCGTGGTCATTTCCATCAGTCTGGCTATTCTGTTTGGGCAGCTCAGCGCCAGCGTGCAGAGCGGAATGGGGCAGGAACTGCTGGAGGGGATTACCGGCCTAGCAGCCGCCCTGATGCTGATTTATGTGTCTAACTGGATACTGAGCAAGTCCGGTGGCAAACGCTGGGAGGAATATATTAAGGCCACCGCGGGCGAAAAAACCGTGGCGGGAGGCGTTTTTGCTTTGGCATTTGTGTCCTTCCTCACCGTGGCTCGGGAGGGTGCTGAAACTATCCTGTTCTTTTACCCGATTGTCTCCGGGGCGAAAACACACAGCGATTATTGGTTTATCGTTGCGGGTGGCGTAACGGCGGTAGTCATCCTCGCGATTCTATTCGTGCTGGTCTGGCAGTTCGGGGTACGCCTGCCGCTCAAGCCTTTCTTTAAGTGGACTTCGATATTGCTGGCGTTACTGGCGATAGCCATCGTGGGCGGGGCGATTAAAGAGCTGCAAGAGGCTGCTTTGGTCGGGGCACATATGGTGTCTGGCGTTCCTACCGTGGTGTTCCTGGGAATCTATCCCACTGCGGAAACCCTCGGTGCCCAAATTATTACCGCCGCGGTATTGGGAGTCTTGGCTCTGTTGCAACTCCGCAAGGCAAAAGCTGACCAGCCTGAGGCGGGCGGCTCCGAGATTCGTTCCGACACCCCTATCTCGGAAAGTAATGATAAAGCTTTCGAAGAAAACTCTTCGAGGGAAGATAAAAAAGACGCTGTCGAAGCGAACAGCGGAAAGGAAGAATAATGAAAAAGAAGCTACTGGCTTTGGCAGCCGTCCTGGCGTTGGGCATGAGCCTCAGCGGCTGTGGCGGAACTTCGTCGGGCGGTCAGGCTAAGCCGCAGGAATCCAAGTCGGCGACCGAGCAGAAGCAGCCGGAAAAGCCCAGCGATCCCAATGTTGTGGGTATCAAGGAAATTCCGGTTGGGGATTCTGGCGAACAAACCAACGGGCCGCTGAATGTAAACGTTGTTTATTTCCAGGCTGTCGATATGGAGCACGGCTCGATGAAGATGCCTCCGGCTTCTGAGTCCGATATGCACTTCGAGATTGATGCTTCTACCAACAAGAAGGCAGAAGAATTCGGGTACCCGGCGGATACTTTCATGCCTTACCTGGACGATATGAAGGTTACAGTTAAGGATCAAAAGACCGGTGAGGAAACTGACCTGGGCACCATGATGCCGATGATTGCCTCTGACGGTCCTCACTACGGTAACAACATCAAGCTCAAGCCCGGCCTGTACGATGTGACCATCACCATCCCCTCTCCGGAAGACAAGTTCATGCTGCACACGGGTAAGGATTCCTCCGGGGTCAAGGGCCGTTTCTGGAAAGAACCGCTGAAGTTTGAGTTCAAGAACTGGCAGTGGGACGGGCAGGTTCTCTAAGTAGGTTTCATTGCTCAAGTTATTTGTTGTCGCCCTCCGCTACGGGCTGCCGTTATTCGTGCCGCTGGCAATCTTGCTGGCAACGCGACCGCACACCCCGATGGAACGCCGAGTCGTGGCTCGGATTACCACCGTGGTGTTGGTGGTGGCAGCCCTAGCGGCGGCGACACTGGCATGGCTTCGGCTGAACACGAATCTGATAGATGTTCCGACCATGAACTTCTATCTGGTTCCAGTCATGCTGATTTGCTCGCTGGGCTTCCTGGGAATGTCTTGGTGGTTTGGTGCCGCCGACCTCTATGACATTAAACAGAGCGCTAAACATAGGGCGCTGCTGGTGGCCTCGCTGTTGACCGCCGTCAGTATCATCATCAATTTCGGCTTTGAATACGCATTTTCTACCGACGAAATTGTGCTGATGGGGTCCTCTCCGTTAGAAACAGAATCGCTGGCGCGCTTTTCTGGATTCGCCTTCGGGTCGCTGCTGGTGGTCATCGCCGGCTGGGCCTACGTGCGCGCCACCAGGCTGGTTCCCGCCATGGTGCGTTTGGCAATCACTACCGCGGTATTTTTGGTAGTTATCGGTCCGCATTCCATTCTGTTGTATCAACAACTCGCCATACGTGGTTTCCTGCCACGGTCACGGACCATCTTTGAACTCGTGTTGTGGATTCAAAATGCCAACACCGTCATACTGCTGGCCCTGGTGGTGCTGACCGCCATTCCTGGCATCATCGCCATTTGGTTCGGTTCCAAATCCGTCAATGTTTCTGGCCCCGAAGCCCGTTTAGTGAAAGCGGATCGGATTACTCGCCGACACTTTTTAGAGCTGGCCTTGGGTGGCACGGTTGTTTTCGTTTCTGCCTTGACCGTTGGCAGGCGCGTGGCGGAGACTGTTCCGGAGTTATCCCCGATAGAGCCTTCCACGGTGAAAGGAAATGTGGTTTCCGTCAGTCGGGAGCTGGTGTCTGATGGACACCTGCATCGTTTCGCCTACGTGACCAAGGACGGGACGCAAGTTCGTTTCATCGTCATTCAAAAGAACGCCGTAGCCTACGGTTGCGGTCTGGATGCCTGCGAAATCTGCGGCGAATCCGGTTATTACGAAGACGGCGGGAAAGTCATTTGCCGGCGCTGCGGGGTCATGATGAATATTCAAACTATTGGCTTTCCCGGTGGCTGTAACCCTATTCCGATTAAGTATGAAGTGGGCCCGAAAGAATTACGGTTTTTTGCTGACGAGCTGAGTGGGCACGCCAAAATCTTTAAAACCAAAATAATCTAAGGCTCTAAGGTATAAGTTTCCATGTTCTTTTTCAGGATGATTTTCAAGGCGTTACGTCGGCAGGTCGGTAAACGCCTCATGATTGCGCTAACGATTTTATTAGGGGCAGGTCTCACAACTTCCATGCTGGCGGTCATGCTGGATGTCGGGGATAAAATCAAGCAGGAACTTGGCTCTTACGGTGCCAATATCCAAGTGCTACCGCAAGGAAAATCCGTAGTTTCCCAACTCTATGATTTCGAGGATACGGGTAGCTCGGCGAATTCCCAGTCCGGAGCGTTGCAGGAATCCGAGCTGGCAAAACTGAAAACCATATTTTGGGCTTACAACATCGAAAACTTCGCTCCGTTCCTGGGAACCAAGGCTGCTTCCTCAGGCCAAGACATTGACGTAGTCGGGACCTGGTTTCGCAAGAAGCTAGCCATCCCCACTGGGGAAAAAGTCGATACCGGCATGGCGGATATGCGCGACTGGTGGGAAGTCCAAGGCAACTGGCCAAAGGCTGCCGATGAAGTCATGGTCGGAACGAAACTGGCTCAGCAAAACGGTTGGCATCTGGGGGACTCTCTGACCTTGAAACCCCCGCTCGGATTAGCTGGCTCCGCACCCAGTCCAACTTTGACTATCAGCGGTATCTTTACTTCCGGTTCCAATGAAGACCGGCAACTGTTTGCGGATTTGAGCGTAGCTCAGAGCCTCTCGGGTCGTCCGGGCCAGGTCGACCGGGTAGAGGTGCGTGCTATCACCACGCCGGAAAATGACTTGTCCCGTCGCGCTGCCCGCGATCCCAGCTCACTATCTCTGGAGGATTGGGAAACCTGGTACTGCACCGCTTACACTTCCTCAATCGCCTATCAGATTGAGGAAGTCATGACTAACGCCGTAGCCACCCCCGTCCACCAAATCGCCGACAGTGAGGGTGCGATCCTGGAAAAAACCCAGCTTATTATGACTTTGGTGGCGATTTTGGCCATGGCGGGTTCCGCTCTGGGTATTGCTAACCTGGTGACTGCCTCGGTGATGGAACGTTCCGCCGAAATCGGGCTGATGAAAGCTTTGGGGGCGCGTAATCTGTTTGTGGTGCTGATGATTTTGACGGAAACCTTCATCGTGAGCCTGGTCGGGGCCGCGTTCGGATGTGTGGGCGGCATCGGTCTGGCCCAACTGGTCGGACACCTGGTATTTGGGGTCAGTATCAATATCCGCCCAGTGGTTTTCCCCTTGATGGCGGTCATCGTGGGGCTGACGGTTTTGCTGGGCTGTTTACCTTCCATCCGGGCGCTGGTGACTTTGCAACCTGCGCGGGTTCTGCACAGAAAGTAGGCGGGAATGAACTCACACAAACGCATGTTCGTGCGCATCATTTGGAAAGCCTTTGCGCACCGTTTCTCCCGGGTTATGATTGCTTCCCTGGCAATCGCAATGGGTGCCTCCATCCTGTCCGGGTTGGGGCTGGTGGCGGTGACAGTTCCCGATTACATCGCTAAGGAACTGCGTTCGTTTGGGGCAAACCTGGTGGTGTTGCCGCAAGGTTCCAATGTAATTACTCGGGAAACGGTGTCTGCCATCGACCGGCAGTGCGGCGAGAGTCTGATGGGGCGGGCCGGCTACAGTTACGGTAACCTGCTCTACGGTCAGCAGCCCGTCCCCCTCATGGTGACGAAATTTGCCGACGCCCGGTCAGTCCGACCCTACTGGTCAATCGACGGGAAAGTGCCGCAGGGCAGCGAACAGATCCTGTTAGGGGTGAACCTCGCAGAAAAATTCCGTCTGCACGTCGGTGACCTGATTGGCCTCAAGGTGGCGCAGCTGCGGGAAAACACCGGGGGGGACGATTCGGGGCGTGACAACCGGGCTGGCAAACAGCTGGAAATCTCCGGGCTGCTGCGCACCGGCGGTCCCGAGGACGACCTGGCGGTGTTAAGCCCGGACAGTTACACCGCTATGGGTGGGGTTGCCGATGGCTACAGTTTGGTGGAATATTCATTGAAAGGCGATACTTCCCAATTGAGCGCTTTAGCGAAAACCATCGGAAAAAAGGTCAAAGGGGTTGACGCTGAAGTGGTGCGTCGAACTACCCAAAATGAAACCCGCATTGCCCATACTCTAAGCAACCTAATTTGGTTGGTCAGTATTATTATTTCCGCACTAATGCTGATTGCGGTATCCGCGACACTGAGTTCGATTGTCTCGGAACGCGCTCGCGAGATTGGGCTGAAAAAGGCATTGGGGGCTTTGAGCAAGGACGTATTCACGGAACTTATCGGGGAATCGATAATGTTAGGGCTGTTCGGAGGCTTCTTAGGGGTCTTGCTGGGAATCGGTCTGGCCGATTACATATTGCAAAAAGTTTTCCTGGCACGAGTAGAAATTAACTGGATAATTTTAGTCCTCACGATTGTTTTTTCGGTAGCGGTAGCGGTTATCGGTTCTCTGTGGCCGGCTAAACGTATTGCCCGGATTAATCCTATAAATGTTCTTGGTGGAGAGTGAGAATGCTATGGCAGATAATAATGATGAACAATTGATTTATCGAGTTGAGCAGGTGTCTCGAAAATACGGCGAGTTGGCGGCGCTGGATAATGTCAGCCTCGACATAACTCGCGGCGAGTGGCTCTCGGTAGTGGGGCCGTCCGGTTCGGGCAAGTCAACTTTGATGAACATTCTGGGCTGTCTGGATTCCCCCACCGAAGGACTGGTTTACCTGGAGGGCGAGCGTCTGGACAAAATGGGTGAACTGGAATTGGCCGCGGTGCGTCGCCGCAAGATTGGCCTCATCTTTCAACAGTTCCACCTGGTAAAGCACCTCTCGGCGGTAGAAAACGTGATGATGGCCCAGTACTACCATTCCCTCCCCGATGAAGCCGAGGCGATGGAGGCACTAGACCGGGTGGGCATGTCCGCTCGCGCCACCCACCTCCCTCATGAACTGTCTGGAGGGGAGCAGCAGCGCGTGTGCGTGGCTCGTGCCCTCATCAACCACCCCTCCGTCATCCTGGCCGACGAACCGACCGGAAACCTCGACGAGGCAAACGAAAACATCGTTATCGACTTCTTTTCGCAGCTGCATCGGGAGGGCACCACCCTGCTGGTCGTCACCCATGATGCCAACGTTGCTCGGCAAGGGCAGCGCCAAATCATTTTGGAACACGGGAAAATCGTCAGAGAAGTCCACAACCAATCGCAAACCGCAGAAAAATGTGACCCACAAATGCTTGAGACGGGAGGAAACGATGCGTAAAGCGACCGCGGGGGCGCTACTCGCAATCGGCATGGTCGCCCTCAGTGGCTGCGGGTCTTACCCAGCGGCGTCGACCTTGCCGGACGGGCAATACGCGGGCAGCTCGCTGCCCGACGAGGACGGTACGGTCGGTAAAGTTCAGTTTACGATTAAGAACGGTCAGGTGGTTGACGCTGAGTTTCGTCTCTATGACAAAGACGGGACGGCACATGACGAAAATTACGGGAAAACCGCTAGCGGCGGGATAGACACGGAGTTTTACCAGCGCGCCCAAGCCGCTATCAGCGCTGAACAGCGTTATGTGCAGCAGTTCCAGAAGACCGGGGATCAAAATAAGGTCGATAGGGTGTCCGGGGCATCGTTGTCACATCGGCTGTTCCTCGATGCGGTTCAGACGGCTATGGAAGCAGCGCAAAAGTAGGCGTTCGTGTACCTCGCGCCGACTCCACCAGGAGAAACCACTATTACCTTTGCGGCGATGGGGACGCTGGTGTCGGCATCGTGGCGCAGCACTCCCCAGGTCGCGGAGGTCCTCCGGGTGAGTCTGCCGCAAAGGGTAGCGCAGTTGGAGGATGACCTGTCGCGGTTTCGGGCAGATTCTCCCGTGAGCCGCTTGGATACCGAGTGGAGGGATGTCGGGCCGCACTGTGCCGCGGTGTTTGGGGCTGCTCAGGAATGGGCGCAGCGTACCGGGGGTTTTTTTAAACTATTTCCGTGCCTGGGCTGGGACGCCGAAACGCTGCAGTTGCGGGGCGAGCAGGCTCGTCTCACCGACGGTGTGGGGGCTGGGGGCCTAGATTTGGGAGGTATCGCGAAAGGTTACGCGGCTGCGCATCTGGCTTCTCTCATTCAAGAATCAGGGGGTAGCGGCATCTTGGTGTCCTTCGGGGGTTCGTCGATTGTGGCGCCGGACCGCCGAGCCATCATCAGAGTGCAATCTCCCTGGACAGGCCGGGAATTCTTGGGAGACCTGCAGATAGAAAACGAGTCCCTCTCTAATTCAATGCTGCCGCAAACCCAGATTGTCCCCAGTCTGGTGCGCAGCCACATTCGCGGTCTGGACGGGCAGCTCGCGTTTACCGATATTTGTGCGGCACTTGTGGTGGGACCTGACGCGATGAGTTGCGAGGCTCTCTCTACCGCGCTGATTGCGGGAGGAACCCCCCTGCTGCACGATTTGACTCAGAAGGGCGTTCTGGGTGGGGCGTATCGCGCCCTCGCGATGACTTCCAACGGGAGGGTGTTTGCCGACTCCGCGTTACAGTTGAGTATCACAATGGATTTGCCCGAACCGTTGCCACTGAGCCCCGTGTTGCCGGACTGACGCCGCAACGGGCTTGTGCGACCCGGCGGCACGGGTAAAACATATGAGCTTCGAACATCAGACCTAAAAATGATTCACGCTTTGCGGTGAAACTTTGATACCTTGCGATTCCAGTCGGGTCACAATCCGCCCTGTTGAAAACCGCGCAAGCAGCAGAAGCAAGCTCAGCGAGGCGAAGCGCTCACGCTAGAGAAGCAGGAGGCATTAGACGCGATTCGCGCCCGTGCTGCTGTCCAACAGAAGGTGAATGAACTGGAGCTGTAATCACCTCCAAAACCGGGTTAATACCCAAAATCACCCATCCATAACACCCACCATGTGGGAAAAGCATCTTAATTTTTCGGGTAATGAGAGTGGTTTTGAGAGTAGATTTACTATTTAGCTGGAAATCCTGTTGCCCTAAACAGTATTTTACCAGCGCATTTGTCGGGCTGACAGGATTTGAACCTGCGACCCCTTGACCCCCAGTCAAGTGCGCTACCAAACTGCGCCACAGCCCGTTACCTCCCCGAGTTTATCGGGGGCAGCTAGTTTCCAGCAAATCACCAAGACGTGATTCTTAACGCTTACCGCGTCCTCGCTACCCTCCTTAGTGCCTCCGCCCCTAGTAGACTGGGGGACGTGAGTGAGCAACTGGATCTGCGGCGCGCTAAGAAGCCTTTTAAAGTGCAGGCGCCCTATCAGCCGTCTGGGGATCAACCGCAGGCGATTGCGGAACTCACCCAGCGGATTAACGACGGAGAAAAAGACATCGTCCTGCTGGGGGCAACCGGGACCGGAAAATCGGCGACCTCCGCCTGGCTGGTAGAGCAGGTACAGCGTCCCACTTTGATAATGGAGCCCAATAAGACTCTGGCCGCCCAAATGGCGGCGGAACTGCGGGAACTGTTCCCCGATAACGCGGTGGAATACTTCGTTTCCTACTATGACTATTATCAGCCAGAAGCCTACGTACCCCAGTCCGATACCTATATCGAAAAAGATTCTTCTATAAACGACGAGGTCGAGCGGCTGCGACACTCTGCCACTAACTCTTTGCTGACTCGCCGAGACGTGATCGTGGTGTCTTCGGTTTCCTGCATCTACGGCCTGGGCACACCCCAAGAATATGTGGCACGGATGGTGCCCTTAGAAGTGGGAATGCAAATAGAGCGTAATGAATTACTGAAACGCTTTATCACCATGCAATACACGCGCAACGATATGGCGTTTACGCGGGGAACTTTTAGGGTGCGCGGAGACACTATCGATATCATCCCCATGTACGAGGAAATGGCGATCCGGATCGAAATGTTCGGGGATGAAATTGATTCCCTGGCCACTCTGCATCCCATCACTGGGGAAGTTATTGAGGAAGAGGAATCCGTCTTTATTTTCCCTGCTTCTCACTATGTAGCCGGACCGGAGCGGATGCAGCGCGCCTTGGACGGAATTGAAGACGAACTAGGGCAACGGCTGAAATACTTCCACGAACAGGGAAAACTCCTAGAAGAACAGCGCTTACAGATGCGCACCGCCTATGACCTAGAAATGATGCGGGAGATAGGCACCTGCGCGGGTATCGAAAACTATTCTCGCCATATTGATGGGCGCGGACCCGGAAGCCCTCCCAACACCCTCCTCGACTATTTCCCCGAAGACTTCCTGCTGGTAATCGATGAATCCCACGTCACGGTTCCCCAGATTGGAGCCATGTTCCATGGGGATATGTCCCGTAAACGCACCCTGGTCGATTACGGCTTTCGCCTGCCCTCGGCGATGGATAACCGTCCTTTGAAATGGGAAGAATTTCAAGAACGGATCGGGCAAACCGTTTATCTATCGGCCACGCCCGGTCCCTATGAATTGGAACGTTCCGATGGGGTAGTCGAACAAATCATTCGCCCCACCGGCCTCGTTGACCCGAAGATCGTAGTTAAACCGACTGCGGGGCAAATCGATGACCTGATGGAAGAAATCTTGGTGCGCAGTGAGAAGAACGAGCGGGTCTTGGTTACTACTTTAACCAAAAAGATGGCGGAAGACCTGACTGAATACCTGGCTGAGCGGGGAGTGTTGGTGGAATATCTGCATTCCGATGTGGATACTTTGCGGCGGGTAGAGCTGTTGCGGGAACTGCGGCTAGGGCGTTTTAATGTGCTAGTTGGGATTAACCTGCTGCGAGAAGGCCTAGATCTACCAGAGGTGTCTTTAGTTTCGATTTTGGATGCCGATAAGGAAGGATTTTTGCGTTCGACTACCTCCCTGATTCAAACCATAGGGCGTGCTGCCCGTAACGTCTCCGGGGAAGTCCATATGTATGCTGACCAGGTTACTGATTCTATGCGGGCGGCGATAGAGGAAACCGAGCGTCGGCGGGAAAAGCAGCTTTCCTACAATCGGGAACACGGGATTGACCCCCAGCCCTTACGCAAAAAAATCGCGGATGTTACCGATATGTTGGCACGCGAAGAAATTGATACTGAGTCTTTGCTTGGCACCGGATATCGAGGGGCAGGTAGTGGTCCAGATGCCCAAACTCGCCGACAGACCAACCAGGACGTGCGCGAACGCTTGGCAGATAAAAACGAAGCTAATCTCGCGGCCTTGATAGCGGAGTTAACTGGGCAAATGCAAGAAGCTGCCCGACAGCTGCAGTTCGAGGTGGCAGCGCGGCTTCGCGATGAAGTACGAGAGTTAAAGAAAGAATTGCGGCAAATGCAGGAGGCGAATTGAGGAAGGCGGGACAGACGAATCATCATTTTACTTTTGGTAACCGGGCAACCCCCTCAGGCTCGAGCGCCGCAGATAAACAGGTAATCGAGCCCGCAACTACGAAGAGAGGGCAGGACGATGACAGTAGGTCAAGCATTTTGCTGTCGGGACTGAGCAAAGCCGAGGTTGCGAAACTACAAGCGGCCGGGCTGGCCAACCAATTCGCTCCGCGAGTCACTCACACTGTGCGACAAATTCTGCGCGCTAATGTGTTCACTCTGTTTAACGTGATCCTCAGCGCCTGTATCGTGGTCACTTTGATTTTTGGGCATTGGGCAGACGCAGTTTTTGGGATTGTGATGGTGGTTAATGCCCTGACCGGCATTGTTTCTGAACTTCGCGCTAAGCGTGTGCTAGAGAAAATCAGTATTTTGCAAGAAAATCCGGTAATGGTGGTGCGCGATGGGGTAGAAAAAGAAATTTCTCCCCGCGAGATTGTGCAAGGCGACTTGCTGCATTTGCGGCGTGGTGACCAGGTACCTGCTGATGGGGAAATAGTAGCCACCAGCGGAATCTACCTGGACGAGTCCAACCTCACCGGAGAGTCAGTTCCGTGTGCCAGAGAAACCGGCGAAGAAGTTTTTTCTGGTGCAGCGGTAGTGGCCGGTGACGGATATGTAAAAGTATCTGCGGTAGGCAGCCAGTCCTGGGCTAACGATATGGCTATGCAGGTGCGAAAATTCAAAATGGCGCATTCGGAGCTGGCAACGGGCGTTAACAAAATCTTGAAGGTTATTACCTATTGCTTGCCACTGGTGATAGCCCTGCTGGCGGTGGCACAAATTCGTAACCTGGGGGGAGTGGATGAAGTTAACTGGGGCAATATCGGTCCGCTGGTGGTGGCGGTGGTTGCCGGAATCGTAGGGATGATTCCTCAGGGGCTGGTGCTGCTCACGTCCATTAACTTTGCGGCCGCCTCCTTAAAACTGGTGCGCCAAGGGGTACTAATGCAAGAGTTGCCGGCAGTCGAAGTTTTGGCCAGGGTCGATACCCTCTGCCTAGATAAAACCGGCACCCTCACAACCGGCGAGATAGGGGCACGCGGCTTCGTACTACCGGGCAAAGAAGAGTTAGTCCCCGCTGGCGCTCTTCACGGACAAGCGCAAGCTGCCCTGGCGGCTTTGACTAAGGAAGGCGAAAATGACACTTCAGCAGCCATCTATGAGCGTCTAGCTGGCGACCTTGAAAAATTACCTTCGGATATTGAACATGCGCAGCTAGTGCCCTTTGATTCTGCCCGCAAATGGTCAGCGGTAGTCAGTGCGGGAGATACCTGGGTGCTGGGGGCTCCCGAAATTGTGCTGGCTACCGACACTCAAACCCAAGAACAAACCGGAACCTGGGCGGGGCAAGGCGCGAGGGTGTTGGCCTTGGCGCACAGTAACAAAGAAAAGATGTCGCCAGAGAACCCTGCGTTGCCTGCCGGTTTACAGTTAAGCGCGTTAATAGTGTTAGCTGAACGTCTCCGCGACGATGCGGCGCAAACCCTGGAATTTTTCCGCCAAGAGGGGGTAAAAGTCCTGATTATTTCCGGGGATAATCCGCAGACAGTAGCGGCTCTGGCTGGGAGAGTGGGGATTCAGACTGAAGGATTTGACGCCCGAAAGCTACCGGAAGACGCGGAAGGGATTGCTGAAATTCTGAAAAGACATTCCGTATTTGGGCGGGTGACTCCGGAACAAAAACGCGCCCTGGTACAAGCCTTGCAGAAAACCGGAAAAACCGTGGCGATGACCGGGGACGGAGTCAATGATGCTCTGGCCCTTAAAGACGCGGATTTGGGGATTGCAATGGGTAACGCCGCCCAAGCCACCAAGTCAGCGGCGAAGGCCGTCCTCATTGATTCCAAATTTTCTACCTTGCCGCAGGTGCTTAGAGAAGGTCGCCGCGTACTGGGAAATATGGAGCGGGTCTCCACCCTATTTTTATCAAAAACAACCTACGCTGCCCTGTTGGCGCTGGTAGTGGGGATTTTGGGGATACGTTACCCCTATCTTCCCCGGCACCTAACTCTCATATCTTCCACCACCATCGGAATCCCCGCGTTTTTCTTGGCGCTCGCTCCTTCCAATCGGCGTTATCGCCCCGGTTTCTTGCGTCGGGTGGGACAACTGGCGTTACCGGCGGGGCTGCTGTGCGCCGCCACCTCTATCGGTGCCTACCTGTGGATAGGGCGTACCGAGGCCGCAACCTCGGTGGCTACCATTGTCTTAGCTATCGGGGCTCTAGGGTTGCTGGCGATATTGTCACAACCGCTACACAGTTGGCGCGGAGGATTAGTAGCCGCCATGATTGCCTTGGTGATCACGGCGATTACGGTGCCGATAGTGCGAGAATTCTTTGCCTTAGAGCTCCTCAGCTTATCGCACTGGTTGGTGGTTGCCATTTGCAGCCTGATTTCTCTATCGGGGCTGGCAGTTATTGGCAGCAGATGGGAACGGCAGCATTGGCCAGACCACGGTTCGGGGTTGCGACTAAAACACGTTAGAATAAGAAGGTAATCGCGGAAGGGGAGTACTTCCATTAACAAACCAGCCGTCATCACGGCAAATTTGCCCGGCTGGTTGGGCCGGAAACGGCGGAAGAAGACCTTGGCATAACAGCAACGAAATGGAGAACGCTGCATGGGTCTGGTGCCTGCGCTCAATGCTACCCCTGGTCACGAGGTAATTCACTGGTGGAATTGGCTGCTACTGGCAGTGATTATTCTGGTTTTATTGGTTATCGATTTTCGCGGACATGTCCGCAAAGCCCACGAACCTACCATTAAAGAGGCCGCTATCTGGTCAGGTATCTACATGGCGATTGCTGCCGCTTTTGGGTTGGTGGTTTGGCTGCAATGGGATTTGAATCTGGCAGCTGAGTACTGGGCGGGTTGGATCACCGAATGGTCATTGTCGCTGGACAACTTATTTGTTTTCATCATCATTTTGAACGGGTTCAAGGTTCCCCGTGCCTACCAGCAAAAAGTAATCATGCTGGGAATAGTGATCTCGATGGTACTGCGGCTTGCGTTTATTCTGATCGGCGCGGCTTTAATAAACGAGTTTGCCTGGATCTTTTATCTATTTGGACTGTTCTTGATCTACACCGCGATTAGTCAGGCCAGAGAAGGTATTACTAGCGAAGAGACGAGCGAGTCTAGCGAGGGATACCAGGAAAACAAATTCACCTCACTGGTACGTCGGGTGCTGCCAGTTTCTGAAGGCTTCCGGGAAGCGAAACTGCTCTATCGACACCGCGGAAAAACCTACGTAACCCCCATGTTCCTGGTAATCATGGCGATTGGATCTGCAGATCTAATGTTCGCTTTTGATTCCATCCCCGCAATCTTTGGGCTCACGAAGCACCCCTTTATCGTGTTTGCGGCTACTGCCTTCTCTCTTATGGGACTACGGCAGCTATTCTTCCTAATAGATGGGCTATTAGAACGCCTCGCGTTCCTGCATTACGGCCTGGCTCTAATCCTGGGATTCATCGGGGTGAAACTGATTATCCATGCCGCTCACGAAGCTCCCTTCTGGGGAATGGAGAAATGGGGGCAGGTAATTCCGGAGCCCTCTATCGGTTTTTCCATGGGCTATATTCTGATCGTTTTGGTAGGTACCGCGCTACTCTCGATCTGGTATTCCCGGCGCCATCAGTGACTAATCCTCAAGCGTACTAATTAGCAAAAAAATTCGGCTCGGATACCTAGTAGTTTTGCCCTAAAACTCAGGTACCCGAGCCGAAATCTATATCCGCTGATTCTACTTTTCCGGGAGATAAGCGTTGGTGTAGGCTCCTTCCACGTCCGCTAGGCTAGCGGTGGTGAAGCCGTTTTCGCTCATCCAATTGGTATAGGAACGTACTGTTTCTGCATCCATTTCTCCCCAGCGTCCCGAGGGCGCATGCCACGAGGGAGCCATATAGGCCAGGGATGCAGTCAATACATCCTCTTCACTAGCACACATAGTAGAAGCCATGATATCGACGGTTTCTGGCTGATTATCGCGAGCAAAATCGTATCCGCGGCTGGTTGCTGCCAGGAATGCTCGCACCTGATCCTCGTGGCTCCGCAGATAGCTTTCCTCCACACATAAGAAATAGGCGTGGTGGGGAGTAACCCCTACTTCATCGAAGGAGAGTTGCACGACCCCGGAGAAGGGTTTACTGCCCTGGTAAGCTTCCCAACCCAACACATTGAAGAGGGCGTCATATTTCCCCTTTTCAATTGCGCGAATATCCGGTTCGAATACTCCCGGATCAACGACATTAACTTTAGAAAAATCGCCGCCATCTTTCTCTACAGCTTCCACTACCATCTGCTTGAGACGTGCAACCGGCGGAATAGATACAGTTTTACCTTCTAAATCTCGAAAACGACGAATCCCGGTTTCCTCACGAGTAATTACCCCACCTAACTGGTTTTGATTGAAAGTAGCGACGGCTACGAAGGGGTGATCGCTATGTCGGGTCTCTAGCAATTCCCCTAATCTAATGGAGGCAAACTGGAACTCTCCTTTGGCGGCTAGTTGCGCCGGAGTTCCCCGGTCAAAACCATCCCATGAGATGTCAACATCTAAGCCTCCCTCTTGATACCAGCCTTTTTTACGAGCCACGAATAGACCCGCATGATTAGGCCAAGTAACTACATATTCCATGCGAATTCGGGTTAATTCCATTTCTACTCCCTATTTTTTTCTTTGCCCCACAGGGCACTTTCAATTTCTTTATAGGCTTTAACAAAATTCGGGGTGGTGCGCAGACCTGCCCCATGAATTAATGCATTAGCAGATTTCGGTGACTCTGTCGCTAAAAACTCTGCACGTTCAGGAAGCTCAATCTTAATATCAGCGATAATTCTACCCGGCCGCTCTGACATTACCAGTACCCGGTCAGCTAGGGTGGCTGCTTCGGCAATATCATGGGTTACCAATAGCAGAGTTAATCCTTGGGTATGGGTAGCTTGCCAGAGCCAACGTTGCATTTGCGAACGGGTTATTTGATCGAGAGCCCCGAAAGGTTCATCTAAAGCGACTAAGGTTGGTTCAGCCAGCATCGTGCGTAAGAAGGCTACTCGCGAACGCATCCCTCCGGAAAGTTGTGCCGGGTAGGCGCGGCAAAATTGTTGCAGCTCGAACTGGGTGAGGAGGGCACGGGCGCGCTCGCGGGCTTTCCGGCGAGGCACTCCCCGGATACGTAGCGGCAGAGCCACATTATCTTCGATAGTGTTCCAAGAAAATAACCCATCGCGTTGCGGCATAAGCGCAACCAGGGGATTCGGTACTGACCAAGAGATTTTTCCCTGATTGGGGGAGGTGAGACCGGCGATTATGCGCAGTAGGGTAGATTTACCACAACCTGAGGGACCTACCAGGGCAGTTACTGTTCCTTCACTGATGTTCATCCCCACCTGCTCCAGGGCGGTCAGTGGCGGGGTGGTAAATTTTTTCGTTACGGCTGATATTTCTAGTAGGCTCATTTTGCCTTCTTCCAGGGGATCAAGACTCGTTCAGCCAGTTCTACCAGCAGATAGGCTACCAAGGTCATTAGGGTCAAGATTCCAGCTCCAAAGAACACTAATTCTGTCCGGAAAGATCCTTGGGCGGTGAGTAGATAAATCCCTAAGCCATTTTCTGCCCCTACAAACTCGGCGGTAGCGGCGGTGGCCGGGCCATAGGTGACTGCTATTCTCAATCCGGTAATGAAATCTCCCATAGCAGCGGGCATTCTCAGATGGACGAAGATCCAGGTGGGGGAGGCTCCTAGGGAGCGTGCCACGTCAATCTGGTCACGAGAAGGAGCAGTAAGTCCTTTAGAAAAAGCCACGATAATCGGAAAAATCCCGAATAATGCTACGAGCAAGATTTTAGAGGTTGCGCCAAAACCGAACCAGATAATCAGCAGGGGAGCGATGGCCACTATCGGTATGGTTTGCGAGATTACCAACAGGGGCATAACTGCTTTTCCGAAAGTTTTCGCACTCCACAGGAAGAAAGAGATAACTACTCCGCAAATAATTGCTAGCGAGGTACCTGCCAATACTTCTAGCAAGGTTACTTGCGTGGCTAGCGAGGCCGCCGGCCAATCCTCTATCCCGGATCTAAAAATTACGCTGGGGGCAGGCAATAGCTTGGGGTTAACTTGCCCCAAACGGCAAATAGCTTCCCATAATGCCAGGGATAAAAGGACAAGGCCGACGGCGACTAGACGCGAGTGATTTTTCATTTACTGCTGGTCTTAGCTAGGAACTCGTTGGTTACTACCTCGGGGGCGGAAATCTTTTGCGTGTAGGGTTTTCCATCCCCGTCGTAAACTAGCTTTTGCTCGATAATGAAGTCCAGGTAGCTTTGCCACTTATTCATATCGGCATGGCCAACCCCTCCAGTGGCATCTGGCCAATACTCTTTAGATAATAATGCCTGTGAGGCCTCAGCTAGTTTTGAATCTAACTTTGCCTGCGGGTTCGCTTTGACTAAAATCTGGGCGGCTTCTTGTGGATGGTCAATAGCCCACTGGTAGCCTTTCTGGGTGGCTTGCACGAAAGCACGCACCAGTTTCGGGTCTTTCTTTATTAGCTCTTCTCGGGTAGAAATTCCCAGGAGAGCTGGGGTGGTGGGAATACCAAACTTTCCGTAATCAAAGTAGCGTAGCTTATACCCGCTCTGTTCGGCTTCAATCCCTTCCCAGGTAGATAGGAGTTCTGCAAAGTCGGCACGTTCTTGTTCTACTGCTTGCAGGGTCTGGGCGCCGGCGACTACTTTCTTGAATTCTCCTTTGCCACCGTCCTTTTGAATCAGCATCCTGGTGGCAATGTGTTGAAACCCGCCCCCAAAATCAGCGAGGGTTTTACCATCTAAGTCACGGGGACGTTGAATATCGGCTTTATCTAAAAATCCCACCATATAAGAAGATTTTGGTTGCAGGTTGAATACCATTTTAATCCCCAGGTTAGAGGCTTTTGCCGAGGCAATCGAGTCGGTTCCTGAGAACCCGAAATCGGCGCCTTTAGCGGCCATTACCGATTCCACGCCACTCTTAGAAAAAGGCACTACCTTTACATTTAATCCGGCTTCCCGGTAAAAACCTTTTTCTTGGGCTACGTAAATCCCGGTGTGGTTAGTGTTGGGAGTCCAGTCTAAAATAACCGATGTTTTCTTTACCTCGGGTGTTTTGGTTGCTGAATTTGATCCGGTAGAACACCCCGCCAGAGTTAGGGCTAGAGTGCAGGCTAACGCGGTAGCTATTTTTCGCATACTCTTTCTTTCGCTAGTTGGTTGATGATGGATAGATATTTTTTGCCTGGTTCGGTGAGGAACCATTGGCTATGACCCTGGAAACCGATGTTCCAGGCCCAGTCTTTAATCTGTGGCTCAATTGGAGCCAACAGGTCATACTCCATTGCTGTCAGGGAAAATTCGGCGTTGCAAAGCGCGATGAGAGCCCCGAGCATTTCGGTTTCAGCTTCTGTTAACCGCCAGATTTCACCGTAGCCACGTAGTAGATTTCCGGCCACTTCTGGCCAATAGCTATCAGTTTTACCTTCGGTAATACTGATCCAGTCGATACTGTGGCGTTCAAGTAGAACTGCCAGGTCAAAAAGTGGCGGATTCGGGCAAGCGAGCCCGAAATCAATGAGGGAAGATATTTCATTTCCTTCCCAAAAAGTATTGGAAACGTGCAAGTCGCCGTGGGTGAAATAGCGGGGGCTATTAGCCAGGGGAGCAAGAATATTGGCTAAAGGTCGCAAAGGCTCTAATGCGCCTGCTAGATCCAGTCTGCTTGCTTTCAGGTAGGAAGCAAGCACCGGATGGACGTTTAAGAAGTCTGCTAACTTCGGCAATGGGTCTCCCAGTAGGAGTTCTATCCTATTTTGATAGGGGGCGGGATCCAGGGGGTGCGATTTAATTTTTTGGCTGGCAATGCGTAGCCGCGCGGCTAAGCGCCCCATTTGTACGGCTTCTTCGCTAGTTTTGGGAGGTAGCCAGGAGCGTAGCTGGCGGTAGCGGTCTTGCCCCTGTGCTCCTTGTGAGGCTTCGAAGATCCATTCTCCCGCAGCTAGGGTGCTTTTCGCAGGGGTAAAGTAGAAAAACCGTGGGGTGGGAAAATTGTTTTCCGCGAGTTGATTAACGAAAGAGTGTTTAGCTTCCAGCTCGTTTTCGCTGACCAAATTGTGATGGTAGCGCTTTAAAAATACTTGCTTGCCGCTGGCGGTTTTTACCAGGCAGGCGGCGGCCATGGGGCGAGAAGAAGGAGAAAGACTCGCGATTCGCTCCTCGCGAAACTCGGGGATTTGAGTCAGGACTTCGGTAGCTTGACTAGCAGTTAGGGGTGGCCACTGGTTATTTACTACTTTCAACTGTTGTTCGCGATCCATCTGTGCCTCCTTATGTGCGCACAGGTGAACCAGCTCCCTGCGCCAGCATTATCTGGATCAGGTGTAACGGTCGAAGCGTTTTGCTTCCTCTCAGCTTGAAAGCTCCCGTGCTAGAAGTAGCCTACCAGAGGATCGGCGGATTTGGATTGCGCCCCCAAAATCCGGTAACGTGGTTTCAGTTCAAGGGCCATTGGCGCAGGGGTAGCGCGCTTCCTTCACACGGAAGAGGTCACTGGTTCGAAACCAGTATGGCCCACCACTAATAGTTATTTCTGCAGGTAAGCTTGCATTATTTTCGCCATCTCCACCTGGTCTCCCAGGGCGCATATTTCCCGGGCAGCATGCATAGATAGAATCGGTACTCCCACGTCAATAGTGGTGATTCCCAGAAGGGTAGCAGTCATGGGGGCAATAGTTGACCCGCAGGTGACGGCGTTGTTTGAGACAAAACGTTGGGTTTTAACTCCGCTCATCTGTGCCGCGTCCTCCCAAATATGCCAGCCTGCCGCATCGGTGGCGTAACGTTGTGAGGCGTTGAGCTTGAGTACCGGTCCGGCTCCCATCACCGGCCGGGTATCGGGGTCATGTTTTTCGGGGTAGTTGGGGTTTACCGAGTGGGCAACATCGGCGGATAGGCACGAGGATGCAGCCAACATCCGTTCAAAGGCTTCCACCCCACCCGTGGCGCGGGCACAGCGGCGCAGCACCTGTTCTAGCAGCGGCCCAGCGGCTCCGGTTTCGGTGTGGGAACCTACTTCCTCATGGTCAAAAGCCGCGCTAATTAATATATTTTCTCCCGGAAAATCTGTTTCAGCCAGTTTCAATAACGCCTGGGTGGAGCTATAGAGCGACAATAAATTATCTTGACGGGCTGAGGCTAGAAACTCTCTCTCAATTCCTAGCCGTTGCGGGGCGTGGGTATCGAAAGTATAAAGCTCGTGACTAGATATCTCAGCGGCACCGCTAAGTCCCGCTTCCTGGGCAACTACGTCCAGAATTGCGCGTGGGGATCCCCCTATATACCAGAGGGGACGCAGGTGTTGTTGTCGGTCAAGTGTAAGTTCGTTAGCTGATTCCCGATCTAAGTGGGGAGCTAGTTGGGGGATAGTAGCGATCGCTTGGGTACGCACCAAGTGGCACCCTCCAGAGCGGTCATAAATGATTCCGGCGATTCCTAGTTCTCGGTTTAACCAAGAGTTAGGGAGCATGCCTCCATAAACTTCTACGTTGAGCTGCCCCCAGCTATCAGGGCTGAAACTATCGGGGGTGGGTTTTAGTTTGAAAGCAGGAGAATCGGTGTGGCTACCGATAATCCGGAAACCTTTGGGGGAGGCTTCCGGTACAATCCAGGCAATGAGGGCGCCTTTACGGCGTAAATAATAGCGTCCGGGACTTTGTGGCCAAGCTTGGGTAGGGTCAACTGGTTTAAACCCCTGGGAGCTGTATATTTCGGTCAGAGTGCATGCGGCAAAAGTGGCGCAGGGAGAAGCGGAAATAAATTCAGTTAAACCTTGGGTGTAGGTTTCCAAATCAAAACTTGTCATAGTTTTATCTTAGGGGTGGGAGGGAAAAATTTTTCCTGCCCCGTATAACTCGGGTTAGTTTATTTCCCGGGGTTTCGCCTTTAGGTTGTGTTGGCGAGTGCCCTTGTTTTCTAGATGAACAAGGTGGGGTCGATAATCAGTTCGGCTGTCTTTTGCTGTTTACAACCTGGAGAGACTCGTGCCGGTACCCCGATGGCAGAACACCCCGCGGGAACATCGCGAACTACCACTGCATTGGCAGCGATGCGTGCATCAGAACCTACCTGGATAGGACCGAGCACTTTCGCGCCGGCTCCTACCATCACCCGATCCCCTAGGGTGGGGTGACGCTTGCCTTTAGACATAGACACCCCACCCAAGGTGACCTGGTGAAATAGTACGCAATCGGTGCCGATCTTGGTGGTTTCCCCGATTACCACCCCATTGGCATGGTCGATGAACAGGCGTCGCCCTAGGCGAGCTCCGGGGTGAATATCTACTCCGGTATAGCTACGTGCAATCGAAGAAACTATCCTGGCCAGTAATTTGAAGTTTTTCTTAAACAGCATATGAGCCAAGCGATAGGCCCAGACTGCGTGCACCCCGGGGTAGGTTAGCGCTACCTCCAGCCTGTTGCGGGCAGCCGGATCCGAATTAATAGCTGCTGCTAGATCCTCTTTACACAGTTGAATTAAAGTCGGTTCCGGCTCCGCCATTTTTAGCTCCTAGTGCATCAAATCTTTAAACAGTGGGGTACTTAGGTACCGTTCGCCAGTATCGGGCAGTAAAGTCACTATACGTTTACCTTTCATATCAGGGCGCTGTGCTAAACGCAACGCTCCCGCCAAGGCTGCACCGGCAGAAATCCCCACGAGCAGCCCCTCTTTTGCGGCGGCTTTTCGTGCCATTGCGATAGCGTCCTCAGTTTTAACTGTGAGTACCTTAGTTAGCACCGAAGAATCCAAGATATCGGGAACAAAGTTTGCCCCGATTCCTTGAATCCCATGTGCTCCGGCCTCTCCCGTAGTGAGCAGTGCAGATTCGGCAGGTTCGATTCCGAAAATCTGGATGTCGGGGTTTAGCTCCTTTAGGCGTCGGCCTACTCCGGTAACAGTGCCCCCGGTTCCGATTCCGGCAATAAAAACATCAACTTTGCCGTCGCTATCTGCCCAGATTTCTTCCGCCGTGCGTTTGTAGTGAGCTAAAGGATTAGCGGGGTTAGTGAACTGGGAAGCCAAAATAGCTCCTTCCCTTTCGGCTACCACTTTTTGGGCGGCATCCACGGTGCCTTGCATTCCTGCTGCTGCCGGGGTCAGTACCAGTTCGGCTCCGAAGGCACGCATCAGGGCGCGGCGTTCTTTAGACATGGATTCGGGCATGGTAATTACCACTTTGTAGCCGCGGGCAGCTCCCACCATCGCTAGTGCCACCCCGGTATTTCCAGAGGTAGATTCCACAATCGTGCCGCCGGGTTTTAACTTTCCGGAGGCTTCGGCGGCATTTACCATGGCTAAAGCAACCCGGTCTTTTACCGAGGACGCAGGGTTGAAAGATTCAACTTTAGCGATTACTTCGCCGGAAAAATCACCTGGCAGCAGGTGATTGATTTTAACTAGGGGAGTATGGCCTACTAGTTCGGTTACATCTTTCGCGATATTCATATTTATCCTTAAAAAATTAGTGGTGAGAAATGCTGGAAAGCCAGCTATAAAAGATTTAGGGACGGGGCATAAAAATGCTTTGTTGCCCCGAGGGACAACCCGCGCCTGAGCGGTCGGCGGGGTGTCCCTAGATACATAGACGACAGCTAGAGACGGCGGGAAAACACATTTGCCTCTCCAATCTGTCGGGAAAACTTTGCTGCTTCAAGTTGTAACATCTTCGGTTTTAGGGGTGCAACTTTTATGCGCACAGTAAAATTTGGAGATGGCGGCTGGAGAATAAAATGCTCCTATCTGGGGAATAAATAACCGCGGGGTTAAAAATGATAGCAGCGTTACTTTCTTGCCTAAGCAAGCTAACGGCAAGGTCTGTTAAAGATATTTGGCGGGGATGCGATTATTCTGGTAGTTCGCAAGTAATATCCGGTGCCATCTGTACGCTGATTTCCCGCCCGCTAATGCTCGACAAGTAGCTTTCAATCTCTGATTGGGTGGTCTTAGGCCGGGCAGTAAAACGCAAGGTAGCATCCTGGGCAAAGTCACGCGCGAGGATCTGGTAACCGTTTTGGGTCAGTTTTCCCTCAATCTTTCCGGCTTCCCCGATTGGTAAATGTAGCCGGTAGGAAGGCTGGGTAACGATTCGTACGGTTTGAGCAGCCTCCAAAACCTGTTTCACTGCCTGGGAATAAGCTCGTACTAGTCCGCCGGTTCCCAGTTTTGTACCCCCGAAATAGCGGGTAACCACACAGGTTACATTGGTTAATCCTGATTCTGTTAGCACCTTTAGCATTGGGTTCCCGGCAGTTCCCGCGGGCTCCCCATCATCGCTACTGCGGGTAGTGTCTGGCCCAGTATCCTGGTGGATAAGAAAAGCGGTGCAGTGGTGGCGGGCGTCGGGAAACTCGCGGCGAACCTGGGAGATAAACTCGCGGGCGGCCTGCTCACTATCAGTACGTGCTAGGGAGGAGATAAAACGGGAACGTTTAATCTCGCTTTCGCTACGAGCAGAGCCATAGATAGTGCGCATAGCTTGATCCTATCTATTTCCTAAGCGGGGGAGGATAATACCTTTTAGGTTTAACGCAAGCATGCCTTAGGAAAAACTGCTTTTCTTTCTGTGTGTAACTTGAAATAGAGTGCTCGCGAGGCAAATCACATGGTTGAAACTGGAATCTTTCCGCCATAAATGGCACAGTTATAGAGGTTATTTTGTATTTGTATTAGGTAGAGGAGTCCGTGATGGCAGTACCAAAGCGCAAAATGTCTCGTGCGAATACCCGCACTCGGCGGTCTGCTTGGAAAGCCAAGGCACCCCAGCTTACTACGGTCAAGGGCAATGATGGACGTTCCTATGTGGCACCTCGTCACCTGACCAAAGCGGTAAAGCTGGGACTGTACAGCCCGGCAGACGATTTCGAGTAAAACTCGAATTTAAGAAAAAGCCCCTAGCAGATTTCCTGCTAGGGGCTTTCGTTTATGGTTTTAGGTTTTATGCTTTCCTAAGGAAGATCCCTCGGAGGATACCGAGGGATCTTCTGTCTTTCACGTTCCTTAGCGTAGGGAAGTACCTTTCTTCAGGAGTTTAGCGGTGAGATAACCCGCGACTATCGTAAGGATGGTGGTGACGAGTAGCCACCAGATCGAAATTACCGGTGGCTCCACGATCTGGGGGTCATTGGAGGGAAGTACCTGGTCGAAGAGGGGGCTTCCCCAATCGAAAGAGATAAACGGGGCGTTGGGGGCAAAAAATATCATCTGTCCGGGGACTGCAAGTAGTAGGAAGCTAATAATTTGCATTCCCACGTAGAGTAGCACCGCCACTAGTATCGGGCCGCCAATTTTTCCAAACCGATCCAGGAAAGGTCTAGCGTTGCCAGCAGTAACTATGAACTGGTAGCAGAAAACACTGACAATGGAGGATAGTAGTAGGGTCGTTAGAACCAGAAAAGCTACTTGCCAGACCTCTGTGGTTGTGAAGAAGGATTTAAGACCGGAGCCAGTAGCGTCACCCAAAAACGCAGCTGTGATCAACAGTAATCCTCCGCCAAAAAACAGTAGTGCAAAGAAGCACAAACTTAAGAGGTTGAAGATACTTTTTGCCCAAAATAGCTCGATAGGACGAGCCGGGATCGACATGGTGAAATACCCGGTTTTTCCATACATAGAACGGTAATAATGAACCAAAAGGATTATTGAATAAACCAGGTAGGCGGCTAGCAGTCCTAGGAAAGCTAGAAATACTAGGAAGATCCCGATGCCGTTACGTAAGATCACCATGGCTATCGCAGATAACAGGACGGTACCTATTGCCACAGCTACAGTGATTCCTAAGGGTTTACGTAGCGCCAGGAAATCATGTTTCATTATTTTAGTAATCATCGGTACATCCCCCTAAAGAGTCCATCCAGACTGGTTTGATAGGTGCTGCGGAGTTGATCTGCGTCTCCGGTTAAAAATACTTGTCCTGCGGACATGAATACCGCAGTAGAGACTATGGATTCCACGTCGTTAATCAGGTGGGTCGATAGCAGCATTACTGCCTGAGGGTTAAACCGGGAAATAACTGCCCGCAAGATCACGTCCCGGGCCGCTGGATCGACTCCGCTAATGGGCTCGTCTAGCAGATAGACGTGCGCATTTCGCGACATAATTAGCGCGACTTGTAGCTTTTCGCGCATACCCTTGGACATGGCAGATAGCTTCCGGTCGGCTGGCAGACGGAAAAAATCTACCATTTCGTAGGCTTTCGCGGAATCGAAGTCAGTAAAGAAATCCTGGTATTGGCGGATTGCGGCGCGCGGGGTGAGATTGTCTGCCAATAATGAGCTGTCGGGTAGGTAGGAGGTAAAAGCTTTGGTCTCGGCTCCGGGAGTTTTCCCGAAAAGCCGGACTTCTCCCTCGTAATCCTGCATTACCCCAGCCAAGATTTTCATTAGGGTGGTTTTTCCGCACCCGTTTGGCCCCAGGAGCCCGACTATGCCCCCGCTGGGCAGGGTTAAGTTGGCGTTGGTCAGCCCGATCTGGGAACCGTAGAACTTCGACACCCCCTTTATTTCGATAGCGGGAGGAAGTGTCTGCGTTTGCGTATGCTCGTTTGCAGGGGTCACCCCCATAAATTGCTGGGGGCTTTCGTCCGGCCTGGAAGCCGGAGGCGTTGGGAACTGATTTAACTGATTTTCAGTCATGAGATTTTCCCTTCTTCCATTGTTTTTCTACTAAGTCGAGTGTTTGGGGTAGGGTAGCGCCAGCTTTTTTCATGGTGGCGGCGAACTGGTTGGCATGCTCCAGGAATATTTTTTGGCGAGTAAGCCAGATCTTGTCCTGGTCTTGGGTTACGAATCGTCCGGCGGTGCGCTCTGATACTGCCAGTCCTTCGCGCTCTAGTTCTGATAGGGCGCGCTGTACCGTATTCGGGTTGGCTCCTACCATTTGCGCGAGGTCGCGCACGCTGGGAATCTTGCTCCCTGGCGGCCAGCTTCCAGAAGTTATCCGACGAGAAAACTCATCACGCAATTGGCTCCAAATTGGAATTGCTGAGTTCAGTTCCATGTCCCCTCCTTTCCGTTTCTGTATCAATGTAGTAATACAGTAACTTTATTGGGGTGGCTGTGTCAAGCGGCTAATACAGATTTGTTTTTCGGTGGGGGGTGAACTGGGGTAGGAATAGGAAAAATCCCGCGACATACGCGGACATATGTCGCGGGAGATCGCAGAGTCGGGGCGACAGGATTTGAACCTGCGACCCCCTGCTCCCAAAGCAGGTGCGCTACCAAACTGCGCCACGCCCCGTCAGTTTTTTTTCTGACCTCTAATAGGTTACACTGTTTTTCGCGGCTTCCGTTAACTCGAAGCGAAAGCCACTTGCGAGTGTAGCTCAATGGTAGAGCCCCAGCCTTCCAAGCTGGTCATGCGGGTTCGATTCCCGTCACTCGCTCCACTTAGACGTCGGATTTGATAAGTACCCTTTTGCGTTAGCGAGTATCGCTTAGGGGGGTGTGAAAAATCGCTTGCCTTAGCGGGTTTGGGTTTTGCGTTACCTAGTGTCATGTTTTCCCTGTTCGGATAGGATTTTGGGGTTTAACTCGCTAACGGAGATGAAAAATGGCCTCCCTGACTCGCAAATAACGCTGTTCTAGCTGTGTCGGTTCGAGTCTGGTGCTCTAGCCGTGTTTAGGGTGTGGGATTAAAGATTGACCGTTATTTCTTTCCCGGTTCTAAAAATGAACCGGATTTGGTTTGCGCCGATGATGGCGTGGTCGATTAGGGCGTTCCATTGACAGGGCTGGAAGTGCTCGATGGGTTTGTTAGCTAGCGGGGAGTAGGCGGTTTTGATCGCGGTGGCTTTGGCGTTTTTAGCTGCTATCTGCGCGTCAATGGCGTGTTTTTCTGCGAGTGTTTTCTGGTATTTCGCGTCTAGTTGGGTGTATTTGGCGAGGTATTGTTCTTGGTCTTGCGCTCGGCGTTGATTCTCTCCGATCAGCTCTTCGATCTGGTTGGCAAGAACGCGGATCTTGTCATCTAGGCGGCTGGATTCTGCCTCGAGCTGGTTGGTATTGAACATTTCGGTGATGGCTTGTGGTAGGTGATCTTTCCCGCGATAGTTTTTAGAGAGCTGGCCCAGTGCGGAAAGAAACGCGGTCTGTATTTGCTGATCACGCAAAGTAGCGGTCTGGCAGGGACGGGGATGGTCGTATTTGTGGTTGCATCGCCAGATCGTGTGTTTGTATTTAGTGTTGGATGCCCAGGTTTTGCGTCCGTACCAGGATCCGCAATCTGCGCATTTTAGGCGGCTGGAAAATAGTCCGATTTTGGCGGTGTTGGTCGCGTGGCGGGTGGCGAGTTCGTATTGAACCTGGTCCCAGACTTTCGGATCGATGATGGGTTCGTGGTTGCCGGTCACGTAGTACTGGGGGAGTTGTCCTTGGTTTTCTTCGATGCGTTTGGTTAAAAAGCCAGCAGTGAACGTCTTCTGTAAGAGCGCATCTCCTTTGTATTTTTCGTTCGACAAAATGGAGCGCACGGTTGAGGTAGACCATTTAGTTTTACCGCGAGGAGTCAAAATGCCACGGTGCTGTAGTTCTTTGCGGATTTCGGTGATCGACAAGCCAGACAAGAATAGCTGATAGATCAGGCGTACGGTTGGTGCCTGGGTTTCGTCGATGACTAGGTTGCCGTCGGCGCCTTTCTTGTAACCCAGTAGTGAGGAGTATGGCACCATGACTTTTCCGTTAAGCTCACCCTCAAGACCATTCAAAGTCGCCTGGGCGTTATTGAGCTGAATCTGCCAATTCTTCGTTCGAGAATCATTTTCCCCAAAACTGGTAGCCGAGTTATCAAGAGCGCTCTTAAGGGTCT